>JANXVZ010000028.1 GCA_025351405.1 Sphingomonadales bacterium | reverse complement strand
AATAGTCCCGCGGCCGCCAACCAGTCGAGATCTTGCAGGTCCGGATTTCCCGGGCAATCGGCACGAAAGCAGGCGCGCGGCCCGGTATTCAGTGGGCGATGTTCGTCGGCATATCGATGATGACGCGAAGGCCGGGGTTGTTCCCTGCCAGCGTCAGGCGTCCGCCGTGGAGCCGCGCGATAGCGGCGGCGAGAGACAGCCCGAGCCCGGCACCGTTGACCGATCGTGCCGTATCCAAGCGGCCAAAACGGCGCAGCGCATCCTCGCGGTTGGTGATGGCGATGCCGGGGCCGTTGTCGGCGACGGTCAACTGGGTGCCTTCGTCTGTCGTGACGGCTGACACCTCGATACTGCCGCCCGACGAGCCATAGCGCAGGGCATTGTCGATCAGGTTGGATACGGCTCGCCCGAGCAGTTCGCGATGCGCAAGAATCGGCACTTTTTCCGGCGCATTCGCGGTCAACCGCACGCCATTGTCTTCCGCCAGCGGCTCGTACATTTCGGCAAGGTCGGTCACCAATGCCGCGAGATCGAGGTCGGCGAAATTTTCGCGGCCGATGCCGGCTTCGATGCGGGTGATTTCGAGGCTGTTGTCGAGCATCGCCAGCAGGGCGTCGGCTTCAGCCCCGACAGCGAGGACGTCGGATCCGCTGATCAGGTCGGCGCGCGCCATTCGGTCGATGCGCGCCTTCATCCGGGTCAACGGCGATCGCAAGTCGTGCGCCAATCCATCGGTCAATGCCCGCAGTTCATCGAGCAGCGATTCGATTCGCGCCAGCATGGCATTGAGCGCCACACCCATGCGATCGAAGGCATCACCCTCCCGCCAGCTGTCGGCATCGACTTCGACGCGGCGACTGAGATCGCCGCCGGCAACGGCGCTGGCGACGTCGGCGATGCGCTGCACGCGCTCGTCGATCATCCGGGTCAGCACAAGGCTGATGGTGCCTGCCAGCACGACGGCCAGCCCCACGGCGCCGATCATGCTGGTGGTCAGCGTCGCGGTCAGTCGCTCCTCCTCCTCGAGGCTGCGACCGACGAGCAATCGCGCACCGCCCGCCAACCGCGACGCAATCATCGCAAAGGGTTCGGATCGCAGGGCGCCGGTGCGGGTCAGGCGGCTGCGCCAGTACCGGCCATCCGCAACCAGGCTTTCGGGCCAATGCTGCAAGTTGCCCGCCAGGATGGCGCCATCCTTGCCCTGGATCATGACGACCAACGGGCCTGGCACCCGCAGGTCGTTGGCGACAAGGCTGCGGGCCCCCTTGATGCCTTCGCGTGCATAGGTCTGGCTGATGCCGCTTCGTTCGGCCTCGATGATCGCCTGGGCACTCGACGCGAGCTGGCCACGGGTAACCCATGCGATATAGCCCAGCACGATAGCGCTGCTGGCAACCAGCGCGGCAAAGCCCACCAGCGCAATGCGCGCCGTGGTGGAACGCAGCGGTCGGCGGTTCGGCGCGGTTGTCGCCAACTCAGGAATCGCCGAGGCGGTAACCGGCGCCGCGCACGGTATGCAGCAAGGGCTTGGCGCCGCCCTCGTCGAGCTTCTTGCGCAAGCGGCTGACGTGGACATCGATCACGTTGGTGCCGGGGTCGAAATGATAGTCCCAGACGCCTTCTAACAACATGGTGCGGGTGACGACCTGTTCCTTGTGGCGCAGCAGGAATTCGAGCAGGCGGAATTCGCGCGGCTGCAGATCGACCTTGCGACCGCCGCGGGTGATGCGCCGCGACAGCAAGTCCATTTCCAGGTCCTCGCAGAGGAGCTTGGTGACGGGGGTATCGGCAGATGCCGTCTGTGTGCCGCGTCGCCGCACCGCTTCGATTCGCGCCAGCAATTCGGCGAACGCGAAAGGCTTGGTCAGATAGTCGTCGGAGCCGGCGCGCAAGCCGCGCACGCGTTCATCGAGGCTGGCGAGTGCCGAGAGCATGACAACCGGCGTGGTCACCCCGGCGGCGCGCAATGCCGAAAGCACGGCAAGACCGTCCATCCCGGGCAGCATCCGGTCGAGCACGATGCAGTCGTAACTGCCGTCACTGGCTTGAAAAAGTCCGTCGCGGCCATCGTGGGATACTTCGACGCTGAAGCCGGCCTCACCGAGGCCCTTGGCGATATAATCCGCCGTAGTGACATCATCTTCGACGCAAAGAATTCTGACCATGCCGACAGCTTACCCCGCAGAATCGTATCCGTCACGCCATCAACGCCAGCGAAACGACCGTGGACCATCATTGCGGGTGTTGTCGCCAAAAGGAACAGCAAAACCCGACGGTTCGAATTTAGCCTGATGGCCGGCTGAAAACGGTGTCAGGACGGTGAAAAATCAGCAAGATGCGACTGAAAGTCGGCGCATGGCCGCTGGATGGCGGCCTGGCTATCCAGCCTCAGTTGTCGTCACCCATGCGCAATGCCGCGATGAAGGCTTCCTGCGGGATGTCGACGTTGCCGTACTGGCGCATCCGCTTCTTGCCCTCCTTCTGCTTGTCGAGCAGCTTGCGCTTGCGGCTGGCGTCACCGCCATAGCATTTTGCCGTGACGTCCTTGCGCATCGCCGCGATCGTCTCGCGCGCGATGACCTTTCCGCCGATTGCCGCCTGCACCGGAATCTTGAACAGATGGCGGGGGATAAGGTCCTTCATGCGCTCGCACATGTGGCGGCCGCGGGCTTCGGCGGCGGCCCTGTGGACGATCATGCCGAGCGCGTCGACCGGCTCGGCGTTGACCATGATGGTCATCTTGACCAGATCGCCTTCGCGGTGGCCGATCTGGTGATAATCGAACGAGGCATAGCCCCTCGAGATCGACTTGAGGCGATCGTAGAAGTCGAACACCACTTCGTTGAGCGGCAATTCATAGGTGATCTGAGCGCGGCCACCCACGTAAGTCAGGTTTTTCTGGATGCCGCGACGGTCCTGGCAAAGCTTCAGCAGCGAGCCGAGATATTCGTCGGGCACGAAGATCACCGCCTCGATCCACGGCTCCTCGATCAGTTCGATGGTCGAGGGATCGGGCATGTCCGATGGATTGTGCAACTCGAGCGTGCGGCCATCGCGCAGCAGCATCTTGTAGACGACCGACGGCGCCGTGGTGATAAGGTCGAGGTCATATTCGCGGGTCAGCCGTTCCTGGATGATCTCCAGGTGGAGCAAGCCGAGAAAGCCGCAGCGAAAGCCGAAGCCGAGCGCGGCGCTGCTTTCCGTTTCAAAGCTGAACGATGCATCATTCAGCCGCAGCTTGCCGAGCGAATCGCGCAATTTTTCGAAATCCGCGGCATCGACCGGGAACAGCCCGCAGAAGACCACCGGCTGGACGGTCTTGAAACCCGGCAGCGCCTCGGCGGTCGGCCTGCGGGCATCGGTAATCGTGTCGCCGACGTTGGTCTGCGCGACTTCCTTGATCTGGGCGGTGATGAAACCGATTTCACCCGGTCCCAATGCGTCGAGCACTTCGATCTTGGGGCGAAAACACCCGACCCGGTCGACGAGGTGCGTCGTCCCTGCCGCCATCATGGTGATCTGTTGGCCCTTCTTCAGGACCCCGTCGATGACGCGCACCAGGATGACGACGCCGAGGTAGGGATCGTACCAGCTATCGACCAGCATCACCTTCAAGGGCGCATCCGGGTCGCCCTTGGGATGCGGTATCTCCTTGACGATGGCTTCCAGCAAATCCTCGATACCAAGTCCGGATTTGGCGCTGGTCAGCACGGCATTGTCGGTGGACAGGCCGATGACATCCTCGATCTGGCGCTTGACCCGTTCGGGTTCGGCGGCGGGCAGATCGACCTTGTTGATGACAGGCACGATGACATGGTCATGCTCGATCGACTGGTAGACATTGGCAAGCGTCTGCGCCTCGACCCCCTGGGCCGCATCGACGACAAGCAGCGCGCCTTCGCAGGCGGCGAGAGAGCGGCTGACTTCATAGGCAAAATCGACATGGCCCGGCGTGTCCATCAGGTTGAGGATGTAGGTCCTGCCGTCCTTTGCCGGGTAATCGAGGCGCACCGTCTGCGCCTTGATGGTTATGCCGCGTTCCTTTTCGATATCCATGTTGTCGAGCACCTGCTCGCTCATTTCCCGCGCGGTCAGCCCGCCAGTGGTCTGGATCAACCGGTCGGCAAGGGTCGATTTCCCGTGATCGATATGCGCGATTATCGAGAAGTTGCGGATGAGGGAAAGGTCTGCTGTCATGTTGCACTGCGCCTAGCAGGGGGGAGGCCTTGCCGCAAATGGGGCGGGCCGCGCCAGTGCTGAAACATTCCGTTGCTTGACCGGCGCGGGCGAGGGCGCTCTAGCAACGCGATATCGAATTCGGAGGCCGCATTGACGTTCAGCATCGCCATCATCGGGGCCGGTCCCGCCGGCTATTACACCGCCGAAGCAGCGCTCAAGCACTGGGGCGGCGCTGCACACGTCGACATCATCGACCGATTGCCGACGCCCTATGGCCTTATCCGTGCCGGCGTCGCGCCCGATCACCAGTCGATCAAGGCGGTCACCAAGCGCTATGAGGCAACCTCGCTCGGCGAAGGCGTGCGCTTTGTCGGCAACGTCAACCTCGGCGCCGATGTGTCGATCGACGAGCTGCTGGGGCTTTATGACGCGGTCGTACTGTCCGTCGGTGCGCCGCACGACAAGCCGCTGGGCATCCCGGGCGACGATCTCCCCGGCGTCTGGGGAAGCGCGGCGTTCGTTGGCTGGTACAACGGCCATCCGGATTTTGCCGGGCTGGACATCGATCTGTCACACCATGGCGCCGCCATCATCGGCAACGGCAATGTTGCCATCGATTGCGCGCGCATCCTCGCCAAGACCCCGGCCGAGCTGGCGATTTCCGATATCGCCGGCCATGCCCATCACCAGCTTGAAGGCAGCGGCGTGCGCGATGTCCATATCGTCGGCCGCCGCGGCCCGCACCAGGCGAGCTTCACGACCAAGGAAATGGGAGAGCTTGGCCACCTCGAGCGGGCCCAACCGCTGGTGCGCGCCCCTGACCTGCCACCCCTCGAGGCAGATGCCGCGCTCGACCCCGGATTGCGCAAGACCGTAACGCACCTGCGTAGTTTCGCCGCGACGCCGCGCGGCGACAAGCCCATCACGATTCACTTCGAGTTCTTTCGTCGTCCGGTGGCCGTCGAGGGCAATGGCAAGGCCGAACGGCTGATCGTCGAGACAACGCGACTGGAAGACGGAGTTGCCGTCGGCACCGGGGAACTCCACGCCATCCCTTGCGGCCTTGTCATCGCCTGTATCGGCTACCGCACCGCGACGATCGCCGGCGTGCCCTATGATACCGGCCGCGGACGGTTTGCATCGGATGATACGGGGCGCATCTTTCCGGGGCTGTATGCAAGCGGCTGGGCGCGGCGCGGTCCTTCCGGAACCATCGGCACCAACCGGCCGGACGGATTTTCGGTCGTCGACGCGATTGTTGCCGACACGGGGGGGGCAGGAAAGGGCGGGGCCGGGCCGGCAGGACTCGATGCACTGCTGGAAGGCCGCGGTGTGCGCGTCACCCATTTTGCCCACTGGCAGGGCATCGACGCGGCCGAGGTCGCCCGCGCTCGCCCCGGAGCGCCGCGCGAGAAGATTGTCAGCGTCGCCGAGATGCTCGGCCTCATCGGCTGATGCGGAACGTTTCGTCGTTGCGTGCAGCACCGCCGACAGCTATAGGCCCGCTTCCGTACGCGTCGGGGCGTAGCTCAGCCCGGTAGAGCGCTGCCTTCGGGAGGCAGAGGCCGGAGGTTCGAATCCTCTCGCCCCGACCAGCGGATGAGGCGGCCTGCCGTGACCAGTTCCACCGCGCCCATCATGGCCGCGTTGCCCGTAGTTGTCGCGGCGGCGGGCTATTGGATCACCAGGTAATAGACCCCGGCAGCCGGCCCGGAATTCAGAATGTTGACGTTGAACCGGGTTGTCCACGCCGGCACCCATTCGCAGCGGCTGGCGGTGACGCTGTTGCGGCATACCTGCCTGTTGTCGTCATCGCTGACAGATAGCTGGAAATCGCTGTTGCTCACCGCGACAACCGAAACGCGGGCGCGTTGTCCGGCAAGGAACACCTGCTCGAAAACCGCCTTGCCGCCACCTGGCAAGGTCACCGTGCGATAGGCCGGGCCGAGCGCGCGATCGCGATAGCCCGGCAGCACAGCGCCATGCCCGGGATCGACCCGTTCCGCTGCAGCTCGCCAGTGCTGCGCGAGATCTTGGGTGCCCTCAAGGGGTCTTGCCCCGGCGGCCACCAACGTATCCGCCACGCGACGCAGCACAGGCGCCTGTTTGCGGTCGCCGGCCAATTCGGCAGCCTCGCCCGTCTTGAGCGCGGCAACGACCTGGTCGAATTCGCGGGCGCCCGTATCGGCAAGCACCAGCAGGGCTGCGGGTACCAGCAACATTGCCCGTATCCGCGATCGCGTCCTTGTCATCCGATCAGGCCCTTTGCTCGCTTGCCATGCTGGGGTTCGACGATGAAGCGCGCGCCTGGCTGCGCGTTTTCGACCCGCGCGACCAGGCCGTGGCGTGCGGCGATAACCTTGACCAGCGCCAGGCCAAGGCCATGCCCGGTGCCAGGCGCGGCGGCCCGGCGAAAGCGCTGGAAAATCTGTTCGACCTCCGAGGCGGCGATTCCGTCGCCATTGTCTTCAACGATGATACGCGGCCCATCGGCGATGATCAGGCGGACCCTTGAGCCCGGCGGCACATATTTGAAGGCATTGTCGAGCAGATTGGCGATCAGCCGCGTTACCGCCATAGCCTCGCCGTGCATGGTGATGCCCGGGGCAATGCGCGCCTTGAAATCGAGACCGGCTTCCTCGGCGCTGGCGGCGTAGAGTTCGACAAGGTCGGCTGCGAGTTCACTCAGGTCGAAGGACATGGTGTTCGGGTTGAGACCGCCCGATTCGGCCAAAGCCAGGTCGAGCAGCGCATCGAACAGGGACACGATCGACCGGATATCGTTGCGGGCGAGATGGAGTTCGGATGCGACCGCAGGATCGCCATTGTGGCCGATAACGCTGAGCAACCGTGTGTCGAGATGCACCAGCGGCGTGCGCAATTCATGGGCGATGTTGTCGCTGATATCGCGCTGGGCGGACAGCAGGCGCGCCATCCAGTCCAGATGCGTATCGACGTGCCCGGCAAGCTGCACCAGTTCGTCATGACCGGACGCAGCACCGCTGCGCGCCGCAAGATCGCCGCGTTCGAACCGGGTGAAGGTGTTGCTCAATGCCTCGACCCGGCCGCGAAGCCGCGCTGCGACTGCAAAGCCGGCGACGAGGGTGGCCACGACGGCGATGATCCCGACGATCAGGAAGTCCAGCTGCAGGCGCTGCTGCAAGGCCTGGATGCCGCGCAACGATCGCCCGACGACGAGCGTAAGCCCACCGCGCAGACGTGTCGCGCGCACCAGCACGGGGTCACCACCAACCCGGCGTTCCGCCGATTGCGAACGACCGGCATCGAGGTTGGGCAATGCCTCAAGGTTGCCTGCCAGCAGCCTGCCTTTTTGGTTGGCAAGTGCGTAGTAGGAGCGCGGCGCCGCGCCCGGCGTCAGCGCGGTGCGGTCGGCAATGCGCAGGACCAGTTCAGCCTCGCCGCCGTTAACCATGATGTCGGCAAGCCCGGCGATATCGGTGTCGATGGTTTGCTGCATGTCGGCCCGCATGCTGCGTTCGATGGCGATACTGGCGGCGATGGTCAGGAATATCACGGCCAGCAACGTGACCAGTGTCGACAGCAAGGCCTGGCGAATGGCGATCGAGGCCGCAGCGGGACGTTTGGCAAATGGGCGCGGCGCCATCAGGGCGCCATCAACCGGTAACCGCGACCGCGCACGGTTTCGAGACAGCAATAGGCAAAGCCGTCTTCCAGCTTGCGGCGCAGACGGACCAGATTGACGTCGATGACGTTGGTCTGCGGGTCGAAATTGAGCTTCCAGACATTGCGAAGCAGCATTTCGCGGGTCACGATCTCGCCCGCGTTTTCCATCAGGTATTTGAGCAGTTCGAACTCCTTGGGGCTAAGCCCCAGGTGCTTGCCGGCACGGTGTGCGGTGCGGGCGCGGACGTGCAGTTCGATATCGCCATGGATAAGAACCGGTTGGCGCGCCTGGACGGTGGTGCGCCGATGCAGGGCGCGGAGGCGGGCGACAAGCTCCGCAGGCTCGAACGGCTTGGTGAGATAGTCGTCGGCACCACCGTCAAGCCCTTCGATGCGATGTTCGGCACGGCCAAGGGCCGATAGCATCAGCACCGGCTTTTCGATGCCGGCGCTACGCAGCCTTGCCAATGCATCGATGCCACTGATTCCGGGCAGCATCCAGTCCATGATGATGACATCAAAGGCATTGTCGCCGCAGCGGCCCAGGCCGAGTTCCCCCGTTGCCGCCCATTCGACGGCAATCGCTTCGGCGCGCAGGATCGCCATGATGGCGTCTGCCGTTTGTGGGTCGTCTTCGATAAGCAGGATTTGCACGGCCGCCTTTCTGGCGCAGCTTGGCACCCGACATCGCAAGATGACGATGCCTTGGCCAGTGACAAGCATTGTAAGGAAATGTTGCAGGCATCGACGCAGCTGACACAGATTTAATCGACTGATCATTGCAGCCAGCGCGCGATTGCGCCAGCGTAAACGAAATATGAAGGGTCGTGAGGGTGGCAACACGGGGCTTTGGGTATGATTGGCGTGGCGGCGTCGCTGCATCGGCGCTGCTGATGCTGGCTGTTCCGGCATACGCGGCGCCACCTACGCTGCACGAACGTGTCGCCACCCGCGAACATGCCGAGACCGACCCCGATGCCATGGCCGATTTCAACGCCGTGACGGCGTTGATCGCCGAGAGCCGGACCGACCGGACCGCCACGGTCGCGGACAAGGTGCAGTTGCAGATGATGCTGGCGGTGGCCTGGTCGCACCGCCAGAACCAGCCCGGTGCGCTTGCGGCTCTTCAGGATGGCATCGCCATGCTCGAAAAGGCCGGAATGGGCGGCGGCGACATGGCAATCAAGATGCGCATGGAAAAGGCCGGGGTGGCGGGAGAGGGCGGCGATCGGGACACGGCGGCGCGTGAGCTCGACCAGGTGCTGGTCATGCAGACGAAGCTGCTCGGACCCAACCATAGTGATGTGGGCGAAACCCGTTGCTCGATCGCGTATAATGCCATCCGCCAGGGCCGGCTGGCCTATGGCATCGACCAGATGCGCGCCGGGCTGTCGATTATGCGCCCCAATGACGAAAACCGGGCATCATGGATCGCCAACCATAATGCGCTGGCCAGCGCACTGACGTCTGCGGGCCGCGTCGAGGAGGCGCTAGCGGCGTCGCGCGTTTCCGCGGCGCTGGCCGAAAAATATCTGCCGGCACAGCATCGCGGCGTGGGCGTCACGCTGTCCAACCTCGCTGCCGCGCTCAACGCCGCCGGACGCTTTGGCGAGGCCGAAACCGTTGCCCGGCGTGCGCTCGACATCGATGTAAAATATCGTGGAAAGGGCCATATCGACACGGCCGGGGCAATGCGGACACTGTCGATCAGTCTTGCCGGACAGGGGCATCCTGCCGAAGCAGAGGCGGTGTTGCTGGCGGCCGTCGATGTTTATCGCGCTGCGGGCGATACCGTCGCGCCGCGTACGCCTGCGACGATGCTGCTCGATGCCGCCGTCATGGCTCGGGGGCGCGGTGACGATGCGGCAGCCGACGCTCGCACGGCACAGGCGCTTGCGCTTTTGACCAAGCGATTGAAGGGCGACGAGATTATCGAGGCGCGCGCGCTTGCGGGCAGCGCGCTGGGGCGGATCGATGCGGGGCAGGCGGCGTCGGCGCTGCCCCTGATCGAAGCGGCGGTGGCTGGATTTGCCGGATTGCCGGCGGCGCATCCGCAGCGTGCCGATGCCGAGATCCTTCGCGGTCTTATACTCGTGCGTCTTGGACGGGCTGCCGAAGGCCTTGCGGTGGCAAGACCCGCCGCCGATGCGATCGAGGCGGCATTGCTCGATAGCGCGGCACCGCGCGGCGAATTGATCAACCTGGCACCCGCCTATGCCCATAGCTTTGCGCGTTATGCCGCAATCGCGCTGGCGGCAGGCGATGTAGAGGCTGGGTTCCGGGGGGTGCAACTCGCCAATCTGTCGGAACTGGCGATTACCAACAGTGCGGTTGCAGCGCGCACGGCTGCCGGTGATCCAGCGATCGCCGTGCTCGCGCGCACCGTCCAGGACGGCATCGTGCGCCGCGCCGGGCTCGATCGGGAACGCTCATTCGCGTTGGGCAAATCCGCTGCGGAAACAGCGCGGCTGGATGCCGCCATCGCCGGACTTGACGCTGCCAACAGCGCAGCGCGTGCTGACCTCGATCGGCGCTTTCCCCGTTATCGCACCCTCAGCCGGCCCGTGCCGGTCAGCCTTGCCGAAGCCATGAACGGCCTTGGTGCCGAACAGGCACTGCTCCTGCCCCTCAGCCTCGATGACGGACTGTTGTCGATCGTGGTGACGCGGACCGGACTGCATTGGCAGCAAGGCGCCATGACCAGTGCCGCGGTGGCCGCGGCGGTCGATAGCCTGCGTGCTGCGACCGATACGAGTGCGGAGCGGGCCACCGCTTTCCCCGCAGCCCCGGCGTATGCGCTTTACCAGGCACTTCTGCCCGTGGGCTTGCGTGCCGTGCTGCCGCCCCATGCCGACCTGAGCCTTTATGGCGGCGGTGCGCTGTCGCGGCTGCCACTCGGAATGTTGCTGACGTCGGCACCCCGGCGAGAAACTCTGGCACCAGCGGATTTTGCCAGTGCGCCGTGGCTGATCCGGCAGCACAGCATCGAGGTCGCAGCGATGCTGACAAGGGCCCCCGCCGAGCCGCAGGACATCACGCTGCACAGGGTCAGTTTTGCCGGAATCGGCGCGCCGTCGCTGGCACCCGCAGAGCCGGGTTCGGCAGCTGGCAAGGCGCGGCTGCTGCGCGGCGGTGTTGCCGACCCTGCGACCCTGCGCGCGCTCCCGTCGTTGCCGGGTGCAGCGGCGGAATTGCGTGCCATCGGTTCGGCGCTGCAACCTGCCGAGAAACTGCTGTTGCTGGGCGACGATGCCAGTGAAACCCGGGTCAAGGCCACCGATTTGTCCGGCTATCGGGTTATCGCCTTTGCCACGCATGGCATTGTCGGCGGCGAGACCGCATTTCCGGAGCCGGCGTTGGTGCTCACGCCGCCGCATAGTGCGACGCCGCTCGATGATGGGATGCTGACGGCGTCGGAAGCCTCCGCCCTGCGGCTCGATGCCGATTGGGTGATCCTTTCGGGCTGCGACAGCGCCGGGGCGGGCAATGGCGCGGCACCGACCTATTCCGGGCTGGCGCGCGCCTTTTTCCAGGCCGGCAGCCGGTCACTCCTGGTTTCGATGTGGCCGGTGCGCGACGATTTCGCGGCGCGGCTGACGGTGGCGACGCTGGCGGCCAGCCGGCATGTGTCGAAAGCGCGAGCGCTGCAACGGGCCGAACTGGCGATGATCGCCGATCGTGCCCACCCGGACGCCGCTAACCCTTCGGCATGGGCATCGTTCACGCTGCTCGAGCGCTGACCCGCCGCACTATAGATCAAGGTACAATGTCACGTTACAATCTTTGTAATATGTAGCGATCCACTGTGCTGTAATATCCATGACATGCCGTGAAAATTACATTTGCTGTCACGGTAATTAGTGCCATTGCAACAGCGACGTCTCCGGCTATGTCTTGCTCCAGTCGTGGAGCGAATACGGGAGACAGTCTTGCTTGGTACCAGTAACAGCGCCGCCGCGATAATGGAGACTGCCATATGGGCGGTCCTGATGATCAGCATGGCCTGGACCGGTGTCGTGCTGCGTCGTTCCACGCGGGGCGGAAATGACCGGCAGCGCGGATTGCCATCGCCAGCGCGGATCGCCATCGCCAGCGCCGAAAATCTGATTGTTTGAACGGGGGTATTCGATGCGGCAGATCAACACCATTGCGAGCACTGCAGTTTTGCTGTTGCTCGGGAGCGCCACCATGCCTGTGCAGGCCAAATCCGCACCTGAAGCGTTGCCGCCGGTGACGACCGAGAATCCCGGGGCTTTGCATGGCCTTGGCCGCGTTGCCATCGGCGCCTTCACCGTCGACATCCTCGACCGGGTGGAGGCTTCGGCCGACATCGGCGGGCTGGAGCTGGTGACCGGCGCGCCGACCGACATCATCGTCAATCTCGTCGGCACCGACCCGGCGCGCTACAATGCACTTGTCGACAGCATGTATGCACAATTCGCGGCCGATCTTGCAGCGAAAGGCTACACCGTCGTGCCGCAGGCCGAGCTTGCCGCGAATGCTGAATTTGCGAAAGAAAAGCCCGGCGTCTCGCGCCTTGAAAAGACTGCATCGGGACACAATCACTATGTGACCGCCAACGGCCTGCCGATCTATATGGTCGACGAAGGTTTCATCATCCCGCGGCCGGTCGAATTCCAGGTGTTCGGCAAGAAGAAGGCGGTGCGCGATCCCTATATCGGCTGGGGCAGCAGCTTTGGCGCCGGCTTTGTCATGCTGGACTATGCCAAGCAGCGCCAGGTGGCGAAATCGCTGGGCGCAGCACTGCTCAATGTCCGTATCACGCTGCTAGGCGGGCAGGCGCATATCGACCGCGACTTCTGGATGACCAAGGGTTCGGGCAAGACCGACGCGGCAATGACCTTCGTGCCGCTCTATAATCGTGTCGTCATCGTTCCCGCCGACGGCGCCAGCCCCTATGGCCGCGTCGCGTTGGGCCAGCCGGTGGTGACCGGAAAACTTGGCGATCTGGTGAGCACCACCAGCGCCGCGAACCACGCGATGCAGACCGCCGGCAACGCCGCCATCGTCGCCTCGCGCTTCCTTGGTGCCTTCGGCGCTGGTGGCGGCATGATCGGCGCGATGCATTATGGCAACCGATCCTCCTACGACCTCCACACCGACGAGGCGACATTCGAAGCCGAGCTCAGCAAGGGCTTTGCGCAAGTCAGCCAATCGCTTTCCGCAGAGCTCGCGCGCGGGCGATGATGCCGTTGCGCGGTCTGGCGATCTGCCGCCCGGGTGGCTTCTATCTGGAGACGACAAGCACCTCGAACGATCCAGGGACCGCTTTGGGTCGACCGGCACCGCCATCGGCATAGCGGGCGACGGGCAGGTAAATTGCACCGGTCGCGGGGTCGACGGCACCGGTGCGGGCGCCGCGCTGGGTGGCGACCTTGCCGATGACACGCGGGCTGCCGGCTGTGTCGATGATCGATAACGTACCGTCGCCGCCCGATGGAATATAGGCCCGGGCGCGTGCCGCATCGAACAGGACGGCATCGGGATTGCGGCCGATGACGAGATCGTCCCCCAGCTTGCCGGACGCCGCATCGACCGTCTTTGCGACGCCATTGGCGCAGGCGGCTATCAGCACGCCCCTCGACGTCAGCGCGAGACCGCTCGGTTCCTCGCAGCCCGGTAGCGGTGTGCGTCGCGAAACCTTGCGGGCGGCGATATCGATCATGGCGATTTCCGCCCTGTCCTCCACATTGACAAACAGATGACCGTGGCCGTCGACGACGGCGAACTCCAGCGCCCCGCCGATGCTGACGCTGCCGACCGCTTTGCCGGCCGCCGGGTCGATGATCGTCGCAGTTCCATCCTTGCCGTTCATCGTCCAGACCGTGCGGGTTCCAGCATCATAGACCGCCGCATCGGGCTTGGCGCCGGTAGCCACCGTCGCCTTGATCACCCCCGTGGCTGCCTCGAAAATCGTCGCGGTATTGGTCTCGCCATTCGTGCTCACGCCAAGACCGCTGCCTGGTATGACAAAGGCGGCATGGACGCGTTGGCCCGGTACGAACTGTGCCGTCACGCGGCGGCTGCCAAGGTCCACCGTCATCACACCGTCACTGCGAGCCACCAGCAACCGGTGGCCCGCGGTATCGACGCTGGCATAGTCCCAGCCGCCATCGGCGCCGGCGATACGCGCGGTCACCGCCATTGGCACGGCAGGCGGCGCGGCGGCCATCACTGCGGCGAGAATTGCAACAATGGGTGCGTTCATGGCGGAAACATCCTTGCCGAAATAATGGGTTGATGACCAGAGTTGGCTCCTGCCGATCACAGTGCCGCGAAAAGCCGGGTAACGCCATTGGCCAGTTTTGCAATCGGGCCGGCGCCCTCGATCGGCCGGCGTTGCCGCGATTAACCTCCGATGAGGAGCGCGTTCAGGGAACGCCCAGCCCGACTCGCGCATTGAGTGCTTCGCTTACACAAGAGAAGGACGTTCAAGATGCGCTTCATGATCATGCCGATGGCAGCGATGGCGCTGGCCGGGATCGGCGCTCCGGCGCTGGCCCAGAACAGCAACCCCTATAACAACGGCTATCCGAACGGCGACCCGCGCGGGAACTATTCGCAGCAGGATGGTGATCACCGCGATGGTGACCGCCGCGATGGCGACCGTCGTGACGAGGAACAGCGCCGGGCCGCCTGGCAGAATGCCAATGGCGGGCGCGGCGAGCTTCACCGTGACCAGCGCGACATTGCCCAGCAGCAGCGTGAATTCCAGGATGCCCAGCGTTATGGCACCCGCAACGACATCCGCAACGAACGCCGCGACGTGCAGGATGCCAAGCATGAATACCAGCGCGATGCCGCCGATTGGCGCCGCGGTAACCGCTACAACTGGAATCGTCCCGATCCGCGCTACAACGGCTATTACGCCAACAACTACTACCGTAGCGGCGGGAACTATCAGGCCCGCGTACTTGGCCCGAATGACCGGATCTATCGTGGCCAGGACAACCGTTACTATTGCCGTCGCAACGATGGCACCACCGGCTTGATCATCGGTGCGCTCGGCGGCGGTGTGCTCGGCAACGTCATTGCACCAGGCGGGTCGAAGGCCGTCGGCACAATCGGCGGCGGCGTTCTGGGTGCCCTGCTCGGCAACTCCATCGACCGCAACAGCAACAACAACCGGATCACCTGCCGCTAAACCCGGTCAGTGATGCAGGCGATGGCGTTCAGCGGTTAATTCCGCTGGACGCCATTGGCGCGTCGTTTCATGTCCGTACCACTTGTACATGGAGAGACGTGATGGCCAAATCCGCCGCAAAAGCGACGACCGACAAAGACATGATCGACAATCGGACGATCGAAAATGGCATGAGCGACAAGCAGCGCCGCGCCATTGCGGCAGGGTTGTCGCGGCTGCTGGCCGATACCTATACCTTGTATCTGAAGACCCATAACTACCACTGGAACGTCACCGGTCCGCAGTTCAATTCGCTGCACCTGATGTTCGAGGCGCAATATACCGAGCTTGCCTTGGCCGTGGACCTCATCGCCGAACGAATCCGGGCCCTGGGTGAGCCGGCGCCGGGCAGCTATTCCGCCTACGCCAAATTATCGTCGATCGCCGAAGCCGATGGCGTGCCGAGCGCGACCGAAATGGTCCGTCAGCTTGCTGATGACCAGCTTGCCGTGGTCAGGACCGCGCGCGGCATTTTCCCGATCGCCGACGATGCCCATGACGAGCCGAGCGCCGACCTGCTGACTCAGCGGATGCAGGTGCATGAAAAGACGGCGTGGATGTTGCGGGCAAATCTCGCCTGAATGCGGGTGCGCCGGCACCGGTGATACCGGGCAAAGCGTCCTAACCGCCCAGGGCGGTTGCGAACAAATTCACCGAAAGCGCTACCACGGCGATGTTGAACAGAAACGCCAGCATCCCGTGGAGCAGCGCCAGCCGCCGCATGTGACGCCCGGTGACCTGCACGTCCGAGACCTGGAACGTCATCCCGAGCACAAACGAGAAGTAGGCGAAATCCCAATAATCCGGCAGATCGGTATCGCCTGGAAAATCGAGGCCACCGGCATCGCGCTTTTCCGGGCCACCCTTGCCCTTGAGATACCAGAGATGGGCGTAGTGGAGCGCGAACAGCGTATTGGCGAACAGCCACGCCAGAACAAGGCTGGTGGCGGCAACCCCGATGTCGCCGTGATGGTCCTTGGCGCCCGCCAGTTCGACGCCGACCGCCGTAAGCACGATCGCAACGGTAAGCCCGCCGAGCATGATAAGCTGCGCATGATCAGGTGCGTTGGCCGCCGATCGCGTCCGCATCGCGCCAGGTTTGCACTGTCCGAACAGCCGAATCATCAGCAGCAGGAACACCAGTGCGCCACAATCAAACCCGGCGAGCATGGCTCGAAAGAAATCCATGTACACCGCAGCGCCACCGCCGACGATGACCATCACCACAAAGAACACGCTGAAATTTGCATAGCGGCGGATTAGCGTCATGCTTTGTGTGCCTTTTTGGCGGCGGTTGGTGGTGACGCGGCGAGGATTGCCCAGCCCGCCAGCGCCGACAGGATCGAGCCGGCGAGGATGCCCAGCTTGGCAGCGTTGTTGCCGGCGCTACCCTCGCCAAAGGCGAGCGCGGCGATGAACAGGCTCATCGTGAAACCGATTCCGCACAGCACGGCCATTCCCCAGACGTGGCGCCACAGGGCATTGGCAGGCATGTCGGCGACGCCGCTTCGGACCATCACTGCAATGGCCCCGAATATGCCGAGTTGCTTGCCGATCAGCAAACCGGCAGCGATGCCGAGCGGTACGGGTGCGACCGCGTCCATGGGTGACAGGCCACGCACATCGACGCCGGCGTTGGCAAAGCCGAAGATCGGCACCACGATGAAGGCGATAACCGGCGCGAGTGCGTGTTCGAGCTTGAGCAACGGCGATTCGCGGTCCTCGGGCGCGCCGCGCGTTCGGCGCATGGGAATGGCAAGGGCGACGATAACGCCGGCGAGTGTGGCGTGTATGCCCGACAGCAACACCGCCACCCAGACACACCCGCCGACGACAAGATAGGGCCATAGCGCCTGTACGCGCAGGCGGTTGAGCCCGGCCAACACGGCGCACCCGGCCACTGCCGCTCCCAGCGACTCCAGGTTCAGGCTGGCGGTGTAGAAGACCGCGATGATGACGATGGCGCCGAGATCGTCGATGATGGCGATGGCGGTGAGCAAAAGCTTGAGCGATGCCGGTACGCGGCTGCCGAGCAGCGCCAGTACCCCGAGCGCGAAGGCGATATCGGTAGCGGCGGGGATCGCCCAGCCAGCGCGATTGGCGGGGATGTCGCGATTGATGGCCAGATAGACCAGCGCCGGCACCACCATGCCGCCAAAGGCCGCGGCACCCGGCAACAGGCGTCTCGACCAGCTCGACATTTCTCCATCGACGAGTTCACGCTTGATCTCCAGCCCCACGAGCAGGAAGAACAGCGCCATAAGGCCGTCGTTGATCCAGTGCAGCAGCGACAACGGCCCGATATCTGTATGCAAGACCTGGGCATAGGTCTTTGACCATGGCGAATTGGCGACGAGCATTGCGGCGGCGGCTGCCGCCATCAGGACATAGCCGCCGGCGGCCTCGGTCTGCAAAAACTGGCGCAGGGCGCCGCCCGGCAGGCGCGGCGCAGGAGGTTTCATCGCGGTACCACGACCCAATGGCCAGCGTGTGCCATCCCGATCAGCAAGGCATCAGCGCGCGGCGTAGTTTGTCTCCACCCAGGTGCGATAACTGCCATCGAGAACGCCGCGCCACCAGCCTTCATTGTCGAGATACCAATTGAGGGTGGCGGCAAATCCGGTGGCAAAGTCACGAGCGGGAGCATATCCCAATTCCGCCCGCGCCTTGCGTTCGTCGATGGCATAGCGACGATCATGGCCCGGACGATCGGAAACGCTGGTCTTGAGGCGGGACGTGGGTTTTCCCGAGGCTGCAGGCGCATCGGGAAAGCGAGCGGCCAGCGTCGGATCACCAACAAAGGCGGCATCGACGGCACTGCATAGCGTGTCGATGACGGCGATATTGGGCATCTCGGCACCACCGCCGATATTATAGACTTCGCCAGGTCGGCCACGCAGCAGTGCGGCTTCGATGCCGCGGCAGTGGTCCTCGACGTGGAGCCAGTCACGAATTTGCATCCCGTCGCCATAGATCGGCAGCGGACGACCGTGCAGCGCATTGATGAGAAACAGCGGGATCAGCTTTTCGGGGAATTGATAGGGGCCGTAATTGTTCGAACAGTTGGTCGTCGTGACTTCGAGGCCGTAGGTGTGATGCCAGGCGCGGACGAGATGGTCGGACGCTGCTTTCGAAGCCGAATATGGTGAATTGGGCGCATAGGCCGTCGATTCGCTGAAGGGTGGGTCCTCGGCGCCGAGCGAACCATAGACTTCGTCGGTCGAAACATGGTGGAAGCGGTGCGGACTTCCATCGCCGGCGAGCCAGACCGACCGCGCCGCAGTCAAAAGGCTCATGGTGCCGATGATATTGGTGTCGATGAACGCGGCGGGTCCGTGGATCGAGCGGTCGACATGACTTTCCGCGGCGAAATGGACGATGCGGTCGATGCCGCGGTCACGCAGCAGCGTTTCGACAAGTGCCGTGTCCCTGATGTCGCCTTCGACAAAATCTACGGCGTTGGCGCCGGCGAGGCTGGCTCGATTGCCGGCGTAGGTGAGGGCGTCGAGGACAGTGACGGTATCGTCGGGATGCCGAGCACGCCAGTAATGCACGAAGTTCGCGCCGATGAAGCCGGCGCCTCCGGTGACGAGCAGGTGGCTCACGTCCGCATGCCCTTGATCATGGCGAGACAGTCGCGCAACTCCGCCCGCCAATGCCGGGCTGAACCGGTTATTGCCCAGGTCGCAGTCTTGTCGAGAATGCCGAAAGCGGGTCGTCTCGCCGGTGTCGGATAGTCCGTGGTGCGGATTGGAATGACGGGAACCGCGCGTGGCAACAGGCCGGCGGCAACAGCCTCCTCGGCAATGGCCACGGCAAAATCATACCAGCTCGCCACGCCTGCATCGGTCCAGTGGTGAATGCCGGTCGCACCCGCCGTTGCCAGCGCCCAGATGGCGCGTGCCAGGCTGGCCGCATGGGTCGGCGTACCGATCTGGTCGGCAACGACACGGACCTCTTCGCGGTTCGCCATCAATCGCAACATGGTATGGACAAAGTTGTTGCCCTCTGCCGCATAGACCCAGGCGGTGCGCACGATCAACGGCCGGCTGTGGAGCTCCTGCGCTGCCCACTCGCCCTCCATCTTGGTGCGGCCATAGACGCCCAACGGGTTGGGCGTCGTACCGGGCAGATAGGGCTGCGACGCGGTGCCATCGAAGACAAAATCTGTCGAAACCTGAACAAGACCCGCGCCGGCATTGCGAGCCGCGGACGCGAGAAGCCCAACGGCGTTGACGTTGACCCGTTGCGCCATTGCGGGCTCGCTCTCCGCCTTGTCCACCGCTGTATAGGCTGCCGCATTTATGACCAGGGTCGGCCGGCTGGCAGCAACAGCGGCATCGACCGAATCGGGATCGGTAATGTCGAAGTCGGCCTCGGCGGGCGCAATGACCGTGGTGCCCGCTGGCGCGCAGGCCTGCAGAGCCCGGCCAAGCTGCCCGCCAGAACCGGCAATGAGCACCCTCATGCGAACGCCTCCGCATCGGCGAGAAATGGCGCGGCTGCATCCTTGGCAGATAGCTGTGGATGTTCGGACAATGGCCAGTCGATACCGATGGCAGGGTCGTCCCAGCGGACACCACAATCGTTCGCCGCATCATAGAGCGCTGTGCATTTGTAAAGAAAGTCAGCGGTTTCCGAGACAACCATAAAGCCATGTGCAAAGCCTGGTGGCACGTAGAGCATGCGCTTGTTGGTGTCGGAGAGTTCATAACCGACCCAACGGCCGAAGTGCGGCGAGGAGCGACGAATATCGACTGCCACGTCGAAGACCGCACCTGCGGTGACCCGTACCAGCTTCCCCTGCGGCGTGACCCGTTGATAGTGCAGCCCCCGCAATACGCCTTTCGCGGAGCGGCTGTGATTGTCCTGCACGAACGCGACATCGAGATTGTTCTCGGCGAAGACGCGCCGGTTCCAGCTTTCGAGAAAAAACCCCCGATCGTCGCCGAACACCTTGGGCTCGATCAGCACGACCCCGGGCAACGCCGTTTCGGTGAATTTCATGCGTCGCTCTGCCCGCGCAACTTGCGATACAGCACCGGGGGAATCCAGTCGGCAAGCAAATGACGGCGCCTTACGGTCCAATCGGTCTTGTCATCGGTGCCGGGGCGCTTGCGAAACACCGTCGTGCGATCCGGGATGGTCTCGAGGCCGGCCGTGGGTGCGGTGTAGTAATACAGCGCGATCGATCGGCGGGCGCGGTCGGGCGGGCAGCATAGCGGCGTCGGCACACCGTGGAAGCTGTCGAGATCGGTATTGAAGATGACCGCCCGGGCCATAGTCGGAGCCGTCGATGTGACGCACCGGCTCATGTCCCTGGCCCATAGCTCCAGATCGCCACCCCATTCGGGATGCCAGTCATCATTGAGATAAATCAGCAGGTTGATCCGCCGCACGACACCCAGTCTCTTGTGGATATTGAAATCGGCGTGGATACCGAGATGGCCGCCGGCGCGAGTCTCGTGCAGGCCACCACCCTTGAAATAGGGGTCGGTGACTAGCTTGGGGATGCCGGTCAGTGCTTCGAGGAAGCGCAGCATCGGTTCGGAAATCATTTCGGCAAGAAAGCCCCGCAACCGGGGGGTGTGGAGGTCGACAGGCTGCCATTCGAATTTGAGCCGTTCCTGGGCGCGATTGTAGCCGACTTTTTCCCCACTCGCCGGCCATTCCGCCAACAGCCCGCGCAAGACATCGGCATCGATGAAGTCATCCAGCACGATATGCGGAAACGGCTCGGCGGCAGCATAGCGCTCGTGCAGCGCCCGACCGGCGGCGGCGCACTGGTCGCCATCGAGAACGACGTGATCTTCGGACAGGGGGGTGACGTTGAGGACAGGCATGTCAGGCGCCGCCATATACCGCTGAAGTGGTTAACGAAGCACATGTCATCATGCGCGATCCCCGGCTATCTGCAATTGGCCCAGCAGATATTCGCCATAGCCTGATTTGCGAAGTGGCTCGGCTATCCGCGCCAGCTGCGCCGCATCGATAAAACCCAGTCGCCAGGCGATTTCCTCGGGGCAACAGATCTTCAATCCCTGCCGTTCCTCGACGATGCGGACATACAGCGCTGCGTCGAGCAGCGAGCCATGCGTGCCGGTATCGAGCCATGCAAAGCCACGACCCATCAATTCGACGTTTAGCGCACCTGCCTCGAGGTAAATGCGGTTGAGATCGGTAATTTCGAGTTCACCGCGTGCCGATGGCTTGATGTCCCGGGCAAACTCCACGACGCGGCCATCGTAAAAATACAACCCGGTGACGGCATAGTTGGACCGGGGCACATGGGGCTTCTCCTCGATCGTCGCGGCGCGGCCGGCGGCATCGAAGGACACGACCCCATAGGCCTGTGGATCCTTGACATAGTAACCGAACACCGTGGCGCCCTCGCTGCGCGCGTCCGCCCTCGCCAAAAGCTCCGGCAAGCCGTGACCGTGAAAGATATTATCACCCAATATCAGCACGGAAGGGCGGCTTCCTACGAAATCGGCACCGATGTGGTAGGCTTGCGCCAGGCCCTTGGGTTCAGGTTGGACGGCGTAGCTGATCGCCATGCCCCAGTCGCTGCCGTCGCCGAGCAGACCCTTGAACGCCGCGCTATCGCCCGGCGTTGTGATGACCAGCACTTCGCGTACCCCCGCCAGCATGAGAACGGACAGCGGGTAGTAGATCATCGGCTTGTCATACACCGGCATCAATTGCTTCGAGACCGGCTTCGTCAGTGGATACAGGCGGGTTCCCGATCCGCCCGCCAGAATTATGCCGCGCCGTGCCGTCATATGCGTCCCTGGATAAACCGGCGCAGCAAACCGGCGAAGCTGCGTGCCTGGCCAACCGGCGTATCGCGGGCAGCGGCGGCCCAAAGCCGGAGCCCGCGATAACGGGGCAGGGGCCGCCCTGCAACCGCCATTGCGGCAAGACGCGACAGTATCTGTTTCTTGCGCCGCGCCTGCGACGGCTGCATCTTGGCGATCTCGGCGATTGCCAATGGTGCTGTGACCAATCGGCCCGCCGCTCGAGCCTCGGCCAGAAGTGCCTCGCCAACCCTGGTGCGCGCAATGACAAGGCTGCGGCCTTCGGCTTCTTCAAAGCTCGGATAGCCGCGGTCATCGCCATACCAGGCATCAGCGCAGGAAATATCAGCCGCATTTCCAACCGCATCGGGGCAAATCTTGCAACGAAATTGCAGCTCCTTCGAAAGGATATCACCCCAGCTGTCAGCATATGTCATGCGCCGGTTGCTGCCATCCCTGAGCGTCGCCGTGGCATAGCCGGGCCACCCGTCGCCGCGATAGCGAAAGCCGATGACCTCGTCGGCGTCAACGCCGAGCGCATCAAGGATGCGTCCCGTGCCGGCGGCGCTGGGGATGCCGGCGCAAAAGAACGCCAGCATCAACGGCACCTTGGCGTTTATGCGCGGGTCGGTGCGCGCACGCGCACGCAGGGCAGCGACGTCACATGGTTTGCCGACAAAGGCAAAGCGGCCAGACTGCTGAAGCCATGATTCCAGTTCGGCAAGAGGCGCGGACGCTGTGTAGCGAGAACCGGCAGCCGCGAAGATATCGGCATAGCCCGTTGATTTGCCGGTGCTGTTTGCCGTCGGAACGGCGTCATCGGCACCGGTCTGGACAATGAAGTCGACAAGCCCGCTTTCCAGTGCATGCACCAGCACCATCGATATCACCCCGCCGGATGACGCCTGGTGGCGCAGCGCCGCATCGGTGGCGTAGCCGGTGCCGACAAAGCGTGCCGGGCCCCATAGTGCATCGCTGCCCAAGCCGTTGCCAGCGCCGCAAGTATCGCGCTCATCGACGACAAGACCGGGGCAGGCGGATGCAATCGCGGTTTCTTCGCCCGGCGTGAGTGCTGCGTTCTGCCGGGGCCTGAGATAACCCGGCTCCTGCATTGTCATCGCCACTGCAGCCGGCGCGATCCCGGCGCACAGGCCGCAACCACTGCACAGCTGGCCGCGCGCCACCCGCCGCAATGCAGGTGACTGAAAAGCGACGCTATTCATCAAAGACGCCGGCCGGACGGGGCACGATCAACTTGGGCTCCGTCCGGCGCGGGGAATGCTATTTCGTCGTCGTGGCGGCAACGGGCGCCGGTATAGTCGCCGCCGGCGCGGTGGTTGCGGCCGGTGCGCCGGGCGCCTTGGGGAATACGGGCGGGCCATACCCCTTGGCATAGACAATCTTGGACTTGTACTCGTCCTGCCATTTCTTCAGTTGCGCCGCGAGGCGCTTCTGGATTTCCTGGCGCTGCAGGATCGACTGCGCATAGGTAATCGCGCGTTCGCCGGTGAACGGCTTGGTCTGGGTGTTGGTCACCGTATTGACATAGATGATCGGCGCCGGGGCACCGGCGGGCTGATCGGCAAACATGAATGGTTCGCCGTTGCTGGCACCGGTCAGCCTGACGATCTCGGTGGTCAGGGCCGGTGCAATCGTAAGCGAATCAAGCTGCTGCGGCGCCCGGCGATATTCGATATTCGCGTCCACGAGAACCTTCTCGACCTCTGCCATCGTCTTGGCGTCCTTCAGGCCGAGCTGGTCGATGTTGGCGGGGCGCAGGAACTGGATCTGATCAAGGGTGAAAATCTTGCGATCGCCGAACACTGCGGGGTTTTCTGCAACGAACTTCTGCGCAGCTTCGCGTGTCGTTGCCGGCACCTTGCTCTGGATGTCCCCTTGCAATGCCTGGACCAGCATGCCTTCCTCGGCGCGGGCGCGGGCGACAAGAAACTGCGGGTTCTGGTCAAGCTTGGCCTTTTGCGCCTCTTCGACCAGCATCTTGCGTTCAATGATGCGGGCGAGGGCGACGGATTCGATCAACTTGCGCGGCGCATCTGTACCCTTGGAAGGAATCTGGGCCAGTTCGGCATTGAGTTCATGGACCGTGACATCCTTGCCATCCACCGTCGCAACAACCTGGCCTTCGGGCGCCTTGCCCTTGCCGCCGCAACCCGACAGCGCCAGCAATGCCGCCGCGGCACCGCCCAGCAACGCAACCTTCGTGATTTTCATCCCCGACTCTCCTGAACGCATGAACGAACACGCATGACAACGCACAGCTATACGGCGTCAATGCGCTGCGACTGCCGCATCGGTCAATATTTAAGCATGATAGCGGCTCATCGATACGGCCTGCCGGCCAGTGCGCGCAAAATCGCCCCGGCCTTGTCGCCTTGTCCGGAAAGCATGCGGCGACCGGCCATGGTGATGGCCAGAAGCCAGTGCCAGGGCAGCAGCCAGGGATGGTGGCGGCGCATGAACGCAAGTCGCGAGCGCGTCAGCCAATATTCGGAGGTGCCGCTGCGCGCCCCTGGCGTTCCAGAGGACCCTATCGATCCTCCTTCCTTGTGAAACACCGTCGCGCCATGGGCGAAGCCGGTGCGAAAGCGCCGGCGTCCACGCGTCGCCCAGTCGATCTCCTCGAAGTACAGGAAATACCCTTCTTCCATCGGGCCGACCGTTTCCAGAAAGGCCCGGCTGACCCCAAGCGATGCACCAAAGACGAAATCGGTGGCAGCGGCGATGCGGCCGGGGTCGAACGGCAGGCTGGCCGGTGTTCGCGCATTGATCCCGCGCGATTGGCCGGTCCACAAGCTGAACTTGTGGCCGTTGAGCGCCTGCACCAGCTCGGGTTGATAGTAGAATCGCACGACGGTGCCGCACATTCCGATCTTGTCGACCGACCGCATCTGCAGGGCCAGCGCCCCAGCGGCACCAGGGTCAACCACGGTATCGTTGTTGAGCAGCCAGAATTCGCCGATACCGGGGTTTGCCATGAGCAACCGCAGGCCCATGTTGTTGCCGCCGGCAAAGCCGAGATTGCCGCCCGAATCTATGACGGTCAGCAACGCTTCGGCGTCACCCGCCCCGGCGGCGAGCTCGGCGGCGGTCAACCTTTGGCAGGGGAGCGGCTTTTGCAGCGGCGGCGTCGAAAATGTCGCCATTTGCTCCGATGCGGGGCCGCAAAGCTGCTCGCCGCGGGCCCAGGCCATGATCTTGTCGGCAGACCCATCCGCCGAAGCATTGTCGACCACCACGACCTGGACCGGAACGGTGCTGCGCAAGACCGATTCGAGGCACTCGATCGTGTCCTCCCAGCGGTTCCAGTTCACAAGGACAATGCCGACGGGCGCATCGATGGGCCGCGCACTCATGAAACGCCATCCTTGTTAACCATATGCTTACGAAAGATGTATTCGCATATGGCCGCCGTCATGGCTGACGATTCCACGCAGCACCACCTGATTCGGCAGGCTGACGCGCGACCCGCCGCATTTCGCGCCAGCGAAAGCCCCGTATCCGCGCCAGGACCGCGATTCCGCGCAGCCTGTTGGCCAACCCTGTCAGCCGATCACTCCGCAAGAGCTTGAGGCTTTCGACAGGCACCGAGGCGAGCAACGCCAGTCCGCGGGCATGCCAGTGCCATTCGGCGCCGCTCATGGTCTCATGGATGGTGCGGTCGTGGCGGATATGGCGCCGCCATTTACGCGCCAACGCGGCAAAATCGGTCCGCGCCGGGTGAAAAACACGCATCGCCGGCAGGAAGCGCGTCGGGTAGCCCAACGCATGGGCACGACGACCCCAGTCATAATCCTCGGCCAGATCGACACCTGCGAATGGCCCGACCGCTGCAAACACCGGGGCTGCCATCGCAAGGTTCGCCGTGACCGAAAAATGCCGGGTCTCGATGTACATGCGTTGTCGGAAACCGAATACAGCCTCATAGGCCTCGATGCCGGTCAAACGGGTCGGGTCAACATAATCAATGCGGACATCTCCCCCAACCACGGCGCGACCGGGGTCGGCTTCGACGGCATCGACCGCCGCCTGCAACCAGCCGCGATCGGCACGGCAATCGGCATCTATGAAGACCAGGACCGATGCGCGTGCGGCGGCAATGCCGCGGTTGCGCGCGGGGCCTGGACCGGGCAGCGGCTCTGACAGAAATTGCACCGGCGGATAGGCCGCCCGGACCGCATCGAGCGGCACGTGCGAGCCATTGTCGACGACAATGATCTCCACGTCGCCGCGATCGAGCCGTTGTGCGAGCACCGAATCGAGACAACGCGCCAGCAAGTCCGGCGTGTTGAGATGCGGGATGACGATGCTGACCCGCGGCACCGGCATTGCTGTTTCCTGCGACTGCAATGTTGCGATCAGGTGGTTAGTTTCGCCATGGCGGCCGACATCAACAGCAGTGCCGAAACGCCGGGATAGCGGAAGCGAAACAACGGCTCGCCCGGGTTGGCGGACATTTCAAGCAGATCGTGCGAGCCGGCGAATTGGCGCAGGTCACGTTCGATGACGCTGTGGGGCACGCTGCCCCCCATTTCGGTAAACACATCATCGATGCCGAAATACCCGTCGGCCGAGCTGCCGGCGCGTGCGGCCGCAATCAGCAGGGGCCATTGCGCGCGCGCTTCGTCCCGGCTGAGGCTGGCCTGGACGCGGCGCGGCAGCGAGGCGTTCCAATCGGTGAGGACGCGCTCGACGGCGGCACGACCGTGCGAATCGTCGACAACCGAGCGTCGCTGGTCGAGTGCAGCCATGCCTGCACGGTGGCCCAACAGGCGCACCAGATATGGTGATCCACCCGCCATCGTATTGATCATGTTCACCGATTCATCCGAGTAGTGGATGTCGGAGGCGACCTCGCCGATCGCAAGCACATCGCGGACTTCGGCGGCTGTCAGCGGACGCATCGGCAGGCCAACGATATTGCGCCTGATCGACGGGGCATAGCCGATCAGCTCATCGAGATTTTGGGCAACACCCGTCAGCACAAGCTGCACGCGCGCCGCACGATCCGACAGGTTCTTGATCAACTCGGCGACATCGCGGCGGAACGACGGGTCGATAACGCGATCATACTCATCAAGGACGATAATGACGCGGGTGCCTGTGACATCCGCGAACAATTCGGCAAGCTCTCGGGGCCCGAAATGCTCTTCGAGCATCACGTCGAAATGATCACCCCTTTCCGCCTCGGGTGAGTTTGGCAGCACGGACTTGTGGTAAAGCCGCGGAATCTTGGCCGCGAAGGCCCGGAACATCGCGTCGAAACGCGCTTCGGTGCCGCAACTCCCGTAAAGAACGAGATAGCGTGCTTCCCGGGCAGTTTCGGAAAACACATGGGCAAGGCTGGTCTTACCGATGCCGCGTTCACCGTATATGACAACGTGAACACGCTGCTGCTCGATTGCGGTGATCAACTGGCTCAAGGCGTCGTGGCGCCCGGCAAAATTCTCGCGTCCGATGACCGGCTGCGAGGCGCCAAGCGCATCGCGCAGCGCCAGCTTCCGCCGTGACATTTCCGAATCTTCATCCTCGGTCTCGACATCGTCGGATGCGCTGGCGGCGAAGCGTGGCAGGGTGGCGACCCGCGGTGCTTCCGGCGCGCCGCGCCACAAGGTGTCGAGGAACGCGGGGCGGCGGTCACCTGCCTGGCGCGCGGTGATCGTGCCGGCGGGAACCGTCGACTTTGCAACGCCCTGTGCCGTGTCGGCGAACAGCGGCTCGGCGGCCATTGGCGCATCGCCGCCGCCATTCTGTGATGCTTCAGCGGCGTCTGCTGCCTCGGCACGTCCCGAACGGGACCAGCGTTTCCAGATCATCGATGCCATATGTTCGCTACCACTCATGTTATTCGTGCGCTCTATACAGGTCTTGGTCTTAGCACCATGCCTCGTGGTTCGTGAAGATATTGCAACACTGGCGCAAATGGTTCGGGTTGGCACCGCCGATGGTTGCCGAGCGCGCTAAGGCCGTGTAGCACCGCGCAATAACAAGGCATGGAGTGCGAAGCGGATGGCGCAGAACCGGGTTGAATCGGACCGGACTACGCTTGACGGGCGCGCCCACACGCGGCGACCGTCAAGCAGGCTGTTGCTTGCCGGAGTTGCGGCGTTGGTAGTTTCCTTCGCGTCTGCCGTCCCTGTCGATGCGGCGCCCAGTCGCGCCGGTGACGATGCTCCCATCATAAACAGCGGGTTGACCTCGGTGGCGCCGATAAAGGGCCGTGGTTATCTGCTGTCAGCCTCACTAGCGACGGATTATGACAGCAATATCCTGCGCCTCGGCGATGGGTTTGGAAACCAGCAAACACCGGGCACCGCGTCGCGTTCAAAGGCCGATTTTCGCTTTTCGCCGGCGGTGACCGCTGCGATTGCAATGCCGGTAGGGCGCCAGCAGATATTCCTCGGCGGCGACCTCGGCCGCGATTTCTACGCGCGCAACACCCAACTCAACCGCAATCGCTATGCCATCGGTGGCGGGCTCAACTGGCGCGTCGGCGTGAGTTGCAGCGGCACGGTCGCCGGAGAATTCCACAGCCGGCAAAGCCTGTTGTCGGAACTTTCGCAACTGATCGACAACGTCCAGCATACACTAACGTACGGGGCTAGCGCCCATTGCCAGGCGCCCGTGGGGCTGGGTTTTGGCGGCACGGTCCGCCGCAACGAAATTCGCAACCAGAACCCAAGCCGTGCCCAGTTCGATGTGAACTCCACCGTTTACAGCCCTGAAATCACCTATTCGCTCCCCGCGCTCGGCCAGTTTTCTCTGGGTGGCAGCGTCGTGCAGGTGCGCTATCCGAATCGTCCGGTGACGGCATTTGACGGCACTGCAACGAGCCAGGCCGATGATGGCGTGAACATCCTCTCCGGGCGTGTCGGTTACACCCGCGCCGTTGGCAGCCGCCTGACCGTGCAGCTGGGCGCATCGTACATCGATACAAAGCCCAAGCCGGAAACAATCCTGACGCTGATACCCGGCACCAACCTGTCATTTCCGCAGTCTCGTCCCGGTTACAAGGGCCTCGGATATGACGCGGCCATCACGTACCACCCAAGCAGCCGATTGACCGCAACACTGCTTGGCAACCGGCAGGTGACATCGACCGCCAACGTCGGCGCGTTGTTCGTCATCCAGCGCTCGCTCGGCCTCGATCTTGATTACAAGATCGGCCCGGCCATCACCGCCGGGATCGGCGTTACGCAGGACAAGCGCGACTATCGCGGCAACTTCAGCAATGCTTCCGATCCCAACGCGCGCATTGGCGACACCATCAACCGTGTCTATGGCCAACTGGTCTATGAGCCGGTTCCGCTTTATTCGGTCGCGCTCGAAGTCGCGCATCAGAACCGCGACTCCAATCCTGCGATCTACAATTACAAAAGCACGTCGGCATTGCTGACACTGCGTGTAAAGCTTGGGAGAAACTCATGAAATCGTTGACGGTTTGGTTGACACGTCTGGTCATGATGGTGCTGCTGGGCAGCGCCGGCGTGGCGCTGGCGGCAGATACCGGCAGCACCGGCTATGTGCTTGGCCCCGACGATGCCGTGCAGATCATCGTCTACGGCCAGACCGATGCCAGTGTCAGCACGCGCATCAAATCCGATGGAACCATCGTCATGCCGCTGATCGGAACCATCCAGGTCGCCGGCACCACCAACATCACGCTCGCCAAGCTGATCACCGACAAGCTGAGCAGCGCCGGCTTTTTCAAGTCGCCGATCGTCAATGTCGAGGTTGCGGGCTATGTCAGCAAGTCGGTCAACGTCGCCGGCCGCGTGACGACGCCGGGAATCTACCCGCTCGATCGTCCGTATCGTGCGCTCGATATACTGTTGAAGGCCGGCTGGATCCGGGAAAACGGCGCCAGCTACGTCTATCTGCGACGCCCCGGCAGCGCTGAAATCCGGCTGGAATCGGAAGGTCTTGTGCGCGGCGGTCCCGACAAGGACCCGGTGTTGCAGCCGGGTGACACGCTGTTCGTGCCCGATGCCGATAACTTCTTCATCTATGGCCAGATCAACCGTCCCGGAACCTTCCCGGTCCTCCCGGGTATGACCATCCGTCAGGCGATGGCGATTGCCGGGGGCGTGACGCCGACCGGTTCGGCCAACAAGGTTGGGCTGATCCGCGCCGGGGGCAAGGAAATCGATGCCGATCTGTCTCAGTTGATCCAGAAGAATGACGTCATTGTCGTCAAGGAACGACTATTCTGATAACGCGCGCAGGGGCGGTCGCGGCGCCGGTCCAAGCGGTCGCCGCGACACCCAATGAGGTAATTGGTCGATGAGTATCATTCAGTTTCTGCGGATCCTGATCGCACGGTGGCAGATCATCGCGATTTCGCTCGTGACGTGCTTCGTCGTGGCGATGGTCGTAGGCAACCTTCTGCCCCAGCGGTTTCCGGCCAAGGCGCGGGTCTTGCTCGATGTCATCAAGCCGGATCCCGTTACGGGCCAGGCCATCGGCAGCCAGTTCGCGCGTGGCTACATCGCCACCCAGATCGAGCTGATCCAGGACTATCGTGTTGCCGGCGATGTTGTCGACAAGCTCGGTTGGCCGCAAAATCCGGGCGTTATCGCCGAATGGCAGGCCGACACAGGCGGCTCGCAGGACCTGCGCCGCTGGGCCGCGCAACGCATCATCGATCATACCAAGGCCGAGATCATCGAGGGCTCCAACATCCTTGAAATCACTTATGAAGCTGTGAATCCGGACGTCGCCAAAACCGTCGTCAACATGTTGCGTGACGCCTATATCGACGCCAGCCTGCGTTTCCGCACCGATAGTGCCGGCCGCACCGGCGACTGGTATCGCGAGCAATCCGAAAAGGCGCAAAAGGCGCTGGCGGCGGCAGAAACCGCCAAGTCGAAATTCGAGCAGGAAAACGGCATCGTTATCGGGCCAGGTGGCACCGAAGTCGAAACCAGCAAGCTGGAGGGTCTGCAGTCGGCACTCATGGCAGCCCGCGGTGGTGAGGGCGCCCAGCAGTATGAAGCAACCCGCATGGCAAGTGGCTCGACGATCGTCGACCAATTGAAGATGCAGGTGGCCACGCTCACCGACCAGATCGGCCAGGCGGGCGAAAAACTCGGGACTGAACATCCGACCTACAAGGCGATGCTGTCGCGCAAGGCAGTCTTGTTGAGCGAGCTGGCGCGCGAGGAAGCGGCGGCGCGGAGTGCGGGTGCGGCGCAAAGCGGCTCGTCGCGTCAGTCGGTAGCGTCGCTCCAGAGCGAATATAATGCCCAGAAGGCGAAGGTCCTCGGCATGAAGGACAGCCTGAACCAGCTCGCCCAGTTCCAGCGCGAAGTCGACCTTCGCCGGGTGCAGTATGAAAAGGCAGCGGCGCGGACTGCCGATCTCAAGCTCGAGGCCACTGTTTCGGAAAGCGGGCTAGTCGTGCTCGGCGACGCCATCAGCGACGGCAAGCCTTCGTTTCCCAACATCCCGTTGATCGCAGCGCTTTCGATCGTGTTCGGGCTCGGCCTGGGGGTTGCCCTCGCGCTGTTCACCGAAATGCTGGCCCGTCGTATCCGCGGCACCGAAGATCTGGCGTTTGCTGCCAAGGCGCCGGTGATGGCTGTCATTTCCGAAGTCGTGCCGTCGCCATGGCGTGACCGTCTGAGCCGGCTGTTGCGCCGAACCCCGAAGAATTCCGGCTGGCAGCCGGCACAATGAGTAACACAGACATGGACAGCGCTCCCGCGACCGACCTCGAGTCGCGCGTCGACGACGGCCGCGAGCGTTTCGACGCACCAATCCGCGACGCATTGCTGCGGCTCGGATATCTGTCGGAGGATCAGACCCAGCGCGTCGCGGCCCATCAGCAGACGCGCGGTCTCGATTTCGACCAGGCGGCACTCGAACTCGGGTTCATCACCACCGACGATCTCGATCGGGCCCGCGAACAGTTGATCAACAGCATGGCGTTGCAGGATACGCAGCGCCGCGCAATGTCCGACGAACTCGTCGTCATCAACGACCCATCGGGACTGCGGTCGGAAGCCGTACGGCTGTTGCGCACCCAGGTGATAGCCCAGCACATCAAGTCGGGCCGTCGCGGCCTGGCGATGGTTTCGCCATCCGACGGCGTTGGCTGTTCGTGGCTTGCAGCAAATCTTGCCGCCTCGCTCTCGCAGGTCGGGATCAAGACCTTGCTCGTCGATGCCAACATGCGATCGCCGCGTATCGACCAGATCTTCGGCCTCGATCCCAATGCGCCGGGTCTTTCGAATTTTCTGTCGCTGCAGGTGGCGCGCCCGGAACGAGTTGTCCATGCCAATGTGCTGCCAAGCCTTTCGGTTATCACGGCAGGCCCCCCGATCGCGCGACCACAGGAGCTTCTTGCCGGAAGCCGTTTCCGCGACGGGGTCAACACGCTGCTTCGTGAATATGACATCGCGATTTTCGATACACCGGCCGCCAATGCCAATGCCGATGCGCTGACCGTCGGTGCGGCGGCCGGATACGCACTGGTGGTCGCGCGTCGCAACCACAGCTTCCTCAAGGATGTCACGACGCTCGTCGGCCAGCTTGCTTCGTCGCGATGCCCGGTCATCGGCTCCATCCTCAACGAGTTCTGAGCATGGCCACTATGGCCACGGCCGCACCTTTTGACTGGCGGGGTGTGGCGGGGCGGCATTGGCCGTTGCTGCTCGGCGTGCTTGCCATGGCCTTGCCGACGCTGTTTTCGCTTGGCCGCGGGCCGTGGTCGACGGAGTCGGGCGTCCACGGTCCCATTGTCATTGCGACCGGAGGTTGGCTGATTGCGCGTCGCTGGCCCGAAATACGGGCACGCATGGTGCCCGGCTTCATGCCTTTGGCGTTTGCCGGCCTGGCGATCGCCGTCCCCGCCTATGCCTTTGGTCGGGCTTTCGATTTCATCAGTGTCGAGGTGGCGGCACTGCTGCTGGCGCTATTGTCGGTTTCCTATGCCTATGTCGGGCCGGCGGTCTTGCGCATGATGTGGTTTCCGATCTTCTACCTGGCATTCATCATTCCCATCCCCGGCTGGCTGCTCGATGCCATCACACAGCCGTTGAAGCTTTTCGTGTCGGAAACCGTTGCGCGAGTGCTGGCGCTGTTCGGCTATCCGATCGCTCATGTCGGGGTGACGATATACGTCTCGACATACCAGCTGCTGGTCGAGGACGCTTGCGCCGGGCTCAATTCTCTCGTCAGCCTGTCGGCCATCGGGCTATTTTATGTCTACATGTTGCGCGGGAGCAATTGGCGCTATTCCGTGTTGTTGCTGGCACTGGTGCTGCCGATCGCGGTGGCGGCGAACTGCATCCGGGTGGCGGCACTGGTGCTGATTACCTATCACTTCGGCGATGGCGCTGCGCAGGGCTATCTTCATGGTTTCGCGGGCATGGTGACATTCACTTCGGCGCTCCTCTTCATCTTTCTCATCGACAAGCTGTTGACGCCGCTGCGCAATGCACTTGCCGATGACACGGCGGAGCAGCCATGAATCGGCGTGACATCTTGATGGGCGGCAGTTTGTTGCTGGCGGCGGGCGCGGCGGCAGCACTGACGCCGCGGAAACGGCTTGTCCTGCTTGGCGACCGCAAACTCGATGATATTATTCCGGTCCGCATCGGCGATTGGGACCATAGCCCGTCGACCGCTTTTGTGCTGCCGAAAACCCCTGGCAGCCTCGCGGACAGGCTATACAGCCAGACGATAAGTCGACTGTATCTTTCCCCGACGCGTGTTCCGGTGATGCTCGTCATCGCCTATGGGGCGGTGCAGAATGACCTTCTCCAGTTGCACCGCCCAGAAGTCTGCTACGCGGCGGTCGGCTTTACCATTTCGGATTCAAAAGCCGCCAGCGTCGCGCTAGGCGGGACGGCCAACCTGCCGGTTCGCGATCTGACCGCTGTTTCCGATTCGCGGATCGAACCGATCACCTATTGGACCCGGATCGGGGATGACCTGCCGACATCGGGAAGCGAACAGCGGATGGTCAAGTTGCGGCAGCAGATGCACGGTTTCCTGTCGGACGGTATCCTGGTGCGGATGTCGACCGTCGCAGAACCAACGCCGGAAATATTCGCGGGTCTTGCCGGTTTTGCACGGGCGATGGTCGGGGCCATGCATCCGGCCGACCGGCAAGTGCTTATCGGTCGCCGACTGGCGGCCGAACTCAAATGATGGGCGCGGTCGGCATCGGGGCGCCTGCCCGGGTTCTGGCCGCTGGCTCGGGCAGTGCGTGCCGTTCAGCCCTGGGAATTGCCAAACGGTTGCAACACGATCCAGATAAAGGCGAGGGTAGCGATGCCCAGGCCAACCGCGCCGATATGATAGGTCATATCCGAAAGCTCGAAGCCCTGGTTGCCCAGCCAGTTGGTGACGGCGCATCCCACTGCCGCGACCAGATATTGCCAGAGATGGTCGCGCGCTGCTCCCTGCGAACGTTGAAGGAAGAGCACAATCAGGCCGGCAAAAACGATGACCGTCGCCCAATCATAAGGTGTTTCCACAAGTCGCTCCCCCGGATTTCCAACGGTCCTATAGCAGTAACCGTCGCCACTGCCACTGCCATTGGTCAGTCATATTCGGCTGTTGTCGCGTACCGCGAGACAATCCGGTGAACGACATGCGTTTTGACCGGCCGGCGGTGACGACAGCACGGCGCAAGGCCGAAGCCAGCAAGCCGGGCCTGCCGCTCGATGTGGCGATCTTCTTTGTCCGTCTGGCGGAATTCCTGTGCGTGTTGATCAGCGGTTTTATCGCGGTTGGCCTGACCCAGACGACGCTGACGCTTGAAGATATCACGATCTACCACCGGGTCGTGGTCGTTGCCGCCATCGCCTATGCCGTGTTTTCGGAAAGCCTTGGGGCCTATGATGTCGATGCGCAGTTTTCGCTGCGCCGGGGCTGGCAGCGTGTCGCCACGGCGTGGGTTGCCGCATCGCTGTTCATGATAACGCTGGGCTTTTTGCTCAAGTCATCGGACGCGGTATCCCGTGGCTGGGCCTTGGGATGGTTTCTGGCCGGCGGCGGCGCGCTGCTACTGCTGCGGGCGGCGTCGGCGATCGGTGTGCGGCGCCTGAAGGCGCGCGGGACATTCAACCAGCGCGTCGCGATTTTCGGTGCGGGGCCCCAGGGCACGCGCTTTGCCGATTATGTTCAGTCGCACGATCGCCTGACCATCACGCTGGTCGGATTTTTCGATGATCGCCGCGATGGCCGGGTACCGAACAGTGCCGCGAACGTTCCGGTGCTCGGCAACCTGTCGGCATTGATGGCGATGATCCGCGACGGCTCCATCGACCAGGTCGTCGTGGCCCTGCCATGGTCGGCCGAGGTCAGGCTGCAGGAGATTGTCAGCCGGCTGGCGTTGACCCCGGTCAAGGTGCGTCTGGCGCCCGACCTAGCCAGCTTCGCATTTGCCCGCCGGCCGCTTGTCCTTCTCGGCGAAATCCCGGTTATGACGCTGTTCGAGCGGCCAATCTCGGGCTTCGACGCCGGGGTCAAGATGGTCGAGGACTATGTGCTAGGGGCTCTGATACTCGCGTTGATCTGGCCGTTGCTGCTGTTCGTGGCGATTGCCATCAAGCTTGACTCCCCTGGGCCGGTGCTGTTTCGGCAGCCGCGCGAGGGGTTTAACAACCGGCCTTTTCACGTCTATAAATTCCGTTCGATGTTCCACAACCATTCGCAGGTCGACAGCATCCAGCAAGCGAGCCGCAGCGACCCCAGAATTACCCGGGTGGGCCGTATCCTGCGGATGACCAGTCTCGATGAATTGCCGCAACTCTTCAATGTCATGAAGGGCGACATGTCCCTAGTTGGTCCGCGGCCGCACGCCGCATCGACGCGGGCCGGTGGCAGGCTTTTCTCCGACGTCGTCACGTCCTACGCCGCCCGTCACAAGGTCAAACCGGGGATCAGCGGCTGGGCGCAAGTATGCGGATGGCGTGGTGAGACGGATACCGAGGACAAGCTTGTCAAGCGTTTCGAGCACGATCTGTATTATATCGAAAACTGGTCGATCTGGCTGGATTTCTATATCCTGTTCCGGACAGCCGGCGCGCTGATCCTGCCTCGCAACGCGTTCTAGGGCGCCGTGGCGGATACCGAGCTTCGGTCTGGTGGCCATGCCTGCGGGCTGTGCAGGTCCGACGGGCATTTCGGCTGCTGATGGCACTGCGCTGGTTGGCCATCCGCCCGATCGCCGCGACCGATTTGCGGCATGACGGCAATATCTTCACCGTACTGCGTTGGGTGCTCGCGTCGACGGTGATGTTTTCACACGGTTGGGATCTGACCCAGGCGTCGCGTGGTCTCGATCCATCGGTGGCGATCCTTGGTTTCCCGGTCAGCCGCCTCGCCGTGTGGCTGTTCTTCACCCTGAGCGGTTTTCTGGTCTGCGGCAGCCTCGTCAAGCGTGGGGTAGGGCCATTTTTGCTAGCGAGGGCGCTGCGCCTGGTGCCGGGGCTATGGGCGATGCTGCTGGTGGTTCCTCTCGTGCTGTGGGCGGCCTTTGGCACGCTCGATGCCGCCGCGTTCGCGCGGTCCGGTGAGACCCATGCTTTCATATGGCGCAACGCGCTTTTGCTCGGCGGGGCGTTCACGCTTCCCGGCCTCTTTGATGGTCATCCCGCGGCGGGGGTCGTCAATGGTTCGTTGTGGACGATCCCGCACGAGGTCCGTTGCTACCTGGCGTTGGGATTGGCGGGCTGGGTGGGACTGCTGTTTCCACGCAACCGATTCACCCTTGTGCTGCTGATCGGTATCGCAGTGCATCTTGCTCTTCCGGCGGACCAGATTCCGGCGTTGACCGAAGCAAGGCGATTGAGTTTTTCATTCTTCCTCGGTGTACTCGCCTGGTTGTGGCGGGACCGGCTGCTGCTGTCGTGGCCGCTCGCATTGGCGCTGCTGGTGGTGGTGCTGGCAACACCCGTGGATTTTGCCTGGAAGATGCCGATCGGGCAGCTTTGTTATGGCTATGTCGCGCTCGTCGTCGCCTTTCGCGTTCCGCAGTCCGTCAAGGATTTCAGCGCCCGGATCCCGGATTACAGCTATGGCATCTATATCTATGCCTTTCCGGCGCAGCAGGCGGCGATTGCCTTGGGCGCCGTCCGCCCGATCGAAAACATCGCCCTGGCTTTCGTGCTGATGTTGCCTTTTGCAGCACTCTCCTGGCATCTTGTGGAAAAACCGGCGCTGGCATTGAAGCCGCGTTGACCGCGGGTGGCCATCTTGTCGCAGGGCAGCCTTGGCAGGCTTAGACCTCGCAATGGAATTCGTTGTAACAGCCGGTTTCAGCAATAGCGTTCGCAGAAAGCGCTTTGAAACGACATAATCGTGCTGTAAGCGCGATTCGTGACAGTCGTTGACCGTTTATGCAGGCGATCCCGCCATGGCTTTGGATGCCCGGTGTGGAAGCGCAGCCTTGACGGAGCGCGGGTGTCGTCGGTCATCTGCCGTAGGGCAGTTGTCGAAGTGCAGCGCCGACACAAAGGTCTGGGGTAGGACATGAACGAGCATTCGACGGCGACGATGAAGGCGGGTGCTGCAGGCGTGCCGGTAGCGCTGGTCAACCCGGTGCGGACCCGCGCCGATTGGGATGCCATGCGCGCTGCGGTGCTCGCCGACCCCGGCGCGTTTCATGGCAAGATCGCGAAGCGCAACCTGCATTGGCTGGTGGATCTGGGCAGCACGTCTGCCTGGTTGAGCTTCGATGAGGCAAGCGGCCGGTGGTCGGGATGGGACAGCATCACTGCGGGACCTGTCTCCCCCGACCTTCCCGCCGATTTCGCGCCGTGGAGCCGAGCCTTCAATGATGACGAGGCGCCACACTTCCGCTGGTTCGACGGGGGCCGGACCAATGCCTGTTTCAACGAAGTCGATCGTCATGTCCTCGCCGGCCATGGCGATGAGAGCGCGTTCATCTTCGAGGGCGATCGTTGGGACATGGCGCAGGACAACGGGCGGGGTGCACCGGTCGATTGCTACCATGTCAGCCGCCGCAGGCTCTTGCTTGAAACAGCCAAATGCGCAGTGGCGCTTACCCAGCTCGGGTTGAAGGCCGGCGACCGTATTGCGTTGAACATGCCCAATATTCCGGCGCAGCTTTACTGGACAGAGGCTGCCAAGCGGCTTGGCATCCTCTATACACCTGTCTTCGGCGGGTTCAGCGACAAGACGCTGTCGGACCGGATACACGATGCCGGCGCCCGTATCGTCATCACCGCAGACGGCGGCTATCGCATGGCGCAGATCGTGCCGTTCAAGACGGCTTATACCGACCCGGCACTTGATAATTATGTACCGGTCACAGTGGCATTGACGCTGCTGCGGGAACGTCTGGCCGGGTCCGATTTGGGGCTCGCGGCGACGGATGCCGCGATGATCGCCAATATCGTCGCGACAACGCTGAAAGGCGAAGTCACCGTCGAGCGCAGCGATGTCATGCGCGGCGTCGGTCGGGCGCTGGCGGAGCTCGGCAAGGCCGGCACGACGGATTCGGCTGCCGCGGCGCGGATCCGTATCGCCATCGCCGAAGCACTGGTGGCGACACCGCCGCGGGTCGAGGCCGTCATCGTCGCACGCCACACCGGCCAGCCCGATATTGTTTGGCGCGATCGCGATGTGTGGAGCCATGACCTGACCGACAAGGCGCTCGCGATGATCCTGCGCAGGGCAGGGATCGCCGACGAAGCGGCGCTGATGGCCTTGCCCGACGCCGAATTCGTGCGCGCCATCTGGGCCGCTGCACCGATCACGGTCGTCGATGCCGAATATCCGATGTTCTTCATCTACACCTCGGGCTCGACGGGCAAGCCAAAGGGCGTCGTGCATGTCCATGGCGGTTATGAGGCTGGCATCGCCGAGACGATGAAGGTGGCCTTCGATGCGCGGCCCGGCGACGTGCTCTATGTTGTCGCCGATCCCGGCTGGATTACCGGCCAAAGCTACATGATCGCTGCGCCGCTGCTGACCCGTGTGACGACCCTGATCGGCGAAGGTGCGCCGGTGTTCCCGCATTCCGGACGGTTTGCGGCGATGATCGAGCGCCACGGCGTCACCATTTTCAAGGCCGGCGTCACCTTCCTCAAGGCGGTAATGTCCGATCCCCAGAATTTGAAGGACATTCAGGCTTATGACCTGGGCGGACTGCGCGTCGCCACCTTCTGCGCCGAGCCCTGTTCGCCGCCGGTGCAGGCCTTCGGCATGCAGAATGTCACGCCGCAATATATCAACAGCTATTGGGCGACCGAGCACGGCGGCATCGCCTGGACGCATTTCTACGGCAATGCCGACTTTCCCCTGGCTGCCGATGCGCGAACATTTCCGCTGCCCTGGATTGTCGGCGATGTGTGGCTGGAGGATGAAGCCGGCGATGCGGAGGCGATTGCGCCGTTCGCGCGTGCTGCAGGGTCGAAGGAAGGCGCTTCGGGTGTCAATTGGCGGCGCGCCAACGTCGGCGAAAAAGGCGAGATCGTCATCGCTGCACCATATCCATATCTGGCGCGGACAGTCTGGGGCGATCCGGGCAGTTTCAACGTCATGGATGGTCATGTCGATGCCGCATGGAAGGGTGACGGCGAACGCTGGGACGCCGGATACTGGCGGCGCTGGAACGGTGTTTGGGCCTATACCCAGGGCGACTTCGCCGTGCGCCATGACGACGAGGGCTTTTCCCTGCACGGGCGCTCCGACGACGTCATCAACGTGTCGGGGCACCGGATGGGCACCGAGGAGATTGAGGGCGCCATTCTGCGGGAAAAGCAACTCGATCCGGATACGCCGCTCGGGAATGTCCTCGTCATCGGTGCGCCGCACCGCGAAAAGGGGCTGACGCCCATTGCGTTTGTCACGCCGGCGCCGGGCCGCACGCTGACCCGCGACGATTATCGCCGTATGTCCGACCTCGTGCGACAGGAGAAGGGCGCCGTTGCCGTGCCTGGTGATTTCATCGAAGTCAGCCAGTTCCCCGAAACCCGCAGCGGCAAATACATGCGGCGCATGGTGCGGGCGCTTGTCGAGGGTGGCGACGTCGGCGACGTGACCACCCTGCGCAACCCCGAAAGCCTCGATGAACTCCGCAAGGTCATCGGCGATTGGCAACGGCGCCAAAGGCTTAGCGAAGACCAGCAGGTATTCGATCGTTATCGCTACTTCCGGGTTCAGTACAACGAGATAGCGGCCGGTCAAAAGGTCGCGACGGTGTTCGTGACCAATCCGCCGGTCAATGCATTGAACGAGCGTGCCATCGACGAACTCGTCATCGTTGTCGAACATCTGTCGCGCCGCGATGACGTGGTCGCGGTGGTGTTCACCGGCGATGGCACGGCCTCGTTTGTCGCCGGTGCCGACATCCGCCAGTTCCTCGACGAAATCCATACTGTCGAGGAAGCGCGGGTGCTGCCCAACAACGCGCAATTGGCGTTCGCCAAGATCGAGAGCATGGGCAAGCCGTGCGTCGCCGCTATCCAGGGCGTCGCGCTTGGCGGCGGCATGGAGTTCGCACTTGCGTGCCATTGGCGCGTGGCGGAGAGCCATGCGCGCTTCGGCCAACCCGAAATACGCCTTCGGTTGCTGCCGGGATATGGCGGAACCCAGCGGTTGCCGCGCTTGCTTGCAGAAAAGCGCGGTCCCGACGGCCTGCGCGACGCGCTCGATCTGATCCTCGGCGGCCGCAGCATCGATGGCACGGCAGCGCTCGAGATAGGCCTCGTCGAAACCCTGGCAACCGGCGCCGACGATGCGCTGTCGCTTGCCCATGCCGCGGTGCGCGAGTTCGTGCGCCATGGCGACAGCAGCGCGCTGGGTCGGACGTGGCGCGAACGCAAAAAGGCGGCCAAGGGCGCCTGGCAACATGCTTCGACCGTCGATCTCGACCATGCGCTGGCCGATCCGTTCGTTGCCCGCATCATCCGCCAGCTCGATTGGGCGGGGCGCGGCCGGGCCGGACAACGCGCCATCGAGGCAATCCGCACCGGGTGGACGCAGGGGATGGCCGCCGGGCTTGAACGCGAGGCGCAATTGTTCGCCGAGGCGGTCGTCGATCCCGACGGCGGCAAGACCGGCATCCGCGAATTTCTCGACAAGAAAAGCCCGCCGCTCTCCGTGCGTCGCGATGGTGTCTATATCGATGCCGAGCATGCCCCGCGCGCCGAGCGTCTGGAGGCGGCCGGCGACCTGTTGCCACGCGGTGCCGCGTTTTTCCCCGGCGTCACGGCCATTCCCGGGCATCAATATGCCTTTGGCATTGCGCGTGATGCCGATACCGGGGCACCCCGCT
>JANXVZ010000008.1 GCA_025351405.1 Sphingomonadales bacterium | reverse complement strand
AAGCGGCGCATATCGCGGCGCTCGGCGGGAACATGCACCTTTGACCGGCCATGTCGTTGTCGTCGGGGCGGGGGTGTCGGGGTTGAGCTCCGCCTGGTGGCTGGCGCGATCGGGCGTGGCTGTCACGGTGCTCGACAAGGGTGTCGTCGGCTGGGAGGCATCGAGCCGCAATGGCGGCGGCGCCTCGCATTACCACAGCCCGCTTTTTCACGAGGAACAGCGGCTTTGGCCGTTGATGGACGATCTTCTCGGCTACCCGACCGAATATCGGCGCGAGCGTGTCATCGTCGCCTTGACCGAGGCGCAGCTGAAGCACTATCATTACATGGCGGCGATGTTCACGGCGCTCGGCTACCCTGCCGACCATATCGACACGGCCGAGGCGCGTCGGCTCGCGCCATTGATAAGCGAGCAGGCGCTGGGCGGTATCCACCTCCATTTCGGCGGCCATGCCAATCCCCAACGCACGGTGCAGGCCTATGCCTGGGCAACGCAGGACCTGGGCGGTCGCATCCGCCAGCATTGCCCGGCGCTGCGGCTGGTGACAGCCGGTGGCCGGGTGACCGGCGTGGAAACCGGGCAAGGGCTGATCGGCTGCGATGCGGTGGTGGTCGCCGCCGGACCACAGAGCGCGGCGTTGCTGGCGGGCATCGGCATCGACCTGCCGCTGGCGGCGGCGCGCGCCGAGATGATCATTACCGAACCGACGCCGCTGATGCCAATCGGCGGGGTCGACGGCAATGGGTTGTATGGCCGCCAGACCTTGCGTGGCAATCTTGCCTATGGCGGTGGTCCGCACGAATGGCTGGATGTCGGGCCGATGGGGCCGGCTAGCCGTCCGACATCGCCACTGTCCCGCAATCTGGCGCGCCGTGTCGCGGAACTGCTGCCCGCCGCGGCAAAGCTGCGCGTCATCCGCAGTTGGGCCGGCGTCGTCGAGAACACCCCCGATGGCCGGCCGGTGATCGAGCGGCTCCGGGCACCCGACAACCTGACCGTCGTCGTCATGTCGGGGGTGGGCTTCGGCCTGTCGCCCGCCACCGGCCATGCGGTGCGGGATCTTGTCATCGACGGAGCCTGTTCCTTTGCCGACCTCGGGAAGCTGAAGATGGACCGTTTCAGCGGCCTGGCAGCGGACTGGCGCGAGCGGCGCGGCTGGATTCCGGCGGCGTCTGCGGCTGCCTGATGCAACGCTATTCCGCCTGGAACTTGTTCAAACATGGCCTTCGCGGGCACAAAGGCTGGCAACCGGCATGGCGCTCGCCCGAGCCGAAGGCGCATTATGACGTCGTCATCATCGGCGGCGGCGGGCATGGGCTGGCGACTGCCTATTACCTCGCGAAACGCCATGGAATCCGCGCCGCTGTCGTCGAGAAATCATGGATCGGCGGCGGCAACACCGGGCGCAATACCACCATCGTGCGCTCCAACTACCGGCTGCCCGAAATGCAGGCGTTGCTCGAACACGCCCTGAAGCTGTGGGAGGGGCTGTCCGACGAACTCAACTACAACGTCATGTTCAGCCAGCGCGGCGCGATTTTTCTCGGCCACAGCGATGGCGACATGGCGCGACTGGCCGAACGCGGCGATGCCTTGCGCTGCGCCGGCATCGACGCCGAATTGCTCAGCCGCGCGCAAGTCCACAAGCTCATTCCTCTCCTCGACATAAGCGACGCGGCGCGTTTTCCCATCGTGGGCGGCCTGATCCAGCGCCGCGGCGGCACCGCGCGCCACGATGCCGTGGCCTGGGGCTATGCCCGCGCCGCCGACGCGCTCGGCGTCGATATCATCCAGCAGTGCGAAGTCACCGGCTTTGCCATCGCCGGCGGGCGGGTGACAGGGGTGGAAACATCACGCGGGCACATCGGGGCAGGCCGGGTGGGGATCGTCGTCGCCGGCAATTCGGGCCATGTCGCGGGGCTTGCCGGGCTGCGGCTGCCGGTCGAATCGCACATCCTCCAGGCGTTTGTCACCGAACCGGTAAAGCCGATGATCGACACGGTGATCATGTCGCAATCGCTGCATTGCTATATCAGCCAGTCCGACAAGGGCGAGATCGTGCTTGGCGGCGACCCGGATTTCTATCCGAGTTATACGCAGCGCGGCCAGCCGATGCGGATCGAGGAAGTGGCCGGGCAGGCCATCGGCCTGGTACCTGCGCTGTCGAAGCTGCGGATGCTGCGCGGTTGGGCCGGCACGACCGACATGACCTGCGACGGGTCGCCGATCTTTGATGAAACGCCTGTCGCCGACCTGCATATCAACGGCGGCTGGTGTTATGGCGGCTTCAAGGCGACGCCCGGGTCGGGCTGGCTGTTCGCCGAGCAACTGGCGACCGGGCGAGTTGCCGACCTTGCCCGGCCATTCGGGCTGGGGCGGTTCGCCAGCGGCGCAACGGTCGACGAAGCCGGGTCCGGCCCGATGCCGCATCACCGCTGATGTTGCTCATAAACTGCCCCCATTGCGGTCCACGCGCCCAGGCCGAGTTCGGCTTCGAACGCCCGGTCGAGACGATCCTGCCGGTCGATGCATCGACGGCGACGATGGTTGAGCGGCTTTATACCCGCACCAATGCGCGCGGCGTATCGGCCGAACTGTGGCGGCATAGCCATGGCTGCCGGGCCTGGTTGCGCATCGATCGTCATGTCGTGACTCACGAGATCCTGTGCGTGGCCCTGTGGGTGGCCTTGTGGCAGGCGCCGCAATGAGCGGCTATCGCCTGGCCTCGGGCGGCCTTGTCGACCGGACACGGCCGGTTGCCTTTACCTTTGACGGCGTTTCGTATTCCGGGTTCGCCGGCGATACCCTGGCTTCGGCGCTGCTCGCCAGCGGGGTCAGCATATTCGGGCGGAGCTTCAAATATCATCGCCCGCGCGGCGTGCTTTCGGCCGGGGTCGAGGAGCCAAACGCGCTGGTCACGGCGGGGCAGGGAGGGCGCGCCGAGCCCAACACCCGCGCCACCGACCTGTTCCTGACGCCGGGCCTTGTTGCCACCAGCCAGAATCGCTGGCCCAGCCTCGGCTTCGATCTCGGCGCCGTCACGGCTTTGATCGCGCCGTTCATTCCGGCGGGGTTCTATTACAAGACGTTCTTTGGCGGCCCGAAGCTGTGGCGCTTCTTTGAACATTTCATCCGGCGTGCAGCGGGCCTGGGGCCGGCACCGCGGCTTGCCGACCCCGATTCCTACCAGCACAGGGCAGCGTTTTGCGACGTCCTCGTCGTGGGAGCCGGGCCGGCGGGTTTGGCCGCCGCCGATGCCGCCGCCGGCGCGGGCAAGCGCGTCATCCTGTGTGAACAGGACGCCATCGTTGGCGGCGCGCTGCTGCGCGATGCAGCCGAAATCGCGGGTCTTCCCGGGCGTGACTGGGCGGCAGCGGTGTGCGCGCGGGTCATCGCTGCCGGTGGCCGGGTGCTGCTGCGCACGACGGCGACGGGTTATCATGACCATGACTTGCTGACGCTGGGCGAAAAATGCGCCGAGCCGGGGGAGGATGCCCCTAGCCTTTCGGCCCAGCGATTGTGGCGGGTGCGCGCGTCCCGCGTCGTGCTGGCGCCGGGCCTTGTCGAGCGGCCGCTGGTTTGTCCTGGCAATGATGTTCCCGGGGTAATGCTGTCAGGGGCAGTGCGAACCTATGTCCAACGCTTCGGCGTTGCGCCGGGCAGGCGCGCTGTCGTTGCAGGCTGCAGTGACGATGCCGACCGAACTGCGGCCGCCTTGCGGGCCGCAGGTGTCGAAGTCGTCGCAACGATCGACTATCGGCGCGGCGAGACGCTCGACACCGTCAAGGGTGGCAACCGTGTCTCGACCGTCATCGCCAGTGTTGGTGGCATGACGCGGTCGTTCGCCTGCGATACGGTTGCCATGTCGGCCGGCTTCACGCCATCGGTGCAGCTCCACATGCAGGCGGGCGGTACGTTGGCCTGGCACGACGGCTGCGCGGCCTTTGTGCCGGCCACGTCCCGGCAGGCGCAGGTCACCGCGGGCGCGGCGGCCGGCATCGAGGGGCTGGCCGCGATCCTCGCCAGCGGCTGGGCGGCGGGCGGCGGCGACGTTGCCGATGCGCCGCAGACCCGCGCCGAGCGGCATTGCTGCCATGGCTTTGCGCCGCCGCCAAGGGGTGCGCGAACGACCGCGTTCGTCGATTTCCAGAACGACGTCACCAGCCGTGATCTCGATCTGGCGTGGCGTGAAGGCTATCGCTCGGTCGAGCATATGAAGCGCTACACGACGCTCGGCATGGCGACCGACCAGGGCAAGACGTCGAACATCGCAGGATTGCTGCAGCTCTCCCGCAACGAAGGGCGCCCTGCACCCGACATCGGCCTGACAACGTTCCGGCCGCCGTTTACCCCGGTGACGCTGGGTGTGCTGGCGGGGGAGGACGGCGGGCTGCACATGGCACCGCGCCGGGTGCTGCGGCTGAAGGCGCAACATGATCGCCATCACCCGCTGTGGCAACCGCTCGGCTATTGGCATCGGCCTCGCGCCTATCCGCGTGATGGCGAAACGCTGCACAGCGCCGCGATGCGCGAGGCGCGGACGGTACGCAGCAACGTCGGCCTGTCCGATGTCTCGACGTTGGCCAAGTTCGACGTGCAAGGCCCCGATGCAGGTGCCTTCCTCGAACTGGTTTGCGCCACCGGCATCGCCAAATTGGCAGTCGGGCGCGGCCGCTACACCTTCATGCTGCGCGAGGATGGCATGGTTATGGACGACGGCACCGTCTGGCGGCTGGGCGATGCACGCTACCTGCTGACCAGCTCCACCGGCGGCGCGGCACGGATGGAGGCGCATCTCGCCTATGTCCGCGGCGTTCTCGCCCCGCATATGCGGGTGGCCATCGTTGAAGTGCAGGAACATTGGGCCGCATTCGCCATCGCCGGCCCGAACGCCAGGTCGCTGGTCGAGACGCTCGCCTGCGTCAGTGCGCCCAAACACATGGGCTGCCTCGCTGTCGTTGTTGCGGGGGTCGAGTGTTGGCTGCTCGCGGCGAGCTATAGTGGCGAACGTGCGTTCGAACTTTATGTGCCGGGGGATGTTGTCGTGCCGGTATGGGAGGCGGCCGAGGCGCTGCTCCATGCCGCCGGTGGAGCACTCTACGGTCTTGAAGCCCTTGAATTGCTGCGCATCGAAAAGGGCCATATCGTCATCGGCGCCGAAGCCACCGGCCGAACCACCCCGCACGACCTGGGGCTCGGCAAGATGCTTCGCGTCTCCGGCGGCTATTGCGGCGCGGCGGGGCTGGCGCGGCCCATGTTGCAGGCAGTCGACCGCCAGGCGCTTGTCGGTCTCGAAGCCGATGGCGAAATCCCCGAGGGCGCGATGCTGGTGCGCGCCGCGGGCGAGGCGCCGATGGGTCATGTCACCTCGGTGGGATCGCGCGTTCTGGGACAGGGCGGTGTCGCCCTCGCACTGCTGGCTGGCGGCCCGGCGCGGACGGGGGAGCAATGGCTGGCAACGTCGCCAACACGCGGCATCACAGTGCCGGTCCGGGTGACGGCGCCGCTGTTCCATGATCCCGAAGGCACACGCTACCGTGACTGAACTGGCGCTCACCCCGATTATCGGCCACGCCATGCTGCGGCTCGTGCGGCTCGATGCTGCGCAGCATCCCGGGCTGCCACCACCCGGCCGTGCCGTCGACAGCGCCGGCTGCCGCATCCGCTGGGTGGAGCCGGGCCATTGGCTGGCAACGGGTCAGCCTGCGGCGCTGGCGGCAATCGCGGTCGATGTCGATCTTGCGCGCTTCGATGTCAGCGGCAGCCTCACCGGCATGGCTGTGATCGGGGAGGGCTGGCGCGAACTGCTGATGATCGGCGGCGTTTTCGATGCCGAGGCCCGCACGTTCGGACCAGGGTGCATCGCCCGCACCATCATGCACCACACACCCTTGTTGATCGATTGCATCGGCGATGACCGGGTGGAGGCCTGGGTGCCGCCGAGTCATGCCGCTGAATTCTTCGATTTCTGGCACAACACCGTCGCTCGACGGGGTCGGAGATTGTCGGCCCCGCTGCCCTGATCGCGCAAACTGTTGCAAATCGCGCCGCCACGTCGCATCGCTGTTGCATTGCAACAGAGACCCTTGTCCCCATGATGGTCGTGGCGCTTCGCATTGCCATCATCGACGAAAGTCCGGCGCGTGCTGCGGTCCTCGAGGCAGGTCTTCGCGATGCGGGGTTGAGCGACATCAATGTCATTACCGAGCGCTTCCAGTTGCTGCGCCAGGTCGCCGATATCGCTCCTGACGTTGTGTTGATCGATCTTGAATCGCCCCGCCGCGATGTGCTGGACGAGATGTTCGCGGTGTCGCGCGCGGTGGCGCGGCCGATCGCGATGTTCGTCGATCATTCCGACATGTCGATGATGGAGGCGGCGATCGACGCCGGCGTTTCCGCCTATGTCGTCGATGGCTTGCGCAAGGAGCGTATCAAGTCGGTCCTCGACCTGTCGATCGCGCGCTTCAATGTGTTCCGGCGGTTGCAGGACGAACTGGTCGAGGCACGCAGCGAACTGGCCGACCGCAAGATCATCGATATCGCCAAGGCCATCGTCATGCGCCAGCGTGGGCTGACCGAGGATGCGGCCTATGCGTTGCTGCGCTCGGCGGCGATGCGACAGTCGCGGCGCATCGTGGAGATCGCCAATGCGCTGATCAGCGCCGAAAGCCTGCTCGATCCGGGGACCGCGGCATGAAGACCCTGCGCATCGGCTTCGTGCCCCTGGTGGACAGCGCCGTGCTGATCGCGGCCAAGGCCTTCGGGTTTGCCGAGGCGGAGGGACTGGAGATCGCGCTGTCCAAGGAGGCAAGCTGGGCCAATATCCGCGACAAGCTGGTCTACCGCCATCTGGACGGCGCGCATATGCTGGCCGGCCTGCCGATTGCCGCCACGCTCGGCCTGTCGCGCGCTCCGACGCCGGTCATCGCGGCGTTTTCGCTGGGCCTCAACGGCAACGCCGTCACTTTGGCGACGGCACTGGCGGTGCGGCTGGAAGCGATTTGCGGTGGCGCCATCGATTTTGACGATGCCGGTGCGACAGCGCTGGCATTGGCGGCGTTGGTGGCTGAACGTGCCGCCGCGGGTGCGCCGCCCCTCAGGATTGGTGTTCCGCACCGGTTTTCATCGCATAACTATATCCTGCGCTATTGGCTGGCTTTTGCCGGCATCGATCCCGACCGTGACGTACAACTCGTCATCGTGCCGCCGCCCCTGATCGTCGATGCGCTGACGGAGTCCGCCATCGACGGTTTTTGTGTGGGCGAGCCGTGGTCGAGCGTCGCCGTCGATGCCGACGTCGGCAGGATCGTGGCACTCGGCTGTCGGATCTGGGAACGCGGCGTCGAAAAGGTGCTGGGGGTGCGCGGCGACTGGGCAGAGGCCAACGCCGAAACGCTGGCAGCGCTGTTGCGGGCGCTCGACGCTGCGGCGCGCTGGGCCGGGGACGAAGCCAATCGGGATGCGCTCGCCGGCGAAATGGCGCGACCCGAGCATCTCGACCGGTCGGCCGGGCTGATTTCGCGGGTGCTTGCCGGGCAGTTGCGGGTATCGCCGACAGCCGTGGTCGATGCCCCCGATTTCCTGATGCTCTACCGCGACGCAGCAAACTTTCCCTGGGTCAGCCAGGCGCAGTGGTTGTATTCGCAGATGGTGCGGTGGGGGCAGGCGACCCCCAGCCCCGCCGCAGAAGCAGCGGTACGCGGCGTTTTCAGGCCCGATCTCTATCGCCGGGCGCTGGCGGCAAGCGGAACGCCGATGCCGGGTGCCAATGCCAAGGTCGAAGGCGCCCTGGCGGCACCACTGCCGGTGGGCAGTGCGCGGGGCCGGCTGAGCATCGGGCCGGACCGGTTTTTCGACGGGCGGCGCTTCGATCCCGACCATCTGGCGGCATATCTGGAGGAATTCCCGGCCCCGTGATTTACCGCTTGCGCTGAAAGCGAATCAGCGTATCTTTTGCAGTGCAGCATCCAGTGACGGATGCATAAAATCCGAACCAGCGGCCAATGAAGGGCGCATCGGTTCGGCCAGATACAGCAACGCCGCTGTCCGACCCCTGCATGCGCAGGCGTTCGGCAGCGGCTTTTTTCATGTGTTTTTGCGCGCCCTTTTCCCGTTCGAGGTGACCATGACCGATCACGCCGACACCCATATCAATCGCTACCCGAACAGGCGTCGCCTGCTGCAGGCCGCCGGCGCCATCGTCGGCGCTTCCGCCACGGCCGGCGTGGCTCACGCCGCGACGGCCGGCGGGCCCGAGACACCTGCCGTGCGCCTCGGCTATATCGCGCTGACCGATGCGGCGCCTGTCATCATCGCCAAGGCCAAGGGCTTTTTTGCCAAGTTCGGCATGACCGACGTGACGGTGCTCAAGCAGGCAAGCTGGGGTGGCACCCGTGACAATCTCGAGCTGGGCTCGGGCGGGGGCGGCATCGATGGCGCCCATATCCTGTCGCCGATGCCCTATTTCATGACGTTGGGCACCATCACCAAGAACAAGCAGCCGGTGCCGATGGCAATATTGGCGCGGCTCAACACCAACGGCCAGGGCATTTCGGTCGAGGCCGAATATCTCGATGTCCGCGCCGATCTGGGCGCCGCCAAGATGAAGCCGATCATCGCCAAGCGGAAGGCCGCCGGCACCAGGATCGTCATGGCGATGACCTTTCCCGGCGGCACCCATGACCTGTGGCTGCGCTATTGGCTGGCGGCCAGCGGCATCAACCCAGATGCCGATGTCGAGCTGATTACCGTGCCGCCGCCGCAGATGGTTGCCAACATGAAGGCGAGGACCATGGAGGCATTCTGAGTCGGCGAACCGTGGAATGACCAGCTGGTCGCGCAAAAGGTCGGCTATACGGCGGTTTCCACCGGGCAACTGTGGATGGACCATCCGGAAAAGGCCTTTGCCATGCGCGCCGATTGGGTTGCGGCGCATCCCAATGCGGCGCGGGCGCTGACGGCGGCGATCATCGAGGCACAGATCTGGTGCGACACGCCGGCGAACCTTGCCGAGATGGTCGCCATCCTGTCGTCACGCGACTGGATGAAGGTGCCCGTGACCGACATTGAGGACAGGCTGGCCGGCAATTTCACCATGGGCGACGGCCGGGTGTTCACCAATGCGCCGTTCCGGATGAAGTTCTGGGCCAACCACGCCAGCTATCCGTATCGCAGCCATGATTTGTGGTTCCTCACCGAGAACCAGCGCTGGGGCAAATTGCCGGCCGGGCTCAACACGACAAAGGCCATCGCCCAGGTCAATCGCGAGGATATCTGGCGCCAGGCTGCGGCGCTGGCGAGGGTGCCCGCCGGCGCCATGCCGAAATCGCAGTCGCGCGGCGTCGAGAAGTTCTTCGATGGCAAGGTTTTCGATCCGGCGAAGCCTGCAAACTATCTCGCCAGCCTCAACCTGAAAAAGGCCTGAGCGATGGCGAGCGCTGTGCTGAAGCTGGTCGAAACCCCGGTGGGAACCCTCCCCGAAAACGTCGTCGCGCCGCAGCCGTTGCGCCTGGCGCTGCCGGTCGCCGCGCCGGTGGCCGTCGTGCCAAGGAGTGCGCTGCAATTGTGGCTCGACGCCCGCGCTGCCGCCATCCTGCCGCCGCTGATCATGCTCGTTGTCCTGCTCGGTGTCTGGCAGGCGCTGTGCAGCGCGCCCGATGCACGCTTCCCCAGCCCCATCAAGGTCTGGACCGAAAGCCATGATGTCATCGTCCACCCGTTGAAGGGTGTCAGCTTCGATGCCGGCAAGATCAAGGTCGCGGATGGTGCCGATGTCGGCATTCTCGTCCATATCGCCACCAGCCTTGAGCGCGTCGCCATCGGCTACAGCCTTGCAGCGGTGGCGGGCATCGCGCTCGGCGTCCTCATCGGGTCGAGCCTGTTCGCCTTCCGGGCGCTGGATCCGCTGTTCCAGGTGTTGCGGACGGTGCCGCCGCTGGCGTGGCTGCCGCTCAGCCTCGCCGCCTTCCAGCAAGCCAACCCGGCGACGGTGTTCCTTATCTTCATCACCGCGATCTGGCCGATCATCCTCAACACCGCGGTCGGTGTGCAGACCATCCCGGCGGCATATCGCAACGTCGCCAAGGTGCTGGCGCTGTCGCGGCCGCAATATTTCTTCAAGATCATGCTGCCCGCCAGCGTGCCCTATATGTTCACCGGCCTGCGCATCGGCGTCGGCATGTCGTGGCTCGCGATCGTTGCCGCCGAAATGGTCCAGGGGGGCACCGGCATCGGCTTCTTCATCTGGGACAGTTACAACTCGTCGCTGCTCACCGACACTATCGTAGCGCTGGTTTACATCGGCCTCGTCGGCTTTGCCCTTGATCGCATCGTGGCCTTTGTCGGTCGCCGCATTGCCCGGGAGGGATAAAATGAAACAACGTTCCTATCTGGCGCTCGAGGGCATCGGCGTCACCTTCGCCACCCGCAACGGGCCGTTCGTCGCCCTGCAAAATATCGATCTCAACGTCGAACGCGGAGAACTCGTCGCGTTGATCGGCCATTCGGGCTGCGGCAAGTCGACGTTGCTCAACGTCATCGCCGGGCTGACCAAGGCCTCCACCGGCGTCATCTTCCTCGATGGCCAGGTCGTCGATGCGCCGGGGCCGGACCGGGCGGTGGTCTTCCAGGATCACAGCCTGCTGCCGTGGCTGACGGTCGCCGAAAACGTCGCGCTGGCGGTCGACAAGGTGTTCGCCGCGACCCTCAACCGCGCCGCCCGCCGTGACCTCGTCATGCACAACCTGGAACTGGTGCACATGGCCGGCAACGCCGCCAAGCGCCCGGCCGAGCTGTCGGGCGGCATGAAGCAGCGCGTCGGCATTGCCCGCGCCATCGCCGTGAAGCCCCGCCTGCTGCTGATGGACGAGCCCTTTGGCGCGCTCGATGCGCTGACCCGCGCCAATCTGCAGGACATGGTGATGGAGTTGCAGGCGAGCCAGGGCAGCACGGTGGTGATGATCACCCATGACGTCGATGAGGCGGTCTTGCTTGCCGATCGGGTCGTCATGATGACCAATGGCCCTGCCGCCACCATCGGCGAGGACCTTGCCGTCAAGCTGGCGCGCCCGCGCCACCGCCTCGAAATCGCCGACACATCCGGATACGTTGGCGCGCGCACCGATGTGCTGCGGTTCCTCTACGAACGCTTCAGCCATCCTGGCGAAAAGGCCGCCTGAAGCCGTGAATATCCTTGGGGGAGGAGATTTTCATGAACTGCGGGGGCCATCAATGAAAACCATCATCATGATCGCGGCGGTCTTGACCGCGACTGCCGCACGAGGCGCGACCGACCCGGTGTTCAAGCCGCTTGTCGACCTGCGGCTGCGTTACGAGAACGTCGACCAAGCGGGATTTGCCAACAAGGCCGATGCCTTGACCCTGCGCGCCCGCGCTGGCTTCGATGTGCGCGTCTTGCCGGCGACACGCATCCTTGTCGAAGGCGAAGGCACACTGGGCATCGTCAACGACTACAATAGCACCACCAATCGCAAGCTGCTGTTTCCCACGGTCGCCGATCCGCAGAATGTCGAGATCAACCGCCTGCAAATCCAGAACAAATCGATCAAGGGTACGACGCTGACGCTCGGACGCCAGCGCATCAACCTCGATGACCAGCGATTTGTCGGCGCCGTCGGATTCCGCGACAATGAACAGACCTTCGACGCGGTCCGCGCCGAGATCAACCCGGTCAAGCCGCTGAAGATCGATCTCAGCTACGCATGGTCCGATCGCACCATTTTCGGCATCGATTCCCCCACCGCGCACATCAATGGCGACAATGTCTTCGCCAATGCGAGCTATGCCACTCCCATCGGCACGTTGACCGGCTTTGGCTACTGGATCGACCAGAACCAGCCGACGCGGCTGCAATTCTCGTCACGCACCTTTGGCGGTCGCTTTGCCGGCAAACACCCTTTCAGCAAGACCGTCAGCCTGGCCTACGCCGCTTCCTATGCGCACCAGCAGGATGCCTTCAAGAATCCACGCAGCTATGGCGCCGGCTATTATTTGGGCGATATCGCGCTCACCGTCGGCGGGTTGCAGCTGGCGGGCGGCTATGAAGTGCTCGGTGCCAGCAGCGGCGTTGCCTTCACCGCGTTCCAGACTCCGCTGGCGACACTGCACAAGTTCCAGGGCTGGGCCGACAAATTCCTGGTGACGCCGGGTAACGGCATCCGCGATGCCTATAGCTCGGCAGGTTATGCAGTGAGCAATATCGGGCCGTTCGCCAGCGTAGCCTTGCTTGGCGTCTATCATGATTTTCGATCGGATCGCCTCGGCCAGCATTATGGCGACGAGATCGACGTCCAGCTTCTGGCCAAAATTCAGAAATTCACGCTGACCGCCAAATATGCCGATTACCGCCACAAGACCTTCGCCACAGACACCAAAAAGCTGTGGCTGACGGTCGAATACGGCTTTTGAAGGAGCGTTGTAATGGCCCGGAGTGATCCGCAACAACGGCTTGTCGTGATCGGCAACGGCATGGCGGGTTGCCGTGCCATCGAGGAGATATTGAAGCGCAGCCCCGGTCGTTTTGCCATTTCGGTGTTCGGTGCCGAGCCGCGGGTCAACTATAACCGCATCATGCAGTCGCCGGTGCTGGCCGGCGACAAGAGCTTTGACGAAATCGTCATCAACGACCAGGCTTGGTACGACGACAACGCCATCACCCTGTACAGCGGCGACTCCGTGCTGGCGATCGACCGCGCGGCGAAGACGGTGACGGCGCGGTCGGGGCTGGTCATCGCCTATGACCTGCTGCTCATCGCCACCGGATCGACGCCGTTCGTGATCCCGGTGCCGGGCGTGGGCCTGCCCGGCGTCGTCACCTTTCGTGACATGGACGATGTCGAAAAAATGCTGGCGGTGGCGGCCGGCGGCGGGCGTGCCGTGGTCATCGGCGGCGGTCTGCTGGGCCTTGAAGCGGCGCACGGCCTGTGTCTGCGCGGCATGACGGTGACTGTCGTTCATCTGATGGGCCATTTGATGGAGCGCCAGCTCGATGAAGCTGCGGGCTATCTCCTCAAGCACGAACTCGAAAGCCGTGGCCAGACCATCCTGACGACAGCCCATACGGAGGCGATTGTCGGTGACGACCGCGTCACCGGCGTCAAGCTCAAGGATGGCACGGTGCTGCCCGCCGATATCGTCGTCATGGCTGTCGGCATCCGTCCCGATACGGCGCTCGCCAAGGCCGCGGGAGTCGAAACCGCTCGCGGCATCATCGTCGACGATCACATGGTGACCAGCGACCCCGCCATCCTCGCCGTCGGGGAGTGTGTCGAGCATCGCGGTGCCTGCTATGGGTTGGTGGCGCCACTGTGGGACATGTGCAACGCACTTGCCGATGGGCTTGCAGGCACGCCCAGGGGTTATACCGGCTCGGTGACCGCGACCAAGCTGAAGGTTTCGGGCATCGATCTGTTCTCGGCCGGGGACTTTTCCGGCGGCGACGGCACCGAAGACATCGTCCTGCGCGATTCGCATCGCGGCATCTACAAGCGGCTGGTGGTTGCCGGGGACAGGCTGGTCGGCGCGGTGCTGTACGGCGACACTGCGGACGGCAGCTGGTATTTCCAGCTTTTGAAGGACGGTGCCGATATCGCGCCGCTGCGCGAACATCTGATTTTCGGCCAGGCCTTCGCGGGCAGCGCACACGACCCTAGCGCCGCCGTTGCAGCACTTTCCCCGCAGGCTGAAATCTGCGGTTGCAACGGCGTGTCGAAGGGCACGATTGTCACCGCCATCGCCGATGGTGCCTGCGACCTCGATGGATTGCGCAAATGCACCAAGGCCTCGGCCTCCTGCGGTTCGTGCACCGGCCTCGTCGAACAGCTCCTCGTCCTCGAACTCGGCGGCGAATATGCCCATGAGGGCGTCAAGGCGATGTGCGCGTGCACCGACCAGACCCATGACGATGTCCGAAAGCTCATCCGCCTCCACGGCTTGCGCGAGATCCCCGCCGTCATGCAGGCGCTCGAATGGACGACGCCCAACGGCTGCGCCTCGTGCCGCCCGGCGCTGAATTACTATCTGCTCTGCGAATGGCCCGGCGCCTATGTCGACGACAAGCAGTCGCGCTTCATCAACGAACGCGCCCATGGCAACATCCAGAAGGACGGCACCTTTTCGGTGGTGCCGCGGATGTGGGGCGGGCTGACCTCGGCGAAGGAACTGCGCGCCATCGCCGATGTCTGCGACAAGTTCGCCGTGCCGATGGTCAAGGTGACCGGCGGTCAGAGGGTGGACCTGTTCGGCATCAAGAAGCAGGATCTGCCCGCGGTCTGGGCGGATCTCAACGCCGCCGGCATGGTCAGCGGCCATGCCTATGCCAAAGCATTGCGCACGGTGAAGACCTGCGTCGGTTCCGACTGGTGTCGCTTCGGCACCCAGGATTCGACGGGGCTGGGCGTGAAGCTCGAAAAGATGAGCTGGGGCAGCAACATGCCGCACAAGTTCAAGATGGCGGTATCGGGCTGCCCGCGCAACTGCGCCGAGGCGACGATAAAGGACTTCGGCGTCATTTGCGTCGATAGCGGCTATGAACTTCACATCGGTGGCAATGGCGGCATCAAGGTCCGCGTCACCGACCTGCTGTGCAAGGTCGCCACCGAGGCCGAAGCGCTCGAATATTCGGCCGCCTTCGTCCAGCTTTACCGCGAGGAAGCGCGCTATCTCGATCGCACGGCGCCCTGGGTCGAGCGCGTCGGGCTCGACTATATCAAGGCACGGATCGTCGACGATGCTGCCAATCGTGCGGCCCTGGCGGCGCGCTTCCTGTTCGGCCAGCAGTTCATGCAGGATGACCCGTGGGAGGCGCGCGTCAGGGGCCATGACGCCGATGAATTCGCCATCCTGCCGGCGCCGGCGCTGGTGCCCGCAGGATGACGACGTTCACCACATCCGGGGTCACCGCGCGCCGTTGGGTCGCGATTTGCCGGCTGGACGACATCCCCAAATTGGGGAGCCGGGTTATTGACGCGCCTCAGGGCCGGATCGCGGTATTCCGTGCCGATCGTGACCGGCTGTTCGCCCTCGACGACCGATGCCCGCACAAGGGCGGGCCGCTGAGCCAGGGGATCGTCCATGGCGAATGGGTGGCGTGCCCATTGCACAACTGGCAGATCGCGCTCGGCAGCGGGGAGGCGAGGGCGCCCGACAAGGGTTGTACCCGGCGGCACCCGGTCAAGACCGAGGGCGAACGGGTCTGGTTGTGGCTCGATTTTGCCGCGCTGGCGGTTGCCGTCGAAATCGCCGCCTGAAGATGGCCGGGGTCCGCACCACCTGCCCGTATTGCGGTGTGGGTTGCGGGGTTATCGCCACAGCCGACGATGCCGGCGCCGTGTCGGTGCACGGTGATCCCGACCATCCTGCCAACTTCGGCCGATTGTGCTCGAAAGGCGCTGCGCTCGGCGAGACCTTGGGGCTCGACGGCCGCCTGCTGCATCCGATGGTCGGCGGAGACAAGGTCGGCTGGGACGCTGCCCTCGATCTTGTCGCCGACAGGTTCGCCGGCGCAATCCGTGATCATGGCCCGGATTCCGTGGCGTTCTACGTTTCCGGGCAGTTGCTGACGGAGGATTATTATGTCGCCAACAAGCTGATGAAGGGCTTCATCGGCAGCGGCAATATCGACACCAATTCGCGGCTTTGCATGGCCTCGACGGTCGCGGCGCAGGTTCGCAGCTTCGGCGAGGATATCGTGCCGGGGTGTTACGACGACCTCGAGCAGGCCGATCTCGTCGTGCTGGTCGGCTCCAATACCGCCTGGTGCCACCCGGTGTTGTTCCAGCGCCTTGCAGCGGCGCGCACCGCGCGCGGCACCAGGGTCGTCGTCATCGATCCACGCCGTACTGAAACCTGCGATATCGCCGATCTGCATCTGCCTTTGGCGCCGGGCAGTGACGTGCGGCTGTGGAACGGGCTGCTCGTCCACCTCCGCAATGCCGGCGCGCTCGATGCCGACTATCTCGCCGATCACGTCGAGGCGCCAGCCGATTTCTGGACGACGCTGGCAGGCGATGACCAGTCGGCCGCCGCCATTGCAACCGATTGTGGTTTGGCCGAAGCCGATGTGCAGGCTTTTTTCGCGCTGTTCGCGGCTTGCCCGCGCACCGTCACGGCATGGAGCCAGGGCAGCAACCAGTCCCGCAGCGGTACTGACAATGTTACCGCCATCCTCAACGTCCATCTTGCCACGGGTCGCATCGGCAAGCCCGGTGCTTCGCCGTTCTCCCTGACGGGGCAACCCAACGCCATGGGTGGCCGCGAAGTCGGCGGGCTCGCCAACAGCCTTGCCGCGCATATCGGCTTTGACGATGCAATCGGGGCAGAAACGGTGCGACGTTTCTGGAATGCGCCGGCGCTGGCGCGCAAACCCGGGTTGAAGGCGGTCGATCTGTTCCAGGCGCTGGGCGCGGGAAAGATCAAGGCGCTTTGGATCATCGCCACCAATCCCGCCGTTTCGATGCCCGAACTGGCGGGCATCCGTAGCGCGCTTGCCAATGCGCCATTCGTCGTCGTCTCCGACGTGGTGGCGCACACGGACACGCTGGCGTTTGCCGATGTGCGGCTGCCGGCGCTCGCATGGGGAGAGAAGGACGGATCGGTGACCAACTCCGAACGTCGTGTCTCGCGCCAGCGTCCCTTTCTGCCGCCGCCCGGAGAGGCGCGTGCGGACTGGTGGGCGCTGGCGCAAGTGGCAGCGCGCCTGGGATACAGCGCCGAATTCGATTGGCCGGATGCAGCGGCGGTGCGTGCGGAACATGTCGCGCTGACGGCGCTGACCAGCCGCCGCCTGTCGCTGGCGGGGGTCGATGATACTGCCCCGGCGCATTGGCCGGCGCACAGCCCGCGATTGTTCGGCGATGGCAGGTTCCCCACCGATAATGCCAAGGCGCGCCTGGTCGCGATACGACCGCGCTGTCCAGCCGCCGCAAATCCGGCGCTGCCGTTCATCCTGAACACCGGGCGTATTCGTGACCAATGGCATACGATGACCCGCACCGGCAGCGTCGTGCGGCTGGGCGGCCACCGTCCCAAGCCCTTTGTTGCCATCCATCCCGATGATGCGGTCCGGCAGCAACTTGCCGATGGCGGCCTGGCGAGGGTGACGACGGGATACGGTGCGGCGCTGTTTCGCGTCCTCATCGACCCCGGCCAGCGCCGAGGCAGTCTTTTCGTTCCCATCCACTGGAGCCTTGCCACTGCGGCGGACGGCCGTGCCGGGCTGCTTGCCAATGCCGATCCGGATCCGATGTCCGGCCAGCCCGGGTTCAAGCATACGCCTGCCGCCATCGCCGCCCACGCCACTGATTGGCATGGCTTCCTTCTCAGTCGCAGCGCCGCGGCCCCGGCGGCGGACTGGTGGGTGCGCGTCGCCGCCGACGGCTGCCAGCGTTTTGAAATCGCTGGCTCGGGTTGCCTTGCCGATGCCGCGGATGCGATCTTGCCTCGCGGTCCGATGATGAGCGAATTCCGCGACGCCAACCGCGGCTTGCGCAGGGCGCTGTACGACGACGGTCGGCTTGAGGCGGTGCTGTTCCTTGCCACCGGCACCGCCACGGGGTCGCGCGACTGGCTGGCGGCGCAATTCGGCGCGCTTGAAGTCGATGGCGCGTTGTTGGCGGGGGGGCCGGCCGGTGCCCCCGCCGACACCGGCCCGCAGGTCTGCGCTTGCTTCAACATAGGGCTGCACACGTTGACAGCGGCGATCCGCGACCTGCGGTGCAGCGACGTCGCTGCCATCGGGGCGGCGCTTGGGGCCGGCACCAATTGCGGCAGTTGCAAGCCCGAACTGGCAAAGCTGCTGCAGGATGCGCGCCAGGCGGTCGATGCCTGATTGGCGCGCCTGACGCGTGGGGGACCGCAGGGTACAGGCCCGCCGCTGGCCGCAAATTGACGCCGGCTCAGTTTGCCAGTGGCAGCCAGAGTGACAGCCGGGTGCCTTTTCCCGGCGCGCTGGTGCAATCGAGGATGGCGCGCAAGGCTTCGGCGCGGGCCGCCATGTTGGAGAGCCCGCGTCCACCGCCCCCGCGCCCGCCACCGCCCTCTCTACCGCCCTCGCCACGCCTGGCGCTGATATCAAAGCCGCGGCCATCATCGGTGATGATGATGACGACACCTTCGACACCGTGGTCGCGAGCGGGCGCGCATTGCACGTCGATAAGACGGGCATCGGCATGGTCGAGGATGTTGCCGATGGCTTCCTGGAGGATACGCAGCACGTGCAGCGCGGCGACGGCGTCGAGCCAGGCCAGCGGCGGCACTGCCTCGACCTTCCAGACAAAGCCGATGCCCGCTGCGAGCAACTCTCGCTCCATGCGGTGGCGCAGGCTGGCGAGGAGCAGCGTCACGTCTCCATAAATCGGCTCGAGGGAATCGACGCCGATACGCAAATCGGTGATCGATCGCTTTAGCGTCGCAATGGTGCCCGGCGAGTCCTGGCGATGTTCGGCGACCGCCAGCGCAGTGATCAGGCTGGACCCGATACCATCATGAATTTCGCGCATCAGGCGTTCGCGTTCGACCTCGATCGCGTTGGCAACCTGCAAGGCGCGACGGGTGGCTTCGCTCCGCGCCAGCCGGCTGGCAGCGTCGGTAATGCGCTGGGCCAACACTTCGTTGACGTTTTCGTTGATTGCCAAGGCCAGCAACAGCCGCCGACCCAACGCAAATCCGAATGCCGAAAACACCAGCAGACTGCCGTAAGGCTGCAGGTAGAAGCGCGTGCCGGCCGTGCCGGTTGTGGCGAGCAAAAGGTCATGAAAGCCAAACCCGGTCGCCGCCGCGACTGCCGCGAGCATCATCATGTTTTCGATCTGCCGCGTCCGCAGGCATGCGAGCGCGAGGACGTACATCGTCGCAACCGCCACCGGAATGGTCAGCAGGAAGCTCGGCGTGTCGGCATGGCCATAGGCCACAAGGCCATGCCGCACCACGATCGCCAGTCCGCAAACCGAAAATGCGGCAATGATGACCCGGCGCCGGTGCGGCAACGCAAAGAAGGTGGCGGCAAAACCATAGACGACCGCCATCAGCACGAAGATCGAATCCGTGGTCAGCGTCCAGAACAGGGCGTTATCGAATGGCGCGCTGTCGATGTAATAGTGCAGGTTACGGAACCACCACACCGCCCCGACGAGCACCAGCCAGCCGAAAACCGGCTCCTGCCGCCGCACCAGCCAAAGCAGCAATGTACCGCCGGTCAGCAGCGCCAGCACGCCGTTGATGATTTCGGGGCCTGTGGTTTCAAGGAACAACAGCCTGTTGGTGAGGGCGCGCACGGCCATGTCGGGACCGACGCTGACGCTGCCGATCGCCAGTGGACGCGCATCGGCGCTCTCGAGCCGGAAGACGAGGTTGTTGATGCCGGGTCTGAGAAGCCGGTCAGGCAACGGCACATAGGCCGGCCGGTGCCAACCCAGATTGCCATCGCCAATCCCCGCGTTGGTGCGGTAGAGATCGATGCCGTTGAGATAGACGGTGTAGCGCTCACGCATGAAATCACTCGTCATGGCCACATGGCCGCCACCGGCAACGGTGCGGTCGAAGCGATAGCGGACCCAGACCGATGACGAGAACAATGGTGGCGAAAGCCCGAGGCGGCGCGCCTCGGCATTGATATCGCGCTGGTGGGCGGGCGCCGGAACCCAGCCGGCAACAGGAATTTCGGCGCCGGCGGAGAAGGCGATATCGCTGACGGTGAGGGCGGTGGGCTCGGCGGCGCTCACGCCCGATACCAGGCAAAGTGCCAATAACAACGCCGGCAACCAGCCCTTAATGAACATCCATGATGCCGCGGCTTGAGGCTTCGAACACGGCTTCCGATCGAGAATTGACTTCGAGCTTGCGGTATATGCGCTTGATATAGGTGCCGATTGTCTGCGCCGACAGGCCGAGCAGCGTCGCGATTTCCGCGTAGCTGAAGCCGCGTGCCAACAGGTTGAGCACTTCGGCTTCGCGCGGTGAAAGCGCCTCGCCCTCGTGGGGCGGCACCGCCGCCGGCCGCAATTGCTGGAGCAGCTGGCGGGCGATGATCGGGCTGATCGGCGACCCGCCGCGCCGAATTTCGCGGATGCCCTCGACACATTCATCGAGCCCGCCACCCTTCAGGAGATAGCCGCGCGCGCCGGCCTTGATGCTGTCGAGAACCTTTGCCTGGTCGGCAAATACCGTGATGACGATGATATCGGCATCCGGGTACCGGGCCGCGCTGGCCTTGATGATCCCGACACCCGATCCATCGGGAAGACCGAGGTCGCATAGCAGGACGTCGAAGCCGCCCGATTCGACGAGCGCTATTCCCGCCGCGAAGTTGCGCGCCACCGCGATGACTTCGATATCGTCGGCGGCATCGATGGCAGCGCAAAGGCGTTCAACCGCGGCAGGGTCGTCCTCGACGATGGCCGTGCGGATCATGGGCATTCCCGGTCAGGCGCGGAATACTGCAGGATCGACAAGGTTGCGACCCGGCAATCGCGCCAACGGAGCATGAACATTTGCCATCCAATGTGCAATCACCGCCTGCTCCTAGATAACCGGAAGCAGCGTTGCCGGCTTGGTAACCGGATGGCCGAAGACCACCCATTCCTCGGGACCGAAGTTGAAGAACGACGGCGGTGCCGCGACGTTGTTCGTCAGGTCTATGCGTTTGGGCAGCCAGTCTGAATCGCCATCATGATCGAGCAGGTTAACCTGCATCCCCGTGATGGTGCCGATGTTGGCGCCCGGGAAAACGACATGGTCGATGGCGCCGTCTTCGAAGACACCCTTGTGAGCACCATTGACCTTTGATTTCAGCGATCCCAGCGTGCCGATCAGGGTAAAGCTGACCGGAACGTCGGTGCCTGCGAGGTGGGCGTCGCGGGTAAAGATGGTCGCGGTGTAGGTGGGTGGCAACGGCGCTGTCCAGGGATTGTAGCCGTTGTGCGCCAGGACGTACTGGCGCCCGAATTCGGGGCTGGCGAGGATCGTCTTGAGCTTCTGCACGGTGTCGAGATTGACGATGATGCCGTCTATGTGAAGCTCCAGAAAGTCGATGAGCGACGATTCAAGCTCGAGAATCCAGGTATAGACCAGCTTGAGCCCCGGGCTTTTCGATTGCTGGAACTTGGCGTCGAGCATCGATTTGAACACGCCGGGCTTGATGCCGGTCTTGATGATGCCATTGGCATAGGAAAAGCTTGGTTGCGATGCCGTCTCGAACAGGCTGGCGACATCGGCAACGATCTTCTCCTCGTCGATGCCGATGGCGGCATTGGCGATATTGTGATCGTACCAGACCAATGTGCCCGCATCGGCGATCTTGCCGACGGTGACGCCAATGGCGACGCCGCTGCAGATCGGGAACTTGCCGAAATTCTCGTGGATGATCTTCATCAACTCGTTGATATCGCCGTCGACCGGGTCCTTGTAGTCGAACATGATCAGCGCCAGGTTCCACTTGTTGCCCTTGGCGGTCAGCAGTCGCCGCAAATGGGTGAGATAGGTGAGGAGGCTGTGCTCCGGCGTAAACGGGTTCGAGCCGGCGAGATGGTCATGGCTGACGAAATATTTGCCAGGCTTGCCCGCAGACACGCAGATGTCCGGTTCCAGTGCATTGGCGCCGGCATCGAGAAAGGCGGTAACGTCAGCGATCGTGTTGGGATTGTGCGCGATGATGTAAAACTTCTGCGGCTGGATGCTCACGGGCACAATGTCTCTCCACGACAAGCAACAGGTCGCGGACAATTGATGAATTGGCCGAACCGGTGGCTTTGGCGCCGGCAGTCCGTCTCCAAATTGGATTCGGTCCCGGCAGCGCGATATCTTAGTTTACATTCCAGACAGTTGACGTGCCATCCCATGAACAGGTGACGCCATTGCGGCATCGCGGCAACAGCGCAGGCGGGCCGGTTCCATCCTCCCGCCGTTTTGCCGGTGCCCGCCAAAGTCGCGTGAGCCTTTACTGGAGGGTGAAGGCCGCTCTGGAAATTTCATTCGAGCTCGATGATGCCCCGGCGAACCGCGACCGTCACCGCGTGGGTCCGATCCGCGACATCCAGCTTGGCAAAAATGTTCTTCATGTGCGCCTTCACGGTGTCTTCGGAAATCGTCAGTTGCCAAGCAATCTGCTTGTTGGCCTGGCCGCCCGCGACAAGGCGGAGCACCGCCATCTCGCGCTCGCTCAGCGTCTCATCGCCAGCATGCACCGCGATCTCGTTGGCGATATCGGGCGGGATGCGGCGATGTCCGGCATGGATCGCGCGGACCGTGTCGAGCAGCTCCTTGCGAACCGAGCTTTTCAACAAATAGCCGACGGCTCCAGCCTTCAAGGCGCGAACGGCCTTGGCATCGCTGGCATAGGTTGTCAGCACAATGATGCGGGCGCCTGCAAATTCACTTCGGATTGCCTGTATCGCGTCGACGCCGCCCATGCCTGGCATCTGCAAGTCCATCAAGGTGACATCCGGCCGGAGCGAGCGGAAGGCGATGACGGCATCCTCACCCGATGCGACCTCGCCGACGACCTTCATGTCGGGCTGTTGTGCGATGAGCGAAACAAGGCCATCGCGCAGGATCGGGTGATCGTCGACGATCAGTATCCGGATGCTCCGGCCAGCCTCGTTCAAGGACATGGGCTATATCTCCGCTGCCCGCTGGGCAGCACTGTTGTTGGCGTATGCGGTCCGGCCGGGGACAAACAGCGTTATTTCCGTGCCGGCGCCGACTTGCGACGTGACCGTGAAAACCCCGCCAATCCTTGCCGCACGCTCGCGCATCCCGAGCATGCCGAAATGATTGCCCTTGTCGCCTGCGGCGTGTGCTTCAGACCCCATTCCGACGCCATTGTCGCGAATATGGAGCTTCAGTTCCGTACGGCCATAAGCGATGCTGATCTCGATGCAGTCGGCACGGGAATGCCGCTGGGCATTGGAAAGCGCTTCTTGCGCGATACGGGCGAGTTCTTCCTGGACGATCTGGTGAAGCCGGTGTGGCTTGCCCTCGACAAAAATCCGGAAACTCGCATCGCTGGTTGCAAGGATACGCCTCGCCGATGTTGCGATATTTTCGGACAGGTCCGCATCTTCAGGCCCGCCGCGGAGGTCGAGGACGCGGTTGCGGCCCTCGACAAGGACCGCATCGGCCTGGTCCAGGGCACTTTCGACCATTTCACGTCCCTGGCTGCCCGGCTGCAGTCGATCGGCGACCGCCTGGAACCGGAAAACCAGCCCCTGGAAGCCTTGCAGCAGTGTGTCATGCAGCTCTCGCGCAATCCGCTCGCGTTCGCCGAGCCGCTCCTCGAGCCTGCCGTGCAATCGATCCGTGATTTGCCGAACACGCAGGGCATACACCAGCCACGCAATGAAGAGACCAAGACAAAGCAGCAGCGCCCTGAACCAGATGCTTTCGACGAATGTCGGCGGAACATTAACGTCCAGTCCAGCGCCGGATCGGTTCCAGACGCCGTCGTTGTTCGCAGCGATAACCTGGAAATGGTAATTGCCGGGGCCGAGCTTTGTATAAAATGCCTGTCGCCTTGTCCCCGGATCGATCCAGTTTTCATCGACGCCCGACAGTTTGTATCGAAAGCGGACGCGGTCGGGAATGGACAGGCTCAAGGCGGTATAGTCGATTTCGACGTTGGACGATCCTGCCGGGAGCGTCACCGACTGCGGATAGGCATACTCCTTGCCGTTTGCCATCAGCGCCCTGATAGAAACCGGCGGCGGTACCGGGTTTCGGAACAGATGACGCGGATCGAGCCACGCGACGCCGTGGCTGGTGACGAACCACAGCCGCCCGTCGGAACTTTCGATCGCCGTCGGTGTATCGGAATCCTGCTGCGCAACGCCGGGAAGGCCATCTTTCATGTCGAACAACGTGAACCGGAGATTGTCGCCAGGTCGCGTGAACGCCCGGGCGAGTTCGTCGGATGACAGGCGGACAACGCCTTTGATGCCGTTCAGCCAGGTCTCGCCCGAGGCTGTTGTGACGATGCCGGCGATACGACTGAGGGCGGGATGGCGTTCCGCGTCGAGTGTGACGAAGCGATGGCCGTCGAAGTGGGCGAGGCCGAAGTCACCGCCAACCAGAACACCCGATGGACTATCGGCGATGATGCCGATCTTGCCGATCGCCAGCCCGTCCTGCGTCGTGAACCGCCGCAGAGTGCCGTGTTCGATCACCGCCAGCGCGTCTTCAAAGCTCAGCCAGACCCGTCCCGATCGGTCATGCAGCATCTGCCATGGCGCGGAATGTGCCGCATCGAGTCGAAAGTTGCTCGGCCGCCAGTGCGTGCCCTCGCGGCAGAATATGCCGGCATGCAGCACGCCGATGCAGATCTTGCCATCCTCGCCCTGCATCCACCCTGATGCGAGGCCGGCAGCGGCTGCCGGCAAAAGCACGGGGCGCAATCGCGCCTTGCTCATTCGTACCAGCCCGCGTTCGAGCCCGATCCAGAGCCCGGCCTGCTGGTCGATCTTCAAATAGGTTGGAGTCATCGGCAGGGCGGCAATCGGCACCGCTGCCTGATCCTGGTCGACGCGATAGAGCTGGTTCCCGGTTGCGACGAACATGGCGCCACCGCGACCCGGCGCTGCCAGATAGCCTTGCCGCGACGTCGCGGGCACGCCCGATGCCGCCACGATGTTCGTCGCCCGAAAACGGTCGAGCCCCAGGTTGCTTCCAACCCAAATATTACCTTCCCGGTCTTCAAGGACCGGCCGCGCGATATCGGAGCTGAGGCCGTCGGCGAGGGAGAAACGCTCGGCAGTTGCGGCCCTGGAGCGCTTGGCGCTGGCGATGCTTGTCAGACGGAAGACACCGCCGACCTGGTATGTTCCCCAGGCGGCGCCATCGTGATCGATGATCATGCGCCCGATCTCGGGTTCCGGCGCGGGCGGCGGCGCAACCTCGGCCGACCGTCCTGCCAAGGTTGCCGACGGCCCCTCGACCAGTCCGGGCCGACCGTCGGCGGCGCTGGAGACCCAGATATCGCCGAGCGAGCTCTGCGTGATGCAACTGATCTTTCGGAGCCGGCGCCCGGTTGACAGGAACGTGTCGGCGCCTTCCCGCCGTACGTACAGCGTGCCGTCGAGGTTGACCCAGATCGCTCCGTCGCGTGATGCGAGGATGCTGGTCGCCGCCCCCGCGGGCAGGCCGTGCTCCGGGCCAAAGTGCTGCCAGCGCTTCCCGTCATAGCGAACGACCCCGCCGTATTGCGGGCTTTTCAGCGCCGCCCAGATCGCCCCCGTCCGGTCTCGGGCAATCTGGTATACCGAGGCGTTCGGCATGCCGAGACCGAAGGTCGAAAGGCGGCCATGGCTGAAGCGCGAGATGTCGCCACTGACATAGCCGATCCACATATCGCCATTTGCAACGGCGAGGAGGGCGGTGATGTTGCTGGATGTAACCCGGTCGCCGCCAAAGAGCGCCAGCTTTTCGAAGCGCACACCATCGAAACGAAACAGTCCGGCGCCCGTTCCCAACCAGAGGTAGCCATCGCTCGCCTGCGCCAGCGCCCATATGTCGGGCGGAGCCCCGTCCTCGATGGTCCAGCGCGTATGGTGTAGCTGGCCCAGCCGCCGGCTTGGGTCGAGTGCCTGCGCGCCGCCGGCTAAAGTGGCGCTCATCAGCACCAGAAAGATTGCGAGCAGCTTCACGGCGGCGGGCTAGCCCTTGTTCTTGCGGCCGCTGGACGCCGAGGATGCGGCCCGCATCTTCGACCTTTCACCGCCTTTCGAAACACCCGATTGAGTGATCGCGTGCTCGCCCGACAGAGCATAGCGTGACCGTTGGTCGCTACCTAGTCTTCCAACATGACAAAAAGCTTTCTGGTGTTTCCCTCTGGCTGGGCAGGGGCAGCACTGCTGCTACTGCGCGGCGCCTTGGCTGCGGCACTGGCCGCCGGCACCCAGCTGACCGACGTTGCCGCCCTGCAGGTCGCCGTGGCTGTGGTGGCAGTGGCGCTGCTCGCCGGGTTTTGCACGCGGATCTTGGCCGGGATTGCGGCGGTGATCGGCTTCGCCCTTGCGGCCCATCTCGCGGGACCCCTGGGATTCTCGGCGGCCATGCACAGTCTTTGTGCGATTGCTGTCTCGGTGCTTGGTGCAGGCGGCTATTCCATCGACGCGCGCCTTTTTGGCCGAAAGATTATCGACCTCGATCGTTAGTCATCATTGGCCAAGTTCAACAACCGGCAGACTGTCGATCAATTCCTGTTGTACGCCGAAGAAAAAGCCGAAATCAGGCGCTGTCGGCTTGATCAAGGGCGGCGCCTTTAAACAATAGCCCGATTGAGTGACTGCCGCGCCACCTGCTCAGGTGTGTCCCCACATTATGATAATGCCTATCTCTGATTGTGAAGAACGACAACGCCAGGGCATCATCCACTGGCCTTCGACGATCAAGTCAGGAATTCGAGTGCACCGGCGATCCCCGTGCCAGGGTGCTCGAACCGCGCGGTCGGCTGCGAGGCCGCCCGCGCCGCTGGGCCGCCAATGCCGCTTTCCACCCCGATGCGGATTGGCGGTCCAGCTTCATATTGACCGCCTTTCCCGATCGGGACTGGCACAACGATGGAGGGTGGCGCCCGGCCGCCGGCGCCGTCCGACCTTGCTGAATCGCTACGCCAACATTTTTTGAGGAGCAATTGTCATGATCACCGCGACCAAAACCCAACATTTCGGCAAGCTGGCGCGCGGCCTTGCTGCCCTTGGCTGTATCTGTCTCCTGCAAACCGAAGCCGCCGAAGCTCATGCCAAGACGAGTGCGCCGACGCTTGCGGTCGATCAGGCGCGGCGGATCGTGGCGCCGCTCTATGATGCGCTCAATGAGCCGAGCAAGAAGGATGTCGTCGCGCTGCTGGGCCGGGCGACAAACGCGGACTATCGATCCTGCTCGACCAACCAGGACTGCCTGAACCGCGACCAGCTTGCCGGACAGTTCAAATATTTCGGATCGATCATCCCCGACCTGCACTGGAAAATCGTCGATATCTGGACGTCGGGCAACCGTATCGTCGTGCGCGGCGAGGCCACCGGTACCCGGTGAAACCCTTGTTCGGCGCGGCACCGACCGGGCGCTCATTCCGGACCATATCGATCGACACCTTCACCGTGACGAACGGCAAATTGTCGACCGCCTATCATGTCGAGAACTGGCAGGCTGCCGTCGCGCAAATCAAGCAGCCATGAACGCCGGCGCGTCTGCTGCGCTATCGGACGCCATGGCCGGCCTCGACCCGCCGCTCCCTTTGGTACCGAGTTGCGAGCCCGCAGTTCCGGCACGCCGGTCAACGTCCTTCCAGCGAGGTCCGGACATGAAGAAAACCACTCCCCCGACAATCGGCACGGCGACGTCGCTCGACTTGCGGACGCTGTATGCACTCGCGCTGGGCACGTTCGCGGTGGGAACCGAAGCCTTCATGATCGCTGCGCTGTTGCCCACGATCGCTTCGTCCGTGGCGGTCACCATCCAGGCGGCGGGGCAACTCGTGACGATATTTGCTTTCGTGTACGCGGTCAGCTCACCGCTGCTCACGGCCCTCACCGCCGCGCTTTCCCGGCGAAAACTGCTGCTTCTGGCGCTGGCCGGATTCGGGCTCGCCAACCTTCTTGCTGCCGCGGCACCTGGCTATTGGACGCTGGCCGGCGCGCGGGTCCTGCTCGCCTTTGCGGCAGGCCTTTATGTACCGAACGCCAACGGCTTGGCCGGCGTCCTGGCGGCTCCGCACCAGAGGGGGCGCGCCCTTGGCATCGTCAACGGCGGTATCACGCTGGCGATCGCCATAGGAGTGCCGCTTGGGGCGGTTGTCGGGGCACAGTTCGGCTGGCGCGCGACGTTCCTCGGGGTCGCCGTCCTGTCCGCGATCGCTCTTGCCGTGCTGGCTGTCCGGCTGCCCCGTAATGTCGGAGCAACACCGCCCGCCGGCTTGCGGACGCGCCTCGCCGTCATTGGCACGCCCGCTGTCTTGCCAAGCCTGCTCACGACAACGCTGTGGGCGGTCGCGGCGTATACGGTCTACACGTATGTCGTGCCGTTTCTGACTGCCGCCGCGGATTTGTCAGCCAATCAGATCGCAACCGTCCTTGCCACCTATGGGATCGCTGCGTTGGCCGGGGTGACCGTCGGGGGCGCTGGTGTCGACCGCTACGGATACGGCCGTGTACAGGGGATCGCACTTCCTGTCATGGCAGCGTCCTTTGTAGGGCTGACGACCGTTGCGCTGATGCCCGGGCCGTATACGGTCGCAATCGTCGTGGCCCTGGTCATCTTCTGGGCGGCGAGCGGCTGGAGCTTCTTTCCGGCGCAGCAGGACAGGCTGATCGGCCTCGCAGGGGTGGCGAACACACCGGTCATCCTCTCGCTCAATGCCTCCTTCATGTACCTGGGCTTCGCGCTCGGATCAGCGCTCGGTTCGGTCGTGATCGGCCATTTCGGGGTGGCGTGGATCGGCGTGGCAGGGGCAATCTGCCTCGGTGCGGCCATGGCGATGTCGCGGTTCGCACACCGCCGCGCCAGCTTCGGCGGGCGGTCTACGGCAATTGCTGTGGCTGCCAACCCGGGGAGGTGACCCGAAAGGCCGCTGTTGCGGCACCGACCCATGACCCGGTCGCGTGAGCATCGCCATACCCGCTTGGCGGTGCCGGACGGCATCCGTCGGCGAACGACGCGTTGACCGGCCCAAAGGCCCCGGCGCGTTCGAGACAAAGTGCAGCTTGCTGCATGTTGCGGCAGCTTGATCGGGTATTTGCGGCATCAACATCGGGCCAAATCGGGTTGGCAGTGCAGCAATAGCCCGATTGAGTGATCGGCGCCCCACCCGCTTAGGGATGTTCGCCCAGCAACGGAACACCTAGTTTAAGTCAAGAACATCGATGATGCCAAGACATCGAATAGTCGCATCGCTGATTGTAATCCACATTGGAGCGTTCGTGGGCATCTCCCGCCAAAGCTCTTGAACCGGTTTCATCACCCGATTGCCGTTGCTGCTCACCCACTTGCCTGCGGGCGGTGACTAGGCCCGGGACCAACTGCCGATACCAATCGGTCGGCGCAACAGGAATGGTGTCGTCTTGACGCCGAACAGAGAGGTTCATATGTCGCTGCTTTTATCGCCCGTCAAAATCGGCCAGATTGCGCTTTCGCATCGGGTGGTCATGGCGCCGTTGACCCGTTCGCGGGCCGACCGGCCCGGCGACCTGCCTGGCGACCTGATGCTCGAATATTACACACAACGTGCCTCGGCCGGCGGTCTTATCATCGCTGAGGGCACACCGGTTTCCAGCTCGGGCCGCGGTTGGCTTGGCGCGCCCGGCATGTTCACCGACGCGCAGGTTGCCGGGTGGCGCCGGGTCGTCACGGCTGTCAAGGCAAGGGGCGGCCACATGTTTGCCCAGCTGTGGCACACCGGACGGTCGTCGCATGTCAGCGTTACCGAGGGTTCGGCGCCGGTGTCGGCATCGGTGAACCCGGATTACTGGCTCGATCCCGCGCATCTGACCTCGACGCCTGGCGGCTGGGTGCAGCCTTCGCCGCACCGGGCGCTTGAACTCGCCGAAATCGCCAGCATCATTGCCGACTACCGCCAAGCCGCCATCCGCGCCATGGCGGCGGGCTTTGACGGTGTCGAAGTGCACGCTGCCAATGGCTATCTCATCGACCAGTTCCTGCAGGATGGGAGCAACAAGCGCACCGATCGCTATGGTGGCTCCGTCGAGAACCGGGCGCGGCTGCTTCTTGATGTGGTCGAAGCGCTGGTGTCGGTCTGGGGCAGCGGCCGCGTCGCTGTACGGGTCGGGCCAAGTGGCCATTGGAACGGCATGTCGGACAGCGACCCCGGCGCGTTGTTCGACCACGTCGCTGCAAGGTTGAACGAATTCGACCTGGCCTACCTTCACATCATCGAGCCGCGTGTCGCCGGTAACATCGTGACCGAGGCCGGGCAGGGGCCGATCGCTTCCGAGCGACTGCGCAAGATATTTGCCGGCACGATCATCGCCGCGGGAGGCTTTGAACCCGAGACGGCGGAAGCCATATTGCAGGCCGGTCACGCCGACCTGGTTGCGTTCGGGCGGCACTTCATCTCGAACCCTGACCTGCCGGAACGGATCCGGCTGGGCCAGCCGCTGAGCCCTTATGATCGCGACACATTCTATACCTTCGATGCTCGCGGCTATTCCGATTACCCGGCCTATACGCCGCCGGTTTTGGCGCTCCATTCCGAGAAAGCGATGGCATGAGCACCGAAACCGAACGTGGCAACAAGGCCATGGCGCTTGAGGCGTTCGACACCTTGTTCAACAGGCGCGATTACGTGACCGCCGAAAAATTCTGGTCGCCTGAGTATATCCAGCACAGCGCGCATATCGCGCCAGGTCGAGGCGGCCTGTTCGCGCTGGTGCGGTCGGCGCCGGCCGGCCTGAAGTACGAAGCCCATGTGGCGGCGGCCGATGGTGACTATGTTCTGCTTCACGGCCGCTTTTCCGGCAACGGGAGGCCGCGCGCCTGGATCGCCGCCGATGTGCTGCGGATAGAGAATGGCCGGTTCGTCGAGCATTGGGACGTGCTGCAGGATGAAGTGACCCGGGCCGAGTCGATCAGCGGTCGCCCGATGTTCGGGCCGGAATTCGCCTTGCCGGCCTGAGTGGCTGTCGCCGGATCACGGCACCCACCACGGGACCACGACTTTCGACCGCGACGGACGACAACATCAACCCAGAAGGAGCCCATCATGCGCAAATCCCTGCTTGCTGCCACGGCCCTGGCCTTTGCCGGCGCCGCTATCCCCGCCCAGGCCCTGCCGAGCGGTGCCGTCAAGAACATCGTTCTTGTCCATGGCGCCTTTGTCGATGGCTCCGGCTGGAAGCCGATCGTCGATATCCTGCAAAAGGATGGCTATACCGTCAGTGTCGTGCAGCCGCCGGAAACGTCGCTCGATGACGATGTCGCCGCGACCAATCGCATCCTCGACCTGCAGGATGGCCCGGTCGTGTTGGTCGGCCACAGCTATGGCGGCGCCGTCATCACCGAGGCCGGAAACCACCCGCGTGTGAAGACGCTGGTCTATGTCGCGGCCTTTCAGCCCGACGTCGGCGAGAGCCTCGCCAAGCTTGGCGGTTCAAAGCCGCCCGCCGGCAAGCCGTTGACGCCAACCAAGGACGGTGTGCTGTTCATCGACCCGGCTGTCTTCCACGCTGATTTCGGCGCCGACATGACCAAGGCGCAAGCCGACTTCATGGCAATTTCGCAAGTCGGCCTGTCGCTGAAGGCAGCCACCGCCGAGATCAAGGCGCCCGCATGGAAGGACAAGCCAAGCTACGCAATCGTCGCCACCGAGGACCGTTCGATCAATCCGGACCTCGAGCGGTCGATGTACAAGCGGTCGAAGTCGATCACCACCGAGATCAAGGGCGGGCACGCCGTCTATATTTCCAAGCCCCGTGCGGTCGCCAACGTCATCGAACAGGCCGCGGCCGGCGACCGCTGAGTTTGCTGCGGCGCCGCTGCCCGGCTTCGGTGGCGGCTCGCGGTGACCTTCCACTTCGGGATGCCGCCGCCGATGCGCGCACGACCTAGGCGGTCGCCGCCCGATGCCTGCGGGTGGACAGGCCAACCGCACCGAACCCAACCAGCATCATCATCCAGACGGTTGGCTCGGGCACGGCTGTCAACGGGATATCAAGCTCGATATCCCCGACTTCATAGCCTGAGCCAGCATAATATTGCGGCTTTGTCGCTCCGAGTTGCGTGGTGTTGACGGTGGCATAGATGCCGGCGAGCGCCGCAAAGTCGTTGGCGCTGGGCGCGACATTGGCAAGCGTGCCGTTGGCACCGCCGCGGGTGCCCGTCGGGTCGTTGGTATAATCCATGCACGTGCCGAGGTTCAGGTTGGTCTTGCTGACATCGGCATGGGCGAGCCCGAGGGTGTGTCCGATCTCCTGGCAAATCGTCATCTGTCGCCATGCCGCGGTATTGTAGGTCGCGGTTGAAAAATAATAGTCGTTCAGCCGGACTGTGCCCTGCACGATAAAGCCGCCCGACAGCCAGACATTGGCATAGCCGAGCCAGCCATTGGCACCATAGTTGCCGTTGCACACTTGCACCGTCCCGAACACCGGCGCGCAGGTTGCCGGAGATGTACGCCCGGCGATCGTCACAAAGTCGATCGCAGGCGCTGCAGACCATGCGTTGGCGGCCGGGGCCAGCAGCGGCGACCATTTGGCGTCCAGATTATTGCCTATCCCGATCGATAGCGGTCCGGTCCTTGCCCAATGATAGCCATTCCACGATTGCGTTACCGCCGCTGCCGGACTGGCGCCGGAAAGAACGGCAACACCGGCTGCCGCCATGAACGCGATGGATCGCCCACCGCAACGCTGCGCTTTCTTCCTCACAACAGATTTGAACACGGCAATCCTGACCCGATCCATCAGCCGCCCGGCACCGCGCCGGCATTGCTCCCCCCGGAGGCGGTCTGAGACACCTTTAGGCACAGAAAAAGGTGTCCAACGCATTAAGGATGGTTCGGTTGCAAAGTTGTAATGAAAGTTTCTTACGACAAAAGGAACTTTCGATACAGGAACGTTTCGATCTGAGCCGGATACAGTTTCTTGGCGAACGCAATCTATGCTGTCATAATAGAGCAGAACCATGTCTATTGGTATTTTCAAGCCGTTTATAGTCAAGCGCGCGCGGCTTTTCGATCGGCCCGGTGTCGTGCGGGAGGCCGCTGTGTGTTCGGGCAGGTCGTCGTTGTCGTCGGCTTCTGCGCATCGATCCGCGCATTTATGGCGCAATATCCTGCCCGATGGTACCTCGCGTCGACATCATGGCCATGCGCGCCAGCGCCGGCAGCGAGCGGGCGCCCATCTTGCGCATGATTTCGGCGCGATGGGCCTCAACGGTGCGCTGGCTGATGTTGAGGTCGGCGGCGATGTTCTTGCTGGGGCTGCCCTCGACGACCATCATCATGATTTGACGCTGTCGCGCGGTCAAAGCGGCGGTGCGGCTGGTGACTTGACGGACTTCCGCCCGCAGATCGCCTTTTTGCCGGCTTTGCGCGCATGCGTCGGTAACCCGCGCCAGGATTGCATCGGCCGATATCGGCTTTTCGAAGAAATCGATGGCGCCTGCCTTCATTGCGTCCACCGCCATCGACACATCGCCGCTGCCGGTAAGAACGATCGCGGGAGGCGGCGATGGCGATTGTTGAAGCTGGAACAGCAATTCGATCCCGCCTTTTCCGGGCAGGCAGGCGTCGATCACCAGGCAGGCGGTGTTGTCGGGTTGCCACGCCTCAAGAAATGCTTCGCTCGAACGAAAACTCTGGTTGTTCATTCCGGCATCGTTGAACAACGCTCCCAACGCATTGGCAACTTCGGGATCGTCATCGACAATATAGACAAGGCCCTCAGTCCGCGGCAGGCCGCTGGCGCGCGAACCCGGGGACTTGCCCGGGTTTGTCACCTGCAAGCTGTCGCTCGGCGCCGAATATTGGGCAAATGTCTCGGGCGCCACTTCGGCTGCGGGGCAACTGTCGCTATGCGGCCCGACCTCGTCGCGGGTCGCCGCTGCGAAATCGTCGATGGTTCGCGACATGGTCGCGATGGCCTCATCGATATGGCTGACGAACCCGCCGACGTCCGGACTGTCCATCTTGCGCGCGACAAGCCTGTTCAGAAGCACGATGGCCTGTAATTGCTGCCGAATATCATGGCTGAACCGGGCGAAGTCCTCCGCGCGATGGCCAATATCGGTGCATCGTTGCTGCCCGCTCCGCTCTTCGACGGTGCGCCTGTCGCTGGTGACGTCGGTGATGGTGATGATCACCCCGTCGCTGTCATTCTTGTCGTTTTGATAGGGCTTGACGTGCCTGATCCGCGATGAGCCGTCGCCCGAGCAGATCTCGCGCGCAATCGTGTGGCGGGTCAAGAGAACGGACCGAACATCGTGACCGAGCAATGGATCGATCGCCGGCGGCGCGAGATCGGAAAATGGCCGGCCGATATCGCCTGCCAAGATCCGCAAGAGCGACGGGTTGGAATGGGCGTAGAAGCGGATGTTGCCGTCCGCATCGAGAATGACCGTCTCGATGCGAAGATTGCGCAACAGGGCTTCGGCAGAAGCTTCGCCGTAGCAAACGCCTGACATTGTTCCGTCTCGCTACAATACACTACACTGAACCGCGACTGGTCAACGGTGCCGCTGCTTCCCGCCCGCGCCTGTCCGGGCGATGCGCCGGAAGCTACACAGTTCGTTAACCACGTCTTGGGGGATAAAACCCAGTCGAGGCGATGAGGTTGCGTACCCGTGGAAATACACGCTCGAGCGAGACGCAGATGCGATCGTCTGGGTATTATCCGAGGGTGTTAAGACCGCGTTACGCGTGGCATTTTGCTTTGGTCGGCGAATTGCAATCTCGAAAGAAAGCACGGCGCCGACTGATCCAGGGACCCATTTCGTCCCGGCGCCGCGCTTGGCTCCCCCCGGCGAGCGCGACGCATCTGCCGAGTCAACCAGCCGCGTCAGGGATTGCCCTCCCTGGCGTGGCTGGTCCTGCAGTCAAACTCCCTGCGTGCCGACACCGCTATGCAGAAGTACCTATGGCCTTGCATTACGTCTAGGTAATGTCCGATTCTTCACGTTTCGGTAAGACCTCGATATCTCCGCATCGTCGACGCAGCGCTTTGTTGCACCCCGGGGCGCTGCGTCGATCCCATGGCCCAGAACGATGGCCCTGAATTGTTGCATGGCGCCGCTTTGGACGGCCCGACCGGAAGTAATGCCGCAACTACTAGCTGGCCCACCCGGCATGCATTCGTAATAGCTATGGCATAGTCCTTTGGTATTAGCACTAACGATCTCGTGTTGATCAACGCCACTCGCTTCAACCAAAGTCAGATCCTTCATTAATTTACAGCCGTAGATCGAAAAGCCAGCGAATCGTTGCACTATCGGAAACGCTATATTTCGAGTCTTTTGGGATGTTGTCCGAAGATGTTACGTAACCGGAATGCATTGCGACGGAATACTGTAAAGTACGGTTTACAGCGCCGGTAAGGTCCATTCCGACAACCTATTGAAATCATTGAATTCGCGATGTTGGCACGGTTTTTGCTGCTCCCGGGTCGCAAGTGATTGCGATCTAGGTCAAATCGCTGCGAAACTCGGGGTGCATTCACTGTTCGACCAGGGAACCCGAAATGAAAAAGACGTTCTTCCTCCTGACAGGCGCGCTGTCACTGTTGGCCTTTGCGCCAGTCAGCGCCGCCACAATCATCAATGGCAGCTTCGAGCTTGGTGTCGATCCGGGCTCCAGCTTTTCCACTCAGCCAGCCGGCAGCACGGCCATCACCGGCTGGACCGTCGGCGGTGCCGGCGTCGACTACATCGGCGGTTACTGGATGGCATCGGACGGCGTTCGTTCGATCGATCTGTCGGGGCCGAGTGCAGGCAGCATCTCGCAGAGCCTCGAG
>JANXVZ010000026.1 GCA_025351405.1 Sphingomonadales bacterium | reverse complement strand
CAGGCGCTGCAAACCGCGGCCGTCGCCCATCCCAACATCACGCTGGTGCCCGGCATGGTGGCGCTCGATCTCATCACCTCGGCGCAGGTCGAAGGCGAACGCTTTGCGCCGCGCGGCTGCCACGGCGTCTATGCCTTTGATAAAGCTTCGAAGCAGGTGCAACGCTTTGTCGCCAGGGCGGTCGTGCTGGCAACCGGGGGCGCATCGCGGGTCTATCAATATTCCACCAACCCCGATGGCTCCACCGGCGACGGCATCGCCATGGCGTATCGCGCCGGCTGCCGGGTCTCCAACATGGAATTCAACCAGTTCCACCCGACGTGCCTGTATCATCCGCAGGTCAAGAACTTCCTCATCACCGAAGCCTGCCGCGGCGAAGGCGGGCAGCTCAAATTGCCGCCCAGCGCCAGCGAGGCGGCAAACGGCATCAAGGCCGGCGAGCGCTTCATGGCGCGCTATGATGAACGCCTCGAACTGGCGCCGCGCGACGTGGTGGCGCGCGCCATCGATGCCGAAATGAAGCGGCTGGGATTGTCGCACGTCCTGCTCGATATCGCGCATCTGGGCGCCGATTTCGTGCGGCACCATTTCCCGACGATCTACGCACGCCTGCTCGAACTGGGCATCGATTGCACCGTCGAACCCATCCCCGTCGTGCCGGCGGCGCATTATTCGTGCGGCGGCGTACTCGTCGACCTGGCGGGGCGCACCGACCTGTCCGGGCTATGGGCCGCGGGCGAAGTCACCCAGTCGGGCCTGCACGGCGCCAACCGGCTGGCGTCGAACTCCATCCTCGAATGCCTGGTGTTCGGCCAATCGGTGGCGGACGATATCGCGGCGCATTGGGACTCAAGCCTGGTGCTGCCCGAAATCCATCCATGGGACGAAAGCCGCGTCACCGATTCCGACGAGGAGGTCGTTGTCGCCCATAACTGGGACGAGCTGCGCCGCTTCATGTGGGATTATGTCGGCATCGTGCGAACCGACAAGAGGCTGGAGCGCGCTGCCCACCGGGTCAAGCTGCTGCGCAAGGAAGTCGCCGACTATTACGGCAATTTCCGCGTCACCCCCGACCTGATCGAGCTGCGCAACCTGGTGCAGGTGGCCGACCTGATCGTGCGGTCGGCGCGCGCCCGCAAGGAAAGCCGCGGGCTGCACTACACGACGGATTATCCCAAGATGCTGCCGGTGGCGAAGGACACGGTGCTCGACCCAGTGCTGGCGCGGCGGTAGGCCGCGGCGCTAGCCTATCAAGCGCGGCGCTGGCCCATCAAGTGCGGCGCTAGCCCATCAAGTCCCGCACATCGGTCAGCCGCCCGGTCACCGCTGCTGCCGCCGCCATTGCCGGGGATACCAGGTGCGTACGGGCGCCGACACCCTGCCGGCCGACGAAATTGCGGTTGCTCGTCGAGGCGCAGCGTTCGCCCGCCGGCACCTGGTCGGGGTTCATGCCAAGGCACATCGAACAGCCCGGCTCGCGCCATTCAAAACCCGCTTCGATGAAGATGCGGTCAAGCCCTTCCGCCTCCGCCTGGCGCTTGACGAGGCCCGAGCCCGGCACCACCAGCGCCTGCTTGATCCCCGCCGCGACGTGCCGCCCCCGCGCCACTTCGGCGGCAACCCGCAGGTCCTCGATGCGGCTGTTGGTGCAACTGCCGATAAAGACGTTTTCGACCGCCAGCCCCTCCAGCGGCGTTCCCGCCGCCAGCCCCATGTAGTCGAGCGATTTTGCGGCGGCAGCGCGCTTGCCCTCGTCGGCAAAGCTGTCGGGCGCCGGCACCCTGTCGCCGATCGCCACGACATCCTCGGGCGACGTTCCCCAGGTCACCAGCGGCGCGATGCGGCTGCCGTCGATCTCGATCACCGTGTCATAGGTGGCGCCCGCATCGCTCGGCAGCGTCCGCCACCACGCCAGCGCCGCCTCCAGCGCCGCACCGGTCGGGGCGCGTGGCCGGCCGCGGACATAGTCGAAGGTCTTTTCATCGGGCGCCACCAGCCCGGCGCGCGCGCCCGCCTCGATCGCCATGTTGCAGACCGTCATGCGGCCCTCCATGCTCATGTCGCGGATGACATCGCCGGTATATTCGATAACATGGCCGGTGCCGCCGCCGGTGCCGAGGCGGCCGACGATCGCCATCGCCACGTCCTTGGGCGAGATCGAAAAGCCCAGCCGCCCCGTCACCCGGACTTCCATCGCCTTCGACCGGCGCAGCAGCAATGTCTGGGTGGCGAACACATGCTCCACCTCCGACGTGCCGATGCCGAAGGCCAGCGCGCCAAAGGCCCCGTGCGTCGCGGTATGGCTGTCGCCGCAGACAATCGTCAGGCCAGGCAGGGTAAAGCCCTGTTCGGGACCGATGACATGGACGATGCCTTGTTCGGGCGCATCGATGGCGATCATCTCGACGCCGAAATCGGCGCAGTTGCGCGTCAACGCATCGAGCTGCGCGCGCGACATGTCGTCGAGGATAGGCAACCGGCGGTCGGTCGTCGGCACGTTGTGATCGGGCACCGCCAGCGTCAGGTCGGGCCGCCGCAGCCGCCGACCGGCCATGCGCAGGCTTTCGAACGCCTGCGGCGTCGTCACTTCATGGATGAGGTGCCGGTCGATCCACAGCAGCGCGGTGCCGTCCTCCAGCGTGCGGACGACATGATCGTCCCAGATCTTGGCGTACAGGGTGCGCGGGCTGGATGCGGTGCTGCTCATGCGCGTCTGTTGCAGCGATTTGGCGCGCAAATCCAGTGCTGCGGATTTACCCCGGTGCGATAGCACTATAACGGCGGCGCAATGAATTCGCTTTTCGACAGCCTGCCGACCTGGGCGATCGGGCTTGGCCTGTTCCTCGCCTGCTGCCTTGCCTCGGAGCTTGGCGGTTTGCGCCGCCGCCGGCTGCCCAGCCCCGGGGAGACGATTTACGCTACCTCGGCCGCCGTCAGCCTGTTGGCGCTGATGATCGGCTTTACTTTTTCCGTGGCGCTCAACCGCTACGAGGCCCGGCGCGAGCTTGTCGTCGAGGAAGCCGCCGCGCTGACATCGTTGTGGGAGCGGGTGCAGTTCCAGCCCGCTGCCGAGCGGGCGGCGATGTCGGCCATTGTTCGCGACTATACCGACCAGCGCCTGCGCTATTTCCAGCAGGGCACCCCGACCGATCGCCGGCGCGCTGCCGATCATGCCGCCAACGCCCTGCAGGAGCGGTTGTGGACGACCGCCCGCCAGCTCAGTGCCGGGCCGAACCCGCCGCTGGTCACCCGCATGCTGGTCGAGGGGCTGACGCGAGTCGACGATGCCTCGTGGCGGCGCGAATCGATCGGCCGCGAGCATATCCCGCTGCTTGTCATCGATTTGCTGGCGCTGTTCGCCATCGTCACCGCCGCCAGCCTCGGCTATACCGGCGCAGCGCACCGCCTCGTCAGCCGGCGCACCAATATCGCCTTTTTCCTGCTCGTCGCGTCGTCGATCTTTCTGGTGCTCGATCTGGACCGGCCGCGCACCGGCGTCGTGCTGGTCTCGCAGCAACCGATGCTGGAACTGCAGGCGCGGCTGGCAGCGATCGCGCTGTAGAGCCGCGCCTCATTCCTCGTCGAGCAGCGGCAGCTGCACGGCAATGCCGGCAGGCGCGACGATGCCGAGGTGCTTCCATGCCGCCGGGTTGAGCATCCGGCCCCGCGCGGTGCGCGCCACCAGCCCCGACTGGATCAGGAATGGCTCGATGACCTCCTCGAGCGTGTCGCGGGCTTCGCTGAGGCCGGCGGCGAGAGTTTCGATCCCCACCGGGCCACCGCGATAGATGTCGGCAATCATCATCAAATAGCGTCGGTCCATCGCGTCGAGGCCGAGGTTATCGACTTCGAGACGATTGAGGGCGCGGTCGGCGGCCTTGGCGTCGACGCTGTCGTGCCCGGCGGCATGGGCGAAATCGCGGACCCGGCGCAGCAGCCGCCCGGCGATGCGCGGCGTGCCGCGAGCCCGGCCGGCAATCTCGCGCGCGCCATCGGGGCTGAGGTCGAGGAGCAGCAAGCGCGCAGCACGGGTGACGACAGCCTCCAGTTCATCGACGCTGTAGAATATCAGCCGCAGCGGAATACCGAAGCGATCGCGCAGCGGCGTCGTCAGCAGGCCGGCGCGGGTAGTGGCGCCAACGAGCGTGAAATGCGGCAGGTCGATGCGCACCGAACGCGCGCTCGGGCCTTCGCCGATCATCAGGTCGAGGACGCGATCCTCCATCGCCGGATACAGGATTTCCTCCACGGCCGGTGCCAGCCGGTGAATCTCGTCGATGAACAGCACGTCGTGATGGTCGAGGTTGGTCAGCAGCGCCGCAAGGTCGCCGGCCTTGGCGATCACCGGGCCTGATGTAGCGCGAAACCCCACCCCCATTTCGCGCGCGACAATCTGCGCCAGCGTCGTCTTGCCAAGGCCGGGGGGGCCATGAAGCAGCACATGGTCGAGCGGTTCGCCGCGGGCACGGGCAGCGGCGATGAAGACCGACAGGTTCTGCCGCAGCGCCTGCTGGCCGATGAATTCGTCGAGGGTCTTGGGCCGCAGCGCCGCGTCGATATCGTCGGGCTTGCGCTGGGGAGAAAGGTCGGAGGTCACGCGCTTCCTTTACGATGCCGCGGGCGTTGGTCAAATCGCGCGCCCTCTGGACCTGGGGAGCAGAACGTCAGCGCGCCGATTTCCGCAACGCCGTCCGGATCAACTCGCCCACCCCGGCGCCATCGCCGAGCTCGGCCTGCGCCTCCGCCACCGCACGGCTGGCTTCCATCGGGCGAAAGCCGAGCCCGGCCAGCGCCGCCAGCGCATCCGCCACCGCGCCGGCGCCGATACCGACCGGCAACGGTGCCGCCGACAGCAGCGCGACATTGCCGAACTTGCCCTTCAATTCATTGGCGATGCGCGCCGCCAGCTTCGGCCCGACGCCGTTGGCGCGCGCGATGCTCGCCGTATCCACCGCCGCGATGGCATGGGCAAGTTCGTCCGGCCCCAGCACCGACAGGATCGCCAGCGCCACCCGGCCGCCGACGCCCTGGACACTGGTCAGCAAGCGAAAGCTGTCGCGCTCGGCTTCGGTCAGGAAGCCGAACAACTGAATGGCGTCCTCGCGCACCTGCGTCTCGATGTGGAGCACGACCGCCGCGCCGACGCCGCCAAGCGCGCCGAGCGTCTTCGACGATGCGCTGACAAGGTAGCCGACCCCGTTGACATCGATCACACAGGCATCCGCCGCGCTGGAATCGAGCAGGCCGCGCAGGCGTGCTATCATGAGACCGCGATCATGATGCCGCGATCCGGGCCTGGGTGCGCAGCGATTGCGCCAGATGGGCATGGGCAATCGCCACCGCCAGCGCATCGGCGGCATCCGCCCCCGTCACCTTTGTCCCCGGCAGCAGGCGCTCGACCATGGCATGGACCTGCGCCTTGTCGGCATTGCCGACGCCGACGACCGCCTTCTTGACCAGCCGCGTCGCATATTCGCCGACCACCAGCCCGGCACGCGCCGCCACCAGCAGCACGACACCGCGCGCCTGCCCCAGCTTCAACGTCGATTGCGGGTTGGTGTTGACGAAAACCTCCTCGACCGCCGCCTCGCTGCAGTCCAAGTCCGAGCAATGCGCGGCGATGACCGCGGCAAGGCCATCATGCAACGCCACCAGCCGTTCCGCCAGCGGCGCGCCTGCCGCGGTCTTCACCGTGCCATGGGCGATGTGGCGCAGGCGGTTGCCGGACGATTCGATGACCCCCCAGCCGGTGGCGGCCAGCCCGGGGTCGAGGCCAAGGATTATTCTCCCCATATTTGCGAGAGCGGGGGCTACGACAATCGCTCCATCACTTCGTCGGGGACGTCATAATTGCCCCACACCGTCTGCACATCGTCGTCATCGTCCAGTGCATCGATGAGCTTCATCAGCATCGCTGCGTCGGCTTCGGCGACGGTGACCATGATCCCGGGCTTCCACGCCAGCTTGGCGCCTTCGGATTCGCCCAGGGTCGCTTCCAGCGCCTTGGCGACTTCGTGGAGCGCGTCGATTGCGGTCCAGATTTCGTGGCCGTCCTCCGATGATTGCACATCATCGGCGCCGGCTTCGAGCGCCGCTTCGAAGACCTTGTCGGAACTGCCGGCCTTGGCGGGGTAGGTGATCAGCCCCATCCGCTCGAAACCGTGGCTGACCGAACCCGACGCGCCGAGGTTGCCGCCATTGCGCGACACCGCGGTGCGGACATTGGTGGCGGTGCGGTTGCGGTTGTCGGTCAGGGTTTCGATGATCAGCGAGACGCCGCCGGGGCCAAAGCCTTCATAGCGGACTTCCTCGTAAGCGGCGCCATCGCTGGCCGCCGCCTTGTTGATCGAGCGTTCGATATTGTCCTTGGGCATGCCGCCCGCCCTTGCCGCCAGCACCGCGGCGCGCAGCCGGGCGTTCATCGCCGGATCGGGAAGGCCCGATTTCGCCGCGACGGTGATTTCGCGGCTGAGCTTTGAAAACGCCGCCGCGCGCTTTTTGTCCTGCGCACCCTTGCGGTGCATGATGTTCTTGAATTTGGAATGACCAGCCATGGCGGACGCTCTAGGCCAGGCGCCGCCCCCAACGCAAGATTATGACGCCTGGGAAACCGCCTGTTTCAACATCACCACCGCCAGCGCGGCGCGATATTCGGCGCCGGCATGGATATCGGTGTTGAGGTCGTCGGGCGACAGCACCACCTTTGCCGCTGCGGATACGCTGAAATCGGCCGTCAGCGCGGCCTCGGCCTCGGCCCAGCGGAACACGCCGGGTCCGGCACCGGTTACGCCGACCCGAACCGCATCGGCAAACCGCGCAACGAAGACGCCGACGACAGCATAGCGCGACGCAGGATTGCGGAACTTGGCATAGGCCGATGCCAGTGGCACGCGAAAGCCGACGCGGCTGACAATCTCGCCATCGTCCAGTGCCGTGCTGAACATGCCCTGGAAATAGGCATCGGCACGGTGGCTGCCACGATCGGTTTCCACCACGGCATCGAGCGCCATGAGCGCGGCGGGATAATCCGCCGCCGGGTCGTTGTTGGCGACAACGCCGCCCAGCGTGCCGCGATTGCGCACCTGCGGGTCGCCGATGAGATTAGCCATGCCGGCAAGGCCGGGAATCGCCGACGCCACCAGCGCATTGGTAGCAACGGTGGCATGGGTGGTCATCGCGCCGATCCACAGCATGTCGCCGTCGCGCGTCACCCCGGACAAGCCGGGGACGCCGGACAGATCGACCAGCGTGTCGGGCATCCGCAGGCGTGACTTGATGGCGGGCAACAGGGTGTGGCCACCGGCGATGAACGCCGCTTCGCCGCCGTCGCCAAAGGCAGACGCGGCCTCCGCAAGGCTTGCAGGCCGGGCATAGGCGAAATCACGCATTGGCTGGCTCCCCGGAATGCTGCATCGCTTTTGCGCCGGCCTGGATGGCCTTGATGATGTTCACATAACCCGTGCAGCGGCAAAGATTGCCCTCCAGATCATGCGCGATGGTGGCGCGGTCGAGATCATGGCCGTGGCGGCGCACCATCTCGATGCCGGCAATGACCATGCCCGGGGTGCAAAAGCCGCATTGCAGGCCGTGGTGCTCGCGGAATGCCGCCTGCATCGGGTGCAGCGTGTCGGCGTCAGAGCCGCCGGTGGCAAGGCCTTCGACCGTGGTGATCGCCTTGCCGTCGAGTTGCACCGCCAGCACCGTGCAGGCCTTGAGCGCCGCGCCATCGACGAGCACGTTGCAGGCGCCGCACTGGCTGGTGTCGCAGCCGATATGCGTGCCGGTGAGGCCAAGGTCGTCGCGCAGCAATTCGACGAGCAGTGTCGCCGGCGCGATATCGAGGCTGTGGCCGGTGCCGTTGATGGTGAGGCGGGTCTGCATCGGGTTCCCCTGAACGAATATGGTCTCAATAGCGTGGGCGGCGGGGCGCTGCTACTCCGCGAGGCCCAGCGCGGTCTTGTAGGTATCGAGCAGGGCTTCGGCTTCCTGCCGCGCCGATTTCTCCATCTTGCGCAGCTTGACGATGGCCCGCATCGTCTTGGTGTCGAAGCCGGTGCCCTTGGCTTCGGCATAGACGTCCTTGATATCGTCGGCCGTGGCTTTCTTTTCTTCCTCGAGCGTTTCGATGCGTTCGATGAGCAACCGGAGTTGCTCGGCGGAGACGTTTTCCGTCGACATTGATGACCCTTGATCTGGTGATTCGTGTTGGGCGGACGCTAGGCGGCAGCGGCGTCCGGGGCAAGGTGGCGCCTCAGCCAGGTTCGCTCATCGACGGCGGGTCGCTGGCTGGGAAGCTGTCGTCGAGCGCCGCATCGAGAGCGGCCTCCCGGGCGCGGTTGCGCGCCACGCTGGCCGCCATCAGCGCGAGCTGTTCGGGCGACGCGGGGGACTGGTGCAGTGCCTTGTAGTCGGCATAGGCCATGCCATAGACCGCCTCGCGCGCCGCCTCCTTGTCGATCGGCACGCCGGTCGCTTCGGCCGCCTCGCCCAACCAGTCCGACAGGCAATTGCGGCAAAAGCCGCCGACGCCCATCAGGTCGACATTCTGCACATCGGTGCGATGCGCCAGGTGCGCCAACAGGCGGCGAAAGGCGGCGGCCTCGATGCGGTCGCGGGTGGCATCGTCGGCAAAGGGCGAAACGCTCATGTCTTATCTCCGGTATCGCTCACATTCAGTTATGGCTAAGAGACAACCGATTGCGAACGCCTGCGCAGGAACAGCTTACAATGACCCAGCATGTCCAACCCCGCGGTCGCCGGGTCAAGGTGCTTGCCACGCTCGGCCCGGCATCGTCGAGCGAGGCGATGATCGAGGCGCTGGTCAACGCCGGGGCCGATGCCTTTCGCGTCAACATGAGCCACGGCACCCAGGCCGAGCGCGGCGCCCTGATCACCGCGATTCGCGCCGTGGAAAAGCGCATCCGCCAGCCGCTGACCGTGCTTGCAGACCTGCAAGGACCGAAATTGCGCATCGGTCGGATCGCCGGCGGGGCGACGCTGCTGGAAAATGGCGCGGCCTTCTGCCTCGACCAGGATGTGACACCCGGCGATGCCCGCCGCGCCTGCCTGCCGCACCGGGAGCTGTTCGCCGCACTCGCCCCCGGCGCGCGGCTGCTGATCGATGATGGCAAGCTGGTGCTGCGTGTCCAGGCCGTGGGCCCCGATCGCATCGACACCATCGTCGAGGTCGGCGGTAAATTGTCCGACAACAAGGGGGTCAACGTCCCCGATGCCGTGGTGCCGTTGCCGGCGTTGACGGCAAAGGACCGCAGCGACCTGAGTTTTGCACTCGACCAGGGCGTCGACTGGATTGCATTGAGCTTTGTCCAGCGGCCCGAGGACGTTGCCGAGGCCCGCGCCCTCATCAAGGGGCGTGCGGCGCTGCTCGCCAAGATCGAGAAGCCCGCCGCGCTCGACCGGCTGGCGGAAATCCTGGAGATCGCCGACGCGGTCATGGTGGCGCGCGGCGACCTTGGCGTCGAGCTGCCTCCCGAACGTGTTCCCGCAGCCCAAAAGCGCATCGTCGCCATGGCCCGCGCGCTGGGCAAACCGGTGGTGGTGGCGACACAGATGCTCGAATCGATGATCGTGTCCCCCAGCCCGACCCGCGCCGAGGTGTCCGATGTTGCCACCGCCATCTACGACGGCGCCGATGCGGTGATGCTGTCGGCGGAAAGCGCGGCGGGCAAATTCCCCATCGAAGCCGTCACCATGATGGATGCCATCGCGCGCGAGGTCGAGGCAGATCCCGGTTATTTCGGCCGGGTGCACTTCACCGAGATCACCATCGCCGCAACGACCGCCGACGCCATCTCGCACGCCGCCGCGTCGATCAGCCGGACGATCGCGGCGCGCGCCATCGTCTGCTTCACCATCAGCGGGTCAACGGCGCGTCGCGCCGCCCGCGAACGCGCCGCCGTGCCGGTGCTGTGCCTGACCCCCAAGACCGAGACGGCGCGGCGGATGGGGCTGGTGTGGGGCGTGCATTCGGTCGTGACGCGCGATGTCGCCAGCTTCGAGGAAATGGTCGCCAAGGCCAAGCGCGTGGCGCTGCGCACCGGCATGGTGGCCGGCGGCGACCCGCTGGTGCTGATCGCCGGGGTGCCCTTTTCGACACCGGGAACGACCAACGTCGTCCATGTCGTGCGGCTGACCGGCCAGGAGCTGGTGGGTTATTGAGCCGGGCTACAGCAGCCCGTCCGCCACCAACCTTTGTCGCAAGGCCCCGGCACCGCTGAAATGATGCGCGGCAAAGCCGTTGGCCTTGGCGGCACGGACATTGTCGAGCCGGTCGTCGACGAACAGACCCTCGCCCGGCGCCAGGCCGAACCGCTCCAGTGCCAGGCGGTAGATCGCTGCATCGGGCTTGACCAGTTTTTCGGCACCCGAAACGACGATGTCGCGGAAATGGTCGAACACCGGCGCCGTCGGACGGAACATCGCCCAGAATTCGGCGGAAAAGTTGGTGATGCCATACAGGGGCACTCCGGCGTCGGCGAGTTCGGCGACGATTTCGAGCATTCCCGGCAACGGCCCGGATATCGTTTCCAGCCAGCGCGGCGCATATTGGGCGATGAGATCGGCTTCGGCCGGATATTGCGCGGTCAGCTCGGCCGTGGTCTCCGCATGCGGTCGGCCGGCATCATGCTGGAAGTGCCAATCGGCGGTGACGACGTGCGAAAGGAACCAGTCAAGGCGTTGCTGGTCCGTGATAAGCTTTTGATAAAGAAGCCGGATGTCCCACCCGTACAGGACATTGCCGACATCGAATACAATCGCCGCAGGGCGTGTCATGCCACGCTCTCCCCGCTGGAAAAGCCGGCAGCGATGAAGATCAGCCCTGGCGCGCCTTGAAGCGGCGGTTGGTCTTGTTGATCACATAGGTGCGACCATGCCGGCGCACGACCTGGCAGTCGCGGTGGCGGTTCTTCAGCGACTTGAGGCTGTTGCGGACCTTCATGGGAAATCTCTAGATGTCTGGAGTGTTCGGGAATGAGCGCGCTCGCTAGGCAAGGCGCCCGGCAAAGTCAATAAGTTTGCGCCAGGGAGCTGTCTGCGAGGTGGCGTTCCCAGCGCAATGCGTCGGCGATCATCGTCTCCAGCCGGTCGTGGCGCGGTCGCCAATCGAGAGTCGCCAGCGCCGCGTGATTGTCCGCCACCAGCGCCGGCGGGTCGCCGGGGCGGCGCGGCGCCGGCCGCCGGTCCAGCGGGGCGCCCACCACCCGGTCCACCGCATCGAGCACTTCGCGCACCGAATAACCCCGCCCATAACCGATGTTGAGGGTCAGCGAACGCCGTGGCGCCGCCATCAGCGCCGCCAGCGCGGCAACATGGGCATCGGCAAGGTCGCTGACATGGACATAGTCGCGCACGCAGGTGCCGTCCGGCGTCGGATAATCGGCGCCAAAGACGTCGATATGGTCGCGGGTGCCGATGACGGCCTGCACCGCCAACTTGATCAGATGGGTCGCCACAGGCCCCGATTGGCCGCTGCGCCCGGCCAGATCCGCCCCGGCGACGTTGAAATAACGCAGCGCCGCATAGTTGATCGGGAAGGCTGCCGCCGTATCGGCGAGCATCCATTCGGTCATCAGTTTCGACCGGCCATAGGGATTGATCGGCAGCAGCGGCGCATCTTCCCGAATCGGCACGCTGGCGGGTTCGCCGTATACCGCCGCTGTCGAGGAAAACACGAAATGCGGCACCCCTGCCGCCACGGCCGCGGCGACGAGCGTGCGCGAGGCGGCGGTGTTGTTGCGGTAATAGCCGAGCGGATCGCGCACCGATTCGGGCACGATGATCGACCCGGCAAAGTGCATCACGGCGTCAAAGGCGGTGTCGCGGAAAACCCCGGCCAGCAGGCCTGCATCGCCGACATCGCCGCGGACCAGCGCAACGCCTTGCGGCACGGCGCCGGCGTGTCCGGTGGAAAGGTCGTCGAGGACGACGACCGCATGCCCGGCGGCGCGCAACGCCAGCACGGCATGGCTGCCGATATAGCCGGCCCCTCCGGTAACGAGCACAGTTGCCGCATCGCGCATGACATCATGATCCCGTGTTGCGGAGCGCCCGGCTCCGTGCCACCACCTTCATTGATGCGCAACCTTGTGTGGTGGCAGGACTTTGGTTGCTGAGCCTGGAACGGCTGGACGTGTAGGGAGCTGGTAATGGTGTCGAAATCGAAATTCTGGTTGCTGCCGGTCGCAACGCTTGGCCTGCTTGCCGGTTGCGCGACCACCGGTCCGGGCGCCGATGTCACGCGCTTTCACCTGGGCGGGCCGATCCCGGCCGATACCATCGCGCTCCAGCCGATCGTCGGCAGCCCGGATTTCAACCTCGAATATCGCACCTACGCCGATGCCGTGCTCCACGAATTGACCGCTGTCGGCTTCCGCCCCGCCGATGCCAGCGCCAGATCGGCGTATATCGCCATCTTGAAGGTGGAACAGACCAGCCGCGACGCCACGCAGCTCCAGCCGCGCTCGCACCTCGGCCTGGGCTTCGGGGTTGGCGGCGGCGGCGGTGGCTATCATGGCGGCGGCTTTGGCACCGGGCTGAGCGTTGGTGGCAGCATCCCGATCGGCAAGCCGCGCGTGCGCTATGTCGCGGTCAATACCGTCGCATTGCAGATCAAGCGCCGGTCCGACGAGACGCTGGTATGGGAGGGCCGAGCCAGCGAAACCGCGAGCGGCGACGCCAGCGCCATCGGCTTGCCCGAATCGGTGCCGCGGCTTGCCCATGCGCTGCTGGCCGGCTTTCCGGGGCCGACGGGGACCACCGTCCGCGTGCCGTTCCGCAAATGATCAGCGTCAACGCCGCCTTCGATTCGGGCAATATCGTCGTCAACCGCATCGCGGGTCCGACCGATATCGAGCTGACCATCCGCAAGGATGCCCATTCGGACTTCTATCAATGGTTCCACTTCCGCCTGTCGGGAGCGAAGGGCCAGCCTTGCACGATCCGCATCGTCCACCTGGCGGGCAGCGCCTACCCCGGCGGCTGGCCCAACTACAACGCCGCCGTCTCCAGCGATCGCCAGCATTGGCACCGCGCGCCCGCCAGCTATGACGCCGGCAGCGCCAACGGCACCCTGACCATCAGCCTGACGCCCGAAAGCGATTCGGTCTGGCTGGCCTATTTCGCACCCTATGCGATGGAACGGCACCATGACCTCGTCGCCCGCATCGGTGCGGCGCCCGGCGTATCCACCCGCATTCTTGGCCATAGCCTCGATGGGCGGCCGATCGACTGCGTCGAACTGGGCGATGGTCCGCTCCACGCCTGGCTGTATGCGCGCCAGCATCCAGGCGAAAGCATGGCGGAATGGTGGGCCGAGGGTGCGCTCGAACGGCTGGTCGACCCGGCCGACCCGGTCGCGCGGATGCTGCGCCAGAAGGTCACCTTCCACATCGTCCCCAACATGAACCCGGACGGCAGCGCCCGCGGCCATCTGCGCACCAATGCGGCGGGGGTGAACCTCAACCGCGAATGGGTATCGCCGACGCCGGAACGTTCCCCCGAAGTGTTGTGCGTGCTGGCGGCGATGCAGGCCAGCGGCGTCGATTTCGCCCTTGATGTGCACGGTGATGAATCGATTCCCCAGGTGTTCATCGCCGGCTTCGAAGGCATCCCGTCGATGACCAACCGCCAAGGCGCGCTGCTGGCCGACTACAAGGCGAGGCTGGCGCGGCTGACGCCCGATTTCCAGACCCGCATCGGCTATCCGCCGTCGGGGCCCGGCAAGGCCAATCTGACGATGAGCACCAATGCCGTCGCCGAACGCTTCGGTTGCCTCGCCATGACGCTCGAAATGCCGTTCAAGGACAATGACGACCTGCCCGACCCCGTGCATGGCTGGTCGCCGGAACGCAGCAAGGCGCTGGGACGCGACTGCCTCGCCGCCCTGGCGGAAGTGGTCGACGACCTGCGGTAGCCGGTCGTCGGCGCGCGCGCCCGCCGATTAGCGAAAGTGATGGGGGTTCCCTCGCCCGCCGCCTCGGCTATGACGTTAACGTCAACCACGCTGCGGGGAGCCCGATCATGGCCTATGAACACATCATCTTCGACGAGGTCGACGGCGTCGCCACGCTGACGATCAACCGGCCGGAGCGGATGAACGCCCTGCATGTCGGCGTCATCGCCGAAATGATTTCGGTGGTGGACAAGGTTCGCGACGAGGGTACGGCGCGGGTTTTGCTGCTCACCGGCACCGGCCGCGCCTTCTGTTCGGGTGCCGATCTGGCAGGCGGCGGTGCAGGAGGGGGGGCGCAATCGTCCGGCCCCATCGATGCGGGCAAAGTGCTCGAAACGCATTTCAACCCGCTGCTGGAGCGCCTGTTCGACTTGCCGGTGCCGTTCATTACCGCGGTCAACGGCGCTGCGGCCGGCGCTGGCTGCTCCTATGCGCTTGCCGGCGATATCGTCATTGCCGGCAAGTCAGCCTATTTCCTGCAGGCCTTTGTCAACATCGGGCTGGTGCCGGATGTCGGGTCGACGTGGCTGCTGCCGCGCCTCGCCGGCAAGGCACGGGCGCAGGCGATGATGATGCTGGGCGAAAAGATCCCCGCCGAGACCGCCGCCGAATGGGGCATGATCTACAAGGTGGTCGAGGATGCCGAACTGATGACGACGGCACATGCCATCGCCGCCAAGCTCGCCAAGGGCCCGACGCAGGCCTATGCGCTGATCCGCCAGGGCCTGCGCGATTGCCTCGACAAGCCTTTGACCGAAGCATTGATGGTCGAGCGCCGCAACCAGCGCACCGCCGGCCGCAGCCCCGATTTTGCCGAGGGCGTTTCGGCCTTCCTGCAAAAACGTCCCGCGGTGTTCAGCGGCAGATAGGCCCCGCGGTGTTCAGCGGCGCGCCTGGTGCGCTAATCCATCAGCAGCACCGGCTTGATGACCCTGCCGGCCCTCATGTCGGCAACCGCCTCGTTGATCGCCGAGAATGGATAGGTCGTCACCAACCGCTGGTGTGCAAAGCGCCCGGCGCGGTGGCGGCCGATAAGCCAGGGGATGAAGCGTCGCGGGTCGGCATCACCCTCCACGGCGCCGCGCAGGGCCTTGCCGCCGAGCAGGATGTTGGGGTTGATCGCCACCTCCGTCCCCGGCGGCGTTACCGCCAGCACCGCCATCTGGCCGCGCGCTGCCAAAGCCTCGGTGCCGGCGCGGATGACTTCGGCGACCCCCGTGGTATCGACGGCAAAGGCCATCCCATCGGCACGGATTTCGCGCAGGGCCAGCGCAAGGTCGCGGCCATCGGCGAGAAGGGTGTGGGTTGCCCCCAGTTGCAGCGCCAGTTCCAGCCGCGCCGGATTGCGGTCGATCGCCACCAGCGGCGCGCAGCCAAGGTCCGCCGCCGCCATCAGCGCCGCCAGCCCGACACTGCCGGCACCGAATACCGCAAGGCTTTGCCCCGCCGATGGCGCGAGGGTGTTGTAGACCGTACCGGCCCCGGTCTGCATCCCGCAGCCAAAGGGGGCGAGCACATCCCAGCCAAGGTCGCCATCCACCTTGACGGTGTTGCGTTCATAGGCGAGCGCATGGCTGGCAAAAGAGGACTGGCCGAAAAACGCCCCATGGACCGGGCCGTCGGCGCCCTGCATCGGCACTTCGCCACCGGGCAGCACTCCGGCATAGTTCAGCGCCATGAACTGTGCACAATATTGCGGCGCATCATCGACGCAGTTGGCGCAGGCACCGCACGAGGCATAGCTCAGCACGACCCGATCGCCGGGGACGACCGTGGTGACGCCGGCACCGATGGCGAGGACTTCGCCGGCGCCCTCGTGCCCCAGCACCTGCGGCAATGGCAGCCCCTGCTCATAGGTCTGCACCCCGACATCGGTATGGCAGATTCCACAGGCGCGAATCCGCACCAGTATCTGTCCCGGCCGCGGATCGGCGAGCACGACAGGCTCCAGGGCATAAGGTGCGCCGCGCTGACGGAGGACGGCGGCGATGGCGTTGGTCGGCATGTCGTTCCCCACAGGATGTCGCGGTGGCTCTAGCCCCTGCCGGTGCCGGCGTCACGCACGCCGCAAGCCTTGACCCCTGCTGTGGCCGCGTTCATTTCGTCGACGAACCGAGGAGGGACAAGTCATGATCGTCTATGGTGCAAGCGTCTCGCCGTTCGTGCGCAAGGTGGTTGTGGTTGCGGCGGAAAAAGCGATGCCGATCACGTTGCGCCAGATCGGGCTGGGTGCGACCGACCCGGAATTTCTTGCCGCCAGCCCGTTTCGCAAGATGCCCGGCTTCAGCGATGGCGATTTCCACATCTCCGATTCCAGCGCCATCGTGCAATATCTCGAAGCCATCCAGCCGGCGCCGGCGATGATCCCCGCCGAGGCCCGGGCGCGGGCCCGCACCATCTGGTTTGACGAATTCGCCGACACCATCCTCACCGTGGCCGCCGGCAAGATGTTCTTCAACCGCATCGTCAGCCCGCGCTTCCTCGGCCAGCCGGGCGATGAAGCCGCCGCCGCCAACGCCGAGGCGAGCGAGCTGCCGCCGATCCTTGCCTATATCGAGGGCGTGCTGCCCACAAGCGGCCATCTTGTCGACGACAGGATGACGCTGGCCGATATTTCGGTGGCCAGCCCGTTCGTCAACCTGCTGCATTGCGGTTATTCCCCCGACGCCGCAAAATACCCCCGGCTGACAGCGTTCCTCGCGATGATGTTCGCCCGCCCCGGCTTTGCGCGCACGATTGCAGCGGAGCAGCGCGCGCTGGCGGGGTAAGTTCCGGCGGCGCCGGCCTGCAACTGCGCTTGACCCTGTAACCGCGCCCGTTCAAACACGCGACATGGATGTGAATGACCTTGCCGAATTGAGCTTCGAGGATGCGTTGAAACGCCTTGAAACCATTGTCCACCGCCTCGAAAGCGGTGAAGCCAGCCTTGAGGATTCGATCGACCTTTACACCGACGGGCAAAAGCTGAAGGCGCATTGCCAGGCCAAGCTCGACGCAGCGACCGCGCGGATCGAGGCCATCCAGCATAGCGACGGCGTCGCCACGGGGGCCAAGGCCTTCGATACCCCCACCCCGGCCGCATGAGCGCGAAACCCGATATGGTCCATGCGTCGATCAGCCTGAAACCCGCCCTCGATGCCATCGGCAAGTCGATGGACCAGCGTTTCGACCGTCTGCTGCCGGTGCCGCAGGACAGTCGCGCGCAACTGTTCAACGCCATGCGCCATGCCGTCATCGGCGGCGGCAAGCGGATGCGGCCGTTGCTCGTCGTTGCGGCCTGCGACCTGTTCCATGTCGACCGGGAACGCGCCCTGCGCGTCGCCCTCGCCATCGAATGCGTGCATTGCTATTCGCTGATCCACGACGACCTGCCGTGCATGGACGACGACGACATGCGCCGCGGCAAGCCCACCGTCCACAAGGCCTATGACGAGGCGACCGCCGTCCTGGCCGGCGATTCGCTGCATGCGCTGGCCTTCGAGATCCTTGCCGACCCGGCGACGCACGAGGACCCGTTCGCCCGCGCCGAACTGGTTACCGAGCTGGCCGTTTCGTCGGGGCCATCTGGCATGGCCGGCGGCCAGATGATGGACCTGGTGGCGGAACACGAGCTTTACGACCTCGGCGGCGTCACCCGCCTGCAGCAGCTGAAAACCGGTGCGCTGATCGGTTTCTGCCTCGAAGCCGGCGCCATCATGGGCCGCATCCCGGTTGCTTCGCGCACCCCGCTCAGGGGGTATGCGCGCGACCTTGGCCTCGCTTTCCAGATCGCCGACGACCTGCTCGATGTCGAAGGATCCTCGACCAAGACCGGCAAGGCCGTCGGCAAGGATGCAGCGGCCGGCAAGGCGACCTTCGTATCGCTATTGGGGGTCGAACGGGCCCGTACCCAGGCGGTGATGCTCATCGACCAGGCCATCGCCCACCTGCACAGCTTTGGCCCGGAGGCCGACCTGCTGCGGGCGATCGCGCGTTTCGCCATCGAGCGTGACCGATGAGGATCGGCGTCTATCCCGGCACCTTCGATCCGGTGACGCTGGGGCATATGGACATCATCCGGCGCGGCGCCAAGCTGGTCGACAAGCTGGTCATCGGCGTCGCCACCAACCCGTCCAAGTCACCGATGTTCACGCTGGCGGAGCGCAAGCACCAGGTGCTGCGCGAGGTCGAGGGCATCGCCAATGTCGATGTTGTCGAATTCGACGCGCTGTTGATGCATTTTGCCGAAAAACAGGGTGCATCGGTGATCGTGCGCGGCCTGCGCGCCGTTGCGGATTTCGAGTATGAATTCCAGATGGCCGGGATGAACCAACAGCTCAACAGCCGCATCGAAACGGTGTTCCTGATGGCCGATGTGGCGCTGCAGCCCATCGCGTCGAAGCTGGTCAAGGAAATCGCCGTCTATGGCGGTGACGTCAAAAAGTTCGTTTCGCCGCGCATCGCCGCCGATATTGTCGCGCGCGTCGCCGAAATGGGCCCGCGTGGTTGATTTTCCAGGAATGCAGATGTTGAAATCATTGCGGTTGCTGCTGCTGACGCTGGGGGCCTTTGCACTGGCGTCGGTAACGCTGGCGCTGGCATCCGCCGCACCGGTGATGGCGCAGGGTGCGCCCAGCGCCGCCGATCTGAAGCCGGAGCCGGTGTTGCCCAAGATGAGCCCGGGATCGACCGTGCTCGGCACCAAGGCCGTGGTGCCGCCAGAGGATATTCTCTACCTCGACCTGTCGAGCGGCGGCCGGGTCACCATCGCCATGCGCCCCGATGTCGCCCCCAACAGCGTCGCGCGCATCCGCACGCTGGCGCGCCAGGGCTTTTACGACGGCACCATTTTCCACCGCGTCATCGAAGGCTTCATGGCGCAGGGTGGCGACCCCACCGGCACCGGCACCGGGGGGTCGAAGCTTCCCGACCTGAAGGCCGAATTCAACGACCTGCCGCACGTTCGCGGTGCCGTTGCCATGGCGCGCGCCCAATCGGACGACAGCGCCAACAGCCAGTTTTACATTGTGCTGCAGCCCTCGCTCAAGCTCGATCGCAAATACACGGTCTGGGGCCGCGTTACCGACGGCATGGCCTTTGTCGATGCCATCGCCAAAGGGGAACCCCCGGCCAACCCGACAAAGATCATCAAGGCCTCGGTCGGTGCCGACAATGTGCCGCCACCCCCGCCGTCCACCCCGATTCCCGCAGCCGCGGTTGCCCCGGTGGCAGCACCGCTGCTGGCCACGGAATTGCCGGCGGCTGTGGCGGTCAAGACGGCACCGGTGAAGGCCGCCCCGGCAAAATCGGCGGCGGCAAAGGCTGCAACCAAACCAAGACGCCGCGCACGATAACGCCGACGCCGCCATGCGCGTATCCGATTTCGATTTCGACCTGCCCGCTGACAGTATCGCGCTGCGGCCGGCATCGCCTCGCGACGCCGCGCGATTGCTTGCGGTACAGGGCAGCAGCCTCGCCGATTTCGGCGTGCTCGACCTGCCCCGATTGATGAGGCGCGGCGACGTGCTCGTCGTCAACGACACCCGCGTCATCCCGGCACAACTTGCCGGGCGCAAGGGCGATGCCCGGATCGGCGTCACCCTGCACAAGCGCGAGGCGCCCGATCGCTGGTGGAGTTTCGTCAAGAACGCCCGGCGGCTTAAGCCTGGCGACACGGTCGCCTTCGGCGCCGGGCTGGCGGGCCGGGTGGAGGCCCGCGGCGACGATGGCGCCGTGCTGTGGCGCTTCGATGCCGATGGCCCTGTCGAAGCCGCGATGGCCGCCGCCGGCACCATGCCGCTGCCACCGTATATTGCCAGCAAGCGCCCCGTCGATGCCGCCGATTTTGCCGACTACCAGACACTGCACGCCACCAGGGACGGTGCAGTCGCGGCCCCCACCGCCGGCCTGCATTTCACCGAACGCCTTTGGGCGGCGCTCGCGCAAGCCGGCGTCACCCGCGAAACCGTAACGCTGCATGTCGGCGCCGGCACCTTCCTGCCGGTCAAGGTCGATGATACCGACGACCACCGCATGCACGCCGAATGGGGCGAAGTCAGCGCCGACACCGCCGCCCGCCTCAACGCGGCGCGCGCTGCCGGGGGTCGCATCATCGCGTTGGGCACCACGTCGCTGCGGCTACTCGAATCGGCCGCCGGCGATGACGGCATCGGGCCATTTTGCGGCGACACCGCGATCTTCATCACCCCCGGCTACCGCTTCCGCGCCGTCGATGGCCTCGTCACCAACTTCCACCTGCCGAAATCGACGTTGTTCATGCTGGTCAGTGCATTGATGGGACGGGAGACGATGCAGGCCGCCTATGCCCATGCCATCGCATCCGGCTATCGTTTCTACAGCTATGGCGACGCCAGCTTGCTGCTGCCCTGAGCGACCCCGACGGCCCCGCCGACCTCGCCGAGCAGCCATTCCCGGAAAAGCCGGATCTTTGGCACGTTGCGCCGCGCTTCCGGGCACACCAGCCAGAAGCTGGAACCACTGGTTGCGTCCAGCGTGAAGGGCGCCACCAGCCGACCGGCAGCGATATCGCGCTCCCACATCCGGGCATTGAGCAGCGCCACGCCCTGACCCGCCAGCGCCGCCGCACCTTCGACGACTTGCGAATCGAGCTGCAGGCCGCCGGAAAGGCCGGGGTCTTTCGCCACCCCGGCGGCATCGAGCCATAGCGACCACCACGCGTCGTCGGGGGTCAGCCGCGGCACGGTGAGCACATCGGCCGGCACCACCAGGGGGTAGCGCGCCAGGAAATCGGGGCTGGCCATCGGGGTAAAGCGACTGTCGAACAAGCGAACGGCATGAAGGCCCCGGCCGGGTTTGCGCGTCGAGCGGACCGCGACATCGGCGTTGTCGCGAGCAAAGTCGACAAGGCTGTCCGATGCATCGAGCCGAACAGCCAGCTCGGGGTGGCGCAGCTGGAACCCGCCCAGCCGAAGCGCCAGCCAATTGGCGGCAAAGGTATTGGCAGCACTGATGGTCAACACGCTGCCGGTTTCGCCCCGCGCGGCAACAAAGGCATCGTCCAGCGTGTCGAAGGCGTTGCTGACCAGCGGCGCGGCGCGGCGGCCGGCCTCGGTCAGCGTCACCCGGCCCTTGTCGCGGTGGAACAGCGGGCCGCCCAGCCGCTCCTCGATCAGCCGGATCTGGTAGCTGACGGCCGCTTGGCTCATGCCCAGCTCCGCCGCTGCGCGGGTGAAATTGAGATGGCGCGCTGCCGCCTCGAAGACCCGGACGGCGGCGAGCGGCGGCAACTGGCGCATGGGCATATGATAAGGCAGCCTTATGCCAGCGGTCAATTCTTTGGTTGGCGCGGAACGGTCGTTTCGGGGCAATACCATGGCCGGCGGGCTGCTCCGCCAAACCCCAGACAGCGATGGGAGACGGCAGATGACACTCGATCACGGCGAGGTCCGGCTATGGGCCGATCATGGTGCGCAGTGGCGCGAAACCCTTCCGGCCGCATGGCGCAGCCTACTGACCCTCAGCAAAGGAGCATGGAAGATGATCGATCGACAGTATGAACACCTGCGGCTGGTGCTGCTCGTCATCGCGGCGCTGGCGGCATCGGCGGTGATCACCGGCAGCGCCATCCTCCCCGGCGCGGTCGGCCTCGGCGGGACGGTTCGCTATCTCGCCTGATCCGGCGCCTCCCCCATGTCACCGCCTTCCTGCATCTAGGCGAGCCCGTGGCGGCAGGGAGGCAAGCCCAGCAACCGCTTGTAAAACGGAACGGATACGAACAGACTGCTGCCTGCCCATGCCTATACCCGGCCTGCGCCGCGCCACGGAGGTCCCGCCATGCCGATCATCAAGTTCGAAAAAGGCTGGGACGAAAGCGACGACAACCACAACAGCAACACCACCGAGGACCAGATGCGGCAGCTGGTGCTGAACATCCGCAAGATTTACGGGATGGGCGATCACCGGATCGCCGAAATGCAGAATGCCTTCGTGTCGCTGGCGGCGGCGCTTGCGAGCGACGACCAGACGATCTGGGTCGTCAAGGGCATCCATTATGCCGAGGGCCTGACCCACTTCACCATTCGGCTCGTCCAGTCCTACTGGGACGAGGTCATGCACGTCTATGTCAACAAGGGAACGATCGAGGAGTTTCGGACCGCAGGGACCACCGGCGCCGTCCAGCTTTACAATTACAAGCCGGTCGGCCTGTCGACAAAGTTCAATAGCATCGTCCAGAAATGGCCGGCGTCGTTCACCGCCATGACCATGAAATTGCACCAGCAGCGCGCCCGGTCGGGCAGCGTCAATCCCGTCAACATCCGGACAGTCGTCGGCAACTCGACCGTGGCGGATCCGAGCGTCGGCAAGAAAATCGACGCGGGCGGCTGGCCCTCGCTCGGCTAGGCCGGGGTTTGCAGGATGTGACTGCAAGGTGTGGCGGGCCGGGGTGTGACCGGCGGGTGCCAGTACCGCAGCGGGTGGCGCTCGTCCCTCACCCCGCTATAAGCCCTCAATGGCCGACGATATCCTTCACGAAGCGCACGAACCGCGCGAGGCACTGGAGGAGGGCCAGCTCAGCCGTATCTTCGTCGACCGGGTTCTTGCCGCGCTGGAGGCGGGCGACATAGAGGCGACGCGGGCGCTGGTGACGCCGCTGCACCCCGCCGACATCGCCGACCTGTTCGAGGAACTGCCCGAGGATGACCGCGCGCCGTTGGCTCGCGCCATCGGCGAGGCGCTCGATGCCGATGTCATCGCCGAACTGAACGACTATGTCCGCGAGGACGTGCTGGCGGCGCTGACCATGGGCGAAGTCGCCGATGTGGTGACGCGGATGGACACCGATGACGCCGTCGCGATCATCGAGGACCTTGACGACGACGACCAGCGCGAACTGCTCGACGCGCTCGCCCCGGCGGATCGCGCCGACATCGAGGCAGCGCTCACCTACCCCGAGGAATCCGCCGGCCGGCTGATGCAGCGCGAGCTGGTCGCGGTCGACGAAGGCTATACCGTCGGCGAAGTCATCGAGCATGTTCGCGCCCAGACCGATCCGGCGACCGATTTCTGGGAGATCTTCGTCGTCGATGCTGCCCGCCACCCGATCGGCACGCTGCGACTGTCGTGGCTGCTGACCTCGCCGGTCGACATCGCCGTCGCCGATGTCATGCAGCGCGAACAGACTCTCATCCCGGTTGACATGGACCAGGAGGAAGTGGCGCTGCTGTTCCAGAAATACGCGCTGATTTCCGCTGCGGTCGTCGATGCCGGCAACCGGCTGGTCGGCGTCATCACCGTCGATGATATTGTCCACATCATCCAGCAGGAAGCCGGCGAGGACGTGCTGAAGCTGTCGGGCGCCGGCGACGGCGACATCAACGAGCCGATTTTCGACACCTTCAAGGTGCGCGTCATCTGGCTGATCATCAACCTTGGCACCGCGGTGATGGCGGCCGGCGTCATCGGCGCCTTCGAAGGCACCATCGCCCAGATGGTGACGCTGGCGGCGCTGATGCCGATCGTTGCATCGATGGGCGGCAACGCCGGCACCCAGACGATGGCGGTGGCGGTGCGGGCGCTGGCCACCAACCAGTTGACCGATTCGAACACCCGCCGCGCGGTGTGGCGCGAAATCCGCATCGCGCTGATGAACGGCGCGACGCTGGCGGTGCTGATCGGGGTCGGCGTCGCGCTGATCTTCCATTCGCCGGTGCTCGGCCTCGTCATCGCAGCGGCGATGATGATCAACAATCTTGTCGCCGGCCTCGCCGGGATGTTGATTCCCCTCGGCCTCGAACGCGCCGGAGTCGACCCGGCGGTATCATCCGCGGTGTTCGTGACGATGTGCACCGACATCATGGGCTTCCTCGCCTTCCTCGGCCTGGCGACGCTGGTCGGGGTCAAGGCTTTGTCCTGATGTTGCACCTGACAAAGGTCGCGGTCGGCTGTCCGGATATCGAGACGCTGGCGCGGTTGCAGCAGGAACGCTGGGGCGACGCGCCGTGCTCGATGACGCGCTACATGCCCAAGCGCGCCGACGAATTGGTCGGCGGATCGCTGTTCTGGATCATCCGGCACCGGCTGGTGGCGCGGCAGCCGATCGTGTCGTTGGCGATGGTCGAGACCGACTGGGGCACCAAGTGCCGCATCGGCTATGGTGGCCCGCCGGTGCCGGTGACGGTGGTGCCTCGGCGCGCCCACCAGGGCTGGCGCTATATGGCTGCCGAGGATGCACCCCCCGATGCCAGCGCGGCCGAGGAGGGGGATGCCCTGCCCGTGGGGATGGTGCGCGAATTGCAGGGACTGTGGCTGATGTAGCCTGGTGGCCGCTTGAAAACAGGCCCGTTCGTCAGCGCACCGCGACCATTAACAGCCGCGGGAATGGCAGCAGCACCGCGCCATCGGGCAGTGGCGGATAGGCCTGCGCCACCGCCGCCTGGTACTGCCGCAGATACGCCGCCCGTTCTTCGCCATCGAGCGGATCGAGGAAGGGTCGCAGCCCGGTGCCCTTCAGCCATTCGACGACACCTGCGGCACCCTCGGCCAGCCGGTGGTGATAGACCGTGCGCCAGATATCGACGGCGGTGCCATGCTCGGCGAGCAGCCGGTAATACCATCCGGCATCGTGCAACGGCGTGCGTGCCGCCGTCGCATCCGCCAGCTTTGCCGCCCAGGGCCCGTCGGCGGCGACCTCGCGCATGATGCGATGCGTTGCTTCGTCAAGGTTGTCGGGCATCTGCACGGCAAGGCTGCCGCCGGGCGCAAGCCGCGCCATCAATGCCGGCAACAGCGCCGCGTGATCGGGAAGCCATTGCAGCGCGGCATTGGCGAGGATGACATCGAAGCTGGCTGCCGGATGCCAGTCCGAAATATCGGCGATGGCGAAATCGGTACCGGGCATCCGGACGCGTGCCGCCGCAATCATGTCGGCGGAACTGTCCATCCCCGCCACCACCGCGTCGGGGAATCGCGCCTGCAGCAGCTCGGTCGAATTGCCCGGGCCGCAGCCGATGTCGATGGCGCTGCGCACCGGCCGAGTCGCAATGTGCGCCAGCAGGTCGATCACCGGGCGGTTCCGCTCGGCCTCGAACCTGCTGTATTGCGACGCCGACCAACTCACCCTGCGCGCGCCGTCACTTGACGCGCTTGACGGCAACCACCCTGGCGTCGCCACTCTTGCTCAGCACAAAACCACCCAGCACGGCGGTGCGGATGGTGACATCGTCGCCGATACGGATGCGCGGCAGGGCATAGGTTTCATTCTGCCGCCACATCTGGCCGTTATCGAGCACGAACAGCGCCAGCTTGCTCTGGTTGAGGTAAATGTCGGTCAGCTTGGCATGGATCGATCCGATGGCGGCGCTGTCGACATGGCCCTTGCCGATCGCGGCCCCGCCGAATTCGGCCCGGCGCTTCGCCTTGTCGGCCTCGGCGGCGGCGGCGGCGGCGGCCGATGCAGCGGCAGCCTTTTCGCGATTGATGCGCTGCTCCTCGGCGGCCCGACGCTCGGTGACGGCGCGGCCTTCCTTCGAGCTTGCGGCGGTTGCCCGGTCGTAACAGGCGAGACGCTCGGTCTGGTCGGGGATGCCGCCGCAGGCGATCAGCGCATTGCTGTCCTGCGCCTGCGCCGGACCAGCGAGGGCCGCGGCAGCCGCCGCAAATGCAAAAGCCAGGCGATAGCGCAAAATCTTCACTCCCCGAAAGCAATGCGACGGGTTCTAGCCCTGCGCGATTCCCCTGTCACGCGCTGTTGTCGCAGCCCGGCTGCGCACCCCTGCCGTCCGATAGTTGACGCAGCAGTGTCTGACTGCGATAAGACACCATGTTCAGCCCGGACCGGCCAATCTATCGCCAGATCCGCGACCTTATCGTCGCGCGCATCCTGGCGAGTGGCGAAGGCGCGCTCTTGCCATCGGTGCGGGCTCTCGCCGCGGAAGCCGGGGTCAACCCGTTGACGGTTGCCAAGGCCTATCATGACTTGCAGGCCAGCGGCCTTGTCGTGGCGAAAAAGGGCGTCGGCCTGTTTTCGGCGCAAGGCGCCGCCAAGGCGCTGCTCGCCATCGAGCGCGACATTTTCATGACCGAGGAATGGCCCCGCGTACAGGCGCGCATCGAGCGGTTGGGGCTGTCCGCGGTGGACCTGTTCGAACGCGCCTGACGCTTCAGTTGCGGGTCCGGGCGACCGCCGCGACAACGTCCTTTGCCAGTGCCACTGCATCGAACGCCGCGCCGGGCTGATCGAAGCCGCGCCGGACGATGACCAGCTTTGCAGCGGGGATGATCACCACATATTGCCCGCGATTTCCGAGCATCGCATAGCTTCCTTCCGGCAGGCCGTCCCGTGCGCCGAACAGCCAGAAGCCGGCGCCATAGCCACCCCGGCCCGGTCGCGTGTCCTCCGGCTGGGCGCCCCTCGCGGCCGAAACAAAGCCTGGCCAGTCCGGTGGTAGCAGGCGTTGCCCGGCGGCGATGCCGTCGTTCTGGTACAAAAGCGCCAGCCGGGCGAGGTCGCGCGCCGTCGTCCACACCTGGCTCGACAGGACAAAATGCCCCTGCCAATCGGTCTCGGGCGTCGTCCGCGTCATGCCGATCGGCCACAGCAGCTGCGTGAAGGGAAAGCCCAGCGCCTCGCGCCCCAGAGACGTTTCCAGGCTATAGGCTGCCAGCATGATATCGTCGTTGGCATAGCGGAACCGGCTGCCCGGCGCCGCCTCGATCGGCATCACGGCCGCTGTCTGCGCGATGCTGGCGCCGCCGAGATAGACTTCGTCGGTGCGGTTGCCGGGTCCGTTGGTCCACAGCCCGGAGGTCATCCGCAACAACTGTTCAAGGGTAATGGCGGCGCGCGGATCCCCCGGCGTGCGCCATTCGGGGATGTTGGCCGGGGCGGCGACATCGACGCGCCCCAGTTGGACGGCGCGGCCGACAAGGCTGGCGGTCAGGCTTTTGGCCACCGACCAGGTGCGCTGCGGTGTATGCAGGTCATAACCGGCACGATAGCGTTCCGCGACGATGCGGCCATCGCTGACGACGAGCATGGCCGTTGTCGTGCTGCCCTTCTGGTAAGTTGTGCCGTCGAAGGCGCGTGCGGTAACGGCGGCCAGGGCCGCGGCAGGGCGGCGCGGCAGCCGCGCCGTCGCATGCGCATCGCCGAGCGGCCACGCCGAGGCGTCGAGCGCGGCAAGATCGGGCTGTTTCAGGTCCGGCGTCAGTCGCGGCAGCCTTGCCGCGACGTCGGGGCCGGCACCCACCGGCAACTGCGCGCAGCCGAGCAGGGGCCGCCACACCGCGATACGCGGCGGCAACCGTGCATCGAACGCGACGCTGACCCGGCGCGCATCGCGGTCGATGACGGCGGGAAGTTCTGCCAGCAATGGCTGGTATTCGGGGTAGATGCCGGTCAGGTCGTCGGCGGTCACGGCGGCTTCATGCTGCCCGGCATCGAACAGCCCGGAACACAGGAACGCCGCCTTGTAGCCCGCCGCCAAGGCGCGGGTATGGCTATCCGGCGCTGCAACCACAGGCGCTGCCAGCAGCGCCAGCAACATCATGATCTTCATGCTGCCAGCGCCTGCCACATCGCCATCGCGAGGCGAAAGGCGCGCAGGTCGCCCGTCGTTGTCGATGCCATCTTGTTCATCGCATAGGCAAAGGTCGTCCGCGCCTTCTGGTCGATGATGACGAGCGAGCCGCCATAGCCGCCCCAGTACAGGAACTGGTCGTGCGGCAACGGCAGCGCGCCGCCCGATAGGCCGAAGCCGAGGCCATAGCGTACCGGGATGCCCAATACGATGTCGTCGCCGGCAATCTGCGGCTCCAGCGCCCGGCGCGCCCCGGCTTCCGACAAGATGCGCTTGCCGTTGGCGACACCGCCATTGGCGAGCAGCACATGGATCTCGGCCACCGAACGGGCGTTGCCATGGCCGTTGGCGGCGGGAATTTCCGCCCCGCGCCAGGCCCGGGTGCGGGTTTCAAGCGGATTGATTGGCGGGTTGCCGGCCATGTTGGCGGTCAGTGGCCGATCGCTGACATCGGCGATACCACCGCCGGCCGGCGGCGGCAGCAGGTCGGCAACGCGGTGGTCCTCGCTGGCCGGCAGGCCGATATGGAAATCGGCACCCAGGGGATCAGCGATCTCGGACTTGAAGACCTGGCCCAGCGTGCGGCCGGTGATGCGCCGCACGACTTCACCGACAAGATAACCCTGGGTGACCGCGTGATAGCCCGGCGCGGTGCCCGGCGCCCAGAACGGCGCCTGTGCCGCCAGCAGCCCTGTCACCTTGTCCCAGTCGTAAAGGTCGGTTTTCGAAACCTTTTCCTTGAAGCCCGACAGCCCGGCGGAATGCGACATCAACTGCGCGACAGTAACCTCGGCCTTGCCGTTGGCGGCGAATTCCGGCCAGTATTTCGCCACCGGCGCGGCAAAATCGAGCTCCCCACGGTCGGCGAGCAGCAGCGCGGTCAACGCGGTCATCGTCTTGGTCGTCGAATAGACGTTGACGATGGTGTCCTTCTGCCACGGCCTGGTGCGATCCGGATCGGCATGGCCACCCCACAGGTCGACCACCGTCTCACCCTCGACAGTTGCTGCAAAGCTGGCGCCGATGTCGTCGAGGCCGTCACCGCTGTCGCCGAAGTTGGCGGCAAACGCCTCGCGGACAGCAGCGAAGCGCGGGTCGGTCTTACCGTGGATTTCGGTCATTCAGGATCCTTTGGCTTGTTCTGGCCTTTGCCGTTCGACTTGGGAAGCACGCCCGAACTCATATCACCACATCGGCCGGCAACGGCGAAGGCCCGACGAGCTTTTCATGCAGGCGCAGCGCATAGCGGTCGGTCATCCCGGCGATGAAGTCGGCAATATGCCGCGCCCGGCCCGGCTCACCGGGCGGCGTCGCCGCGGCCCAGTCGGCGGGCATCGCCGCAGGATCCGCATGGAGCGCGGCGAACAGCCCGGCAACGACAAGCTGCGATGGATCGCGAAGCGCCGCGACCCGCGGATGGCGATACATCCGCGCCCGCAGGAACGCCTTCAACGCCGCTGCATCCGCTGTCATCGCCGGCGAAAACGCCGCCAGCGTACGCCCGGCGGCGCGCACATCCGCCGCCGATCGGGGGTTGGCGGCGGCAATGCGCGCCCGGGTTTCGGCCAGCATGTCCGCTGTCATCCTGCCGATCTGCTCGCGCACCAGTTCGGGCACGAGGCGGCGCCTGGCCGTGATGCCGGGCCAGCGCGCGGTCACCGCCGCCCAGCAACCGGCGGTGAACGGCACGGCCGCCGCAAGTTCCTCAATCCCGAACAGCCCGGCGCGGATGCCGTCGTCGAGATCATGATTGTCATAGGCGATATCGTCCGCGAGCGCCGCGACCTGCGCCTCCAGCCCGGCATGGCTGGCGAGATCGAGCGGGAAATCGGCATCGGCTTCGGCGAGTGCCCAGGTCGGCGCGTATATCGGGCCATTGTGCTTGGCGAGCCCCTCGAGCGTCTCCCAGCTGAGGTTGAGGCCGTCCCAGCCGGGGTAGCGGCTTTCCAGCCTGGTGACGATGCGCAACGTCTGGGCATTGTGGTCGAACCCGCCATGGGGGGCGAGCGCCACCTCGAGCGCATCCTCGCCCGAATGACCGAACGGCGGATGGCCAAGATCGTGCGCCAGCGCCAGCGCTTCGGTCAGGTCCTCGTCGAGGCCGAGCGCGCGTGCCAGCGTGCGGGCGATCTGCGCCACTTCGAGGCTGTGGGTCAGCCGTACGCGGAAATGGTCGCCATCGGGCGCCACGAACACCTGGGTCTTGTAGCGCAGGCGCCGAAACGCACTGCTGTGGACAATGCGGTCGCGGTCGCGCTGGAAGGCGGTGCGGGTGGCTGACGCCGGCTCCGGATGGCGCCGGCCACGCGAATGCGCGGGGTCGCTGGCATAGGCCGTCACGACCCGGGCACCATGCGGGATAGACCGAAAAGACCGCGCGGCGGCGTCACTTGCCCATCAGCTCCGCATCGAAACCCGTCGTCATCACCGGCACGTCCGCCACCGTCAGCGAATAGCGCGGTGCCGGCGCCGGCTGCATCACCCCGCCGACTTCGATGAAGGTGCCGCGCGCGGCGTTGTGCGGATGCGATGGCGCCTCGGCCATGCTCAGCACCGGCGCAAAGCAGACATCGGTCATTTCCATCAGCGCGCACCATTCGTCGCGGGTCTTGCCGAGGAACAGCGCCGTCAGCTTGGCCTTCAACGGCCCCCATTGCGCCTTGTCCATCTGGGCGTCGAAGTCCCTGTCCTCCGCCAGCCCGGCCAGCCGGCGCAGTTCGGCATAGAATTGCGGCTCCAGCGATCCGATCGAGATCCATTTGCCGTCGGCGGTTTCATAGGTGTCGTACATATGGGCACCGGTATCGAGCAGGTTGGTGCCGCGCTCGTCGTTCCAGATGCCATTGGCGCGAAACCCCCAGATCATGCTCATCAGCGTCGCGGCGCCGTCGGTCATCGCGGCATCGATGACCTGCCCCTCCCCGGTCCTTTGGGCGTGAAGCAACGCGCTGACCATGCCGAAGGCCAGCATCATGCCGCCACCGCCGAAATCGCCGACCATGTTGATCGGCGGGGTCGGCTTTTCACCAGCCCGGCCATAGCTGTAGAGTGCGCCCGCGAGCGCGATATAATTGATGTCGTGCCCCGCCGCCTGGGCATAGGGCCCGGTCTGGCCCCAGCCGGTCATGCGGCCATAAACCAGCCGCGGGTTATCGGCGAGCAGCACGTCCGGCCCCAGTCCCAGCCGCTCGGTGACCCCGGGCCGGAAGCCTTCGATAAGGCCGTCGGCGGACTTGACCAGCTCGCGCACCCGCGCCTTGCCCTCCGCCGATTTGAGGTCGAGCCCGATCAGCCGCCGCGAGCGCAGCAGCGGGTCGCGCGGATCGGGTCGCGCGCCGGGGCGATCGATACGGATGACTTCGGCACCATGGTCGGCGAGCATCATCGCGGCGAACGGCCCTGGCCCGATGCCGGCCAGCTCGATGATGCGCAGTCCGCTGAGTGGTCCGGCCATGTCTCGCTCTCCTGTATGCGTTGCCGCTCCGTGCCATGCTGGGGCGTGGCGTCAAGCGCAGAAGCCGGGTTGACACGAACGTGGCTATAATCGACATTTCCGGAATTATGGAATCGTTGCTCGCCACCACGGTCGATCGGCTCGCCGCCCTCGCCCAGCCGCACCGGCTGGCGGCGTTCCGGATGCTGGTTGCGGCCGGGCCAAAGGGTGTTCCAGCCGGGGACATTGCCGACGCGCTGCATCTGCCGGCGTCGTCGCTGTCGTTCCATCTGGCGCATCTGAAACGTGCCGGGCTGGTGCGTGCCGAACGGCAGGGGCGGTCGCTGCGATATTCGGCCGATTTTGGCGCCATGGCCGGGCTTGTCGATTTCCTGACTGAAAACTGCTGCGGCGGCAGCGATTGCACGGAGCAGGCAGCATGACCGTCACCATCTGGCACAACCCCAAATGCGGCACCTCGCGCAATGCGCTGGCGATGATCCGCGCCACCGGGGTGGAGCCGGTGATCGCCGAGTATCTGAAGACGCCGCCCGATCCGGCGACTCTTGCCGACGTCGCCGAAAAGGTTGGCGGGGTGAAGGCGCTGTTGCGGGTCAAGGGCACGCCCGCTGCTGAGCTTGGGCTGGAAGATGCCGCCGACGCCGTCATCCTCGCTGCGATGGCGACCCATCCCATCCTCATCAACCGGCCGGTGGTATTCGGGCCAAGGGGCGTCGTGCTGGCGCGCCCATCGGAACGCGTGCTCGAGGTGCTCGATGGGACACTGCCGGCGGGCTTCACCAAGGAAGACGGCAGCCCCATCGCATGATGGCGCTGCCAAGGCGCCTGTTCGCCGAAGCGCTAGGCTCCGCCCTGCTGTTCGCCACCGTCATCGGATCGGGAATCATGGCGGAACGGCTCGCCGCCGGCAATGTCGCGGTGGCCCTGCTCGGCAATACCATAGCGACCGCGATGCTGTTCGTGCTCATCGCCATGCTGGGCCCGGTATCGGGGGCGCATTTCAACCCGGCGGTATCGCTGGTGTTCGCCTTGCGGCGCGACCTGTCCTGGCGCGATGCCGGGCTGTACGGGCTGGCGCAGCTGGCGGGCGGCCTCGTCGGCGTGCTCGTCGCGCATGGCATGTTCGAGGTGCCGCTTTGGCAATGGGGGGTGAAGGCGCGTACCGGGCCGGGGCAATGGCTGGGGGAGGCGGTCGCGACCTTCGCGCTGGTGCTGACGATCCTCGGCACGCTGCGCCACCGCCCGAACTGGGTGCCGGCCAGCGTCGCCATGGTCATCACCGCCGGCTATTGGTTCACCTCGTCAACCAGCTTCGCCAACCCGGCAATCACGCTGGCGCGGGCGATGACCGACAGTTTTTCAGGCATCCGTCCTATCGATGCGCCGGGGTTCATCGCGGCGCAATTGGCGGGCGCCGTGCTGGCGGCGTGGTGCGGGCGATGGCTGTTCGCCACCGAGGCGCCCTGAAGGGGAACCGTGGCAAGCGCCACGGCCTAACCCCGCACCAGCCCGGTCAACGGTCGCACCTGCAGGGCGTTGAACACCGTCCGCATCATCCGCGGTGGATCGATGCCGAAATGTTCACCCGCCAGCCCGGCGAACAGCGCGCGCAGGTCGGCCGTGGGGCGCAGGTCGCGGCCCTGGTACAATTGCCCGGTCGCCAGCCCCGGCCAATCGGCAACCACGCGCCCACCCTTGACCGCCCCACCAACGACAACCGCGGCGCCGCCGGTGCCATGGTCGGTGCCCATCGTGCCGTTGGGGGCCGCCGTGCGCCCGAACTCCGTCGCCGCGACGATGACGGTGTCCGCCCATGCCGCCCCCAGGCCGTCGCGGAGTGCGGCGATGACACCGTCCAGTTGCTTCAGCTGGTTGTTCAGCCGGCCCGGCTGCTCGGCATGGGTATCCCAGCCCTGCAGCTCGATGACGGCAATGCGCGCGCCGCCGGGCTTGGCGAGGAAGGTCGCCGCCAGCCGCCCCAGCGCGCCCGGGTTGCTGCGTCCGCGCCCGTCGCTGCCTGCCATCGCCCGCGCCTGCACCGCCTGGCTCCACAGCCCGTGCAACTGCGGGTCGCCGGCGTATAGCGCGGTGATCCGCGCCAGCAGATCGGGGTCGGGATCGGGCAGTTGCGACGGCGCATAGGACGTGGCCGGAGTCGGCCCGCGCAGGGCCATGGGTAGCGTGGCGGACAACGCCAGCGCCGGCTCACCGGATTTGGGCAGCAGCGGCAGCATCCGGTTGAGCCAGCCATCCGACAGCGCATAGGCCGCGGTGCCGCCGGTTTCGAGGACGTTCTGGGCATCGAAATGCGAGCGCTCGCGGTATGGCGAGGCGATGGCATGGACGAACAGCGCTTCGCCCCTGCCATAGAGCGCGGCGGTCTCGACAAGCGCCGGATGCGCGCTGAACAGCGCATCGAGCGGCAGCGGCAATCCGGCGGCGGCGGGCGGCGCAAAATTGCCGCGCAGCGCCGCATAGGCCGGATCGCCGAGCGGCATCACCGTCATCAGGCCATCCATCGCACCGCGCAGGATGATGAAGACAAAGCGCTTTTCCGTAGGCGCCGCCGCCAGCGCCAGGTTCGGCGTCAACAGCAGACCGGCGGCGAGCGCGCCCTGTCCCAGGAGGAAACGCCGGTTGATCATGGCTATCTCCGCAGGAATTCAGGCGCGGCAAGCAGCAGCGCCAGGCCCTGTTGCGGCCGCGCGCAATTGGCGATGGCGGCGGCGGTGGCGGGGCTGAGCACGCCGGGCAGCAGTCGCGGCGCCAGCAGCCGCGCGTCGATACGGTCGCCGACAAGGCTGGCGATGCGTTCGGCGATCTCGACGCGGCGCAGTAGTGCATCGGGGGCAGCCCAACTGGCGGCGACATCGTCCCAGCCCGCGGGCGACCCCGGTCGCCAGATCGGCTGGCCAAGCTCGGCCAGTGCGCCGACGATCTTGAGGTCGGGCGCGTCCCGGGCGCCGATGCCGCGCAGGGCGGAAATCGTCCAGTCCCACGGCGTCTTGAACTTGGGCATCGGCATGGCCCATGCCTCCGGTGCCGCGACCAGCACACGGTACACCGCCATCAGGTCGCCGCCGCTTTCGATATGTGCCCGTGCCAGCCGGTCGACGAGGGCAGGCGGCGGCACATCGGCCACGAAATGCCGCGCCAGCTTTGTCGCCAGATGGTGCGCCGTCGCCGGATGCACGGCAAGGTCACCGAGGATGGCCGCTGCCTGCGCCTCCCCCTGTTGGCGGTAGCGCCGGCCCATGATGGCGCGATCGCCGGGCTGGTGCCAGCCGGGCTGGAAAACGAACTGCCCCTCCGGCGCTTCGATGGCGATGGCCTGGCGGGTAAAGCCGCCGATGCTCCAGCCGGTCAGCGCCCGCGCCAGCTCCTGCACATCGGCCTGGGTGTAGCCACTGCCGACCCCCAATGTGTGCAGCTCGAGGATTTCGCGCCCGAGATTTTCATTGAGGCCCGGCAGTTTGCGGCCACGGCGGTTGCGCGCCGCCTGCCCCAGCGCACTGTCGGGACCGATCGACTTCGCCTGGTCTAGGAAGACCAGCATCGCCGGATGCCGCTCGACCGCCAGCAGCAGGTCGACGAAGCGACCGGCGATATTGGGCCGGATCGCTTCGAATTCCATGGTTCCAGCCAACGCCAGGGTCTCCAGCTTGTCGGCGGAAACGGCGAAATGATTGGCCCAGAAATGCACCAGCCGCTCGGCAAACGGCGCGGTGGTATTGAGCGCGGCGACGATCCTTGCCCGCGCCGCATCGCCATAACTTTCGCGGAATTGGGCGTTAATGTCGCTGCGCAGCGCCTTTTGCGCGAGACTTCGCTGCGGCTTGCCGGGACCCGGGGGTGACACCGCGGGAGACACAATGGGAGCGGGGCGTTCTGCCGCCATCGCCGCCTGCATCTGGGCCATGCGCGCCGCAATCTGCTGCGCCTGGTAGTCCCGAAAGCGCACCACCATCGCGGCGCTGCCCGGCACCGCCGCAATCGCCGGCGGCCTGGGGTCGTACCGGGGGAACTGGTCGACAAGGCCGGTGCCCGGCGCAGCCTCATCGCCGCGCAGCCCGAGGCCGAAGCGGTTCTGTGCGATTGCAAGACTCGTCGCTGTCGTCATATCGGTCTTACGTGCCGGAGGCGGCATTGCCCCCGCCACATGTTCAGCGCCGGCCACAAACACCGGAGCCGGCAGCGTCGCGCCGCCGGCTTCACCCGGTGTCGATACGCCCTAGTTGTTGACCTGCCGCTTGAAGAAGGGCGGAATCTCGACGTCGGGCGCGCTGTTCGCGGTCTCGGGCGCCAGCGTCGCCGGTGCGGCGGGCTTGGGCTTTGGCCCGCGCGACAGGTTCATCATCTTTTCGAACAGCGTCATCGGCCGCTCCTCCTCCGGCTCGGGCGCCGGCACGGGGATATTGGCAACCGGCGCCATCGCCGGCGGCTGGCTGGGCGTGAAGCGCGCGATTGCAGGGGCGCTGGGCGAATCGTCCTCGACCATGTCCGCATCGGCCAGGTCGATTTCGGGCAGGTCATCGTCCATGTCGGCGGCCGGTGCGGTATCGAGAAGGTCCGTCGGCATCGCGACTTGCGGGGCTTCGGCCGGGGTCGCGACGATCGCTGCGACGGGCGTTTCCGGCTGGGCAGGCGCGACCGGCGCAAAGATGCTCGGCTGCGGGCTGAACACGCTGTCGCGGCGCGCCGGCATCGGCACCACCATGGCAGGGCGCAGTGCGGCATCGATGCCGGTGGCAACGACCGAAACCCGCATGATGCCGTCAAGGTCCTTGTTGAACGCCGATCCGACGATGATGTTGGCTTCGGGGTCGACCATGTCGCGGATGTGGGTCGCAGCTTCATGGACCTCCATCAGCCGCAGGTCGTCGCCGCCGGTGATGTTGATGATGACACCCTTGGCGCCGCGCATCGAGACTTCGTCGAGCAGCGGGTTGGCGATGGCCTTTTCCGCCGCCTCGATGGCGCGGTGTTCGCCGCTGGCCTCGCCGGTGCCCATCATCGCCTTGCCCATTTCGGACATCACGGTGCGGATATCGGCAAAATCGAGGTTGATGAGGCCTGGCATGATCATCAGGTCGGTTATGCCGCGCACACCCTGGTGGAGCACCTGGTCGGCCATGGCGAACGCCTCCTTGAAGGTGGTGTTGGCGTTGGCGATGAGGAACAGGTTCTGGTTGGGGATGATGATGAGGGTGTCGACATGCTTTTGCAGCTCGGCGATGCCGTCTTCGGCGGCGCGCATCCGCTTGTTGCCTTCGAAGGTGAAAGGCTTGGTGACGACGCCGACGGTGAGGATGCCGCGTTCACGCGCCGCACGCGCCACCACCGGCGCCGCACCGGTGCCGGTGCCGCCGCCCATGCCGGCCGCGATAAAGCACATGTGCGCGCCTTCAAGCGACGATTCGAGCTGGTCGAGCGTTTCCTCCGCCGCCGCGCGACCGATTTCCGGGCGAGCGCCGGCGCCCAGACCCTGGGTGATCTTCATGCCGAGCTGGATACGGGTCGCGGCCTTGCTGGCGGCCAGCGATTGCGCATCGGTATTGGCGACAATGAAATCAACGCCCTGCAAGTCGGCGTTGATCATGTTTGTGACCGCGTTGCAGCCCGCACCACCGACGCCGATGACCGTGATCCGGGGCTTCAGCTCGGTCAGCTCGGTCTTCTCGAATTCCAGCATCTCGTGTCTCCCCTTCAAGCCGGCATACTATATAAGCGATTCACAGCTTCCAAGCGCCATTACAGGCTGCCGCGAAGTTTTTGCATCATGTTGGAGATACGGCCGCCACCGTCCCCGGCTTTCGGCGGCGCCGCCATGTGCCAGATATCAGGGCTTTCCGACGCCGCGAACAGCACCAGGCCGGCCAGCGTGGCAAAGGCCGGGCCGGATTGGGCGGGCGGCAGGCCGGTCAAACCGCGCGGCCGGCCGATGCGGACGTTGCGGTTGAGCGCCCCTTGCGCGAATTCGGCAATCGCCCGCAATTCGGCACCACCGCCGGTCAACACCAGCTGCCGCGCCTGCGGGCCGGTATAGCCGAGCAGGTCGAGCTTGATGCCGACTTCGCGGAACAAAAGGTCCAGCCGGTGGCGGATCACCCCGATGATCTGTGCCTTGGGCACCCGCAACGGCTCGGCGCTCAGGTCGTCGCTCAGCGGCGGGATTTCCACCGCCTCATGGTTGTCCTTGGGGCTGGTGACGGCGGCCCCCTCCAGCGCCTTCAGGCGTTCGGCATGGATCCGCGAGGTCGAGAACGCCGCGGCGAGGTCGTTGGTAATGTCGTTGCCGCCCATCGGGATGGTGGCAACACCAACGAGGACGCCGAAGCTGTGCACCGCCACCGTCGTCACCCCGGCGCCGATCTCGACCAGCGCCACGCCAAGCTCGCGCTCCTCGCGCTCCAGCGTCGACAGGCTGGCAGCGAGCGGCGAGGCGACCAGCGACTTGACGCCGAGCAACGCGTTGCGGACGGCGCGGTCGAGGTTCTTCAACGGTGGCGTGTCGGCCGTGACGACATGGATATCCATCCCGAGCCGGTCGGCATGGAAGCCGATCGGACTTTCGACCCCGGCCTGGCCATCAAGGGCATAAAGCGCCGGCTGGGCATGCACGACAGTGCGACCACGCGGATCGATGCGGCCACGCCCGGCGGTGCGCAACAAATCCATGTCGGCGGCGGTGATGCTGGCGCCGGCAATGTCGATCTCCACGGGCACGACATCGCTGGCAAGGTTGCCGCTCGAAATCGAGGCATGGACAAACTCGACCTGCACACCGGCGGACCGTTCGGCCTGGTCCATGGCGCCGCGAATGGCTGCCTCGGTGCGGTCGAAGTGCGTGACGAGGCCGCGCCGCAGTCCGGCGCAAGGTTTCTGGCCCGTGCCGATGACGCGGGGTTCGCCATCCGGACCGATCATGGCGATCAGCGCCGCGACCTTCGAGGTCCCGACGTCGAGCACCGCGATGATGCGCTCGGCACCGCGCGTGAAGCCTGTCTTGGCAGGGCGGGCTGCCATCAGATGGCCATCGTCGCGGGCTTCTGCGCCTTGGCTGCCTTCGCCGCCTTGGCTGCCGCGTCCAGCGCCATCCGCACCGTCGGGCCACCGACGATCATCTGGCCGGGCAGTCGCATGTCGAAACGCTCGAAATGCCCCCCCAGCAACTTGCGGTTTTCATCGAGATTGGCCTCGAGGCTGGCAAAGCGCCGGAAGGCCTCCGACGCGGCTGCCGGCGTATCGGGAAGTGCCAGCGTTTCCCCGGACTTGAACTTGACGTCCCAGCGGCGACCGCCCACCAGGATCGCGGCATCGACCTTGCCGGTCAACGCCGGCGCCGAGGCGGTCAACGCCAGCGCTTCATGGACACGGGTATTGGCACCGGCGCCGACGATCAGCGGCAGGTTGGCATAACGTTCGAGGTGGGTGGCGCTGAGCGGTTTTCCGGTAATGTCGATTGCAATAAGCCTTTGTCTATACTGCCACAGCGCCACCGGGCGCCGTTCCGAGATCGACACCACGAGCGTATCGGGCAGGCGCCGCCCGACGCTGGCATCGGCGACCCATGGCAGCGCCAGCAAACGGGCCCGAATGGCATCGAGATCGGTTGCCAGCATGGCGTTGGTGGGCCCCGACAGCACCGCGTCATAGACTGCCAGGCGCGCCATCTCATGGGTGCCGCTGACTTCGACATGGCGGATTTCGAAGCCGCTGCGGGCGCTGGCGGTGACGGTGCCCTCCCACAGCCGCCGCGGCACCCCGGCCAAACTTGCAATCACCAGCGCGACGATGACCGCAAGGCTGCCAAAGCCGATGGCAAGGTTGCGCCGCAACGACGTCCGGCTGAGCGGCAGCGCGACGGTGGCAACAGGTTGCTTGCGGACGCTGCGCTTCGACTTTGGCGGCGCCGCGCCGCGCTTGAGGGCGTGTGCGCTCATGCCAGCAATGCCGCGTCGATGATGCGCTGGACCAGCGCCGGATAGCCGATGCCGCGGTGCCGCGCCTGTTCCGGAACCAGGCTGAGCGGCGTCATGCCGGGCTGGGTGTTGACTTCAAGCAGGTAGAGCCCGGCCTCGCCCAGCGCCGGATCATAGCGGAAATCCGCGCGTGACGCACCGCGGCACCCCAGCATCACATGGGCGTCGACGGCCATCTTGAGCGCCGACGCCTCGACATCGGCGGGCAGTTCGGCGGGGCAGATATGGACGGTCAGGCCGTCGGTATATTTGGCGTCGTAATCGTAAAAGCCCTGCACCGGCTTCAATTCCGTCACCGCCAGCGCGTGCGGGCCTTCTGCCCCATCGAGGACGGCCACGGTCAATTCGCGCCCGGCGATGAAGGGTTCGGCGAGCAGTTCGGGGAAATCGGCCCATGGCCCCACCGCATCGCGGGCGATCGGATGGCCATAGTTCGACGCATCGGTGACGATGGCGACACCGACCGAGGACCCTTCGTTGACCGGTTTGAGCACATAGGGGCGCGGCAATGGATCGGCTTCGAAAAGGCTTTCGGACTGAACGATATGGCCCCCCGGCATGCGTATTCCCTGTGGCACCAGCAGTTGCTTGGTCAACACCTTGTCGATGGCAATCGCCGATGCCGCAACCCCCGAATGCGTGTATTTCAGCCCCATAAGCTCGAACAGTCCCTGGACGCTGCCATCCTCCCCGGGCGTACCGTGCAGGGCATTGAACACGACATCGGGCGCCGCCGCCGCCAGCCGCGCCGCGACGTCGCGGCCCATGTCGATTTCGGTGACATCATGCCCGAGCTCGCGGCAGGCGGCGGCGATGCCCCTGCCCGATGTCAGCGACACCTCGCGCTCCGCGGACCACCCGCCCATGAGGACGACGATGTTCATGCCACGCCCACCCGTTCGATTTCCCATTCCAGCGCCACGCCCGATTGTGCCAGTACCCTGGCGCGGACTTCGTCGCCCAACGCCTCGATATCGGCGCTGGTCGCATCGCCGGTGTTGATGAGGAAGTTGGTGTGCTTCTGGCTGACCTGCGCGCCGCCGATACGCAACCCCCGGCAGCCGGCGGCATCGACGAGTTGCCACGCCTTCAGTCCCGGCGGGTTCTTGAATGTCGAGCCGCCGGTGCGGGAGCGCAGCGGCTGCGACGCCTCGCGCTCGGCGGCGATGCGATCCATTTCCGCAGTGATGGCCGCCTTGTCGCCAGGCACCGCCCGGAACAGCGCTTCCACGACGATATCGCCTGCGGGCAGCGCCGAATGCCGGTAACGGAACCCCAGTTCCGCCGCCGTCAGCGTCTCGATGCGGCCATTGCGGCGCACGACCGTCGCCTCGACGAGGCAATCGGCGACATCGCGGCCATAGGCACCGGCGTTCATGCGCACCGCGCCGCCGGCCGTACCGGGAATGCCGCGCAGGAATTCCAGCCCCGCCAGCGACGCATCGCGCGCCGCGCTGGCGACGGTTATGCCCATTGCCGCCGCGCCGGCGCGGACCAGATTGCCTTCGATGCCGACCTTGGCGAACGCCTTGGGCAAGCGCACCGTGACGCCCGGCACCCCGCCATCGCGGACGATGAGGTTGGAGCCGACACCGACGGGCAGCACCGGCACCCATGCCGGCAGATCGGCCATGGCCTTGGCAAGGCCCTCCACATGTTCGGGGCGGAAAAGCAGTTCGGCATGGCCGCCGGCGCGAAACCAGATGAAATCCGCCAGCGACGCATCGGGTTCGACCACACCCCAGAGTTCGGGCGCGATGAAGGTGCCGCCCGCCAACCGGTATTCGAAAACCCCGGCACTGACTTCCCGCGCGGTCGCCGTCATGTCGCGCGGACCCTGGCGATGGCATCGGCGAGGCCGGCCGCCCATTTGGTGATGTCCCCGGCGCCAAGGCACACCACCATGTCGCCGGGCCGTGCATCTGCCGCCAGCGCCCGCGCCAGGTCATCGGCCCCGGTCACCGTCACGGCGGCGCGGTGGCCGGAATTGCGCAGGCCGAGCGCCAGCGCTTCGGCATCGACACCGTCGATCGGGGCTTCGCCCGCGGCATAGACCGGGGCGACATAGACCGCGTCCGCATCGTTGAAGGCGCTCTGGAAATCGGCCATCAGGTCGCGCAGGCGGGTGTAGCGATGCGGCTGCACCACCGCCAGCACACGCGCTGTCGCGCCCTCGCGCGCCGCCGCCAGCACGGCACGGATTTCCACCGGGTGGTGGCCGTAATCGTCGATGATGGTAACACCGTCCACCTCGCCAACCTTGGTGAACCGCCGCTTGACCCCGCCAAAGCGTGCAAAGCCGCTGCGGATGGCATCGTCACCGATCCCAAGCTCGATCGCCACCGCCACCGCGGCCAGCGCATTCTGCACATTGTGACGCCCCGGCATCGGCAGCATCAGGTCGGGGATGACGCGTTCCCCCTCGCGCTCGCGCACGATCACCGAAAAGCGGTTGCCGCCCGGCACCGGGGTGACACCTTCGCCGCGCACATCGGCAGTCGCCGAAAAACCGTAGGTGATGATGCGCCGGTCCTGGACGCGCGGCAGCAGCGCCTGCACCTCCGGGTGGTCGATGCACAGCACGCCAGCGCCGTAAAACGGCACATGATTGACGAACTGGCGAAAGCCGTCGCGAATCTTGTCGAAGTCACCCCAATGATCGAGATGTTCGGGGTCGATATTGGTGACGATGCCAATGGTGCCGCCCAGCCGCAGGAAGGAACCGTCGCTTTCATCGGCCTCGACCACCATCCATTCGCCGGCACCCAGCCGGGCGTTCGAGCCATAGGTGTTGATGATGCCACCGTTGATGACCGTCGGGTCGATGCCGCCGGCATCGAGCAGCGCCGCCACCATCGATGTCGTCGTCGTCTTGCCATGGGTTCCCGCCACCGCGACGCAGGATTTCAGCCGCATCAGCTCGGCGAGCATTTCGGCGCGCTTGACAATGGGGATGCGCTTGGCGAGCGCCGCCATGACTTCAGGGTTATCGCGCTTGATCGCCGTCGAAGTCACGACCACCGCCGCATCGGCAACGTTTTCGGCCGTTTGTCCGATGAACACCGTGATGCCCTTGTCGCGCAGGCCCTGCACGACATAGCCTTCGGCGCTGTCGCTGCCCTGGACCTTGAAACCCAGGTTGGCCATCACTTCGGCGATACCCGACATGCCGATGCCGCCGATGCCGATGAAATGGATGGTGCCGATATCGGTGCGAAAGCCCGGCCGCAGCGCAGCGCGGTTGAGCGGAATCGGGGCAGGCGTGATGTTCATGACGGCTTTCCGGTGGCGATGACGAGATCGGCCAGCCGCGCCGCAGCATCGGGGTGGCCGGCACTGCGCGCGCCGGCGGCCGCTTCGGCCAAGGCTTTCGGGTTCGCCAGCCACGCCGTCAAGGCCGCAGCGACGGCGGCTGCGGTAAAGTGCGGCTGCTGGAGGACGATCGCACCGCCCGCCGCCGCCATGGCGCCGGCATTGTCGGTCTGGTGGTCGTCGGTGGCGATCGGCAAGGGCACCAGGATGGCAGGGCGACCGGCGACACATAATTCCGCGACAGTCGAAGCCCCGGAACGAGCCACGACGATATGCGCCGCCGCGATTTCGGCGGGCAGATCGGTGAAATAGGCCGCGACACGGGCTGCGACGCCGGCGGCGCGATAGGTTTCGCCGATCATCACCGCGTCCTCGTCACGGCCCTGATGGGTCACGCGCAAGCGGGCGCGCAGCGTTTCGGGCAGCAACCCGACGGCAGCGGGAACGACCGTGTTCAACACGGCGGCACCCTGCGAGCCGCCGGTCACCAGCAGCTGCAATTGCCGGCTATCGGCATCGAACTCCACGCTGCGCGCCGCCACGATTTCGGCGCGCACGGGGTTGCCCGTCATCACCGTCTTGCCGGTCCAGCCGGGCAACATGCGCCGCACCACCGGGTAGCTGGTGGCGATTTTCGCCACGCGCGGCGCGAGGAAGCGATTGACCCGGCCCAGCACGGCGTTCTGTTCATGAACAAGGCTGGGCAATTTCAGCGACAGCGCCGCCAGCAGCGATGGCAGCGCCGGATATCCGCCAAAGCCGATCACGGCGACCGGACGCAGCTGGCGAAACAGCGCGCGGGCTGCCGCCCTGCCCCGCCAGATGCTGATCGCCACCCTGGGCAGCGCGCTCCAGCCCGACCGCCCCGGCGAACCGCTGTCGACCACGGTGCGCGGCACGCCATCGAAAAGGCCCGGGAAACGCAGGCCGCGGCTATCGGTAACCAGGTGCACGCTGTGTCCGCGCGCGCGCAATTCCAGCGCCAGTACATGTGCCGGCACCATGTGCCCACCGGTGCCACCGGCGGCGAGGACGTAAGGGCCTGGTGTCACCGGTCCACCGTTACCGGCCCCCCCAGCGTTCGACATAGGGCGAGGACTTGAGGAACGGGTTGCGCCGCGTCAGCGCCAGCAACAGTCCCATGCCGAGCGACAGCGCCAGGAACGACGAGCCGCCATGACTGATGAACGGCAAGGTCATGCCCTTGGACGGCAACAGTTTGAGGTTGACCGCCATGTTGATCGAGGCCTGCAAGCCGAATTCGATGGCAAGGCCGGATGCGGCGAGAAAGACGAAGGGGTCCTCCTCATCCAGCATGATGAGAAACACCCTGACGACGATGGCGATGTACAGCCCGGCGATAACAAGGCAGGCGATCATGCCGAATTCCTCGCCGATCACCGAAAAGATATAGTCGGTATGCGGCTCGGGCAGGCGAAACTTCATGACGCCTTCGCCCGGCCCGACGCCGAACAGTCGCCCGGCCCGGAAACAATCGAGTGCCTTGTCGATCTGGTAGGTGTCGCCGCCGCCGGTCAGGAACTTGTCGATGCGCTGGGTGAAATGGTCGGCAAACAGATAGGCTGCGCCCGCGGCAGCCGTGACCGCGACCGCCAGCACCCCGAGCATCCACAGCGACATGCCGGCCAGCACGGCCTGCGCCAGCCACACCGCCACGATCAGCGCGGTCTGGCCGAAATCCGGCTGCTTCACCAGCAGCGCGGCGATGACGCACAGCAACCCGAAGCTGACCTGCATCGTCGGCATGCGGCTGTCTTCAAAGCGCAAGGCCAGCAGCCATGCCGTGGTGACCACGAACATCGGCTTCAGGAATTCCGACGGCTGGAACTGGAAGCCGGGCAGCGCGATCCAGCGCACGGCGCCGTTGGCCCCCGCCCCGATCAGCGGCACCAGCGCCAGCGCCGCGAGGAACGCGACGGTGCCGAGCAGCGCCGCGCGCTTGGCCCATGCCACCGGCAGCATCGACACCGCCAGCATCACCGGCACCCCCGTCAGCACCCAGAAAATCTGGCGCTTGAAGAAATACAGGTCGCCGTATTTGAAACCCGGGCCCGATAGCCGCTGCGCCGCGGCCGGGGATGCGGCGGCCACGGCAATGACGCCGCAGCCGATGAGGATGAAGACGAACGTCAGCAACAGCTTGTCGATGGTCCAGAACCAGCGGCCGAAGCGCGACTGGTCACCGCGCGTCGGCGGCTGGGCCCAGGCGGGGGTGCGGAAGCTGTTGCGGGGCAATGTCGCCGAGTTCATCAAAGCGCCTCCACCGCTGCCCGAAACGCGTCGCCGCGCGCCTCGAAATCGCGGAACTGGTCAAAACTGGCACACGCAGGGGACAACAGCACCGTATCGCCGGGCCGGGCAGCAGCGGCCGCCGCGATGACAGCATCGCCCAGCGTGCCGCACTGTTGGACCGGAATATGCGGCGCGAGGATGGCGGCGAATACCGGCGCCGCCTCGCCGATGAGATAGGCCGCGACGACACCGCCAAGGACCGGCAGCACGGCATCCAGGTCGTCGCTCTTTTGCCGTCCACCGGCGATCCAGTGGGTGCGCGGATAGGCGGCAAGCGCCGGGGCGGTCGAATCGGGGTTGGTCGCCTTGCTGTCGTTGACGAACAACACGCCGTTTTTGTTGGCGATGCGCTCCATGCGGTGCGGCAGGCCGGGATAGCTGGCAAGCCCCGCCAGGATATCGGCGCTCTGCACCCCCAGCGCCCGCGCCGCGGCAATCGCGGCGGCGGCGTTCTGGGCATTGTGCGGACCTTGCAGCGCCGGCCAGTCGCGCTGTTCCGCAAAGGGCGCGCCATCGATGCGCGCAATGCCGCCGACAACGCTGACGCCTTCATCGACGACCCGCGCCGCCGACACCGGGTGGAGTGTCGCGACGACCTTTTCGGCGATGTCGCAGCTGTAGCGATCGTCGGTGGCGATGATGGCGGCGGCCCCCGGCACCTGCATGCCGAACAGTCGCGCCTTTGCGGCGGCATAGCCAGCCATGTCGCCGTGGCGTTCAAGATGGTCGGGCGTCACGTTGAGCAGCACCGCGACTTCACAAACGAGGCTGAAGCTGATGTCGAGCTGGTACGACGAGAGTTCGAGAACATAGACCCCGCCCGCCGCCAGCGGCTGCTGCGCCATGATGGCAAGGCCAATGTTGCCGCCCATTGCCGTCGGGATGCCCGCAGTCTGCAGGATGTGGTGGATCAGCGCCGTCGTGGTCGATTTGCCGTTGGTGCCGGTGATGCCGACAGCCCGGTGCGGCGGCAGGTCGGCGCGGGCCTGGGCGAACAGTTCGATATCGCCGATGACGGGGATGCCGGCCGCAGCGGCGCGGACGAAGAGCGGGGCGTCATGGGGCACGCCGGGAGACACCACCAGCGCATCGAGTGCGGCGAGGTCGATCTCATGCAGATTGGTCAGCACCCCGTCGAAGCCGGCACGCGCAACTTCGCCATCGTCCCAGTTGCGTGTCTGGGCGCCCGATGCGGCCAACGCCGCAACGGTCGCCTTGCCGCTGCGGGCAAGGCCGTAGACGCCATAGGTTTTCCCGGCAAAGACAGGCGAGGTGATCACCGCAGCTTCAACGTTGCCAGCCCGGCGAGGGCCAGCACGATCGAGATGATCCAGAAGCGGATGACAACGGTCGATTCGGACCAGCCGAGATGTTCGAAATGATGGTGGATGGGCGCCATCCGGAAGACGCGCTTGCCCGTCATCTTGAAGCTGGCGACCTGGACGATGACGCTGACGGTTTCGAGCACGAACAAACCGCCGACGACGATCAGCACGATTTCATGGTTGGTGACCACGGCGATGGTGCCGAGTGCGCCGCCCAGCGCCAGCGAGCCGGTATCGCCCATGAACACCGCCGCCGGGGGCGCGTTGTACCACAGGAAGCCGAGGCAGGCGCCGATCAGCGCCGCGGCAAACACCGCCAGCTCGCCCGAGCCCGGCACGTGATGGACCCCAAGATAATCGGCAAAGCGGATATTGCCGACGAGATAGGCGATGATGGCGAAGGCGGCAGCGGCGATCACGACCGGCATCGAGGCCAGCCCGTCGAGGCCGTCGGTCAGATTGACGGCGTTGCCGAAGCCGGTGACGATGAAGGCGGCAAAGGCGATGTAGAACATGCCCAGCGCCAGGCCATAATCCTTGAGGAACGGCAGATACAGCGTCGTCCCCGTCCGGCTGGCGATCCAGGTGCAGGCAAGGCCGGCGATGAAGAATTCGATCAGCAGTCGCGTGCGGCCAGAAATGCCCTTGTGGGTGTTCTTGGTCACCTTGTCATAGTCGTCCATGAAACCGATGGCGCCGAACCCCAGGGTGACGAACAGCGCCGCCCAGACAAAGCCGTTGCCGGTATCCATCCACAACAGCGTCGAAACGGTCAGCGCGATGAGGATCATCAGCCCGCCCATCGTCGGCGTGCCCTTCTTGGTGAGCAGGTGCGACGCCGGGCCATCCTCGCGGATCGGCTGGCCCTTGCCCTGTTTGGAGCGCAGGAAGCCGATGAACCGAGGCCCGATGACGAGCGCGATGGCGAGCGCCGTCACCAGCGCGCCGACGGAGCGGAACGTGATATAGCGGAACAGGTTGAGGACACCCTCGAACCCTGCCCAATAGGCCAGTAGGTTGATCAAGCCTGATCCTCTCTGGCGGTTAAATGCGCGACGATAGCGCCGAGGCCGATGCTGTTCGACCCCTTGACCAGCAGCACATCGTCTCCAGCCAGCAACCGGTCGATTTCGGCGGTGGCGGCGGCGGCATCGGTGACATGCGATACGGTGATCTTGCGGGCCAGCGCCATTGCCAGCGGTTTCATTTCGGCGCCGACGAGGATGGCATGGCTGACCCCGGCGGCTTCGACATGGGGCGCCAGATCGGCGTGGAACTGGTCCGACAGGCTGCCGAGCTCGCGCATCGCGCCGAGCAGCGCCAGCCGCCGGCCTTCGCGCTTGGGCACGATTTCACCCAGCACCGCGAGCGAAGCCGCCATCGAGGCCGGATTGGCGTTGTAGCTTTCATCGACAATGATCGCCTGCCCCGCGCCTGCGGCAACGCGCCGGCGCTGGCCGCGCCCGGGCAGATCCTTCAGTTCGGCCAGCGCCAGCCCGGCAAGGGCAATGTCGCCACCGGCGGCATGGACCGCCGCCAGCACCGCCAGCGCATTGCCGACCCAGTGCCGACCCGCCATGCCGACCTTGAAGGTCAGCCGGTGTTCGCCGATCCGCGCGGTGACGCACGAACAATCGGGGTGAAGGACGAAGCTTTCGGCGACAACATCGGCACCAGGCTCGAGGCCGAAGCTGACGACGTGGGCGGCATGGGGCCTTGCCGCTGTCATCAGCCGGTCGCGATGGGCGCTGTCGAAGGGAATGATCGCGGTGCCGCCGGGTTGCAACCCGGCAAAAATCTCGCCCTTGGCATCGGCGATGGCTTCCTCGGTGGCAAAGAATTCGCGGTGCGCCGAGGCCACCCAGGTGATGATGGCGATGTCTGGGCGCACCAGTTGCGTCAACGCCGCCAGCTCGCCGCTGTGGTTCATGCCCATCTCGAACACGCCGAAGCGGGTATCGCGCGGCATCCGTGCCAGGCTCAAGGGTACGCCGGTGTGGTTGTTGTAACTTTTGACCGAGGCATGGACGGCATCGGGCGCAAACCGCGACAGTGCCAGCCGCAGTGCCTCCTTGACGCCGGTCTTGCCGACCGAGCCGGTGACGCCGATGCGCAGCGCCGGGGCACGATCCCGCGCGGCGACGGCAAGCGATGTCAGCGCGGCCGATGTATCGGCGACACGCACGTGCGGATGGCTGGCGGGTTGGGAGACAAGCAGCCCGGCCGCACCGCGCGCGATGGCCTGTGGCAGGAAGGCATGGCCGTCCATCGCCTCGCCCTTGAGCGCGATGAACAGTTCGCCGCCGATGACCTCGCGACTGTCGAAGGTGACGCCGTGCGCGGCGAAATCGCCATGCACGGTGCCCTGGCACGCGGTGGCGATCTCGGATGCGGTCCACAGCGCGGTCACGCCGCGCACTCCCGCGCCACTTGCACATCGTCGAACGGCAGGACCTGCGTGCCGACGATCTGGCCCTGTTCATGCCCCTTGCCGGCAATCAGCACGACATCGCCCGGTGCGCTGGCGGCGATGGCGGCGGCAATGGCGCTGCGCCGATCGGCGATTTCTTCCGCCCCCGGTGCGGCGGCGCGGATGGCGGCGCGGATAAGCGCCGGGTCCTCGCTGCGCGGGTTGTCGTCGGTGATGATGACATGCTCGGCGATACGCGCCGCGACCTGCCCCATCAGTGGACGCTTGCCAATATCGCGGTCGCCGCCGGCGCCGAAGACGAGGTGCAGCTTGCCGGTGACGTGCGGGCGCAAAGCCTCGGCCGCCGCCACCAGCGCGTCGGGCGTATGGGCATAATCGACATAGACCGCGGCACCGGAGCGGGCGATGACGGCGCGTTCGAGCCGCCCGCGCACCGGCTGGACGCGGGCCAGATTGGCGAGGGTGGCCGCGACATCGCCGCCAGTGGCGATGACCAGTGCCGCCGAAACCAGCGCATTGGCCGCCTGATAGGCACCGATGAGCGGCAGTTGCACGCTGTGGGTCGTGCCGCCGGCTGCAATGGCAAGCGTCTGGCCCAGTTGCGTCGGAGTGCGCGACAGCAGGCGAAGGGTGTCGCCGGCGCTGCCGACGGTCAGCAGCCTGAGCCCGCGCGCCGCAGCCGCAGCGATGACCCGGCCGGACCAAGGCGCGTCATCGGCCCATGCCACCACCGCGCCATCGTCGCCGACCACATCGGTGAACAGCCGCAGCTTGGCAGCGAAATACGCCTCCATGGTGCCATGATAATCAAGGTGGTCGCGCGACAGGTTGGTGAATGCCGCCGCTGCCACCGGCAGCCCCTCGGTACGATACTGGTCGAGGCCGTGGCTCGACGCCTCGAAGCTGGCATGGGTGACGCCTTCGCGCTGCAACCCTGCCATGTTGGCGAGGAACGTCACCACGTCCGGCGTCGTCAGGCCGGTGGAAACCTGATCGTTGGCGGTGGTGACCCCCAGCGTGCCGATGCTGGCCGAGACCTGCCCGGCGAGGCGCCACAATTGCCGGGTCAGTTCGGCGCAGGACGTCTTGCCATTGGTGCCGGTGATCGCCACCACGGTCTGCGGAAACGGCGCAAAATACCGTGCCGCCAGCCGCGCAAACACCGCGCGCGGTTCGTCGGCGGTGACTGCCACCGCGCCGTCGACGGCGACGCCGCTGCGCGTCACCACGGCGATCGCGCCAGCCGCGACCGCTGCAGGGATGTAATCCTCACCATTGACCCGCGCGCCCAGGAAGGCCCCGAAGATGGTGCCCGGCGCCACTTTCCGGTGGTCGAGCGCAAACCCGGTTATCGCGGCGTCCCCGGCATCGGCGATCAAGTCCCCGAGGCGCACGTTACTCTTCGATCTTGTCGGCAGTGTGCGGCAGCAATTGCGAGACATCGACGTCGCGCGCCGCATCGGGCTTCACCCCGAGCAACGGCCCGATGCGCTCGATGACCCGGCCGGCGGCGGGCGCGATGGTCATGCCCGCGGTCTTGAAGCCATAGCTCGTCTTGCTGCCCTTGGGATTGTCGATCATCATGATGACGACATAACGCGGCGCATCCATCGGGAAGGCCGAGGCGAAGGTCGAGACGTTCTCGCCGTGGATATAGCGGCCGTTGATGACCTTTTCCGCCGTGCCGGTCTTGCCGCCGACGCGATAGCCCGGCGCATCGGCCTTGCGCCCGGTGCCGCTGGTGACGACGAGCCGGAGCAGGGCACGCATCGTGTCCGATGTCGATTGCTGATACACACGATGGCCGGGGACCACCGCGCCCGGCGCCAATTTCAGCAGCGTCGGGTTGTGGTACATGCCGCCATTGACCAGCGCCGCATAGCCCGCCGCCAGGTGCAGCGGCGTGATGGAGATGCCATGGCCGTAACCGATGGTCATCGTCGCCAGTTCGCCCCAGTTGCTCAACGCCGGAAATTGCGGGCGCGAACGCTCCTGCAGCTCGAAATCGACCTGCTTGAAGAAGCCCAGCTTGTCGAGCATGGCGCGCTGGCGGTCGCGGCCGATTTCGGCAGCGATGCGCGCGGTACCGATGTTCGACGAATGAATGAAGATTTCCGGCACGGTCAACCAGCGGTTCAGGGCATGGTCGTCGTGGATGGTGTGGCGGTCGACGACGAGCGGGTGGGTCGCATCGTACTTCTTCTGCATCGAATCGATGACGCCCGCATCGAGCCCGCTGGCTATGGTGAACGACTTGAAGGTGCTGCCGAGTTCGAAGGTGGCAAAGGTCGCCTGGTTATAGCGCGACTGGTCGCTGGTATGGCCCGGCGCATTGGGGTTGAAATCCGGCTGCGACGTCATCGCCAGCACTTCGCCGGTATTGACGTCCATGACGATGCCGGCGGCGCCATCGGCGCGCTGGTCGAGATAGACGCCGCGCAATTCGCTTTCCAGCGCCTGCTGGACACGGGCATCGAGCGCCAGCACCTGCGGCGTGCCGCGCTGCGCCGGATCCGACAGCCGCGTGTTGAAAGCCTTTTCAAGCCCGACTTCGCCCTTGCCGACGCTGTCGGTATAGCCGAGCACATGGCTGGCAAGGTTGAGGTTGGGGTATAGCCGCTCGGCCTCGCGGCGCAGGAAGATGGCGGGCTCGCCAAGGTCGTTGATGCGCTTGGCCTCGGACGGCAGCACGCGGCGGGCGATATAGCGGAAATAGCCGCGGTGGGTCAGTTCGGCATAGATTTCGTCGGCGGTCTTGTCGGGCAGGATCGCCGCGATGCGCTGGCTGAGCAAACGCGGGTCGGACGCCAGTTTTCGCGGCTCGACCGAAATCGCATAGGCATCGAAGGTGCGCGCCAGCTCAACGCCATTGCGGTCGATCAGGTCGGCCCGCGGCGGTGCGCTGGTCATCGGAGCGCCGGCAGCGATCGGCGCCGACTGCAACATCGAAAGATCGCCAAGCCGCAACATAAGCACCGGCAGCACCAGCACGAACATCAGCAGGTACACCGCAAGGCGCTGGCGCGCCCGCAGCATCGCCGCCTGCCGCTGCCCGGTGAGCGGCGGTTCGGGCGGGCGCGCCGCCGGTCGCGCTGCAGCCGCAGCGGCAACGACAGGACGAACTGCTGCAACCGTCTGGTTCATGGCCGGGGTTATTGCCCTCCGTCCGGGTTGCCGCGCGACGTTGCAACGACGCTGTCATCGGCCGCAAGGCTATCGCTCAGTGCATCGGCGAGCGCCTGCGCCTTGGCCGCCTTTGTCGCATCGGGACCGTGCTGCGGCGAATAGGCGGTCCGCACCACCCCCGCCGTGCCGGCGGGCGCCACCGGAACCGGCGCGGTGACGGCATAGCGGACCGCAGGCGCCGTTGCCGGCGCGATGCCGGGCCCGGCACCTTCGACCGCCGGCCCGGTGACGAAGCTGGCGAGTTGCACCGGGGAGCGCATGAACTGGCCGGCCGCCGGCGCCGACATCTTCAGCACCTGGTCGTTCCAGCGCTGCATTTCCGGCAGGCGGGCGCGGGTGCGCAATTCGGCCTGGAGGTCGCGCATGGAGCGCGCATCGACAACCAGTTGCCGGCGCAACGTCTCGATACCCGATCGCTCTGCCGACACCTTCAGGTTGATGGTGTAGCAGCCGGCGGCGGCGGCCATGGTGGTGAAGATCATCAGCGCCAACCCGGTATAATTCCTCATGCGGACCTCACAGACGGCTGGGGGTGGCTGGCGCTCCATGCCGGGGCGCTGGTGCGGACGGCGGCACGCAATGTCGCCGAGCGCGCACGCGGGTTGCGCGCCACTTCGGCATCGGAGGCGCGGACGGCGCGCGCCGGACGTTCGAAGCTGGGGCTGCGCGGGCGGGCGGCGACCGGCATGTGGCGCGATCCGCCCGGTGCTGCGCCGGCGCGATCCCGCAGGAAGGTCTTGACCGCGCGATCCTCGGCGGAATGAAAGGTCACGACCGCCAGCCGGCCACCGGGGACCAGCAGGCGTTCTGCCGCCTCCAGCCCGGCGTCGAGCTGACCCAGCTCGTCGTTGACATGGATGCGCAGCGCCTGGAAGCTGCGCGTCGCTGCATCCTTGCCGCCGGGCTGGTGCCCGAGCACCGAGCGCACCAGCCGCGCCAGCTCCGACGTGCGGGTCAACGGGCGATCATGCACGATGGCGCGGGCGATGCGGCGCGCGCCGGGCTCGTCGCCAAGCTGGAACAGCACATCGGCAATCTCGCCCTCGCTGGCGCTGTTGATGAAGTCCGCCGCGGTCATGCCGCTGTCGCTCATCCGCATGTCGAGCGGGCCATCGGACTGGAAGGAAAAGCCGCGTTCGGGCGTGTCGATCTGCATCGACGATACGCCGATATCGAAAGCGATTGCCGATACCTCGGTCAGCCCGATGTCGGCGAGGCCGGCCTCCATTTCCGAAAATGGCCGGGCGATGAGCGTCACATCGTCAAGCGCCGCCAGGTCGGCGTTGAGCAGGATGGCACGGGGATCGCGGTCAAAGCCGATGGCGCGGGCGATGCCCTGCGCCCGCGCGGCGCGCAGATAGCCGCCGGCGCCGAGCGTCGCATCGACATAGATATCGCCGGGCCCGAGCCGCAGCGCCGCCATGGTTTCGGCGAGAAGCACGGGAATATGCGGGGAATCGCTCATTTGCGGGGTTCTTCGAGGGGCAGGCCCTTGGCGGCCATTTCCCGCTTCAGAACACGGACAAGGCGCGGGTCCACGCCCTCCGACGCCAGGTAGCGATAGGGGTTCCAGATCTCGAACCAGTCGCCGCCGGCAACGAACCAGGCATGGCTGTCGAGATCGCCGAGGTCCTTCAGGGTGGCGGACACGACGATACGGCCGGCATCGTCGAGCAGCAGCGGCGTCACCGATCCGAACAGGAACATCGCCTGCTGGTCGCGCTCGCGGCTATATTCGTTGCCAAAGCGGGCGTCGTGCTGGGCCTTCAGCCGGGCGCCGTAACTCTTGTCGTAACCGATGAGGCAATCGGCGCGTTCGGCCGGGCCGACACGCAATTCCTTGCTCGCCGAGCGGGCGCTGATCACGTCGCGGAAATCGGCCGGAATCGACAGCCGGCTCTTCGCGTCGATCGCGTTCAGCGCATAGCCGTGGAAAAATTCGTCCGACACCAGTCCCGCCCCTGCAACAAAGGCGGTGGGCGCGGCATCCAACGTTACCGGCGAAATCCGGCGCTACGTCTCGACCCGACCACGCGGCAAAATCCCCGCCCTCATTGTGGACAACACGTATCATGGGAATTCATGGGTCTCAATGGGAATTTATGGGCATTAACTCCATTTTGACCAGTTATCCACGGTAAATCCCGACCGATGCGAACGCTGTTCTTGGTTTGATCTTGCTGGCGAACCCTGTGGATAAGTCTGTGTCCAAACGCCCGGAAAAATGTGGAAAGCGGTCGGACAAACGCCGGACAAAGGCGCTGTCGCAGGGGAAGAAGCGGCTGTATCGTCGAAATGCGACCCCGATGCGGTCGCGAACACTCGCTCAGCGGCGGGTCGATGCCGACACCGAGGCCGGTGCAGATGCCGGTGCCGGTGCGCTGAGAGCCGCGGGCGATTCGCCAAGGGCGCCGGGCGCCACGCCGAGCACGGCCAGCGGCTCGGCCTGGCCGGTGGCCACCGGCCCGGTGCGTTGGGCTCCCATCCCGGATTGATCCCGGGCGACGGACTGGCCGGGGCGCACACCGACGGCGGCAACAAGCACAAGCAGGAAGATGGCGGCGAGGCCGGTCAGGCCAACGCGTATGCGCTGGGCAACAGCCGAGGCCGTCACGACAACCGGACGGCTGATGGCAGACGGAAGTTCCCGCCTTGCGGTCATCTCCGGGTTGCCGAATGAACGTTTCAGCAAAATAGCGACCTTTGCATTGTCGCCGTACCATCGGACGAAACCGGCGGTTCGGCGCTGCCTAGTGGTCGCCAGATATAGTGTTGCAACCCCTTTGTGTCGATAGACCGGTGCAAAGCGCCGGTCAAAGACCCTTCGACGCCAACCATTCGGGGTTATAAAGCGTTGAAAGATAACGCAGGCCGCTGTCACACAAGATGGTAGCGACAACATGGCCGGGGCCCAGGTGCCGCGCCAGCCGCACCGCGCCGGCGACATTTATGCCCGATGAAAGCCCCAGGCACAGCCCTTCCTCGGCATTGAGGCGGCGGACCCAGTTCATGCCTTCGGCGTCGGAAATGCGAAACTGTGCATCGACGCTCAGGCCTTCGAGGTTGGCGGTGATGCGGCTCTGGCCGACGCCTTCCGAGACGCTGGAGCCTTCGCCGCGCAGCTCGCCAACGGCGAACCAGTTGTACAGCGCCGCGCCTTCCGGATCGCTCAGTGCAATCGCGATGCCGGGCTTTTCGGCGCGCAGGCCGAGTGCGACGCCCGCCAGCGTGCCGCCGGTGCCGACAGCGCAGGTGAAGCCATCGATATTGCCGCCGGTCTGCGCCCATATCTCGGGCGCCGTCGTCTTGATGTGCGCCATGCGGTTGGCGACATTGTCGAACTGGTTGGCCCAGATGGCGCCCTCCGTCTCCTCGGCGATGCGCCGCGAGGTGTGGACATAGTGGCAAGGGTTCGAATAGGCCGCCGCCGGCACCAGCACCAGCTCCGCCCCCAGGGCGCGCAACGTATCCTGCTTTTCGCGCGACTGCGTTTCCGGCATGACGATGATGGTCCGGTATCCCCGCGCCGATGCCACCAGTGCCAGCCCGATACCGGTATTGCCGGCAGTGCCTTCGACAATGGTGCCGCCCGGTTTCAACAACCCGCGAGCCTCGGCATCCTCGATGATGCCGAGCGCGGCGCGATCCTTGACGCTGCCGCCGGGGTTGAGAAACTCCGCCTTGGCGACGATGGTACAGCCCGTATCGGCGCTCGGCCCCTTCAGGGTCAGCAGCGGCGTGTTGCCGATCAGGCTGACGACATCGGCGGCGATATGGGTGGGTGTGGCCATGATCCCGGCTTAACCACCGCGCATCGGCGCTGCAAGGAAGCGCTGGTTGTGCACTGCCAAGCCCGGCTAGCGTGCGTTTCATCCCGCCCGCAGCGACTGTCGCGCGCCGACGCCCCCGTTTTTGCGTTTTGTGGCGTTGCAAGTGGAGACATCGGACTGGAAAACGCTCTAGGAGAAGGGCTGGCCAGACGCGGAAGGCGAGCCATGATGAAAGGCGCGACCCGACACCTGCTGCTCGGCGTGTTGCTGCTTGCCGGCGGCTGCGGCAACCGCACACCCGAGGGCGCCCGCCTGCGCGTCACCGTCATCGGCGATGCGGAGCCCGGCAACAGCCTGGCGCGCCGCATCGCGGCCGAAGCCGAATCGCCCACGCTGGTCGCCTCCGATGGTGCGGCGCTGTCCATCCCGGCGCTGGCGTCGAGCTGGCGCTTCGTCGACGGCGGGCACAGCCTGATCCTGCGCCTGCGCCCGCTGAAATGGAGCGACGGCACCCCGTTCGTTGCCGCCGACGTGGTAGCCTCGCTGCGCCGCGCCGCAGAGCCGCGACGCGGCACCTCTGGATCTGTGCCTGCCACCGCCCCGGCGCTGGCGCTGCAGTACGCCGGCATCAGCGCCGCCGGCGCCATCGCCGCCGGGCGATTGCCGCCAAGCCGTCTCGGCGTGCTGGCGCCGACCAGCCGCGTCGTGGAGATTCGCCTCGATGCCGCCTCGCCGCTGCTGCTCGGCTGGCTCGCGGACCCGGCGCTGGCGGTAACCCGGCCGGCGCGCAAGACCGGGAACAGCAGTGGCAACGCCGGCACTGGCAACATCGCCATCGATGCCCCCACCCTTGCGGCTTACCGCGGCAGCGGACCCGCGACCGACCGCATCATCACCCGCCGAACCCGCAGCGGCGACCCCGATGCGCGCCCTGCCCAGATCCACCTGTCCGCCAGCATCGATGCCACCGCCCCGATCAGCGCTTTCGTGCGTGGCCAGGGCGATATCGTTATCGGCGAGGGGCTGGCCGGGCTGGGGGAAGCGCGCGGGGTGCCAACGGCGGGCGTACTGCGGCTCGATCCGCTATGGGGCGTCTATGGCTACCGCCTCAACGCGTTGTCGGGGCCGCTGAGCAATCCCAAGGTGCGGCTGGCACTGGCGATAGCGGTCGAACGCACCGGCTTGACGGCGCGCTATGGCATTGCCGCCATGGCGCCGGTGACCGGGTTGGTGCCCCCGTCGCTCGATCCGGGGCGCGCGCCGGACTGGACCACGGCGGACCCCGCCGTGCGCCTGGCGCAGGCCAAGGCGCTGCTGGGCGCGGCCGGCTGGTTCGATGCGCGGCCCTTGCGGCTAAACCTGCTGCTGACGCCCGGCGCGGAGCATCGCAGCATTGCCGAGAGTGTTGCCGCGGACTGGGCACGAATCGGCGTCATCGTCTCGGTGACCGTGGTTACCGCCGTGGTCCTCGACCGGCTGGTGGCGCGCGGCGATTTCGACATGGCGCTTGATGAATCGGCAATGCCGGTGCCCGATGTCGCCGCCATGCTGTCGCGCTGGCGCTGCGGCGCCGGGGCGTTCTGCGACACCAACGGGGATGCCCTGCTCGCCGAAGCGCGCGCCGCCGCCCCCGATGCGCGGGCGCCGCTGCTCGCCCGTGCCGAAGCGCAATTGATGGCCGGCCCGCCGCTGGTGCCGCTGTTTGCGCCGGTACGCTGGGCGCTGGTCAGCAACAAGGTCACCGGATGGGTGCCCAATGCCGCCGGCAGCCATCCGCTGGCAAGACTGGCGGCGGGGCGGCAGAACTGACCTGCTTCGCGGTCGACCCGTTCAGGTCTCCGCCCAGCGGCGAACAAGGTTGTGGTAGATGCCGGTCAGTTCGACGGCATGGCGCGTGCCCTGGCCATGTTCGGCGACATGGTCCTGGATGGCCCGGTCGAGATCGTACAGCAGCGCCCGCGCGCCATCATCGCGGATCATCGACTGCACCCAGAAAAAGCTCGCCAGCCGCACGCCGCGCGTCACCGGGTTGACGTGGTGCAGGCTCGACGCCGGGTAAAGCACAAGCGATCCCGCCGGCAACTTGACCGCCTGTGCGCCGAATGCATCCTCCACCACCAGTTCGCCGCCATCATATGTGGCTGGATCGCTGAGGAACAGGGTTGCCGACAGGTCGGTACGCAGCTTGATCGCCGTGCCGCGAATGGGCCGGATGGCATTGTCGATATGAGTCCCGAACGATTGCCCGCCGGCGTAACGGTTGAACAACGGCGGGAAGGTCCGGTGCGGCAGCGCCGCGGCAACGAATTCGGCGCTGCGTCCGAGCGCATCGAGCACCCTGTCACCCCATGCCTGCGCCACCGGCGAGCCCTGCGGCAGTTGCGCATTGTCCTTGACCGCGGCCGATTGCAGGCCGGCGGTCTCCTTGCCATCGACCCAGGCTGCGGCGCCGATATCGGCGACACAGGCCGCAACCTCGGCCGGGGTCAGTATATCCGGAATGGCAAGCAGCATGGTCAGGACCCGGTGCGAAACGAAAGGGAAAGCAGCGACGGCGCAGGATAGCCTTACACTTTCACCCGCAGCGTCACCAACGCAGACCTGCCCGGCGCAATGTACGAGAACGGCGTCGCACTGCGGTACAAGGCGTCGAAATAGGTCTTGTTGGTGAGGTTGAGGATGTTGAGCTGGACTTCGACGTTGCTGGACAGGCTCGCCTTGGCGGTGGCGTCAAAGCGCCAATAGGCGGGGACGCTCGCCGTGCCGGCAATGCTGCTGCCGCCGAATTTGCGGCTGTTGTAGTTGGCCTGGCCACCGATGGTGATGCCCTCGAAGATCCGGTAGGTCGCCAGCAGCGATCCGCTATGCCTTGGAATATTGGGAAAGGCGCCGCCGATGACGGTCGGGTTGGTCGAGGCCAGCACCCGGGCATTGAGGTAGGTATAGCCACCGAACACCGCCAGGCGCGGGGTGATGTTGCCCGACGCGCCGATTTCGAAACCTTCGACCCGCTGCTTGCCGGCGAGCACCTGCTGGGCACCGCTGGTCGGATCGACAACGCGGGCATTGAGCTTGTTGGTGCGGAACACGGCGGCGGTGAGCAGGACATGGCCACCGGCACCCGCCTGGTATTTGCCGCCGATCTCGTAGCTGCGGTTGCGCTCCGGATCGAGGTTGGCGGTGGTGGCGCCGATGCCGCCATAGGCGACACCGCTGGCATCGGTCTGCTCGCCGCTGGGGTTCGAGGAGGTGCTGGCGGACACATACAGCGTCGCCCGCGGCACCGGCTTCCACACAAGGCCGGCGTTCCAGTTGAGGAAATCGCTGTTGTTGCCGACGCTGGTGATGATGCCCGCAGCGGAGATACCGGTGTTGGTGACCCTGTAATCGTCATAGCGCAGCCCGCCGCTGAGCTTGAGCGTCGGGGCAATGTCGATGGTATCGAGTGCATAGACGGCCCGGGAAACGACCTTGGTATCCGACCGCGCCCCCGACAGCGTGCGGACCTGCGGATAGGCGACATCGGCATCGGGATTGAAAATGGGCTGCAGCACGACGATCGCGGGCTGGATGATGACGCCGCCGGCGGTTTCGGAACTGGCAAAAGCAAACGGCCGGCTGCTGATCAATTCGCGGCTGAACTCGACCCCGGCGAGCAGCCTGTGGTGGAAGCCGCCGGTTGCGAAGTCGAAGCTGGCTTCGGTGGTGTTGGCCCAGGTCTCGCTGACGGCGTTGCGGTTCTGCGGGTTGGCCTGCGCCGTCCACAGCGCCGGGTCTTGGTTGGTGATGTTCGGACGCTCCGGTGCCGAGGCGATGTAGCTGCTGCGGTTCCAGCCATAGCGCGACTTGCTGGTCAGCTTGATCGCATCGCTGGGCCGCCATTCCAGCCGCACGGTGCCGATATCGGCACGCCCTTCGGTGAAATCGCGGGCCCGGATGCCGTAGAAATTGTGGCGGTCGACGGCGAACGGCTGCTGGGTGCGCGGGTCGAAGGGCAGGCCCCAATCGGGGATGCCGTCCGAAGTGAGGTGGTAGTAATCGGCAACGACATCGACGCTGCTGGCAGGCTGCCAGGCGATCGAGGCGGCAGCGCCCCAGCGGCGGTTCCACGTCACGTCGCGCCCGGCGACATTGGCGTCGTGGAACATGCCGTTCAAACGCACTTGGACGGTGTCCGAAAGCCGGTGGTTGATATCGGCGGTGAAACGGCGGGTGGCATCGGTGCCACCCGTGACTTCGCCCAGGATGAAATTGCCCTTGGACGGAGCCTTGGAAACCAGGCTGACTGCGCCGCCGGTGGTGCCACGGCCGCCATAGGTCGCCGATGGCCCCTTGACGATTTCGACCTGTTCGACGGCGAAGATTTCGCGGCTGGAGACGCCAGGGTCACGCAGGCCGTCGATATAGACATCGTTGCGGGCATCGAAACCGCGGATGAAGATACGATCGCCAAAAGCGTTGCCACCCTCGCCGGTGCCCAGCGTCACCCCGGGCTGGGTGCGGACAAGATCGCGGAACGACAGCGCGCCAAGGTCCTGGATAACCTGCTTGGGAATGATGGTGATCGATTTGGGCGTATCGGCGACGGGATCGCTGAACTTGCCCGATGCCGACCGGTCGACCTTGTAGGGCGCGGCGACATCGGCGTTGGGGTTGGCGGCGGCATCGCGAAGCCCGGTGACGACGATCGCCGGCGCCCCGGCGTCATCGTCGGCGGCGTCAACAGCAAAGGCGGCAGCCGGCATGAACGCTGCGGCGGCAGAGGCGACAAATACCCCGGCGCGAAACGGACGACGCAGCGAAAACGGCAATGCAACGGACATTCGGTGACCCTGTTCAACGGCTGATGAACACGGGGATAATGCGAGTCATTCTTATTTGCAATGCGATTGCGAGTCTTTCGCAATAAACCCGCGCGGTCGCGTGCGACGCCATCCCGCTTGTGATAGCTTTCCGCCACGCACAGGATGTTGGCACTATGCCGGCCAGCAACGCCGTCACCCGGGGAGAAACAGGATGCAGATGTTCGCGGACGGCCTGATGAAGGGCCAGAAGATCCTCGTCACCGGCGGTGGTACCGGGCTCGGCAAATCGATGTCGGAGGCATTTTCGGCGCTGGGGGCCGAGGTCGTCATCTGGGGCCGGCGCGGCGCGGTGCTCGATGAAACCGCACGGGAAATCGGCACCGCCACCGGCGGCAAGGTCACGGCGATGGCGGTCGACATCCGCAACGGCGGCGCCATCGACGAAGCCATGCAGGCAATCTTCGATGCCGGACCTTTGACCGGCCTTGTCAACAATGCCGCGGGCAATTTCATTTCGCCGACGGAGGACCTGTCCCCCAACGCCTTCAACGCCATCGCCTCGATCGTTGCCGCGGGCACCTTCAACACCACCGTCGCCGCGGGCAAACGCTGGATCGAAGCCGGCCTGAAGGGCAATATCCTGTCGATCGTCACCACCTGGGTATGGACCGGCGGACCGTTCACCGTGCCCAGCGCCATGTCGAAGGCCGGCGTCGCGGTGATGACGCAATCGCTGGCGCAGGAATGGGGGCCAAAGGGCATCCGCGCCAACGCCATCGCGCCGGGGCCGTTCCCCACCAAGGGCGCCTGGGAACGGCTGATGCCGGCGCCGCTGGCGGCCAAGACCGGCGCCGGCACCAGCGCCGACAGCATCCCGCTGCGCCGGATGGGAGAGCACAGCGAATTGACCAACCTCGCCGTCTTCCTGATGGCGCCGGGCTGCGAATATCTCACCGGCGCGGTGATCCCGCTCGATGGGGGCCAGTGGCTGGCGTCAGGCGGCAATTTCCATTCGCTGTCGGCGCTCGACAAGGACGATTGGGGCACGATCAAGGGCGCCATCCAGGCTACCAACGCCAAGGACCGGGAGACGCGGACAGCGTAGGGCGTCAGCCCGCGCCCTGCACGGCGCGCTCGTAAAGCCACACGCGGATCGCGCTCGACAGGTTGGTGGTGCGCGCCTCGTCGATCTCGGCGACCAGCGCCGCGAGCGCCTTGCCCTCGGTTTCGGCCGCCGCCTTCAACGCCTCCCAGAACACCGGCTCAAGCGTCAGCGACGTGGCATGGCCGGCGATGGTGAGCGAATGCTTGGCGGTCACGTTTCCCTCTCCCGCCTCGCACAGGGTTCAGTACATGTGCTGGCCGCCGTTGATGCTCAGCGTCGAGCCCGTCACAAAGCCCGCGTCCTCGCCGACGAGGAAGGCGACACCACGGGCGATTTCGCTGGCCTGGCCCAGGCGGCCGGCCGGGATTTTGGCGACGATCTTTTCCAGCACGTCGGCCGGCACCGCGGCGACCATGTCGGTATCGATATAGCCCGGCGCGATGGCATTGACAGTGATGCCGAAGCGCGCACCCTCCTGCGCCAGCGCCTTGGTGAAGCCGTGGATGCCCGATTTGGCCGCGGCGTAGTTGACCTGGCCATATTGCCCGGCCTGGCCATTGATCGAACCGATGTTGACGATTCGCCCGAAGCCACGCGACTTCATGCCCACGAACGTCGCCTTGGCCATGTTGAAGCAGCCGCCGAGATTGACCCGGATGACTTCGTCCCAGGCCTCGTAGCTCATCTTCATCAAGGTGCCGTCGCGGGTGATGCCGGCGTTGTTGACGACGATATCAACCGGCCCCAACGCTGCTTCGACCGCCGCCACGCCATCGAGGCAGGCCTGGTGGTCGGCAACGTTCCATTTGAACGACGGGATACCGGTGCGGGCCGAAAATGCCGCTGCCTTGGCACCGTCACCACCATAGTTGGCGGCAACGCTGATGCCTTTTTCCTTCAGCGCAAGGCAGATCGCCTCGCCGATACCGCGCGTGCCGCCCGTGACTATTGCTACCCGTGCCATCGATCATTCCCCAGTCCACATTTGGCGCATTGATGCGCTCCGGGAGGCAGACTAAGGGGCCGTTACCCAGCCCGCAAGTTCCCGTGCCAGTAAAGCACGCAGCATGGCGATGCCGGCCTCGCTGGCGTTGAGGCAGGGGAGATAGGCAAAATCGGTGCCGCCGGCATGGATGAAGGTTTCGCGGCCCTCCATGGCGACTTCTTCGAGCGTTTCGAGGCAATCGGCCGAAAATCCGGGGCAAACCACGGCGATCTTGCCGATGCCTTCCCCCGGCAATGCCTCAAGCGTCGCATCGGTATAGGGCCGCAACCATTCCGCCCGGCCAAAGCGCGACTGGAAGGTGACCCGCACCGGCAGGTCCAGTGCCGCCTCCAGCAGCCTGCCGGTCTTGCGGCACTGGCAATGATACGGGTCGCCGCGGTCGAGGGTTCGTTGCGGCATGCCGTGAAAGCTGGTGACGATCACATCGGGGGTGAAATCGAGACCTGCCAGGCCATCGCGCACGCTTTGCGCCAACGCGGCGATATGGTCCGGATTGTCGTAATAGGGCGGCAGGGTCCGCAGCGCCGGCTGCCAGCGCATCTTGCCCAGTGCAGCATTGGCGGCATCGATTACCGAGGCGTTGGTCGCCGACGAATATTGCGGGTACAGCGGCGCGACGAGGATGCGGTCGCAGCCTTCCGCCATCAACGCGGCAATGCGCTCACCGATGGAGCGGGTGCCATAGCGCATTCCCCAGTCCACGGTCACATCGGGTCCGAACGCCCCCTGCAATGCCGCCGACTGCGCCTTGGTGATGGCGGTGATCGGCGATCCGTCCGGCGTCCACACCTTGGCATAGTTCGCCGCCGTGGTGCGTGGCCGGGTGTTGAGGATCAGCCCGCGCAGCAGCGGCTGCCAGATGATCGAAGGGATCTCGATGACCCGCTTGTCCGACAGGAATTCACCGAGGAAGCGCTTGACGCTCGGCACATCGGGCGCATCGGGGGACCCCAGATTGACCAGCAGAACGCCGATGCGGCCAACCTGGACGCGCGGATGCTCCGGCGGCAGCACGCTGTCCGTCCTGGTGTTGGCGGCGACGATTTTGGCGGTCATCTCGTTCACGCGCCGAGCAACGGAAGGTCACGGACGCGGCGGCCGGTGGCGGCGAACAGCGCATTGGCGACAGCGGGTGCGATCGGCGGCGTGCCGGGTTCGCCGATGCCGCCGGGGTTTTCGCTGGATGGCATTATGAGGACTTCGATGGCCGGTGCATCGGCGATCGACAGCAGCGGATATGTGTCGAAATTGCGCTGTTCGGCAGCACCATTGGCGAAAGTGGAGCGGCCGTGCAGGGCGGCGGTCAGCCCGTAGATGATTCCGCCGGCGACTTGCGCCCGCACCGTATCGGGGTTGATGACGCGGCCACAATCCACCACCGCGGTAACGCTGGTGACGCGCAGCGGTTCGTTGTCACGCACGACGACCTCGGCCACCTGCGCGACGATGCTGCCAAAGCTTTCGACCAGTGCGACGCCGCGCCCCACACCCGGCTCGACCAGTCCCAGCGGTCCACCGACCTTGAGCGCGGCGCGCAGGACGGCGGCATGGCGCGGGCTGTCCTTCAACAATGCCAGCCGAAATGCGCCGGGGTCCGCACCTGCCGAATGGGCGAGCTCGTCGATGAAGCTTTCGACGATGAAGCCGGTAAAGCTGTGCCCGACCGAGCGCCAGAACCCCAGCGGCACCGGGTAGTCGCCAAGACCCTGCGCGCCCAGGCTGTGCGATACCTGCCACGCTTCGAACCCATATGGCAGTTCGACGCCGCCCTCGATGGCGCCTGCCCCGGCCTTGGGACTGCCGGCCATCCTCGGCAGGTTGCGGGCCATGAAGCCGGCGCCGGCATCGGGTACGGCGAAATGCGCGTCCCAGCCGGTGACCTTGCCGCCATCCACCCGGCCGCGCATCCGCGCCGCCACCGCGGGCCGCCACATGTCATGGGCAAAATCTTCCTCGCGGCTCCAGATTACCTGCACCGGGCGCTTGATGGCGCGCGAAATCAACGCCGCCTGGATCGCGGCGTCCGCCTCAACCTTGCGGCCAAAGCCGCCGCCGAGCAGGGTCGGGAAAATCGTCACATCCGCCTCGGGGATGCCCAGCGCCCGGGCGACGCCCCAATTGGCCAGCGTCATCGACTGGGTGGGCGCCCACACCTCGCACTTGCCGTTTTCGAACCGTGCCGTCGCGTTCATCGGTTCGAGGCACGCGTGCGCGAGGAACGGCAGGCTGTAATCGGCGCTGATCCCGCCATCGAGGCTGGGCGTGCCCGCGCCGCCGGCGCTGGTGCCCTCGCCATTGAGAGCTGCCTTCAGGTCCGCCTCCAGCCACGGCCCGGCGGGTTTTGCCGCGTTGGTGTAGCGAATGACAATCGCCGCCAAGGCGGTCTTGGCCGCGTACCAGCCGTCGGCGACAACGGCGGTAAAGCCCGGGCCTTCGACGATCCGGGCCCCGGCCGGCAATTTCGAACGGTCGATGGAGGCACGGGTTGCCCCCAGCGGGCCTTGCTCGACCGCAGCATACATCATCCCCGCCAGCCGGACATCGAGACCATATTCAGCGCTGCCATCGATCTTGGCCGGGATATCGAGGCGCAGCAGCGGCCTGCCGCTGAGCCTGAGCGTCTCCGGCGTCGTCGCGATGGCGCGCAGCATCGGCGTTGCCGGCGCGTCGACGAGCGTTGCCTCATGCGCGACGTCGGCAAAGCGGAGGCGGTTGGCCTTGTGGGTGACAAAGCCGGCTTCGGTATCGCATTCGCGCCAGTCGACGCTCCAGCGCCGCGCCGCCGCCCGGCACAGCATTTCGCGCGCCGTCGCCCCCGCCGCGCGCAGCGGCGCTTCAAAGCCGCGGATCGAGTTGCTGCCCCCGGTAATCTGGAAATCGAAATATTCCACGGCGCGGCCACCCGCCCAGTTCGCCAGCCCCTGCACCGCCGCCGGCATTGCCGAAACCTGGTCGATCAACATGCCCTTGTTGGCATAGTCCGGCCCCAGCGGCGACGGCTCGACGCCGACAGCCTGCCAGTCCGCCCCCAGTTCATCGGCGACGATCTGCGCCAGTCCCGACCAGATGCCCTGCCCCATTTCAGCCTGTGGCACCGCGACGACGACCCGGCCGTCCACGCCGATTTTGACATAGGCATTGATGACCGATTCGCCATGCTCCGGGGCCCAGTTGAGGGCACGGCGACGCGGCCAGGCGGCCCAGCCGATCGCCAGGCCGGCACCGGCGCCTGCCGTGACCAGCAGGGTGCGCCGATTGATCTTCACGCCTGGCGCCCCAGCTCCTCCCGGTCAGCCCAACTGGCTCATCATGTGTTCGGCCGACGATACGGCGAACGCGCCCGGTTCCTCGACGTTGAGCTGGGTGACGACGCCATCCTTGACCAGCATCGAAAAACGCTGGCCGCGGATGCCCATGCCATATTTGCTGGCATCCATGGTCAGACCGAGCGCGGTGGTGAATTCCGCACTGCCATCCGCGAGCATCGTCACCTTGTCGCCGGCATCGGCCGACTTGGCCCAGGCGCCCATGACAAAGGCATCATTGACCGACAGGCAGGCGATTTCATCGACGCCATGGCCGCGGAAGGCGTCGGCGTTGCCGATGAAGCCGGGCAGGTGCTTTGCCGAGCAGGTCGGCGTGAAGGCGCCGGGCACCGAAAACAACGCAATTGTGCGCCCCCCGAAGAAATCCGCCGTCGAAACCGGCACCATGCCATCGGCAGTGACCTTGGTGAGGGTTGCTGCGGGAATGGCATCGCCAACCTTGATCGTCATGAAACTGCTCCGTACTGAGGAAGAATTGCGCGACCGATAGCCGCCCCCTTTGCCAGCGTCCAGCACCCGCCTATATCTGCGACGACTTGCGTATGGGCGACGCCAGCCCGCGCCGCCGTCCAGCCACCCTCCAGGGATACTCCTGTGGCCGGCCGGGCAGAGGCGCGGGGCTGTGTTGCCAACAGAAAGACTTCATGGGCGACCCTCGGTTCCTTTCCGGCCAGCTGCTGCTGTCCATGCCCGGCATCGGCGACCCGCGCTTTGAGCGCAGCGTCATCGCCATGTGCCTGCACGACGACGAAGGTGCGCTGGGCATCGTCACCAACAGCCTGCATGGCGGGCTGATGGTGCGCGAGTTGATGGAACAGCTCGAGATCGACCCCGGTGTGACGCCGCTGGATGCCCCGGTGATGTTCGGCGGCCCGGTCGAGCCCTCGCGCGGATTTGTCCTGCACAGCAGCGATTATGAAGGCCAGGGCACGATTTCCGTGGCGGGTGCCACCGGGGTGCAATGGGCGCTGACGTCGACATTGGACGTCCTCAAGGACATTGCCGCCGGCAAGGGGCCGCAGCGCTGGCTGGCGGCGCTCGGCTATACCGGATGGGCACCGGGGCAACTCGACAGCGAGATGACCCGGCATGGCTGGCAAAGCGCCCCGGGCGACAGCGCCCTGGTTTTCGATACCGCCATCGACCAGCGCTGGCCGGAGGCGTTCGGTCGGCTGGGCATCAACGTCGGGCGGCTGAGCGCCGACGTCGGGCGAGCCTAGCCGGCCCTATTGTTTCGCCACCGCGTTCTTCGCCCGACTTTCCGCCGTGTCGCGCCGTGCCGCCAGGATCGGCCCGCAATCGGTGTTCTTTTCGCCGCCGAAATCGACGAACGCCAGCACCGCTGCAAGCGGGGTCGCGACGACGCCCAGCGCCACGGCAGCGCCGCCGCGGGCCACCAGTTCGCCCGATATCGGGTTGATTGCCGGCGCTGCGAACCAGCCATTGATGCCGATCGGGGACTGGCCGGAGAACAGGCTGAACTCCTTGGATTTGCCTTCCACCGACATCTTCAGCGATTCGTCGGCAAAATCGAAACTGCCCGAGCCGCGATAATTGGCGCGGGTGGTGTCGAACAGGATCGGATCGGCGACCGCCTTGCCGCCGGTGACGGTGAAGGCGACAATACCGCAACGAATTTCGGTCGGCTTCTTCAGTCGCTTGCCCAGAAACGCCGTGATGAAGTTCTGGATGTCGAGCTTGGCCAGTTCGATGTTGCGCACCCACAGCGTGCCGGCCGGGAACACCAGGACGATGCGCCCCGACGACGATGCCAATGACTTGTGGACGGTATCGCCATGGCCCTTCAACTGGGCGCGCCCCCGCATCGACGCGGTCGCGCCGGCATCATCGAGGTTGAACGAGGTCAGCAGGCGCTTCAGCGGCACCTGGCTCAGCCTTATGTCATAGTCGGTCGCGACCGGCGTCGTGGCCGCGTTGATGGTGATTTCGCTGCTAAGGCGCCCGCCGGCAAGATCGAAGGCCAGCGGCTTGAGGCTGAGCCGGGCATGGTCGAGCGTCAGCCCCAGCTTGAGCGCCGAAATCGGCACCGTGCCGGTACGCACTGTCGCCGCTGTATAGTCGATGCGGGCGTCGAAGGTCTTCAGTTCTTCGCTCGCCAGCGGCGCGTCCGGCAGGATCTGCGGGTGGCCGTTGATCTTGACGATGGTGCCGGCGCCGCCCTCGGCGTCGAGCTTCTCGGGCGAATAGCCGACCAACGGCCCGACATCGAGGCTGTCGAGCACCTTGCTCGACAATACGCCGTCGATCTTGAGGCGATCCTTGCTGGTTGTCGCCGAGGTGACGGTCAGATGCCCGGCAAGGTCCGAATCGCCGAAATAGCCGCCGATATGGGTGAAGCGGTACTGGTGGCCGTCCTTGGTCAGGTTCGCTGCGAGTTTATACGGCCGCGTCGCCGGCAGCACGATGCCGAACAACTTGCCGGGCGTTGCGAGGTTGCCGCCTGACACGGTCACCCTGAGGTCGGCGCCATCAAAACGCGTCGCGCCGGGCAAGGTGCCGGCCATGTCGATCCAGGTTTCTGCCGCCCTGGCGTGCAGGACAAGGCCCAGCTTGCCGCCGGCGGCCGCTTCGTTCGGCGTCGTCAGGCTGCCGCCCAGCGTGAACGCTGCACCATAAGCGGTACCCTTGCCGGTAAAGGTCAAGGGACCCGCCACCTTCTGCCCGGCGCCGTTGGAGACACCGGCAATGTCGCCAAAGGTCAGCACGACGTTGGCGCGCTTCACCGCATCGATGAACTGCAACTGTGTGTCGCTGATGCTGGCACGGTCGATGACGGGCAGCCTGAATTCCGATGGTCCCGGAAAGGTCCAGGTGGTGCGGCCATCGGCAGCACGCTCAAGGCCGATGCGTCCGCCATCGATGACAAGATTGTTGACGATCTGGTCGCCGAACAACAGCTTCCATACGGGCATGTCGAGATCGATGCGGCGCGCGGCGAACAGTTGCGGATTTTTGGCCCAGCCGGGATTGGCAAGGGTCAGGCCTTCCGCGTGGAAGCGAAGATCGGGATCGAGATAAAGCTGGAAATCCCCGGCGACCCGCACCGGCCGCCCGATCTTCTCCGAAGCGATACGCTCGAAGGTCGCCTTGAACACCCGTCCGCGCGTGACATATTGCCAGACATAAACGCCGACGAGGATAACGAGCAGCAGCACCAGCCCCTGCACGACCCGCAGCCCGATCCTGGGGCGCGGACGCGGTTCTGCAATCGTCGGGGACATTTCCATGCGGGTTTAACCCCCCGCTGGCCTGAAGCGTTCCGGTCATGCCGGTTGCGTTATGCTGCACCCATCGCTATAGCCCCGCGCTTCGCATGACCGAACTGCCCGGCTGAATGGGCTGCCGTGGCGGTTTCACGATGCGTCCACAGGAGACCAAAATGCCCAAGCTCAAGACCAAGAGCGGTGTGAAGAAGCGCTTCAAGATCACCGCGTCCGGCAAGGTCAAGCATGGTGTCGCTGGAAAGCGTCACCGTCTGATCAGCCACAATGCCAAGTATATCCGCCAGAATCGCGGGACTTCAGTGCTGTCATCGGCCGATACGCCGACGATCAAGCTCTGGGCCCCGTACGGCCTGAAGTAAGGAGGCCGGTAAATGGCACGCGTCAAACGTGGTACGACGACTCACGCTCGTCACAAGCGAATCCTCGATCAGGCGAAGGGCTATTATGGCCGTCGCAAGAACACCATCCGCATCGCCAAGCAGGCGGTCGAGAAGGCCGGGCAGTACGCTTATCGCGACCGCAAGGTCAAAAAGCGGTCGTTCCGCGCCATCTGGATCCAGCGCATCAACGCCGCCGTGCGTGAAATGGGCCTGACCTATGGCGTCTTCATGCATGGCGTGAAACTGGCCGGCATCGAACTCGACCGGAAGGTCATGGCGGATATCGCCATGCACGAGCCGGACGTGTTCAAGGCCATCATCGCGCAGGCCCAGGCCGCGCTCGATGCCAAGCCGGCGGTTGCCGCGTAAGCGGGCCGCCAATGATCGATCGAAGGGCGTGGAGGGTGACCTCCGCGTCCTTTTTTCGTTTGTGACACATGGCAGGCGCGCCGCCCGCTGCCTCCGACCTGTGCGCAGCGAGCCCCTTCCGTTTCGGCGACCACCCCGCTAGACCCCCGCCGATGCATACCGACACCCTCCAGCCCGAAATCCTCGGCCAGATCGCCGCCGCCGCCAGCCCCGAAGCGCTGGAGGCCGTGCGCGTTGCCGCCATGGGCAAATCCGGCAGCGTCACCGCGTTGTTGAAGACCCTTGGCGGCATGACCCCCGAGCAGCGCCAGACGGAGGGACCCAAACTCAACGGCCTGCGTGAAGCCGTTGCCGCCGCTCTCGCCGCGCGCAAGGCCGAGCTCGAAGCCGCCGCGTTGAACGCGCGCCTCGCCGCCGAGCGCCAGGACATGACGCTCCCCGTCGCTGCGCCGCGCACCGGCACCATCCACCCGGTGTCACAGGTCATGGACGAGCTGGCGGAAATCTTCGCCGACATGGGCTTCAGCGTCGCCACCGGCCCCGAAATCGAGGACGACTGGCACAATTTCAGCGCGCTCAACATCCCCGAGAGCCATCCGGCGCGGGCGATGCACGACACCTTCTATTTCCCGCAGCAACCCGGGGACGAAAAGCGCATGCTGCTGCGCACCCATACTTCGCCGGTGCAGATCCGCACGATGATGACGCAGGCGCCGCCGATCCGCATCATCGCGCCGGGCCGCGTCTATCGCTCGGACAGCGACGCCACCCACACGCCGATGTTCCACCAGATCGAGGGCCTCGTCATCGATCGGGGAACAACGCTGGCGCAGCTGCGCTGGACGCTCGAAACCTTCATCAAGGCGTTCTTCGAAGTCGATGACGTCGCGCTGCGCTTTCGCCCGAGCTACTTTCCCTTCACCGAGCCCTCCGTTGAAGTCGATGTCGGCTATTCATCGCAGACCAACCGCCCCGCCGGCGCCGGCGAGGTCGACCGCTGGCTCGAAGTCCTCGGTAGCGGCATGGTGCATCCGCGCGTCATCGCCGCCTGTGGCCTCGACCCGGAGGAATACCAGGGCTTTGCCTTCGGCACCGGGGTCGATCGGCTGGCGATGCTCAAATATGGGATGACCGATCTGCGCGCCTTTTTCGACGCCGACCTGCGGTGGCTGAAACACCATGGCTTCTCGGCCTTCGACGTGCCGACGCTGTCCGGCGGCGTCAGCGGGGGGCTCGGCGCATGAAGTTCACCCTTGGTTGGCTGAAGGATCATCTCGACACCGACGCCGGGGTCGAAGCGATCGGCGCCGCGCTGACGACATTGGGCCTCGAGGTCGAATCGATCGATGATCCCACCGCCGCGCTGGCGCCGTTCACCATTGCCCGCGTGCTGACCGCCGAGCGCCACCCCCAGGCCGACAAATTGCAGGTGCTCAGCGTCGATGTCGGCGACGGCACCCCGGTGCAGGTCGTTTGCGGCGCCCCCAATGCCCGCGCCGGGATGACCGGCGTGTTCGGCGCACCGGGGACCTATGTGCCGGGCAGCGACATGACGCTGAAGGTCGCCGCCATCCGCGGCGTCGAATCGCGCGGCATGATGTGCTCGATGCGCGAACTGCAATTGTCCGAGGAGCATGACGGCATCATCGAACTGCCCGACGATGCCCCTGTCGGCGCGCGCTACGCCGATTGGGCCAGGCTCGGCGACCCGGTGTTCGACGTTGCCATCACGCCGAACCGCCAGGATTGCATGGGCGTCCACGGCATCGCCCGTGACCTGGCGGCGCTCGGGATCGGCACGCTCAAGGACCCGGCCATCGTCGCGGTGCCCGGCAAGTTCCCGTGCTCCGTCGAAATCCGCACCGACGATCCCGACGGCTGCCCTGCCTTCCTCGGCAGAGTCGTGCGCGGCGTGCGCAACGGTCCGTCACCCGCCTGGATGCAGGCGCGGCTGCGCGCCATCGGGCTGCGGCCTATTTCGGCGCTGGTCGATATTACCAACTACATCAGCTTTGCGCATGTCCGGCCGTTGCACGTCTATGATGTGGCAAAGCTGTCAGGCCCGCTGGTGGCGCGGCGGGCGCGCGACGGCGAAAGCGTCGAGGCTCTCAACGGCAAGACCTATACGCTGGCCGCCGGGATGACGGTCATCGCCGACGACCGCCACGTCAATGACATTGCCGGCATCATGGGCGGCATGGTCTCGGGCGCGTCCGAGGCGACGACCGATGTGCTGATCGAATGCGCCTATTTCACGCCGGAACGCATCGGCGCGACGGGGCGCGCGCTGGGCCTCAATTCCGATGCCCGCGCCCGTTTCGAGCGCGGCGTCGATCCGGGCTTTGTTGCGCCGGGGCTGGAACTGGCGACGCAGATGATCCTCGACCTGTGCGGCGGCGAAGCATCGGACGTCGTTGTCGCCGGAGTCGTGCCGGTGGCGTCGAAGGTGGTGCAATATCGCCCGGCGCGGGTCGCGGGCCTTGCCGGGCTGGCGGTCGCCGACGACGAACAGGAAGCCATCCTGACGCGCCTCGGCTTTGGCGTGACGCGCGGCGATCCCTGGCAGGTAATGGTGCCGACATGGCGCCGCGATGTCGGCGTCGCCAACGCGACTGAAACCTGGGACGGCGAGGCGGATCTCGTCGAGGAGGTCATCCGCATCCACGGCCTCGATCGTGTCACCGCGACGCCGCTGCCGCGCGCTGATGGCGTCGCCCGCCCGACCGCCACCCCGGCGCAGAAGCTGGAACGGCGGCTGCGCCGGGCGCTGGCGGCACGCGGTGCCGATGAAGCGATCAGCTGGAGCTTCCTGCCGCCGGCGCAGGCCGAACAGTTCGGCGGCGCGGCATGGACGCTGGAAAACCCCATTTCGACCGACATGGCAGCGATGCGGCCATCCCTGCTGCCGGGGCTGCTGGCGGCCGCCAGCCGCAACGCCGACCGCGGCCAACCCCATGTGCGGCTTTTCGAGATCGGCCAGCGCTACCTTGCCGACGGCGAGCACCCGACCGCGGCGCTGCTCCTCGCCGGCAATGCCCGCGACCGCGACTGGCGAAACGGCCCGGCCGCCGGGTTCGACGCCTATGATGCCAAGGCCGAGGCCCTCGCCGCGCTGGCCGCTGCCGGGGCGCCGGTGGACCGGTTGACGGTGGCGCCGCCTGTCGCTGCCTGGTGGCACCCTGGCCGCAGCGGGCGGCTGGTTCTCGGCAAAGTGGCGCTTGCCGATTTCGGCATGGTCCACCCGGCGACACTCGCGGCGTTCGACCTGAAGGGCAATGTCGCCGCGGTGGAGCTGTACCTGGATGCGTTGCCGCCGCCGCGCGGCCGCAAGGCGCGCGGGGCCTATGCACCCCCGGCCTTGCAGGCGGTGACCCGCGATTTCGCTTTCGTGGCCGACGACAGCCTCGCCGCCGAGGCGCTGGTGCGCGCCGCGACGCTGGCCGACAAGACACTGATCACCGGGGTGCGGCTGTTCGATCGCTTCACGGGGCCGGCGATTGGCGCGGGCAAGGTCAGCCTTGCCATCGAAGTAACGCTGCAGCCCGCCGACCGCACACTGACCGACGCCGATATCGAAGCGGTATCGGCACGGGTGGTGGCGGCCGCGGCCAAACTCGGCGCGGTGCTGCGCGGCTGACAGCATTGCGCCCGGCGCTGGCATGACCAGCGCCGGGCGCAATATCAGTCTCGACTTAGCCCGGGTAACCGGGGCGCGGCGGCGGCGGCGGCGGGTAGCCGTTACCACCCTGCGGCGGGTGGGCGCTGTTCCGGTAGTCCTGATCGCTTACCGGTGACAGGTGGATTTCGACACGGCGGTTCTGGGCGCGGCCCGCATCGCTGTCGTTGCTGGCAATCGGCATGGTCTTGCCATAGCCGCGCGTTGCCAGCCGGGCGCGGTTGACACCCTGGTAGCTGAGATAGTCCGCCACTGCCTGTGCACGCTGTTCGGATAGCCGCTGGTTGATCGCATCGGTGCCGATCGAATCGGTGTGGCCCGAGACATCGACAAAGGTCGATTGATACGACGCCAGCGTCTGCGCCACCTGGTTGAGCGCCGGGCGGAATTCCGGTTTCACGGTCGAGGAGTTGAAGTCGAAGGTGACGCCGGCGGGCATCCGCAGGTTGATCTCGTCGCCCCGGCGTTCGACTTCGATCCCGGTGTTGGCGGTGCGGGCGCGCAACTCGCGCTCCTGCTTGTCCATATAGCCACCCACCGCACCGCCGGCGATGGCACCGATGCCGGCACCGATGATGGTTTCCGTGCGATTGTTGCGGCCGCCAAGGATGGCGCCGAGCAGCGCACCGCCGCCGGCACCGAGCAAGGCGCCGCCGCCTGCCCGCGACAACTGCTGGTGACCCGTCTCGGGGTCGGTGACGCAGCCGGCGATGGCGAGGCTCGACGCCAGCGCCAACATGGTAATCCTGGTCTTGTATGCCATGAAATTGGCCTCCCTTTGCTATTCCGTCGACAGCCGAACGCGCCGCCATCACTTTCGATGGCAACAATGCCCCGCAAATTCCTGCCGCGGCACCGGTCTTTTACGGGCCGGCCATGACCCAAAGATGAACGCCGTGCCAATGCCCCCTTCGCGCCAGCGGTGTTTGCCCCTATCATGTCGCACGAGCGGGCAGCCAAGCCCCGCGCCATCTCCCGGAACCGATGCAGCCTTTTCCCTGGTTCGACGCCGCCATCATCGTGGCGCTGATCCTGCTCAACGGCGTCCTCGCCATGTCGGAACTGGCGATCGTGTCGTCGCGTCGCCCGCGCCTGCGTGGGCTGGCGTCGAGCGGCAGCCGCGGCGCGGCGGCGGCGCTGCGGCTGGCGGCGGACCCGGCAAAGTTCCTGTCGTCGGCGCAAATCGGCATCACGCTCGTCGCCATCATCAACGGCGCCTTTTCGGGCGAACAGCTTGCCGACCCGGTGGCACAGCGGCTTGCCCTGTGGTTCGGGCTGGCGCCGCCCACCGCGCATGACGTCGGGCTGGGCCTGGTTATCGTCATCATCACCTATGTGTCGCTGATCATCGGCGAGCTGGTGCCCAAGCAGTTTGCGCTGCGGTCGCCGGAGGCCATCGCCACTGCTGTCGGCCCGGCGATGGAATTGCTGACCAAGGTGGCGGCGCCCTTTGCCTGGTTCCTCGACAAGTCATCGGCGCTGGTGTTCCGGATGCTGGGCCAGCGCCGCGACGCCAACCATGTCGTCACCGAGGAGGAGTTGCGCTCCGTCGTCGCCGAGGCCGAAACTGCCGGTATCATCGAGGAAAGCGAGCGCCAGATGATATCGGGCATCATGCGCCTTGCCGACCGGCGCGTGCGCGGCATCATGACGCCGCGCGGCGAGATCGAATGGATCGACGCCGACATGAGCGACGCGCAGATCCGTGCCCAACTGGCGGCGAGCCCGCACACGCGGCTGCCGGTGGCGCGCGGCACGGTCGACGACATCATCGGCGTCCTGCAGGCCCGCGACGTGGTGCAGGCGTTGATCGAAGGCCGGCCGCTCGACCTCGGCGCCCTGGCGCGGCCGGCACCGGTGTTGCCCGATGTCATCGATGCGGTCGACGCGCTGGCGGTCCTGCGTGACGCCGACATTCCGATTGCGCTGGTCCATGACGAATACGGCCATTTCGAAGGCATCGTCACCCCCGCCGACCTGCTCGCCGCCATCGCGGGGGAATTCCGGTCCGATGTCGATGACGCCAGTGACCCGCCCGCTGTCGAGCGCGACGATGGCAGCTGGCTGTTCTCGGGCGCGCTGCCGGCGGATGAAATGGCCGAGCGGCTGGGTTTCGACCTGCCAGACGACCGTGATTACGAGACGGTGGCCGGCTTCGTCCTCGAACACTTCCGCCACCTGCCCGAAACCGGCGAGGCGTTCAGCCTGAAGCGCTGGAAGTTCGAGATTGCCGACATGGACGGGCGCAAGGTCGACAAGGTGCTGGCCAGCCCGTTGCGGACGGTCTGACCGCAATTTCATCGCGATGGAATGCGCCCCCGTCCCGCCTACGGGAGAGGGCGCGCAGTGTCATCTCACCTTCTGCGCCTGTTCCCACGCCAGCCCTGCCAGCAGTTCGACGCCCTCCGCGGTCTTGACTGCATGGGCGCTCGCGGCGGTGCCACGCACCACCCGGCCGCGGATGCCATGGATGATGCCGGCCAGCCGGAACATGTTGTAGGCCACGTAGAAATCGAGGTTGGGGATCCCTTCGGCGCGCCCGGTCCGTGCGCAATAGGCCGCGACATATTCGTCCTCGGACGGAATCCCCAGCGCCTTGAGGTCGTTGCCGATCAGCCCCGTCGTCGTCGCCGGCGGCATGCGGTACATCATCAGATGATAGCTGAAATCCGCCAGCGGGTGCCCCAGCGTCGATAGCTCCCAATCGAGCACGGCCAGCACGCGCGGCTGGGTCGGGTGGAAAATCATGTTGTCGCAGCGGTAGTCGCCATGGACGACGCTGGTTTCGTCGCCGGCGGGGATGTTGGCGGGCAGCCATTCGACGAGGCGGTCCATCGCCTCCACCTGCCCGGCGTCCTTGTCCTCCAGATATTGCCGCGACCAGCGCGCGATCTGGCGGGCGAAATAATTGCCGGGCTTGCCGAAGTCCGAAAGGCCGGCTTTTTCGACGTCGATCATGTGGAGATCGGCGATGGTCTTGTTCATCGCGTCGAAATAGGCGGCACGCTCGTCACGGGGCACATCGGGGAAGGTGGCATCCCAGATCACCCGGCCATCGACGCAATCCATGATGTAGAACATGGTCCCGATGACGCTGTCATCGGTGCACAGCCCGAAGGTGCGCGGCGCCGGAAAGCCCTGGGCGTGAAGCGCGGTGATGACGCGATATTCACGATCCACGGCGTGCGCGGACGGCAACAGCAGGCCGGGCGGCTTCCTTCGCAGCACGTAGTTCTGGTGCGGTGTCACCAGCTTGTAGGTCGGGTTCGACTGGCCGCCCTTGAACTGGCTGATGGTCAACGGACCGGCAAAGCCTTCGACATTGTCCGTCATCCACGCCGCAAGCTTCGCGGCGTCGATTTCCTGCCCGGTCCGAATTTCGCCGGTGCCGGAAAATTGTTGCTGGCGTTCGCTCATCTGCACGGCTGCTTCCCCAACTGTCATTGCCCGATGTCGCGACGGCAGAAGCCGCCGGGCCAATCGATCCTGTCCACCCCAGCATAGGCCGCCGCGCGGGCGGCGCCACTATCGCTTCCGCTCGCCGTTACCGCGAGGACGCGCCCGGCGTTGGCGACAAGGTCCCCCGCGGCATTGCGCTTGGTGCCGGCATGGAAGACCCGCGCGCCGGTCGCTTCGGCGGCGGCGGTTCCGGCGATGACGGAGCCGGTCTCGGGAACGCCGGGGTAGCCATTGGCCGCCATGACGACGGTGACGGCAACTTGCGGCGACCAGCTTGCCGCGACCTCGTGGAGGCGCTGTTCCGCGCAGGCAAGCAGGATTTCGGCAAGATCGCTTTCAAGCCGCAGCATCAGCGCCTGGGTCTCGGGATCGCCGAAGCGCACATTATATTCGATCAGCCGGGGGCCGTCGGGCGTCAGCATAAGCCCCGCATAGAGCACGCCGGCGAACGGCGTCCCGGCCTCTGCCATCGCCGCCAGGGTCGGCTTGATGATCTCGGCAATCGCCTGGTCGCGCAGCGCGTCGGTCAGCACCGGCGCCGGGGAAATCGCGCCCATGCCGCCGGTATTGGGGCCGGCATCGCCATCATGGACGCGCTTGTAGTCCTGCGCCGATGTCCAGGGCGCGATGGTGCGGCCGTCTGTCAGCACGAACAAGCTGGCTTCGGGGCCGGTCATGCATTGTTCGATCACTACGGGTCCCGGCAGGTCGTCGAGCGCCGCAAGCGCTTCGGCATGGGTCGCTGCCACGGTGACGCCCTTGCCGGCGGCAAGGCCATCGGCCTTGACCACCACCGGCAGCGGATGCGCCGCCACATAGGCGCGTGCCTCGTCTCCGCTGGCAAAGCGCCGGAAGGCCGCCGTCGGGATACCCACCCGCGCGCACAGGTCCTTGGTAAAACCCTTCGACCCTTCCAGCTGCGCCGCCGCCGCCGATGGCCCGAACACCGCCATGCCGGCCGCCCGCAAGGCATCGGCAACCCCGGCGACCAGCGGGCCTTCGGGCCCGATCACCACCAGGCCGATATCGTGATTGCGCGCAAAGGCGACGACCGCTGCCGGGTCGGCGATCGCCAGCGACACGCACTCCGCCACCGCGGCGATGCCGGCGTTGCCGGGGGCGCACAACAGCCTGCCGACCAGCGGTGACTGGCGCAGTTTCCAGCACAGAGCGTGCTCGCGCCCGCCGCCGCCCAGAACGAGAATGTCGATTTGGCGCGGGGACGTTTCGATCATGCCAGCGCTTGTAACAGCGCTGGCGAGCGCAGCAACACTCAACGCGCCACTGAGCACGCCACTGAGCACGCCACTTGATGCCCCCTGCCGTCACTTCCGATCCAGCCACCCCTGCGGCGCTTGAAGACAGGCGGGGAACGACCCTTCACCCCGCCCCCCATTTGGCCCTATGACGGCATTGTGACTGAGACCCCGACCAACACCCCCGAATATTCGGTATCGGAAATCGCCGGCGCGTTGAAGCGCACGGTCGAGACGGCGTTCGGCCAGGTACGGGTCCGCGGCGAGCTATCCGGGTTTCGCCGCCACACGTCCGGGCACTGGTATGGCGCCATCAAGGACGAGCGCGCCGTCATCGACCTCGTCATGTTCAAGGGCAGCGCCGCGACGCTGGTGTTCCGGCCCGAGGACGGCATGGAAGTGATCGCCATCGGTAAGCTGACGACCTATCCCGGCCGGTCGAAATACCAGATTGTCGTCGAACGCATGGAGCCGGCGGGCATCGGCGCGCTACTGGCGCAGATCGAGGCGCGCCGGCTCAAGCTGGCGGCCGAGGGGCTGTTCGACGCCGCGCGCAAACGCCCGTTGCCGCATATCCCCCAGGTCATCGGCATCGTCACCTCGCCCACCGGCGCGGTTATACGCGATATACTGCACCGGCTGGCCGACCGGTTTCCCCGCCATGTGCTGGTGTGGCCGGTCGCGGTGCAGGGCGAAGCCGCCGCCGCACAGGTGACGGCGGCGATCCGCGGTTTCAATGCCATTGCGCCGGGGGGCAAGGTGCCCCGGCCGGACCTCATCATCGTCGCGCGCGGCGGCGGCTCGATCGAGGACCTGGCCGCTTTCAACGAAGAATCGGTGGTGCGCGCCGCAGCGGAGAGCGTTATCCCGCTGATCAGCGCCGTCGGGCATGAAACCGACACGACCCTTATCGACTTTGCTTCGGACTGGCGCGCCCCCACGCCCACTGCCGCGGCCGAGCGCGCCGTTCCGGTGCGCGCAGACCTTCGCGCCGCCGTCGCCATGCAGGGGGCCCGGCTCGATGCCGCCGTCTCCCGGGCATTGGCACAAGGCCGCGAACGCGCCGAATCGGGCGGGCGCCGGTTGCCCAGTCCGCGCAGCCTGCTGGCACTGCCCAGCCAGCGCGCCGACGACCTTGCCGATCGGCTGCCCCGCGCGCTTCGCGCCACGGCGATATTCTGGCGCGGCCGGGCCGAGCGCGCCAGCGCCGCGTTGCGCCCACCGCTGATCGTCGCCCGCCGCGACAAGGCCCGTACCGCCTTCGCCGCTGCCGACACCGCCCTCGATCGCGCCGCGGTCGCCGCCGTAACGCGAGAACGTGCCCGCCTCGCCACCGGCGCCGCCCGGCTGCGCCCCTATCTGGTTGCCAATGCCGGCGCCCGGGCGCGGGCGCGGCTTGACCAGGCCGGACGCTTGTTGGGGTCATTGGGCCCGGACCAGGTGCTGGCACGCGGCTATGCGCTGGTATTGGCGCCCGGCGGCAAACTGGTTGCCAGTGCCGCCGCCGCCAACATCGAACCGCTGTTGACGATCCGCTTCGCCGATGGCGAAACCCCGGTAACCACCGGCACGCCCAAACAGGGAAGGCTTTTTTGATGCTCGATACGCTCGGCCGGCCGGCGCGACTGCGCTACCTATCCGGCTCATACCATGTCATCGCCCATGGCGATTTCGTGCTGTGCGCCGTCACAGGCCAGCGCATTCCGCTGCCGGCGCTGCGGTATTGGAGCCATGAACTCCAGGAAGCCTATTTCGACGCGGCGGTGGCGACCAACCGCTATCAGGAGATGCGCGAGAAGGGCAAATTGTGAGGATCGCATTGCTGCTGCCGGCCGCCCTTGCCAGCATCGCCGCGGCGCCAGCGACTGTCGTTCCGGGGACCGCCGCCCCCGTCATCGTTGCCGCTCCGGCTGTCCTTGCCACCGAACAGGGTGCGCTGGTGCGGGGCCAGCTTCCCGCCGGCGCCACCGGGCTCAGCCTCGATGGCAAGGCCGTCCGTACCACCGCCGATGGCCGCTATGTCATCGGTTTCGGCCGCGATGCACCCGCGACGGCGACGCTTTCGTGGCGCAACGGCAACGACATCACCACCGAGGCCGTGCGCATCGCGCCCCGCCTGTGGCGCATCCAGTCGTTGCCGACCCTGCCGCCGAAACCGGTTCCCGATGCCGAGTTCGATGCCAAGCGCCCCGCCGAGCTTGCCCGCATCAAGGCGGCCCGCGCCGACATCAGCGATCTGAATGCCTGGCAAGGCGTCTTCATCGCCCCCGCCAACGGCCCGATCACCGGTGTCTATGGCTCGCAACGCATCCTCGCCGGCATACCGTCGGCGCCGCACGCCGGGATAGACTATGCGGCACCCGCCGGAGCACCGGTCATCGCGCCGGCCGCCGGCATCGTCCGCCTCGCCTCCGGGCCGTTTCTGCTCGAGGGCAACCTTGTCATGATCGACCACGGCTTCGGAGTCGTCTCGGCCTTCCTGCATCTGTCGCGGCTCGACGTGAAGGAGGGCGACAGCGTCCACCAGGGCCAGCGCATCGGCGCCGTCGGCGGCACCGGCCGTGCCACCGGACCCCACCTCCACTGGGCCGTCACCTGGACCGATGTGCGCGTTGACCCGGCAACGCTGCTCGGCGCGCGATGATCGACCCGTCATGACCGATCCTGCCGCGCTCAACGCCCAGGGCCTGCAGGCGCTGCGGGCCGGCAACAGCGCCGCCGCGGTCGCCCTGCTGGCGCGCGCCGCCGCCGCGGACCCCGCCTCGCCGCTGTTGTGGTACAACCTCGCCACCGCACACCATGCCTCGGGCGCCACCGATGCCGAGCGCGGTGCCCTTGATGCCGCGCTCGATATCGACCCGTATTTCGGCCATGCCCTGTTGGCCAAGGCCCGGCTGCACGAAGCGGCCGGGGACGCCACGGCCGCAATCGAGCACTACCAGCGCCTGCTTGCCGCCACGCCGCCGGATGCGGCGCACGGTCCCGGGTTTGCCGCCGGCCTTGCCCATGCCCGTGCGCAGGTGGCGGCGGTCGGCGCGGCGATGGCAGCGCGACTCGAGGCGGATCTTGGCCCCTTGCTCGATGCCCAGCGCCCCGAAGACACGCTGCGCTTCCAGCATTGCGTCGAAGTCGGGCTCGGCAAGCGGCAGGTCTACAACCCGCAGCCGCTGGTGCTGCATTACCCCTATCTGCCGCCCGAACAGTTCCTGCCGCGCGCGCACTTCCCGTGGCTGGCGGAACTGGAGGCCGCAACGCCGATCATCCGGGCCGAGCTGCAGGCCCTGCTCGACAGCGGCGGGGAAGGCTTTGCGCCCTATGTCGCCTACCCTGCCGGCGCACCCGTCAACCAATGGGCGGAGCTCAACCATTCCGACAAATGGAGCGCGCAGTTCCTCACCCAGCATGGCGTGCCGCAGGACGCCGTACGCGCCCGCTGCCCACAAACCGCCGCCGTGCTCGACAGTCTGCCGCTGTTCGATTGTCCTGGCCGCGGCCCCGTCGCGTTCTTTTCGTTGCTGCGCCCGGCAAGCCATATTCCGCCACACACCGGCGCCACCAACATTCGCACCATCGTCCACCTGCCGCTGATCGTTCCGGAGGGCTGCGCCTTTCGCGTCGGCAACGAGACCCGGCCCTGGCGCGAGGGCGAGGCCTTTGCCTTTGACGACACCATCGAGCACGAGGCCTGGAACCCGACCAACGCGCTTCGCGCCGTGCTGATCATCGATTGCTGGAACCCGCACCTCACCGAGATCGAACGCGAACTGCTCCGCCGTTATTGCGCCACCATCGACGCCAGCAGCACGTCCGGTGCTCTGGGCCTGAAGGGCTTCGGCGCCGGTTAGGCATCGCGCCGACGCGCAACACCGCGAGAACATTACGCCTTCGGTCCTGTTGCCGTGGCGCAACACAGTCTCCAAGAATCACGCTTGCCGACACCATCAGCTTTACATGACGGGGGTGTTTCACGACAACGACCCCAAGCCACATGGCTGAAGCGATGCGCTGCTGAGGGGCAGAGTATTCACGATCGAACGGGCAGGACACTCCTGAGACCAATCGACGTGGAAATCGCGCAAACGTTTTTAAGAAGGAAAACCCTGTGATCGCTGCGAAGAAATCGCTCACGCAAGCTGCCCTGAAGGGCGGCGCTGCCACGTTCGTGCTGGCCCTGATGGTTTCGCCGGTCGCCGGTTATGCCCAGGCTGCCGCTCCCGCCGCCGCACCTGCCAAGGTCGCCGCTGCCGATGCCGCCGCCGATGAAGGCACCATCATCGTCACCGGTTCGTTGATCCGCAACCCGAACCTCCAGCGTTCGAGCCCGGTCAACGTGACGACCGCCGACACCATCGAACTTTTGCAGCAGAACAACGCCGAGGCGATTCTGCGCGAAATTCCGGGTATCGTCCCCAGCATCGGTTCGGCCGTCAACAACGGCAACGGCGGCGCCTCGTTCGTCAACCTTCGCGGCCTCGGTTCCAACCGCAACGTCGTCCTTCTCGATGGCCAGCGCATCACGCCAGCCGAACTGAACGGCCGCTTCGATCTCAACAACGTGCCGCTCGCGCTCGTCAACCGCGTTGACGTGCTGACCGGTGGTTCGTCGACCACCTATGGTGCCGATGCCATCGCCGGCGTCGTCAACTTCGTCACCAAGAAGGATTTTGCCGGCGTCGAAGCAACTGTCGGTGAAGCCCTCAACGAAAAGGGTGACGGCAACGCCTTCAAGTCCGATCTCACCATCGGTGCCAACTTCGATGACGGCAAGGGCAATGCGGTCCTGTCGATCGGGTACCAGAAGACCGATGCAGTCTATCAGGGCGCCCGCGACATCTCCAACCTCAACACCGATTCCTATTCCGGCACTGTCGGCGGCGGTTCGGGTACTGCGACCCCGTCGCGCTTCTCGGTCCCCGGTCTCGGCACGCGGCAGATCAACGCTGCCGGCGCCCTCGTCCCGACCTTCTCGCGCTTCAACTTCAACCCGTACAACATCTTCCTGACGCCGTTCACCCGCTACAACATCTATGGTGCCGCGCGTTACGAGATCAACGACAACATCGAAGTCTATTCGCGCGCCCTGTTCTCCAAGAACGTCGTGCAGACCATCATCGCACCGTCGGGTTCCTTCGGCGCTCCCGCGTCGATCAACGTCAACAACCCGTTCCTGCCGGCCGCAGCACGCGCCACCTTCTGCGCCAACAGCGACTTTGACCCGAACACTGCCGGCATCCAGTCGCTGACGACGGCGCAGTGCGCCGCCGCAGCCGCCGCAACCGGCCCGAACGATCCGAACTATCGCAAGTTCACCACGACGGTTTTCCGTCGCGCGACCGAAGTTGGTCCGCGGATCAGCGACTTCCAGACCCAGATCTTCGACTATCAGGCCGGCCTGCGCGGCAAGCTCAACGAGCACATCAACTGGGATCTGTCGGGCAGCTATGGTGAAAGCCAGAACATCCAGACGCTGAAGAACTACACCTCGAACAACCGCGTTCGTCAGTCGCTGCTGACCAACGACGGCGTCACCTGCCAGGATCCGACGGGCGGCTGCGTCCCCGTCAACTTCTTTGGCCCTCCCGGCAGCATTTCGGCAGCCGGTGCCAAGTTCCTCGCGGTCGACAGCACCTCGACGACCCGCACTTCGCTCGGCCAGGTCCATGCCACCCTGTCGGGTGACCTTGGCTTCACCGTTCCGTCGGCGGCCGAACCGGTCGGCTTCGCGCTCGGTGCCGAATATCGCACCTATCACGCTTCGCAGCAGTCCGACCTTCTCGCCCAGTCGGGCGATCTGGGCGGTTCCGGTGGTGCAGCCCCCAACATCGATGGCGGCTACAGCGTCTATGAAGGCTATGGCGAGTTGATCGCTCCGCTGGTCAGCGACAAGCCTGGCTTCCAGAGCCTGACCCTCGAAGCCGGTGGCCGTTATTCGCACTACAAGGTCCAGGCCCCAACCAAGCCTTCCTACGACACCTACACCTACAAGGTCGGTGGTAGCTGGGTTCCGGTCGATGGCCTGAAGATCCGCGGTAACTATGCCCATGCCGTCCGCGCACCGAACATCGCCGAGCTGTTCTCGCCGGTGAACACGACGCTGACCAACCTGGGCACCGATCCTTGCTCGGGTGCGGCACCGCTCAACAACCCCACCTTGAAGGCAGTCTGCCTTGCACAGGGTGCACCTGCCTTCACCATCGGTACCATCAGCAACCCGACGGCTGGCCAGGCCAACTCGACCGGCGGCGGCAACATCAACCTCAAGCCGGAAAAGTCGAACAGCTACACCATCGGTGCTGTCCTGACCCCGTCGCAGATCCCGTCGTTCTCGCTGACCGTCGATTATTACAACATCAAGGTCACGGACGCGATCACGACGCCGACGCCTGCCGATGCCATCGCTTCGTGCTTTGGTTCGTCGCCGACCAACCCGCCAGCCAGCGCCGCCACCAACCCGGCCTGCCTGATCATTCGCCGCAACCCGGCAAGTGGTGGACTTGACGGCGACGCGACGACGACTCCCGGTCTGTTCCTCGGCCTGTCGAACCTCGGCACGCTCAAGACTGACGGTATCGACGTTTCGGCCAACTACGCCCATGACGTCGGCTTCGCGAAGCTCAACCTGAACTTCACCGGCAACTGGACGAACCATTCGAAGTTCCAGGCGACCCCGACGTCGCTCGATCGCGAGTGCACCGGCTTCTACTCGGTCAACTGCGGCTCGATCCAGCCGAAGTTCGAGTTCAGCCAGCGTTCGACCCTGGCGTTCAGCAACTTCGACGTTTCGCTGCTGTGGCGCTATATCCACCCAGTCAACTTCGAGAAGCAGCAGCAGGCCGATGACCTTGCTGCCGCAATCGCCGGTGGCTGCACCGATCCAACGGGCACCGATCCTGATGGCTGCGTGACCGAACCAGCGTTCCGTCACATCAAGGCCTATCACTACTTCGACCTGACGGGCCGTTTCTTCATCATGGAGAACCTGACCCTGACGGTTTCGGTGCAGAACATGTTCGACCGTGCACCGCCGCTCGTCGGCGCCACCATCGGCTCGACCTCGTTCAACAGCGGCAACACCTATCCGTCGACCTACGACGCGCTGGGCCGCCGTTACTCGGCAAGCATCCGCTTCCGCTTCCAGTAAGCGACGCGGCCACGGCCAAAAAGAAAGGGCGGACCTTCGGGTCCGCCCTTTTTTTGTGCCTCGCTATCCCCGCCTAAGCGGGAAAGGGTTGTCCTAACCGAGCAAGCCGGCCCCCGGCACCATATTCACCCCGGCATTGCGCGCCACCGCCTCGGCCCAGGCCGCGACCTTTTCCAGTTCATCGGCGTGGAGGCCCGCGTCTGCCACCACCTGCGCCGCCCGCTGCCCCGGTGCGAACGCCGTCCCCAGCTTGGCATCGCGCCCGAACACCCCGGCCACCACCGCATCGGCATCGAGCGCCAGCCCGAAAAGCCCAGCCACCGCCGCCAGAGTTTCATGCGGGCGTGCCGTCAGCACCTCGCTGTCGAGGCTGCGCACCCGCGCGCCATGGCGTTCGATCAGCCGGGCAAACAGCGCCTGCTGCGCCAGCCAGCCCACGGCCGCAACCTGCAGATCGGTGAGCCCCAGATAGTCCTCCGGGCCAAAACCCAGGTCGATGAGGCCATCGCGCAACTGCTTGCCAAGCAGGTCGCGCACCCACAACCGCCCCCACATTCCCTTGCGCGCCACCGATCCGAGGAACACCGGCAATGGCGCATACAGCAGCACCGCCCGCGCCTCGGGCCGCATCGCCAGCATCGCCGGCGCCAGCGCGTTGACGACATTCGACGGCTTGACGACCACCGCTTCGCCCGGTCCGAACGGCCGCGCCAGCAGTGCCAACGCATCGCCAAGCGCCCCCGCAACGCTGCGCGCTTCGCCGCCCCGATGCCGCCAGCCGATGATGTCGTTGAGCACCATCGGCTCCTTCAACCCCATGCTGGCGCCGGGCACATCCATCGCCCGCGCCAGCAGGGTCGAAGCGCAGAAGGCCGAATGCAGGATGAAATGCAGCTTGCCCGGGGGCACCACCGGCATCACCTCGGCACGGCGCAACACCATGCGCTCGCCCTCGCCGCCAAGGTGTTCATCGGTGATGAAGGTCGCGGCGTCATGGTCACGGCGCAACGTCCGGCGAAAATGCACGGCATCATGCTTCGGGTCATAACGATGCGCCAGCCACAGCGGGTCGCGGGCGATCAGGGCGATGGGTTCGAGCATGAAGGTGTTTTGCGCGGGATGCCGCCCGGCTGCAAGAAAGTGCCGGCTCAGCCCGCGCTCAACGCCAACTTTCCATCCCCCTCGTCGACATGGATCGTCGCCCCATCCGGCGCATTGCCCGCCAGGATCATCTCTGCCAGCGGGTCCTGCAGGTGCTTCTGCACCGTCCGCTTCAGCGGCCGCGCGCCATAGACCGGGTCATAGCCGACCCGCGCCAGCCAGCGCCGCGCTGCATCGGTCAAGTCGAGGCTGATCTTCCTGTCCTTCAACAGCGCTTGCACCCGTGCTACCTGCAGATCGACGATCGGCGCCATTGCGGCCTCTCCAAGCCGCTGGAACAGCACGATTTCATCGAGCCGGTTGAGAAACTCGGGTCGGAAATGCCCGCGCACGACCTCCATCACCTGCGCCTCGGCATCGGCCACCGGCTGGTCGTCGCGCAATGCCGCGATATACTGGCTGCCAAGGTTCGACGTCAGGATGATCAGCGTGTTGGTGAAATCGACCGTGCGCCCCTGGCCATCGGTCAACCGACCATCGTCAAGCACCTGCAACAGGATGTTGAAGACATCGCCATGCGCCTTTTCGACCTCGTCGAACAGGATGACCTGGTACGGCCGACGCCGCACCGCCTCGGTCAGGACGCCGCCCTCCTCATAACCGACATAGCCCGGCGGCGCCCCGATCAGCCGCGCCACGGCGTGCTTTTCCATATATTCCGACATGTCGATGCGCACCATCGCGCGCGGATCGTCGAACAGGAAGTTCGCCAGCGCCTTGGTCAATTCGGTCTTGCCGACGCCTGTCGGCCCCAGAAACAAGAACGAACCCAGCGGTCTGTTCGGGTCCTGCAGCCCGGCGCGCGCCCGGCGCACCGCCGACGACACGGCGTGCACCGCCGCCGCCTGGCCGATGACCTGTGCCGACAGGATCGGCTCCATCTTCAACAGCTTGTCGCGTTCTCCCTCAAGCATCCGGTCGACGGGAATTCCCGTCCAGCGCGACACCACCGCAGCAATATCGTCGGCGGTGACTTCCTCGCGCACCATCGCCTGGGCACTGGCACCCTCGGCCTCCGCCAGCGCGCGCTCGAGCTCGGGGATGCGGCCATATGTCAGCTCCCCGGCGCGGGCATAATCGCCGGCCCGCTGCGCCTGCTCGACTTCGAGGCGGACGGCATCGAGCTGCTCCTTGAGCTTCGTGCCCGCCGCCAATTTGTCCTTTTCACCCTGCCAGCGCAACGTCAGCGCCCCCGATTGCTCCTCCAGCCCCGCCAGTTCGAGGCGCAGCGCCGCGAGGCGGTCCTTCGACGCCGCATCGGATTCGCGCTCGAGCGCGCCGGCCTCGATCTTCAGCTGGATGATGCGGCGATCGAGGTTCTCGATCTCCTCGGGCTTCGATTCGACCTCCATGCGCAACCGCGAGGCGGCCTCATCCATCAGGTCGATGGCCTTGTCGGGCAGGAACCTGTCCGAGATATAGCGGTTCGACAGCGTCGCCGCGGCAACAATGGCGCCATCGGTGATGCGGACGCCGTGGTGGAGTTCGTATTTTTCCTTCAGCCCGCGCAAGATCGAAACGGTGTCCTCGACGGTCGGTTCGCCGACGGTGACCGGCTGGAAACGCCGTTCGAGCGCTGCATCCTTTTCGACATATTTGCGATATTCGTTGAGGGTCGTCGCGCCGATGCAGTGGAGTTCACCGCGCGCCAACGCCGGCTTCAGCAGGTTCGATGCATCCATCGAGCCCTCCGAGGCGCCGGCGCCGACCAGCGTGTGCATCTCGTCGATGAACAGCACAACATCCGATCCTTCGGCGCGCACTTCGTCGAGGACGCCCTTCAGCCGCTCCTCGAATTCACCACGATATTTGGCACCGGCGATCAGCGCCCCCATGTCGAGCGACATCAGCCTTTTGTCCTTCAGGCCATCGGGCACGTCGCCATTGGCGATGCGCAGCGCCAGGCCCTCGACAACGGCAGTCTTGCCGACGCCGGGCTCGCCGATGAGGACGGGGTTGTTCTTGGTGCGGCGCGCCAGCACCTGGATCGTGCGGCGAATTTCCTCGTCGCGGCCGATGACCGGGTCGAGCTTGCCGTCGCGCGCCGCCTGGGTCAGGTCGCGGGCGTATTTGTTGAGCGCGTCGAACTGCGATTCCGCCCCGGCGCTGTCAGCCGTCCGGCCCTTGCGAACGCCTTCGATGGCGGTATTGAGCGCCTGCGCAGAGACGCCGGCACTGGCCAGCGCCTTGCCGGCAGCAGTGGTCGTTGCCAGCGTAAGTGCAACGAGCAGGCGTTCGACGGTGACAAAGGCGTCCTTCGATTTCGCGGCAATCGCCTCGGCGCTGTCGAGGATGCGGACGGTATCATTGTCCCAGCTCAATTGCTGGGCACCGCCGCCCGACACTTGCGCGATCTTCGACAGTGCCAGGTCGGTCGCTTGCACGGCGGTTTCGACCGTGCCGCCGGCGGCGCGGATCAAGCCGGCGGCCATGCCTTCATCGTCTTCGAGCAGCGCCTTGAGGACGTGTTCGGGGGCGACGCGCTGGTGATTGTTGCGGATGGCGACGGTTTGCGCGGACTGCAGGAAGCCCTTGGCGCGGTCGCTGAATTTTTCGAGGTTCATGGCTGGCTGCTCTCCTGTCCCTCACCATATGGTGTGACATTAGGGCAACACAAGGCGCTTCAGGAATCCAATAAGCGAAATGCCGCCGGTCTCGCGACCGACGGCATTCCAATGTCAGAACGGCTGGAGTCAGGCTGCGAGGGCAGCACGGCGGCGACGCATGACGGCTCCGGTCAAACCGAAGCCGGCAATGAGCATCGTCCAGGTTGCGGCTTCCGGAACAGCACCGACACCGCTGATGGTGAAGGCGTAATTGACGTTCTGGTTGCCGAAATCACTGACATAGCTCGATACGGTATCGAGCGCCGGGTCACCGATATACACGTCCTGGTAATGGGTCGTGCCTTCGATGCCGCGGAAATAATGATCGCCGAAAACGGCCGAACCGATACCGATGACTTCATAGTTCGCCATGAAGTTGATGTTGGCGGCGTTATTGTCGATCGTCGAGATGGCATAGTCCGACGCCGAACCCCCGAACAGCATCGCAGCGGCGCCGACGCCCGAATAGGCCAGCGGGTTGGTGGTCCAGCCCGGGCCGTCCGACGGTGCCCATGAACCGACATACGTATAGGTAACAGCGCCCGCCGCCGAAGCCGCGAAGCAGATTGCGGCGACGCCGGCAACCAATGCAGTCTTGATTTTCACGGTCTTGCTCCCATTACGGCGGAGTAGCCCGGTCAACGCCGCACGGTCCGCCTGCCCCGCACAGTGTAACGTCACACTGGCTAACCACCCATTAGCAATAACTATGCCAAGCAAGTACACATAGGAAAACAACAAGTTAACCGGCAGCACCCGGCGAAACTGTAAATTCCGCCGACAATTCGATTTCCGGATCGTTAATTTTGTTCAACAAGAAGCTTTGGAAGGACGTGCGCTGGTTGCGCTTTTCAGATGACCCCGCGAAGCTTGAGATCGTCAATCTCCGCGTCATTCATCCCCAGCAGCCGGCCATAAACGTCGGCATTGTCGGCCCCCACCGTTTCCGGCGCGCGGCTGCGGACGCTGCCCGGGGTTTTCGACAATTTGGGAAAGACGTTCTGCATCTTGACCGTCCCCCAGCGCGGGTGCGGCACGTCGATGATGGCCTCACGGGCGATGAAGTGCGGGTCGTCAAGCATGTCCTGCGGGCGGTAGAGTTTGCCCGCAGGGACGCCATGCTCGATCATCAGCGCTTCCAATTCGGCGATGGTCAGCGTCTGCGTCCAGGCGGCGATGAGGTCGTCGAGTTCGACCTGGTGGCGGCCGCGCGAAATATGGTCGACGTAGCGCGGGTCCTGCGCCAGTTCAGGCCGGCCCATCGCCTGGCAAAGTCGGCCGAAGACGGTGTCCTGGTTGGCACCAATCAGATATTCGCCGTCGCTGGTCGGGTAGACGTTCGACGGCGCGATCCCGGGAAGCGACGAGCCCGAGCGTTCGCGGACATAGCCCGACGCCGCATATTCGGGAACGAGGCTCTCCATCACCTGCAAACAGGCTTCGTAAAGCGACGAGTCGACGACCTGCCCTTCGCCGGTCTGGTCGCGATGGCGCAACGCCGCGAGCGCCCCCATGCAGCCATAGGTGGCGGCGAGGCTGTCGCCGATCGAGACGCCCATGCGCGACGGCGGCCGGTCCGGGTCGCCGACGATGGCGCGCCAGCCGCCCATCGCCTCGCCAATGCCGCCAAAGCCGGCGCGGTTCGAATAGGGCCCGGTCTGGCCATAGCCCGACACGCGGACGATGATCAGCCCGGGGTTTTCGGCGTGCAGCGCCTCGGGCCCCATGCCCCATTTTTCGAGCGTGCCGGGGCGGAAATTCTCGATGAGGATGTCGGCGGTGGCGATCAGCCGGCGTGCCAGGGCCTGGCCTTCGGGAATGCGCAGGTCGGCCGAAACCGATTGCTTGTTGCGCGCCACGACTTCCCACCACAGCGGGTAATCGCCGCGGCCCCAGACGCGCATCGGGTCGCCGCCCATCTTGCCATCACGGCCGGGTGCCTCGATCTTGATGATTTCGGCGCCCATGTCGCCGAGCAACTGGCCGCAGAACGGCCCAGCGATGAGCTGGCCCATTTCAACGACCCGCAATCCGGCGAGCGGGCCTTTGTTCGCAACTGGCGTCTTCACTTGCTCGCCGCTCATTCGGCCGCCACCGCCTGGGGCTCCACGACATGCCAGACAGGCGGCTTGGGCGCCGGCAGCCCGGTTTCGGCGAGGCAATTGGCGCGCAGCTCCTCGATGTCGCCGCCGAAGTTGAACAGGTCGTTGGCGGCCTTTGGCGCCGCCGCCATTTCGGCGCGCAGGGCGATCGTGGCATTGGCGTCGACGCGGCCTTCGGCATCGGCAACGACGCCATAGGCCCGGGCACCGGTCGATGTGACCAGCCCCTGCCGGATTTCCTTGCCCACCAGCGCCGGGTCGCGCTGCAGCGGGTCGCCCCAGCCGCCGCCGCCCCAGGTGATGAAGTGCAGCACGTCGTCCGCCTCGACGGCGAGGCTGTCGAGCTTGTTGGCGACGATGGTGCGGGTGCCGTCGGGCCTTTCGAGCACCTTCTTCGCCCGCGACCCCGGGTTGCCGCCGTTTACGCCCCAGGGATAGGTGAACCAGCGATCGTCGTGGATGGAAACAGTGCCCGCCGCGAGGAAGCGATAGCTCATCAATATGCCGTTGCCGCCGCGGTTGAGGCCGGCGCCGCCGGTGTCCGGCAGCGCTTCATAGCGTTCGATCCGCAGCGGGAAATAGCGTTCGAGGAATTCATTGGGGACGTTGGTGAAGCCCGGCCACAACGAGTGACCATCGGGGCCGTCACCGAAAGGCTTGCCGGGGATACCGCCGAAGCCGATCTGGAAGAGCTGGAACCATTCGCCGCCCTTGCCGGGTCGGGTGTCGCGGCCCGAATACATCAGATGCGGTGACGACGAGAAGCCGGCGGCGCAGAGGAATTCGGGCGTGCGCTGCCCCAGCAATCCGCCGAGAATGTCGAAGATGCGCCCCAATGCATGGGTGCGGCCCGACAGCGCCGCGGGGTAATTGGGCTTCAGCAGCGAGCCCTGCGGGATCCTGACCTCGATGAGGTCGTAGAAGCCATCGTTGAACATGATCTGCGGATCGAAGACCATGATCATGTAGATGCCGAAGAACATCTTGAACATGTTCTCGTTGAGGTAAAAGTTGATCGACGCATCGGACTGCGGGTCGGTGCCGGCAAAATCGAGGATGACCTTGTCGCCGACACGGCTCATCGTGCACTTGATCTTGTAGGGGCCGAAGCCGACGCCATCGTCGCAGATATAATCTTCAAAGCTGACCGCGTCGGTCGATACCGAGGTGGCGATCAACGCCTTCATGGCGCGGTGGTTGCGCGCCAGCAGGTCCTCCATCGCCGCGACGACGACATCGTCACCAAAGCGCGCGCACATTTCCTCGACGCGGCGGGCGGCGACCCGGCAGGCGGCGATCAGCGCGTTCAAATCGGCGGCGCACCAATCGGGCTTGCGCGTCTGGTGCATGATAAGGCGGACAAGGTCGGCGTTGTATTCGCCGCGGGCATAGATCTTGACCGGCGGGATGCGAACGCCTTCCTCGAAGATGGCGCGGGCGTCGATCGGCATAGAGCCCGCCACCTTGCCGCCGATATCGCTCTGGTGGCCAAACATCGCCGTCCAGGCCACCAGCCGCCCGCCGCGATAGACCGGCAGCAGCACCAGCCAGTCGTTCGAATGGCTGATGGCGCCTTCGCAGCTATAGGGGTCGGACAACAGGATCATGTCGCCCTCCTCGATTGTGCCGTCGAAGCCGCGCAGGAAGCCGTCGATGAAGCTGCCGAACTGGCCGACGATCATCCGTCCCTTGGGGTCGGCGATAAGCGGAAAGGCGTCACCCTGCTCGCGGATGCCGGGCGACATGGCGGTGCGGACAAGCGTCGCATCCATCTCGATGCGGGCGTTGCGCAGCGCATTCTCGACGATGTCGAGAGTGACGGGGTCGATCTTCGTTGCAGCAAAGGGCGACGGGTTGGTTTCGATGATCCGGGCGGGCATGGGTCAGGTCCTCGGATAGTCGGGAAGGATTTGCTCCCCCGTGCGGGAGAGGTAGGTGACTGCCGCGCTCATGCCGGCTCGATCAGCAAGTTGCCGAAATCATCGACCAGCGCCGTGTGCCCCAGATGAATCAGCGTCGTCGAATCCATCTCGGTGACCACCGCCGGCCCTGGAATGCGATCACCGGCGCGCAACAGGGCCCGATCATAGAGCACCCCGGCCCGCACGGCCCCGTCCATCCACACCTCGTGATCGCGCAGCTTCGCCGCAATCGGATTGCCGTCGCCGCTGGGGATGCGCTGCGCCTCGACATTGGCCGCCTTGCCGAGCGCCACGACGCGGATGTTGACCAGTTCCTGCGGCACCGACAGGTTGAAGGTGAACAGCCTTTTGTGCTCGGCGTCGAAGCGCGCGGTCAGGTCGGCGATACCGGCCTCCGGCGCAATCGTCAGCGGCACTTCGAAGGCCTGGCCGGAATAGCGCACGTCGATTTCGAACTGCAGGTCCTGGTCTGCGGCGGGAACGCCCTCGGCCTCCAGCTCGGCTGTTACCTGCGCTGCCAGCTCGGCGATGATCGCGGCAACTTCGCCGTCGTCGGTGTGGGTGACCAGCTTGTTGAAGCTGCGCTGGGCATCGACCCGCAGCCGCGTCGTCGCATCGCCATAGGCACAGAGCACGCCCGGCGACGGCGGGATGATGACCGGCCACGACCCCATCAGCATTCCCATCGCATTGCCATGCAGCGGCCCGGCGCCGCCGAACGCCATCAAGGCGAAATCGCGCGGATCATAACCCTGGCTGATCGAAACCAGCCGCAGCGCGCCGTACATCGTCTCGTTGACGATGGCGACGATGCCGGCGGCGGCTTCCATCAGGCTCAACCCGAGCGCATCGGCGACCGTCTGCACACTGCGCTCGGCGGCCTCGCGGTCGAGCTTGAAGGTGCCGCCGAGCAAATTTTCGGGCAAATAGCCGAGGACGACATTGGCGTCGGTAACGGTCGGCAGCACGCCGCCGCGGCCATAGGCGGCCGGCCCCGGCACCGCGCCCGCCGACTGCGGACCCACCCGCAGCGCCTTGGTCAATTCCGGCACGCTGGCGATCGAGCCGCCGCCGGCGCCGACGGTCTTCACATCGAGCGACGAGGCGCGGACGGTCAGGTGCCCGACGCTGGTCTCGCGCCGCAACCGCGCCTGGTAATTCTCGATCAGCGCGACATCGGTCGAGGTGCCGCCCATATCGAGCGTCAGCACATTGGGGTGGCCGCTGTTTTTCGCGATCCACACCGCCCCGGCAACACCGCCTGCGGGACCTGACATCAACAGGTTCACCGGCGCATTGCGGCTCTTTTCCGCCGACATCAGCCCGCCGTCGGAGCGCAGCAGGCTGAGCTTGGCGTTGGTGCCCCAGCCCGCCAGTTCGCGCTCGAGATTGCCGACATAGCGCGACACCGTCGGCCGCACCGCGCTGTTTGCGACCGTCGTCAACGCCCGCTCATATTCCTGCATTTCGGGCAGGATATCGGCCGAAAGACTGACGGGGATGCCGGGCAGTTCCTCGGCGCAGATCTCGGCGACGCGGCGTTCATGGACGTCGTTCATATAGCTGTTGATCAGGCAGACGGTGATCGCCTCGACCTTTTCGTCGGCGAGGCGCTTAAGGTTCAGCCGCAACTGGGCTTCGTCGAGCGGCCGCACGACGATACCATCGGCGCCGATGCGCTCCGGCGCCTCGATCGTCGCCTCCAGCGGCGCCATCGGTTCGGGCTTGGGCCAGACGATCCAGGCGGCGAGGCCACCGGGCACCAGCGACCGCGCAATCTGCAATATGTGGCGATAACCCTCCGTCGTGATCAGCCCGACCCGGGCGATCTTGTGTTCGAGGACGGCGTTGGTGGCGACCGTCGTGCCGTGGAGGAACAGCGCCAGTTCGTGCGGTTCGATCCCAGCCCGGCCGCACAACTGCCGCGCCCCGGCAATGACCGCCTCCGACGGGTCGTGCGGGGTGCTCGGCACCTTGTCGCGAAAGGTCCGGCCGGTGGCTTCGTCGATGACCAGCAGGTCGGTGAATGTGCCGCCGACATCGACGCCCAGTCTGTAGCTCAACCGAAATCCCCCTCGACATTTGCCCCGGCCACCCTGGCCCCCTTGACGATGAAATCCCCGGCCTTGCCGACGCGGCTGGGCAATTCACGGCCCATGATGCCGGCGAACCAGCGGTTGGCTTCCACCGCCTTGTCGAGGTCATAGCCGCTGACGATGCCCGACCGGGCGAACAGGTAGACCAGCTCCTCGGTGCCGACATTGCCCGCCGCTCCGGGCGCGAACGGGCAACCGCCGAGGCCGCCCAGCGCCGAATCGAAAATCCGGCAGCCGGCTTCGTAACCCGCCCAGGCATTGGCCGGGGCAAGGCCGCGGGTATCGTGGAGGTGGAGCCGAATCGGGATATCGCCGATCTTCGCCATCACGGCGGCGACAAGATCGCCGACCTGCGCCGGCACCGCGACGCCGATGGTGTCGGCCAGCGCGATCTCCTGCGCGCCCGCCTCTGCCATTCGGCTGGCGAGTTCCACAATGCGTTCGGGCGGGACATGCCCTTCATAGGGGCAGCCGAACGCGGCCGAGATGGTGACCTGCGCGAACAGCCCCGCTGCCCGGGCCTTGGCGATCATCACGGTGTTGGCGGCAATGCCGTCGGCGACCGTCTGGCCCTGGTTGACGATGCCGAAGCCATCGGTGGCGACAAGGACGCAGCCGGCTTCATCGAGCCCGCGCGCGCCCCCATCGCGGCTGGCGATCGCCCGGTCGACGCCGCGTTCGTTGAGGCAAAGGCCGATGTAGCGCACGCCAGCAACATCGCGCAGGCCGGCAACCACGGCCTCGGCGTCGGCCATCTGCGGCACCCGGCGCGGATTGACGAAGCTGGCAACCTCGATGCGCCGAGCCCCTATGCCGATCAGGCGATCGATCAGCGCCAGCTTGTCGGCGGTCTCGACATAACCCTTTTCATTCTGCAAGCCATCCCGGGGGGAGACCTCGACGATTTCGATGGTGCCGGAATCAAACATGGATTTTGTATACAAAATAGCCTCGGCATTGTATAGGGTCGCGGCATGGGGATGATGCCGAAAAGCGTGTGGGCGACCAATATAGGACATTCTGCGGCGAAAGCGGCGGTCGAAACGCCCGACTTTCTCGCTTTGCACCGACGAAACCCAGCGACAGCTTTGGAGCCCGCCCGTGACCAGGCCTGCTGACGATCGTGATGCCGACTATGCCGGCGCAGGCTTTGGCGCGACTTTGGCCCCCGGCAACCACCCGGCGCTGCTGCTCATCGACTTTGCGAGAGCCTATTTCGAACCCACCTCACCCTTGTATGCCGGCGTCGAAAGCGCCCGCGCCAGCGCCGCACGCCTCCATGCCGCCGCCCGCGCTGCCGGCGTCCCGGTCATTTTCACGCGTGTCGAATATTCACCCGGCGGTATCGAAGGCGGCATTTTCTACCGCAAGATCGCTGCCTTGAAATGTTTCGAGACCGGTAATCCACTGGGAGATTTCACCGTCGAGCTCAGCCCACTGTCCGGCGACGAGGTGATCACCAAACATTATCCCAGTGCGTTTTTCGGCACCGCCCTGGCGGCCGACTTGCACGCGCGCGGCATCGATACGATCGTCATCGCCGGCCTTTCGACGTCGGGCTGTGTCCGCGCCAGCGCCGTCGATGCGCTGTGCCACGGCTTTGTCCCGCTGGTGGTGACCGATGCCGTGGGCGACCGCGACGCCGGCGTCCACGCCGCCAATCTGTTCGACCTTGCCGCCAAGACGGCAGAGCTGCTCAACGAAGCGCAAGCGATGGCGTATTTGAGCGCACGTTGACGATGGCCGCCGCCGCCGGCCTCACACGCTCAACGGCGCGGCGGCACTGAAGGCGTGGAATGCCCGGCGAATGTGGCCGGTCATTACCGCACGCGCCCATTCCGGATCGCGCGCCGCAAAGGCCTTGATGAGTTCGCCGTGCTCGTGGACCGACCGGCTGAGTTCATCCTTGCCATAGCGGGCGGCCGTGCGGCGCACCACCGGCTGCTCGACCAGTGCTGCCAGCATCGATGCGAGCCGGGGGGAGGCTGCGGCGGCAATGACGATTTCGTGGAAGCGGCGGTTTTCCGAAAGGAAGGCACCGACTTCGGGCGTTGGCCCGGCAACCGCCGAGGCGATGCGGGCATTGCAGGCGGCGATGGCTTCCATGCCGGCCGGATCGATGCGGACGGCGGCGCGCGCCGCGGCATGGGCTTCCAGCATGGCGCGCAGGGTAAACATTTCGGCCAGGTCGTCACGGCTCCAGTCGGCGACGAACAGCCGCTGCGAATCCGATCGCACGACATACAGTTCCGATTCCAGCCGGCGCAGCGCCTCCCGAACCGGCGTGCGCGAAACGCCGCAAATGTCGGCGAGCGCCTCCTCCGTCAGCGGCGCGCCGGGGGGCGCATCGCCCGAAAGGATCAGGCTGCGTATCTCGGCGTAGGCGTGATCGGCAGCCTTTGACATGATTGTCGCCTCTCTCCCAAGTCGCTCAACCCGGAGCGTTTTCCGATCGGCCGATGCTGTCGCGTGTCAGCGGCCGCGATACAAGATGATGCCGTCGTCGCAATCGCCATGCCGTCTCCAAGTCGCCGGCATGCCGCAACAATGCGCCGTCAAGCTGTTGCACAAAGGTTTCACCTCCGGACCTAAACGCATTGCAGCGGCGTTGGAAGGCTTGACCACCCATATTTGTATACAATAGTTTCAGCCATCAGGGCCGCAGGGAATTGCGGCGGGGAAATCTTCGGGGGTTAATATGCGCACGATCGATCTGCTGGGCGTTGTCGGTGTTGCGGCGCTGGCTGCCGGGATCGCGGCGCCGACCCGGGCGCAAACCGCGGCTGCTTCGTCGACCGCTGCCGCCGACGCCGGCGAAGGCGAAATTCTCGTCACGGCACGCCGGCAGACCGAACGATTGATCGACGTACCGGCATCGGTGACGGTGCTGACGTCGGAAACGCTGGCGCGGACCGGCGTGACGCGCGCCCAGGACTTCCTGCAGCTCACCCCCGGCGTCACCATCGTCACCGGCACCGCCGAGGCTGGCGACACCCAGATCAACATCCGCGGCATCAATGGCGCCCGCGACGCGGAAAGCTCGGTGGCGCTGGTCGTCGATGGCATCCTCAAGACCAGTACGGCACAGTTGAACCAGAACCAGGGCTCGCTGCGCCAGATCGAGGTGCTCAAGGGTCCGCAAGGCGCACTGTACGGCCGCAACGCCGCCGCAGGTGCCATTGTCGTCAGCACGGTGAAGCCGGGCGACCGCCTCGAAGGCGCCATCAAGGCCAGCTATGGCGAGCACAAGACCGGCGAAGTTTCCGGCTATGTCGCGGGGCCGATAACGCCGACCATCGGCTTCGTGCTATCGGGCAATTATCGCACCACCGACGGTTTCTACCGCAACGAGTTCCTCAACGCGCACGTTGTCGATGATCAGCAATCCGGCAGTATCGATGGCCGCATCTTTGCGCATATCGACGACAAGACCACTCTCGACGTCAAGGCGCGGTATGAAAAGCTGTCGGGCGCATCGATCAATTTCAACGCCGCCTTTGCGCTGCCGAACTTCGCCGCCGTCAACCCGGCGTTCTATGAAAACGTCAACGACCACAACTTCCGCTATTATTCGAACATCCGCCCTACCAACGACCAGCGCACGGTCGAGTTTTCGGCAAAGCTCGATCATGACTTCGACGGTGTGAAGCTCAGCGCCTGGGCGCTCTACAGCGACGTCAAGCAAAGCCTGACCGCCGATGGCACATCGGCCGATTTCGCGCGCTACACCTTCCCCGGTGCCAGTGCCGCGTCCCAGGCTGCCTCCGCCAAATGTTTCGCCACGACGGCGGCGCTGACCGGCTACCCGCTCAACGCACCGACCTTCATCGGTGCAACGCCGGTGCCGTTCATCTTCGCGCCGGCGAATGGCTCGACCTTCGGCGCCTATTCACCGACGACGTGCGATGGCACGCAGCTCCAGGTCCGCAACCAGAAGGACTTTTCGACTGAAGTCCGCCTGGCATCGAACAATGGCGGGCCATTGACCTGGCAGCTCGGCGCCTATTATCTCAACATCAAGCGGGACACCGGCGTCAGCCTGGGCGCCGACCTTGGCCAGGGCGTCTCGCCCGACCTTTACAATGGCCCGTCCAGCAGCAACCCGACATCGCTGTTGCTCGCCGATCGCTTCACCACCAACGTCTATGCCGGCTTCGGCGCGGTCGACTACAAGGCCGACAACGGTTTCAGCGCCGGCCTGGCGCTGCGCTATGACATCGAAGCGCGCAAGGACCACAACGCGGTGCCGGTGGCGATCGACCCGATCACCGGCGGGCCGATCAACCCCGGCCAGACGCTCGGGGCCATCCCGGACAAGAATGCCACCTTCAAGCAGCTCGAACCCAAATTGACGCTCAGCTACAAGGCGGCCGAATCCGCCGTGCTATATGCCAACTGGGGCGTCGGCTTCAAATCCGGCGGCTTCAACAACCAGGGCTCCAAGGCCACCGTCGACACCGCCTTCAACGATGGCGTTACGCCCGGTACGATCAATGCCGGCGTGACCATCAACGACCAGTATCGCAAGGAGCGTTCGAGCGCCTTCGAAGCCGGCATCAAGGGATCGCTGTTCGACAAGCGCGTCAGCTTTGACCTCGCCGGCTATTACACCGAAGTCCGCGACATGCAGTTCTTCGAGTTTTTCGTCGGCGGTTTCGGGCTGTTGCGGGTCGTTTCCAACATCGATCGCGTCGATCTCTGGGGTGGCGAGCTGAACGTCAACGCCCGCATCGTCGATGGCTGGACCGTGTTCGGATCGGGCAACATCACCGACAGCAAGATCAAGAAGAACGCGTCGCGTCCCGGCACCGTGGGCAACAAATCACCTTACACCGCCGACTACACCATCAACCTCGGCACCCAGGTCGTGGTGCCGATTACCGATGCCATCCGCGGTACCATCCGCGCCGATTACCGCATCACCGGACCGACCTGGTTCCATTCGGTCCAGGACCAGTCCGCACCGACGATCTTTTCCGGCCTCTTGCCAATCTCGGCACTGGCGCTGCCAGCGTTCGTCGGCAATGCCAACTATGTCGTGACCCAGCGCAAGGCGTTCGCCGTCGCCAATCTGCGCGTCGGGCTGGAGGGTGACACCTGGTCGTTGACCGGATTTGCCAACAATTTGTTCGATCGCAAGTATCTCAACGAAGTCATCCCGGCGATCGAGTTCGGCGGGTCGTTCATTTCGCCGGGCGGACGCCGCATCATCGGCGTGGAAGCCGGGTTCAAATTCTAGGGCCGCACCCCTGTCTCCCGCCGCCGGGCGACAGGGATTTCGGCGCGCTTACCCGAGTATCTTGTGGAAGAATGTCGTGCTGTCGGACAGCGCTGCATCCTTGCCGCGAAACGGTTTCGACATCGACAGGATGATGCCGATGTGGCCGACACCGGCATAAAGCCTCGGCTCCGCCGGTGCGCCGACTTTCGTCAGCGCCGCCGCCAGCGCCGTGGCATTGCGCGGCTGCACCGTGTCGTCGGCGTCGCCGTTCAGCAGCAGCACCGGTGGTGCATCGGCGCGAACATGGGCGATCGGCTGGGTGTCGTGCGGGTCGGGGGCACCGCCAAAGGCCGCTTCCGCCGCGCCGCCGTGCACCCAGGGGTAGAAATCATACGGCCCGGCGAGGCCGACGGCCGCCTTGATCGCACCCGGCGCACCGGCCGCCCTCAGCCAGCGTTGGTCGAGCGCCAGCATCAGCGCGATATAGGCGCCGGCGCTATGGCCACTGACGCCAATATGCGCGGGGTTGCCACCATATTGAGCGATATGCGCCGCTGTCCATGCCACCGCGCTGGCGCCGTCCTCGACGAAGGCGGGGTAGTGCACCTGCGGCACCAGCCGATAGTCCGGCACGACGACGACAAAGCCCCGCGCCGCCAGTGCGCGTGCTGCAAAGGCGTAATCCTGCCGGCGACCACTGTTCCAGCTCCCACCGTAAAAGAACACCACGACGGGTGCGCCTGCCGCCTTCGACGGCGCGTAGATGTCGAGCACCTGGCGCGGATCGCTGCCGAAAGCGACGCCAGTCGCGGCGGTGCGGACACCGCCATCCCCCGGCGTCAGCGCGTTGAGGTTATTCAGCGTATCGAGCTTTGTGCACCCGGTCAGCGGGGCGGCGGCGGCCGATAGCCCGGCCATGGCCAGCAGCCCGATCGACCAGCGCCGTGTGGTTGTCTTCAACTGATATGCCCCCTCGTCGTGCCACCAAAGCTGGTATCTGTACCGCTCACACCGCGTCCAGCGCCTGTTCGAAGTCGGCGATAAGGTCATCGGCATCCTCGACGCCGATCGACACCCGCACAAGATTGTCGGTGATGCCGAGTTCCTGCTTGCGCGCCGGGGCCACCGACAGATGCGTCATTGCCGCCGGATGCGAGGCGAGGCTTTCGGTGCCACCGAGGCTGACCGCCAGCTTGACCAGTTTCAAATTGTCGAGCAGGCGGAAGGCCTCCGCCTCGCCGCCCTTGACGATCAGCGAGAAAGTCGAACCCGCGCCGCTGCAATGCCGCGCATAGATATCCGCCTGGCGCGAGCCGGGCTCGAGGAAGCCGAGGTAGCCGACGCGTTCGACCTTGGCGTGGTCGCGCAGATAGGCGCAGACCTTGGCGGCGTTGTCGCCTGCCCGGCTCATCCGCAGCTCAAGCGTTTCCAGCGATCGCAGCAGCATCCACGCCGTGTGCGGATCGGTGATGGTGCCGATGGTGTTGCGGATCATGCGGATGGGGGTCAGCACCGATTTGGCGCCGATGCAGGCCCCGGCGACGAGATCGCTGTGGCCGCCGACATATTTGGTCAGTGAATAGATGGTGATATCGGCACCCTGTGCGAGCGGCTGCGCCCATAGCGGCCCCAGGAACGTGTTGTCGATGATGATCGGCGGCAGATCCGCGTCGGCAAGGACGGCGGCGCGGGCGGCATGGACCGCCTCGACATCGACGAGCGCGTTGGTCGGGTTGGCCGGGCTTTCCAGATAGATCGCGGCAACCCGCCCTTTGGCCCTGGCGGCTGTCATGACCGCTTCGATTTCGGGCTGCGTCGCGCCGGCCGGGAAATCGAGGAAAGTCACACCGAACTTGCCGAGGATGCGCCCGATCAGCGTCTCGGTGGCGGCATAAAGCGGCGCCGAATGGACGATGACATCGCCGGGCTTGACCAGCGCCAGGAAGGTGGTGGCGATGGCCGACATGCCGCTTGAAAAGGTCAGCGTCTCCTCGGCGTCTTCCCACAACGCCAGCCGGTCCTCCAGTATCTCCTGGTCGGGGCCGTTGAAGCGCGAATAAACCAGGCCCTCGGCGCCGCCCGGGCGCACGCCGGTAACCCCCTCGAAGAAGCGCTTGCCCTCGGCGGCGCTTTCGAAAACGAAGGTCGAGGTGAGGAAGATCGGCGGCTTCAGCGATCCTTCCGATAGCCGCGGATCATAGCCATGCCCCATCATCATCGTAGCCGGCTTCAACCGCCGGTTGCCGATGGTCCGGGCCTGGTGGTGCATCGGGCGCTTTGGCCGCAAATTGCTGTCGTCGGTCATGAAATGCTCCGGGGCGCCGGGAATGACGCCGATTATGGAGCCGCCATAGCGCAAAACGCGCGCAAAGGGCGGGATTTCGACATTATTCCACCATCGCCAGCGACGCCGCAACAGCATCGACCAGCGTCGCAATCTGCTCCTCGTCGATGATCAGCGGCGGCGACAGGGCGATGATATCGGCGGTGGCGCGCACCAGGAAGCCGGCATCGAACAACCTGCGGAACAGTTCCTGCGCACGCGCCCCCGGCGCGCCGGCGCGCGGCGCAAGCTCGATCCCCGCCACCAGCCCCATGTTGCGAATGTCGATGACATGGCGATGCCCGGCAAGACCGTGGACGGCGGCCTCCCATTGCGTTTCAAGGCTTCGCGACCGCTCGAACAGCGCCTCGTCGCGATAAAGATCGAGCGTTGCCAGCGCGGCAGCGCAGGCGAGCGGGTGGCCGGACTAGGTGTAGCCGTGAAAAAGCTCGATCCCCGCCGCATCGGCCATCGCGCCGGTAACGGTGTCATAGATCTCACGGCGGCAGGCGACGGCACCCATCGGCACCGCGGCGTTGGTGATACCCTTGGCAAGCGTGATCATGTCCGGCGTGACGCCCAGGCGTTCGGCAGCGGTGGCGGCACCGACACGGCCGAAACCGGTAATGACTTCATCGAAGATCAGCAGAATGCCGTGGCGGGTGCAGATTTCGCGCAGGCGTTCGAGATAGCCCTTGGGCGGTACCAGCACGCCGGTCGACCCCGCCATCGGCTCGACGATGACAGCGGCGATGGTATCGGCGCCGTGCAGGTTGACAAGGCCCTCCAGTGCATCGGCGAGGTGCGCGCCATGCTCGGGCTGGCCGCGCGAAAAGGCGTTGCGGGCATGGTCATGGGTGTGCGGAAGGTGGTCGCTGCCCGGCAGGCCGGGTCCGAACACCCGCCGGTTGGTGACGATGCCGCCGACCGAAATGCCGCCGAAACCGGTGCCGTGATAACCGCGTTCGCGCCCGATGAGCCGGGTACGGCTGCCCTGGCCACGCACGCGATGATAGGCCAGCGCGATCTTGAGCGCGGTATCCACCGCCTCCGAACCCGAATTGGCAAAGAAGATGCGATCGAGATCGGACGGCATGATGCCGCCAAGGCGCGCCGCCAGCGTGAACGCCAGCGGGTGGCCAAGCTGGAAGGTCGGCGCGAAATCGAGCCGGCCGGCCTGCTCGCGGATGGCTTCGACAATCGTTTCGCGGCCATGGCCGGCATTGACGCACCACAGCCCGGCAGTGCCATCGAGCACCTGGCGGCCCTCGGGCGTCGCATAGAACATGCCCTTCGCCGAAGCGAGCAGGCGCGGATTGGCCTTGAAATAGCGATTGTCCGTGAACGGCATCCAGAACGCGTCAAGGTCGTTGGGAGCCTGTTCGGTCGAAGGCGAATGGAGCATGTCTTCTCTCTGGCAATAGCGATCCCGGATACAACAGCATGGGCAGGCCGGTCGTGCAACCGCAAGCAGCGCCTGATCCTTTCGCTGCCGATATGCGGCATTTTGGCGGGAGTGGAACATCACTTTGGCGAGGGCTTTTTGACCCTCAGGTCACGATGGTCGTGACTGCGTACCAAGAGTTCGACATCATGGCTGTTCGTTTCGCCGCCACTCTCAACGCCTTCAACCGCGGTATCGAAGACGTGAAACCCGCCAATGCCGTTTCGATGATCGAAGATTGGGAAGCGGTATTGTCCGACATCGATATTCCGGGTGCCAAGGGCATTCCCCGCGATCTCGCGTCGCTGCGCCGCCAGCTTGACAGCAAGGAGCCCGATGGCGAGCGCATTGCCGCTATCGCCCATCGCCTTGGCGAGGCGACCACCAGGATCGCCGCCCGCGCCGACAAGAATGGTGACAAACTTGCCGATCTGGGCATGGCGCTGAGCGAAAGCGGTACGCCCCAACACGACGAAGAGCATGACGCCGCCGCAGCTGCCGCCCCGCGCCGTCGCAAGGCGGCCTGACCGGCTTCTGCGTCATGACGCCTATCGAGGCGCTGCGTTCAAAGCAGCGCCTCGATTTTGGCGGCCAGTGCCTCGGGCTTGGTGGCAGGGGCGTAGCGATCGACGACATTCCCCGCGCGATCGACAAGGAATTTGGTGAAATTCCACTTGATGCCCTCGCTGCCGAGCAGGCCGGGCGCCGCTTTCTTCAGCGCCTGCCACAGCGGATGCGCGGTAGGGCCATTGACATCGACCTTGGCGAACATCGGGAAGTCGACGGCATAGCTCAGCTTGCAGAAGCTGGCGATTTCGGCCTCGTCACCCGGTTCCTGGGCGCCGAACTGGTTGCATGGAAAACCCAGCACACTGAAGCCCCTCGCGGCATATTTCGTCTGCAGCGCCTCCAGCCCCTCATATTGCGGGGTGAAGCCGCATTTGCTGGCGGTGTTGACGATCAGCAGGACGTCGCCACGCCAGGCGTCGAGCTTGGCGCTGCTGCCATCGATACGGCGGGCTTCGTAATCATAGATGCTGGTCATCATTGTCTCCGTTTGCCGGGTTGCGGCCGATCCGCGCAATCAGCGCCATGGCGGCGGCCGGGTTGCGCACCTTCGCGCCGCTGATGAAATAGACGAACACATCCTTGCCGCCCCGGCCCCAGGTTATTGCCTGCGCCGCCCAATGGTCTATCCGCGTCTCGGTATAGCCGGTGGTGTTCGCATCCTCGCTCATCTGCAACCGCGCATAGTGGAAATCGGCCGTGGAAGCGTCGATCGAAGGGTAACGATCCGAATCGGCGAACACCACCGCGGCCCCGGCATTCCGGGCGATGGCGAGGAACGCCTCGGTCTCGAAGCTGGGATGGCGCACTTCGAGCGCGTGCCGCAACGGGACGTCACCGGCCCTCGCCGGCAGCAGCGCCACGAACCGCGCAAGATCCTCGGGCTCGAAAGCCTTGGTCGCGGCGAACTGCCAGAGCACGGGCCCAAGCTTGTCGCCCAGCGCATCAACGCCGCCTGCCACGAAGCGCTCGATCGAAGGCCCGGCGTCGGCGAGGACCCTGCGATTGACCGCAAAGCGGGGCGCTTTGAGGGAAAAGACGAATCCGTCCGGCGTTTCGGCAGCCCAGCGCGCGAAGCTGTCGCGCTTCTGGGTGCCGTAAAAGGTGCCGTTGACTTCAATCGAAGTCAGCGCCCGCGAGGCGAATTCAAGCTCGCGGGCCTGGACAAGGCCCTTGGGGTAGAACACCCCGCGCCATGGCTCGAAGGTCCAGCCGCCAATTCCGACATGGATCATCGCGCCCGAGCGCTCAGGCCGGCATGCGATGCAGTGCACATAGCTTGTTGCCGGCCGGGTCGCGCAGATAGGCGAGGTAAAGCTTTCCGGCGCTGCCTTCGCGGACCCCCGGTGCATCTTCGCACGGCGTTCCCCCTGCCGCGACACCGGCTGCATGCCAGGCATCGGCCTGCTCGGGCGATTTGGCTGCAAAGCCGATCGTGGCACCGTTGGCGTGGGACGCGGCCTCGCCATTGATCGGCTTGCTGATGGCAAAGACACCTGTCGGCGTCATGTAGAAAACGCGCCCCTTGTCATCGTGGGTGCCCGGCGCGATGCCCAGGGCGCCAAGGGTTGCGTCGTAAAACTGCTTCGAAGCGGCGACATCGTCGGCACCGACCATGACGTGACTGAACATCCTGTCTCTCCCCAATCCCCATGCGAAAGCTGCGCATGATCCTGCAGAGCGATTGCCCGAGATCGGCAATCTTGTCGATTGGCCTTGTGCGTGCGCCGCCACGTAGCGACGCAGCCTGTGCGAATTCGTTTGCGACCGGCGCGATCCTGCTCTTCTAAGCACAGGCGCGGCATAGCTGCGAACAACAGCCAATGACGTGTCGGGGAGACGGGGACGGATGCGCAGCTTCATGGCAATGGTCTTGGCCGGAGTATCGACAGGCATGCTGCTGGCAGGGTCGGCCGCCGCCGTTGAAACCGGTGAGATCATCGTCACGGCGCTGCCGGTTCCAAAGGGCGATGTCGCCTATGACAAGGTCAGCATCCCCCGTGCCCGGCTGACCGGTTCAGCCTCGGGACGGATCGAGGATGTGCTGCGCGACGTTGGCGGGTTCCAGCAGTTTCGCCGCACCGACAGCCGCACCGCCAACCCGACGAGCCAGGGCGCCACGCTGCGCGCACTGGGCGGCAATGCGTCGAGCCGTGCGCTCGTGCTGCTCGATGGCGCTCCGGTCGCCGATCCCTTCGCCGGCTACATCCCGTGGTTCGCGCTGGCCCCGGAACGTCTTGGCGCTGCCATCGTCACCCGCGGCGCCGGTGCGGGCGCGTTTGGCACAGGGGCGCTAGCCGGCACCATCGAGCTGCAAAGTGCCGACCCGGCGGCACTGCCGGCGATGCAGGCCGATGTCGCCTATGGCAGCCGCAACAGCGTCTCCTTGGGCGGTGTCGGCAGCGCGCGGCTTGGCGAAGGCAGCATTTCGCTGTTCGGGCGCTTTGATGGCGGTGATGGCTATGTCATCGTTCCCGAAGGCCAGCGCGGCCCGGCCGATGTTGCGGCGCGCTACAAGCAGGGCAGCATCGGGCTGCACAGCGTCGTCCAGGTCAATGAAACGACCCGGCTGATGGTCAACGCCCTTGCCTTTGACGACCGACGCGTGCGCGGCGTGGAGGGCAACAGCGCCGAGGTCAAAGGTGCCAGCAGCAGCCTGCGGCTGGTCGGCGATGGCCGCTGGCAGTGGGAGGCGCTTGGCTATGTGCAGGCGATGGCCTTTACCAACACCGTCGTCGCCCTCGATGCGGCCCGCGCCGTGGCGACCCCGTCGCTGGACCAGTTCAACACGCCGGCAACCGGTTTCGGCGGCAAGATCGAAGTGCGCCCGCCGGTCGGCGATGCCCTGCAGTTGCGGCTCGGTATCGATCTTCACGACGAGACGGGCCAGACGCGTGAGCGCTCGCGCTACCTGCTCGGCCGCTTTACCCGGCTGCGCGAGGCCGGCGGACACAACCAGGTGGTCGGCGGTTATGCCGAAGCCAGCTTCGCACCAGCGGCGACGCTGACGCTGACGGCAGGGGGCCGGCTCGACCATTGGCGCATCGCCGACGGAGCGCTCGTCGAACACGATGCGCAAACCAACGCCACCACCATCGACATACACCCCGCCGACCGCAGCAAATGGGAAGGCACCGGGCGCGGCGGCATCGCCTGGGCGCCGTCACCAGTCTTGGGGCTGCGGGGGGCCGGCTATCTCGGCTATCGCCTGCCGACGCTCAACGAACTTTACAGGCCGTTCCGGGTCGGGGCCGACGCCACCGCGGCGAACACCGGCCTTGTCCCGGAACGCCTGCGCGGCATCGAGGCAGGCATCGACCTGCACCCCCTGCCCGGCGTGAACCTGGGGTTGACGGCGTTCGTCAACCGCCTCGACAACGCCATCGCAAACGTCACGGTCGCGCTCGGCCCGGGAGTATTTCCGCAGGTCGGCTTTGTCGCCGCAGGCGCCGCCTATCGCCAGCGCCGGAATCTCGACGCGATCGTTGCGCGCGGCATCGAGGCCGAAGCGCACGTCGCCCGGGGCGCGTGGCGGTTCGATGCGTCTTATGCCTATACCCGGTCGCGCGTCCGTGCGTCGGGGGCAGCACTGGCGCTGGACGGGCTGACCCCGGCCCAGACACCGACGCACCAGGCCAGTGCGACGCTTGGCTGGACGCCTGCCACCGATGCGCTGCTGGCCGTGACCGGGCGCTATACCAGCGGCCAGTTCGAGGACGATCTCGCCAGCCGCCGCCTGAACGACGCCCTGACGCTTGACGCCGTGGCGGTCATCCCACTGGCGCATGGCGTCGCGCTGACCCTGCGCGCCGAGAACATCACCGACACGCTGGTCGAAGCGGGCATTTCGACAAGCGGTGTCATCGACCGTGGCACGCCGCGCACCATCTGGGCCGGCTTCAGAATCGTGCGTTGACGATCGATAGCGAACACGCTGGTATGTTTTGACGCACCTGTCGTAGCTGTTCGATCCAACGCCTGTGTGGCACGCCAGTTCAGAAACCAGGAGTTCCGCCATGCAGCCGAAGCGTCAACTTTTCGCCGCCTTGTCGCTGTGCGGCGCCGGTGCCGCCGCCGTGATGGCGCAGGCGGCAAAAACGTCCGTCGCCGCGCCTGCATGTGCCGCCAGCTCCGGGCTGAGCCTGCCGCCCGGTTTCTGCGCGACGATCTTTGCCGACAATGTCGGCCATGCCCGCCACATGGCCGTGGCGGCGGACGGCACCGTCTATGTCAACACCTGGAGCGGACCCTATTACAGCAGCGGATCACCGCCGCCCGCCGGCGGCTTCCTCGTCGCGCTGCGTGATGCCGACAAGGACGGCAAGGCCGAGACTGTAACGCGGTTCGGACCCGGCGCAGCGAGGGGCAATGCCGGCGGCACCGGCATCGCCATCTACAGGGATGGCCTTTATGTCGAAACCAACGACCGCATCGTCCGGTATGCGCTCCAGCCCGGCAAACCGGTGCCGACATCGCCCCCAACCATAATTCTGTCCGGCATGCCTCTCAGTGGCGACCATCCGATGCACCCCTTCGCGATCGACAGGACGGGGTCGCTGCTGGTCAACAGCGGCTCGCCGAGCAACGTCTGCGAGCACGAAAACCGCAAGCCGGGGTCGACCGGCAAGGTCCCTTGCGATGAACTGGCAACGCGTGCCGGCATCTGGCGGTATGACGCCAACAAGACGGGCCAGCATTTTTCGCCCGCCGAGCGATTTTCGACCGGGATCCGCAACGCCGGCGGCATAGCGTTCGATGCAGCCGGCAAACCGTTCGCGGTGCAGCACGGTCGTGACCAGCTTTCACAGAATTGGCCCAAACTCTATACCGCCGGCGAAGGCCCCAACCTGCCAGCCGAGGAACTGCTGGCGCCGGTCCGCGGCGGCGATTTCGGCTGGCCGATGTGCTATTACGACGGTTTCCAGAAGAAGCTGGTGCTGGCACCGGAATATGGCGGCAACGGCGGCAAGGCTGTTGGCAACTGCGCGGCCAAGCTGCCGCCGGTGGCAGCATTCCCGGCGCATTGGGCGCCGAACGACGTCGCAATCTACAGCGGCAGCCAATTCCCGCAGGCCTACAGGGGCGGCGCCTTCATTGCTTTTCATGGCTCGTGGAACCGCGCGCCGGCGCCGCAAGGGGGCTATAATATCGCGTTCCAGCCGCTGGTGAAGGGCAAGGCCAGCGGCCATTACACGGTCTTCGCCGATGGGTTCGCCGGAGGTTTCAAGGAGCCAGGTCGCGCCGCAACGCGCCCTGCCGGCCTCGCTGTGGCGCCTGACGGGGCGCTGTATATTGCGGACGATGTGCATGGCCGCATCTGGCGGGTGGCCTATCACGGTGCTGCCGACGCCCCGCTGGTCGCGGCAACCGCCCCGGTTACGGCCCCGGCCATGGCCACTGCTGCCAAACCCGGCAGCATCACGGCGGAGATGGCTGCGGTTGCGCCACCGCCCGGCTTCACCGCCGCGCAGGTCGCACTCGGCAGAAGCATTTATCATGGCGAGGCGCGCGACGGCACCTGCAGCGGCTGCCATGGCTCCGATGGTCGCGGCACCAATGTGGGTCCGGCCCTCACCGGCGGTTGGCTTTGGGGGGATGGCTCGGTTGCGTCGCTGGCCAGGGTCATCAGCGCCGGCGTCGCCAAGCCCCGGAAATATTCCGGCGCGATGCCGGCCAGGGGCGGCGCGCCGCTCGGCGACAGCGATGTCGATGCGGTCGCAGCCTATGTCTGGACATTGGGGCATCGGCAATGAAGCGTCGCGTGGCCGACGGCCGATCGCCGACGGCTTGCATATCAATGATGGAAGGGTCGCAACGGTGGGCATCGTGATCGCACGCAGGAACCTGGTTCGTCGGCTCGCGATCGGCGTCATCGCGGTCACATTCTGCGTGCCGGCCGCGGCCACTGCTGCTGCCGCTGCCGATCCGCCGGCACGGCTTCCCTTCATTCTCAGGCAGATCGGGACGGGCGTTTACGCCGCCATCGATGGCCCCAAGGACGAGTCCGGATCGAACGCGGGTTTCGTCATCGGCGATGACGGTGTGCTGGTCGTCGACAGCTTTTTCAATCCGGAGGCGACAAAGGCCTTGATCGGCGAAATCCGCAAGCTGACCCCGAAGCCGATCCGGTACGTGGTAAACACCCATTATCATGTCGATCATGTCGGCGGCGATGCCGTGTTGAGGGATGCGGGCGCCCTTGTCGTCGCCCACCGCAACGTCCGCGCGTGGGTGCGGACCGAAAATCTCCACCTTTTCGGCGATCATCTGACCCCGCAACTCAAGGCGACTGTCGCCGCGCTGGCGCTGCCGGATGTGACGACCGACAAGCCACTGACAATCTGGCTGGGAACCCGCAAGGTCATCATCCGTCCCGTTCTAGGCCACACCGGTGGCGACCTTGTCGTCAGCATTCCGGATGCAAACGCCCTGTTTTGCGGCGACATCCTCTGGCGCCATGTATCGCCGAACATCATCGACGGCGATGTCGCTCGCTGGATCGAGACGGTCGACTCGCTGAAGACCGGGCAGGCGAGCGCCGAGACGACCTTTGTGCCGGGACATGGCGACCTTGCCAACGTCAACGACGTGGCGGATTTCGGGACCTATCTCGGCGACCTGAGGTCGATCGTCGAACAGGCGCGCGCCGGCGGCGTGGCAGGCGATGCCCTGGTCAAAGCCGCCCTGCCCAAGCTGGCCAGCCGACATGGCGACTGGACCGCGTTCAGTTACTTCGCACCCCTGGAGATCGGCTACATGGACCAGGAGCTAGCGGGCGTGAAACGAAGGCCAAAACCGGTGGCTGACTAGGCAAATCATCGCGGTCCCGCGCCGGGTCGCTGCAGCACGCCTTGCGCAGGAATGCGGCAGCAGGCGCTGTCCCGCATTGGCCAAGGCCGGGCGGTATCGTAAAGTGGGACGCGACGGCTTTCGCGTTACCCGCGGCCGGCACGGTTACGAAGGGTCCAGTTGATCATGGTCATCGATGACACGATCGATCGCAGTCCGGTTCGGTCCCGAAGCAGCGGGCACGGGGCGTTCCAGCAGTCCATTCGCGCCGCAGGGCATGACCTGATTGCCGACGAGCCGGTTTCGCGCGGTGGTCTTGGCGCCGGGCCCGATCCCTATGATCTGCTGTCCGCGGCGCTGGCGGCCTGCACATCGATGACAATCAGGCTGTATGCCGAGCGCAAGCGATTGACTTTGCCCGCATACGCCGTCGAGGTCAGCCATGACCGCGTTCACGCGCTCGATTGCACATCGTGCCTTGCCGGCACCGACAGCCGGATCGACCGGTTCGTGGTGCGAATTGCTGTCGACGGTATCGTCAACATCGACCTGCGCACGAAAATTCTCGAAATCGCCGGCAAATGCCCGGTCCATCGGACGTTGGCGTCGGCATCCCTCATCACGACGAGCATCGAGCCGCCTGCCGATATCGGCGAACAGTTTGCCGACGCACAAGGCAACCGATGATCAGGTGAACTGCTGACACAAGCATCGCGTATCGCGCCCGGGCCGCGGCGGGCGGAGCAGATCGAGACTCATGCTTGTGCGCGCGGCGTCAGCACGGTGCGGGCCCTGCGCCGCACGCAGCGCGGCAGCAGGGCCCGTTTCGTTCAGCGGTCAGGACGTCTGCCCGCCGCGTGCGCGTTCGTTGGAATGCCCGGCGCGGGCGGGCGACGCTGGACGCGTGCCGGCACTGCTGGCCGCCATCGGCGACGGTGCCCCGGCCATCGTTACAGGTGACATGGCGGGCGCGGGCTGGATGGCCGGCACGCCGCCGACCATGGTGTGACCGCCGCCCATGGCGTTGCCGTTTGCCGCACCCGTGGCAGTTGCAGGCCCGCTTGCGGCGCCATTGCCGTTTGCCATGGCCATACCCACGAGACCGCCGCTGTGGTTGGTGCTCACGGGCGCATTGCCGGCAAGTCCGCCCGCGCTCGTTGCGGTCGTGTCGGCAGTGCCGCGCGCCATTCCGGCGGCATTGCCGGCAATCGCGCCGGCGCCGTCGGTTCCGATCGCATTCACCGAGGCGTTAAAGCTGCGTTGAAACGACTGCGAGCCTGCTATACTGCCATCGCCACCGATGTTGCCGGCGGGCGCGGCGATATTCGTGGCACCCGAAGCTGCGCCGCTGATGGTCCCCGCCAGATCACCGCTGGCGCTGGCCGAGCCACGTTTCGGATCAACTGACTTGCTGGCACCGCCGCTGGCAGTCCCGCCGACCGACCCGGTGACGGACTGGGTGACGGACTGGGTGACCTGGCCCACCGAGCCGACGGAGCCTGCCAGATTGCCGCCGCCGCCGACTGCACCGCCAAATGTGCTGCCGACGGTGCTGCCCAAGGTGCCGCCGGCATAACCGAGGCCGCCGGCGAGGCCCCCCGCAAGATTGCCCGCGCCGCCAAGCAACTGCGCCGAGGCCGAAGCCGTGACAGCGACAGTCGCGAGGGCGGTCATCGAAATCATCAGAATGCGCACGTTTCGTCTCCTTGTCCGGTCGGGGCCATCCGCAGCCCGACTTTGAGGGAAACGATCCACCTTGCGGCTTTCTTCCCCGTCGCAGGGCTTCAATGCGATTTTCTTGAAGCCAGCGGCCCGGGATCGTTGCGGCAGGCACCGCAAACGATGCCGTGCCCTACCAGCTTGCCCGCCGGCACCGCCTCGGCAATGACAGCCGCGAGCGCGTCGCGCGGCTGCATCGCCAGCCGCGCCGTCACCAAAGGCGCCGCAAACGATGTACCGCGCACCGCCGCATAGCCGCCGCCCAGCAGCGCCGCCGCCATGTCCGTGCCGGGGCTGGCGAAATCGACGTGCGCCGCCCGTCCGGCTTCAGCCAGCACGCGGCCGCGCGCATCGACGCCGGTCACCGCCAACACCCCCGCATAGGACGCCGGATACATCGGCGGCGCGGCCGGGCCATCGTTGCCGACTGCAGCGACCACCAGAACGCCGCGCGCCTGCAGCGCCGCGATCGCCCTGCCCAGCAGAATATTGGCTGGCCCGACAAGGCTGATGTTGACCACGTGGACGCCCTTCCGGCCCAGCCAGTCGAGCCCTGCGGCGATACTTTCGGCCGAGCCATTGGCGGGGTTGCCGCCATAGATATCGGCGACCAGCAGCCGCCCTTCCGGTGCCACCCCGGCGAAGTGCGGCGCCTGTCCAACCAGCAGCGAAGCGATGGCAGTGCCGTGTCCGGTTGCCGTTACCGCGCCGGCAAAACCACGCTGTTCGATCGTCGCGCCGCGCAGCGACGCATGGGCACCGACCCCGCCATCGACCAGCCCGATGATGGCGCCGCCGGGCGCTTCGGTACGCATTGCCGGGGCAAGCGCCATCGGGCGCAGGTTGCTGCCCGCAGGCTCATAGACATGGTTGTAGTCGGCGGCGACGCCCGGCAGGGTTTCGGCCATGCGGCGCAGCGCCTTGCTGACGGTGACGCCCCTTGGCGGTTGCAACACGGTGACGCGGACCCCATCGGCCCCACGATTGTCCCGCAATATGGCAAAGCCGGCGGCGGTGAGCGCGCGGGCGTCGGCTTCGCCGATGTCCAGTGCCAGCAGTTCGCCGGTTCGCGCCGGGTTCCCCGTCGGATCGGCAAACAATGCCTTGCGACTGTTGCGGATCAGCTCGCGCTGGCGGTCACGTCGTGCCGCCACCAGGCTGCGGCCGCCGGGAATCGCGATATCGCTGGCAACGCCGATGATGCCCAGGGGTTCGCTTGCCCGCGGCAGTGCCGCCGGTGCATTGCCGGACTGCCCGAACAATGGTGTGCCCAGTGGTGTACCGAGCGGTGCAGCCAGACCGCCGAGCCGGCCCACCGCTTCACCTGGCAGCTGCCCCGGCCCGCCGGGCAGCAGCTGCGCGGCTGCCGGTACCGCCATCCCCGCCAGCAGCAGCGATGCAAGCATCCCGTGTCGCATAATTCTTTCCTTTGTCGTGGTTCACGGGAATAAACGACCGTCGGTCGTCGTTTCTTCCTTGTGCAACCCGGGACACCCATTGAATTCATTCGACCGCGAACTGCCGCCGATACTGCCGCGGCTGCGACGGCTGGCGCATGCACTGGCCCGCAACCGGGCCGACGCCGACGATCTTGCGCAGGCGACCGTCGAACGCATGCTGCGCGCCCGCGATCAATGGCAGCCGGATACGCGTTTCGATGCCTGGGCATTTCGCATCATGCGCAACCTGTGGATCGATACGGGGCGCGCCGCAACCCGGCTGGCGAGCCGTTCGGCACCGGCGGACGCCGCGCTGACGGTGGGTATCGATCCGACCGGGCCGCTGGAGCAGCGATCCGAACTGGCGCTGCTGATGCGGGCACTGGCACAATTGCCCGCGGAGCAGCGCGAGGTCATCGCACTCGTGACGATCGAGGGCCTTGGCTATGCGGAGGCGGCGGCGATACTCGACGTGCCGATCGGCACGGTATCAAGCCGCATGCTGCGCGGTCGACAGGCACTGCTTGTGCTCATGGACGCGCCGACGGGAGGTTCGGATGACCATCGATGAAGGCCTCTTGATCGCGTGGGTCGACGGCGAGCTCGACCACGATACCGCCGCAAGGGTGGCGGCGGCCGTGGCAGACGATCCGGCGCTTGGCGCCGTTGCCGACGCCCACCGTGCGCTGGCGCTGCGCCTGAGGGCCGGATTTGCGCCGATCATGGCCGAGCCTGTGCCCGAAGCGATTGCCGAAGCCACTGCGGCACCGATCGCGCCCGTGATCGACTTCGAGAGCCATCGCGTTGACCGTGAGGCCCGCGTCGAGACGCGCCGTCCGCACCCGCCGGTGTGGCTGGCATTGGCAGCAACGCTGGTGATCGGCGTCGTCATCGGCCGTGGCACCGGCTTTGACGTCTCACGCGCGGCCTTCGTGGACAAGGGCGGAACGCTGGTCGCATCGGGACCGCTGGCAAAGGCGCTCGACGATCAGCTTGCCTCGACAGCGGGCGATGACCCTGTGCGGATCACGCTGAGCTTCAAGGCGCAGGACGGCCACTACTGCCGGAGTTGGGCGCTGGCGGCGCAGCAGGGCGTCGCCTGTCGCAGCGGAAATGATTGGCGGATAGCGGCGACGGCCGCTGCAGATGACGAGGGCCGTTATCGCATGGCGGGCGGCGATACCGGCCTGATGGCCAGAATCGACAGCATGATAGCGGGCGAGCCTTTGGATGCCACGCAGGAACGCGCGGCGAAGGATCGGCACTGGCAATAGGTCTGCCGCCTCATGGCCCCCGGTCAGCGCAGGGCCACTGCCGGACCGCGGCGCCGACGGCAGCGCCCTGCTGACCCGCCACCATCGGCATGTTCAGGCGCGCTGGCCCATTGAAGTCTGTCGCGACCGCCGCCGGCGCAGCATTGCGCCGGCAAGACCAAAGCCGACGACCAGCATTGCCCAACTGTCGGGTTCGGGGACACCGGTAATGACGCCGGTGAACGTTTTCGCGGCCTCCAGTGCGCCGTCGTCGCCATATACGGAATATCCGAAGCGCCATGTGAAAGGCGGCGTGAAATCGCCATAGCCGCCGGAATAATATCGCACCGCATCGGCATAGAGTGCTGCCGGATCTCCGCCGAAAATGTCGAGGAAGTCCTGCGTCGTGATATAGTCGGACTTTCCCCAGCCACGCCAGGCAACGAGGTTCAGCGGCTGGGTAAAGGGGTCGCAGCTGGAACTATCGCACACCACATCGTCTGCGGTGCCGCGCACGCCATCCGCACCGTAATAGATGCCGATGGCGGTCCGCCACGAAAAGCCCCCTTCCGGATATTCGTTCTTCACGACGTCCGCGAGGCTGCGCGTGGAGGAGAAAAACGGGTTGGACTGGTCGATCAGCACATTGGCCAGCTTGAACGGGTCGGCATCCTCGATACGCAGCCCGACACGCCACCATGTGCCCATTTCGTTGGCGAAAGCACCCGTTGGACTGAAGTTCATACGCCAGCTCGGAAATTCGGTGGCGAGGATGTCGGTGAACTTGATCAGATGGCCGGCATTCGCGTTGAAGGCGGTTGGCGTATCGGCAATGTCGCCACCCCGGCTGGTCTCGCCGTCCAGCATCGCCCCCAGCGCATTGGCGCCATAGGCATCGAAACTCGCCGGCGGCCCGAAGACATAGGCCTTGTTCTCGACGACGCTGCTCGGGCCGATATTGGAGAACAGGTCTATCATCGGCGCCGCACCCGCCGGTGCCGCCAGGATCGCTGCCGTCCCCAGAATTGCCATGGTCTTCATTGCAGTTGCCCCTCCATGCCACCATCGCCTTGCCCAGTGCGGCTAAAGCCAGTGCGGCCAAAGCCAGTGCGGCCATCGCCGTACCTTGGGTTATTGCGCCAGCCCGGGCTGCGAAGCCTTGGCGACATGCTGAAGATTTCCTGAAGAAGCTGATGATGCGGTACCGGCATCTTGCGAAACGAGACGGATCCGTTGACCTACCCGCCAAGGGAGGACGTGGGCATGGACGCCATCGACGCTATTCGCACCCGCCGATCGATCCGGCATTTCGACGCTCGATCGATCGACCGCGAACACATCGAATTGCTGCTGGCGGACGCATCGCACGCGCCGTGGACACCGATCAGCGCGCCAAGGCCCTGGGCGTTCACCGTTATCGAAGGCCGCGAGCAGGTCGCTGATTTCGGCGCCCGGGCGCTGGCTTATGCCCGCGCCCACCGGCCCCGGCGTGAAGGCTATAACTGGCTCGACGATCCCGATTTCTCTGTCTTTCACGGCGCGCCCGCCGTGGTGCTGATCTCGGGCAAACAGGCCAATCCGACGGCGCTGGAGGAATGCACCCGCGCCGGCATGCTCCTGCTTGTCGCGGCCCATGCCCGGGGGCTTGGCGGCTGCTGGGTCGGTTCGCCGAACATCTGGCTGGCCGAACCCGCGCATTGGCGGGAACTGCAGACCCCGGTGGGCTATGCGCCGATGGCCACCATCGCGCTCGGCTATGCGGCGTCGATACCGCCGGCACCGCGGCCGTTCGCACTATCAATCAACTGGCTATAGCCCGGGGGCGGACCGGTCCTGCGCCAGAGCAGCGGCAATCCGAGCATTGTCAGCAGCCGGTCGAAGCGCACATCCTGCCGAAAGCCCTGCATTTCAGGCCGCCACAGGTGATGAAGGCTGAGCCCCGCCAGATGGCCGCTGCGGCGCCTGGCCGCGATCAGGCGATCGCCAAGCTGATAGGCGCCCTCAATGGCGCCAAGAATTCCTCCCAGCCATGCCATCAGGTAGCCGGCAGCGGCCGGAACGCGCCACAGGCTGCCGTCAGCATCGGCCCGCGCCGCGAGTGCCAGTATCGCCTCGGTCAGCCGGCTGTCCGATCCACAACGGCCGGCCACTTCGAACACGGACCGGGCCAATTCGTCGATGCCGTGCAGCGCCAGGCCCGGCCATTGCCCCATGGCGGAGGCTGTCAGGCTGCCGGCCTGTTGCCACTTGCCGTCCCGCCGCGCCAGGTCGGCGCGCAGCAGCAGCAATGCCGGCCGTTCCGGCACGCCCAGCAAGCGCGCCATCTCGACCGTTGCCTCGACACAATCCCAGTCTCCGGCGATTGCAGCGATCTGGCCGCGCGCGACATGCAGATTGCCATCGGCGGGGCCATCCATAACCGCCCGTTCGACAGCCTCCCGCGCCGTGCCGATCAGGCCGGCGGGCGCCAGCACATGCACGGCCAGCGCACACCGCGCGTTCGGATTGCCCTCATCGAGTTCGAGCGCGGCGTTGAACCCGGCGAGGGCGTCGAGCCAGTGTCCCGCTGCCGCATCCAGCGCGGCCGCAATCGCATAAGGCAATGTGGCTCCAGCACGAACCGCCCCAGCCGAAAACCCGGATCCGCCATGACCCCCGCGGTCGCACCCCATTGTTCCGCCGCAAGGCGCGGCGCTCCTCTTTTAGCAGGGTTGGGGTGGCCGGTAACGCTTGAGTTTCACAGGCTGGCGATGTCGAGGCGATACCGTCGGCCCTTGCGCGCGCGGGGGCAGGTCCAATGCCCTGCCCCCGATTGCAACGACCGATGAACGCCTATCGGCGAACATCGGCAGATTGCGTGCCGGTGCGACCCGCCAGCTGTGTCCCGGACGTCACGGCTGCCAGTTTCTGTCGTGACGAGGCGTTGACCCGGGACAGGCAGATATTGGTCTGCTGTGTCTCCAGCGGCTGGTCCCGGAAGGCGGTTGTACAGGCTTTGCGACCCGCATCGGAAAGACGGCGCTGCAAGGTCCTGATACCGGCCGGCGTCGATGGATCGACATCGCTTATGGGTACACGCACCCGGAATTCCGCTTCCACGGCCGTCAACGCCGTTTGGTGGAGGACGGGGTCGGCACCCGCCACGGCCGGCAAAATCGCCGACACCCCACCGATTGCAGCAATCAGCAGCTTCGGGCTCATCGTTCTGCTCCTTGTCCATTGCCGTTCTGGCAAGACCCGTATCGCAGAGCCTGCAGGCATTATCCTTGGCCGGCGGCTGAAGCTTTTCTGAAAATATCTGAAGCTGTGGCCGAATGGTTCGATACCGAAGCCACCAGGAAAATCCGGGCCACGGGCAAGACGCCACATTGCGCCCGGGACACCGGTCCACGATCAGGCACGAGCGGCTACGATATGAATTTCAGATTTGTATTGCAAACGGCCGCCCGGAAGTCGTGACGCCAATGCTCGACAGTTATGAGACGCTCGATGGTGGCCTGATCGATTCGATCCGGTTCAGCCCGATTGCCGCCGTGATCAGCAACCCGCTGTTGCCTGACAACCCGATCGTGGCGACAAATCGCGCCTTCTGCTTGCTGACCGGCTATTCGGAAGCCGAGATCATCGGGCGCAATTGCAAATTCCTCGCCGGCCCTGCGACCGAACCGTGGTTGACCGATCGTATTCGCGACGGGGTACGACAGCAGCGGCCGGTGCTGGTCGAAATCCTGAACTACAAGCGCTGTGGCACACCGTTCCGCAATGCCGTGCTGGTGGCCCCGGTGTTCGATGCGAACGGGGTGCTGACCTATTTCCTCGGCTCTCAGGTCGAACTGCAGGATGGCGATATCGGCCCCGGCAGCAATCGGCATCATCTGGCGGTGGCGCGCGTCAAGTCGCTGACACCGCGGCAGCGCGAGATCCTGCAGCAGATTGCCGCCGGCCACCGCAGCAAGCAGATCGCCTACCAGCTTTCGCTCAGCGAGAAGACCGTCAAGATGCACCGATCGCTACTCCTGGCGAAGCTGCAGACATCGAACATTGCCGACGCAATCCGGATCGCTGTCGAAGCCGGGCTTTGACGTCACACGGCCTAAAGGCCGTATGGCCCTGGCCGGCAACGAAGCCGATGCAGCGCAGCAGTCGTCGTCAACGGCATGCGCGGGCAACAGCGCACCAATGCCTGGGATGATGGCAGCAGCCAACGTGCATCTGAAAGCCACCGACTTTTGTTGACTGCAGGAAATGAGAGCCAGGGCAGCGGTGCGCCCGACATTGGAGGTCGACATGAATATCATCACGGCGGGCCAGTACCTGCTGGTCTATAATGCCTTTTCGTTCACCTTTGCCGCGATGGCGGCAGGAACCTTGTTCTTCTGGTTCGGCCGGTCGCAGGTGGGCCATGCCTACAAGACGGCGCTGACCATCACCGGCCTCGTCACAGCCATTGCCGCCTATCATTACTTCCGCATCTTCGAGAGCTGGCAGTCGGCCTATTCGCTGACCAACGGCGTGATCACCGCGACCGGCGTCGGGTTCAATGATGCCTATCGCTACGTCGACTGGCTGCTGACGGTGCCGTTGCTGCTGATCGAACTCGTTCTGGTCATGCGGCTGTCCCCCGGCGAAACGGTTTCCAAGTCGACAAGCCTGGGCTTTGCAGCAGCCCTGATGATCATCCTCGGCTATCCCGGTGAGATCGCGGCCGACAACGCCACCCGCGCGCTATGGGGCACATTGTCGACGATACCGTTCCTTTACGTTGTCTGGCAGCTGTTCAAGGGCCTGGGCAATGCCATCGAGCGCCAGCCGGAAAGCGCCCGCGGCCTGATCAAGCAGGCAAGGCTGCTGACCTTTGCCTCATGGGGTTTCTACCCGATCGTATACATGATCCCCTACACCAGCCTCGCCGGCGGCACCGTCGAAACCGGTGTGCAGATCGGCTACACCATCGCCGACCTCGTCGCCAAGGTAGGGGTTGGCATCCTGGTTTACCTCATCGCCGTCCGCAAGTCGGCCGCCGAATATGGGGAACCGGGCAAGCCTGCCATGGCCCGCGCTGCCGAATAGCGCTGGCAAAACCGACCGGCGGGGCCTCCGCGCCCCGCCGGTGTTCGCCATCATGGAACCATGGACAAACCCATACCGATGCCGATGCCGATGCCGATGCCGACCGCGAACCGCAGCGTCCTTCCTGCATCTGTGCTCACGCTGGTGACGCTGGTCGCCATCGTGGCGTTCCAGGGCCGCTTCCTCATGGTCACGCCCGCCATGACCGCAGTCATATCCGGCGCATTGCTGGTTTTCGGGCTGCCGCATGGTGCCTTCGACATCGCGCTGTTGCGCCGCGCCGGCGGCCCGGCTTTCAGCGCGGGTGCGACCATTGCTCTGGTGGCGCTCTATCTGCTCGGCGCGACCGTGACGTATCTCTTGTGGCGCGCGGCACCGGGCGTTGCACTTGCGGCGTTTCTGGCGATAGCGGTGCTACATTTTGCTGAAGACTGGTGCGCTTGCGGTTCGCGTTTCACCGCCCTCGGCATCGCTGCGGCAATCGTGTCCGCGCCAGCATTGCTGCACCGAGAGATCCTGGGCGGACTGTTCGTGCTGCTCACCGGCGACGCTCGATCCGCCACGCTTGCGGATTTGCAGTCGCGCGTCGCGCCGCCGGCCATCGTGGTTGCCATGGCGGGTGCGCTGTTGCTGTATCGCGCGCGCCAGCAAACAATGGCGGCTGTCGTTGGGTGCACCATCGCGGCCCTGGTCTTCCTGCCGCCGGTCGTGGGCTTCGCGCTGTTTTTCTGCCTTGTGCATTCGCCGGTACAGTTTCGGCACCACGCCGAAAGCCTCGGCCTGCATGGCTTCAGGCAGTGGGGCGGCGAAGTCATACCACTCAGCATTGGCGGGCTCGGCATCGCGACTGTGGTTTTTGCATCGAACAGTGGGATGCCGGTGACGACAAACCTGTTTGCCGCCAGTTTCATGACGCTCGCCGTCCTCACCGTTCCGCATATGTTGGTGCCGATGATTGCCGGCCGCTGGCGCCAGCCACCTTTGCTTGCCAGCGCCTGAGCGCTGCCGCGCGGCGCTGGGGGGCGAATGGCGCTACGTCCTGCCCGCGCTTTCGCTGATTTGCGACCGCTTGCGAAGCACGGCGCCGACCAGCCCGAAACCGGCAATCAGCATCACCCAGCCCGATGGCTCGGGTACGGCGTCGAACACCCTGCTGTCCCACACAAATTGGCCCAACTGCCGCCCCGCGTAAAGTCCGGCTTCATTGTCGAAGCGCCAGTGGATGCCACCCCATAGCCGGCTGCTGGCGGAATCGAGCCCCGCACCCGAAAAGCTGCTCCAGCAGCGATTATAGGCTCCCGCCGATACGCAGAACGATGTCGCGTCTCCGAACGTGTCGCCAAGGATCGTGGTCATGGCACCCGAAACAATGGCGTGTGCCGAAATATACGACTGGTGCGGCGGCGCGTTGATCAACGATGTCCAGCTGCCGTCCGCTGTCGTATCGGGATTGCCATCGCTCGCGGCACCGCGGATCGCTGTGACCGGCCGCCAATAATCATACAACACCTTGTCGTCCCAGGCGGCTATCGCAGCATCACCGCCCGCTGTTGTCAGCCTGGCGAGCAACGCCGCGTTTTCGATGGTCGACAAGCCCCTGCCCGGCGCCAGGTCGATCGCCACCCGGATGAAGGGACCGGGACCGGTGGCAGCCTCCCAGAACAGCGCGGCCGCTGTCTGGTCCTCGGTACGTGTAGCGCTGGTCGCTGCGCCAATCGCCTTCACCTCGTTGAAGGCCGCAGTGTACTCAAGGCTGGTCAGCGTTGGCGGAGGCCCGCTGCGGAACTGGTCGTTCGAGGTCATCACCCAGGGGTCGACGGTCGCCTGCTGCTGGTTCACCGGCGTCGGCGGTCCGGGCAGCGTCTGGGCCCAACGGCCGGGCAAGCCTGATGCCGTATAGGGCACGACGTCGAAGCTGCCGTCATTTGCCCGCCGTGCGATGGTGGCGGCCGCCATTGCCGCGCCGGTCGCGATAGAGGTGGCTCGGCTAATCTGCACAGTCGGCTAAGTGGAGTTTCTGCCTGAAGGCGGCCAATGTGGTTGCCGAACAGGAGATCAGATGACGAAGCGAACACGCCGGAACCACAGCCCGGCTTTCAAGGCGAAGGTGGCCTTGGCTGCTGTGAGGGGCGAGAAGACGCTGGCCGAGCTGGCGCAGCAGTTTGACGTTCACCCGAACCAGATCACGACCTGGCGCGGGCAGTTGCTGGAAGGGGCTGCCGGGGTTTTCGGCTCGGACAGCCACGCTGAGCCGGCGGAACCGGCGATCGACGTGAAGACGTTGCATGCCAAGATCGGCGAGCTGACGAAGGCGCACGATTTTTTGTCCGGGGCGCTCGGCCCAAGATCGTAACGGGGCGGGACTGTTGCCGAGCGCAAAACGATGATCGACCGTTCGCACGCGCTGCCGGTGACCCGGCAGGCGCGGGAGCTGGGGATCAGCCGCGGCAGCGTCTATTACCTGCCACGGCCGACGTCGGCGGCCGATCTCGCCATCATGCGGCGGCTTGATGAGCTGCACATGGATTTCCCGTTCGCGGGCAGCCGGATGTTGCGTGACCTGCTTGTCGCCGAAGGCGTCAAGGTTGGTCGCCTGCATGTTTCGACGCTGATGAAGAAGATGGCGATCGAGGCAATCTACCGACGGCCCAACACCTCGAAGCCGGCACCGGGGCACAAGGTCTACCCCTATCTGCTACGCAAGCTGGCGGTGACGAGGCCCAATCAGGTCTGGGCAACCGACATCACCTACATCCCCATGGCACGCGGGTTCGTCTACCTCATCGCCATCGTCGACTGGTTCAGCCGGCGGGTTTTGTCTTGGCGGCTGTCGATCACGCTGGAGACGGATTTTTGCATCGAAGCGTTGGAGGAAGCGCTGGCGCGCTTCGGCACGCCGGAGATCTTCAACACCGACCAGGGCAGTCAGTTTACCAGCATGGCGTTCACCGCCGTGCTGCACCGCGAGAAGATCGCTATCAGCATGGATGGCCGCGGCGCCTGGCGGGACAATGTGTTCGTCGAACGCCTGTGGCGCTCGGTCAAATATGAGGAGGTTTACTTGCGGGCTTACGGCTCGGTCAGCGAAGCCCGCGCATCGCTTGGCCGGTATCTGACTTTCTACAA
>JANXVZ010000025.1 GCA_025351405.1 Sphingomonadales bacterium | reverse complement strand
CCGGTAAGGCGAAGGCACGGTTGCACTCTGTCCACACCTCCGCCACCGTACCGGCATGATCCTGCTCCTCACCGCCCTCATTGCCGCCGCATCGCCTTCGGAGATTGCCGCCAGCGCTCCTGCCACGGCCTGGCGCACCATAGCGCCGGAAAACCTGCTGTTGCTGGAGACGGCGCGCGGCACCCTGGCGATCGAGCTCGCGCCCGATTTTGCCCCGGCGCACATCGCTGCCATCAAGGCGCTTGTTGTGGCAGGGCGTTTCGACGGCGGTGCCATCACTCGCGTGCAGGACAATTACGTCGTGCAATGGGCGGCAAGGGCCAGCCCGCTCGCAGGGCCACCGGGGCCACCGGGGCCAGCGTTGCCCGCAGAATATGAACGTTCTGACAAAGGCCTGGCGATAACACCGCTGGGTTCGGTCGATCCCTATGCCGAATCGGGCTTTGCCAACGGCTGGCCGGTCGCGCGGGATCGCAAGGCCGGCACGGCGTGGTTGACGCACTGCTATGCCAGCGTCGGCGTCGGCCGTGACAACCCGCCCGATACCGGTGACGGCAGCGAGCTATACGCTGTCATCGGCCACGGGCCGCGCCATCTCGATCGCAACATCACACTGGTCGGCAGGGTCGTTTCCGGTATCGAAAACTACAGCAGCCTGCCGCGCGGCACCGCCGAACTGGGCTTTTACAAGACCCCGGCCGAACAGACGCCGATCGTCCACGTTCGCCTGGCCAGCAGCGTCGCCGACGCGCTGCGCTTCCAGGTCATGGATACTGCCAGCGCAACCTTTGCCGCCTATCTCCACGCCCGCGCCAACCGCACCGGCTTTTTCGTCCGGCCGGCAGACGCGACCGACCTGTGCAACGTCCAGGTGCCGGTCAGGCGTGCACCGTGACGCCGGTGATCAAGCTCCTGCGCGCCGAGGAGTGGGCAGCGTTTGCGGCGTCCGGCGAATTCGCCGGGTCGCCCGATGACCTCCGCGATGGCTATATCCACATGTCCACCCCGGAGACGCTGCCGGGGACGGCGGCAAAATGGTTCGGCGGAGCGACCGGATTGATGGCGGTGACCTGCGATGCCGCCGCGTTGGGCGATGACCTGCGCTGGGAGCCGGCGCGCGGCGGGGCGCTGTTCCCGCACTTGTATCGTGCCTTGCGCATGGCAGACGTGGTTGGCGCCAGCCACTTCCCGGTCGCCTGACACGACGGTTATCGCTGCGCCGCTTTCGCCCGCCTGAACCCGTCGCGCGCCCGCAGACGCCCCCAGAACGCCCGGCATTCCGGCCCCAATTCCCCCAGATGCCCGAGCGTTTCGGCAAAAAGCAGCGCATAGCCGACAGAAATATCCGCCACCGTGAAGCGCCCGCCGCACAGCCAGTCCCGGCCATCGGCAAGGGTGCGTTCGGCCAGCAGCGTCCGCGCCACGAACCATTTGCGATAGTCGTCCGCCACCTTGGGCTGGCGATTCTCCGGTTTTTCGAGCGTCAGATAGCGAAACACCAGCGTCTGCGGAAAGGTCAACGTCGCTTCGCCATGGTGAAGCCAGTTCAGCCACTGGCCGAAATCCGGCTCCTCGGCCGATACCGCGAGGCTGCCCGCGCCGTACCGCACCGCCAGATACTCGCAAATCGCCGCCGATTCGGTCATTCGGGCCGTGCCATCCTCGAAATACGGGATCGTGCCAAGCGGGTTGGTCTGCAGATATTCAGGTTGGTGCCAGCGCGGCGGAAAGGGCAGGGTGACAAGCTCGTACTCGAGCCCAAGCTCCTCCAGCGTCCACAGCACACGGAACGATCGCGCATCATTGCAGTGCCACAGTTTCATCCCCACTCTCCCGGTATCAGCCATGCCCGCGCGTCGTTCATCACCGCTTCAGCCAAGTCCGGCAATGGGGCATAGCCGAAACAAACGCCAACGAAAGGCAGGACTTCGCTCATGCTCAACCGGGTGAAACTCGCAGGCGTGGCGCTGGCGGGCGCCGCGGGCGGCATCGCGCTGGCGCTCGGCATCAACGGTTTCAGCGGCTCCGGAAGCGTCATCGCGCAGGTGCCGCCGGTCGATGACCGCGCCGTCGTGCGCATGGTTCCATCGAGCGCCGGGCAGGTGGCGCTGTCGTATTCGGCCATCGTAAAGGCAACCGCGCCCGCCGTCGTCAACGTCTACACCGCCACTGTCGAACGACGGTCGTCGTTGATGGACGATCCCTTCTTCCGGCAGTTCTTTGGCGGCGGCGTGGCACCGCAACCGCGTGTCCAGCAATCGCTCGGCTCTGGCGTCATCGTGGGCCCGGACGGTCTTGTCATCACCAACAATCACGTCGTCGCCGGGGCCGACCAGATCCTCGTGGCGCTTGCGGATCGCCGTGAATATCCCGCCAAGATGGTGTTCGCCGACGCACGGCTCGATCTTGCGCTGCTGCGGGTCGATACCAGGGGGGCGAAACTGCCTGTCGTGCGATTGGGGGATAGTGACCGGGCGGAAGTGGGTGACGTCGTTTTGGCGATCGGCAACCCTTTCGGCGTCGGCCAGACGGTCACCCATGGCATCGTTTCCGCCATAGCCCGCACGGGAATCGGCATATCGGACTGGCAGTTCTTCATCCAGACCGATGCCGCCATCAACCCGGGCAATTCGGGCGGCGCGTTGCTCGATACGCAAGGCCGGCTGATCGGCATCAACAGCGCGATTTATTCACGGTCGGGCGGTTCCAACGGCATCGGTTTCGCCATCCCGTCGAAAATGGTGCAGGTGTTCCTGGCAGCCGCCGACAAGGGCAAGCTGGTCAGCGGCTGGATCGGCGTCGAGGGTGAACCACTGACCGCAGAGAGCGCTCGGCTGGCGGGGATGGACCGTCCTGGTGGACTGCTGGTGACGGCGGTGGTGCCCGGCAGCCCGGGCGCCAAGGCGGGCATCCGCACCGGCGATGTGCTGCGCAGTGTCGATGGCAAGGAAGTCGCCGATGGCGGCCAGCTGCGTTATTCGCTGGCCACCCAGGGCGTCGGGCGGGCGCTGGCGGTCAAGCTGGCGCGCGGCGGGGTTGAACAGAATGTGATGGTAACGCTGGCCGCCCCGCCGGAAACGCCGCCGCGGCAGTTGACGCGCCTCGATGGCCAATCGATCCTCGCCGGGGTCACCATCGCCAACCTGTCGCCGGCCTATGCCCAGGAACTGGGCGTCGGCTTGCCGGAACGCGGCGTCGTGGTGGTGGCGATCGACGGTGCGGCCCCGGCAGCACGGCTCGGATTCCTCAAACCGGGTGATCTCATCGAAGCCGTGGGCGGCAAAACCGTCGCCCTGGTGGCGGACGTGCGGGCGCTGGCCGGGCAGGGTGCAACGTCGGTCAGGCTCAACCGCAACGGGCAACGGGCGGAATGCGGGGTCACCGCGGCGGGGCAGTTCGGCTGCCAGAGCTGAAGGGCAACACGTCCGAAATCCGCCAGACTTCCGCCGCGAACGGCGCTAAACCTGCGGACATGACCCCTGATCCCGCCACCTGCTACGCCGCGATGCAGCGCCGCGATCGCGCCTATGACGGGGTATTTTTTGTCGGCGTCAAGACAACCGGGATCTATTGCCGCCCGGTCTGTCCCTCCGGGCCGCCATTGGCCAAGAACTGTACGTTCCACGCCAGTGCCGCCGATGCCGTCGCGGCTGGGTTTCGCGCCTGCAAGCGCTGCCGCCCGGACAGTGCGCCGGGGTCGCCGGCCTGGGCCGGCAGCGCCGCAAGCGTCGCACGGGCCCTCAGGCTCATCGACGCCGGTGCCCTTGATGGCGGCGAAGCGCCCGCTGTCGTGGAACAACTCGGCGACAGGCTCGGCGTCGGCGAACGGCAGGTTCGGCGGTTGTTTGCCCGGCACCTCGGCGTCTCGCCAGTGGCAGTGGCGCAGGCCAAGCGTCTCGCCAGCGCCGTCCGCCTCGTCGATGCCGGGGTCTTGCCGATGGCCGATGTCGCACTGGCGGCTGGGTTCGGCAGCGTCCGCCGCTTCAACGAAGTCTTCGTCGCCGTCCATGGCGAAACCCCCGCCGCGCGCAGGAAGCGCAGCACAGGAGCCCGACAAATGCAGCTTACCCTGACCCGCTATGCCGCGCCTGTTGCCGAATTGCTGCTCGTTACCGACAGCGACGGCGCCTTGCGAGCACTCGATTTCGTCGACTACCAGGAGCGTATGCACCGCCTTCTCGCGCGCCATTATGGCAGTTTCACCCTGGTGGAGGGTGACGCCCCCGGCGCGATCACCGCGGCGCTCGATGCCTATTTCGCCGGTCACCTGACGGCCCTCGACAGCGTGCCGGTGGCGACCGGCGGCACCGAATTCCAGCGCAGCGTCTGGGCGGCGCTGCGCCGTATCCCCGCCGGAAAGACGCAAGGTTATGGCGCGCTGGCAGCGCAACTCGGCAAGCCCGGCGCGGCGCGTGCCGTTGGGCTGGCGAACGGCCTCAACCCGATCGGCATCGTCGTGCCCTGCCATCGCGTCATCGGTGCGTCGGGGGCGTTGACCGGGTATGCGGGCGGGGTCGAGCGCAAGCGGTGGCTGCTGGAGCATGAAGGGGTGAAATAACGCCCCTCCCTCGCAAGGAAGGGGAGCAGAAGTTACGCCGCAAATTCGAGGATCATCGCGTCCACTGCCAGCGAATCCCCCGCCTTCGCCAGCACCCGCCCGATTGTTCCCGGCTTTTCGGCGCGCAGGATATTTTCCATCTTCATCGCCTCCACGGTGGCGAGCTGCTGTCCGGCCTCGACCTTGTCGCCCTCGGCCACCATCACCGAGACGACCAGCCCCGGCATCGGGCACAGCAGATATTTGCTCATGTCGGGCGCCACCTTGGCGATCATGAAGCGCGCCAGTTCGGCGGCGCGCGGGGTCAGCACACGGACGCGGTGGCTGGCGCCATGCGTGGTCATGGTCAGGCCGCTGCCGGACTTGAGGATGCTGATCGAGCGCGCCACGCCATCGATTTCGGCTTCGAACAGTGGCGATCCGACCCGCCAGTCGGTCGATACGTCGAATTCGTTGTCGCCGATCATGATGCCGAACCTGTCGCCGTCGCCGCTGACTGTAACCGGGACCTGCTCACCGCCGAGCTCGACCACCCAGTCCTCGCCATATTCCGCGCCGTGGCCGTTCAACTGGCCGTCGATGAGCTGTGCGCGCTCGGCCTCGATGGCCTGGATGACCGCGGCTGCCGCGACGATCGCCTCGCGGGTGCCGGCATCGACGGGCGCGCCGTGGAAGCCGTCGGGATATTCCTCGGCGATGAAGCCGGTCGTGACATTCTCGCCGGCCCGGAAGCGTTCGTGCGCCATGATGGCGCTGAGGAAATCGATATTGTGGCTGATGCCGCGGATCAGATAGCTGTCGAGCGCCGCCGCCTGCGCCGCGATCGCCTGCTCACGGGTCGGCGCATGGGTGATCAGCTTGGCGATCATCGGATCGTAGAACATCGAGATTTCGGCGCCCTCGATGACTCCGGTATCGACCCGCACCAGCGCCTGGCCCTTGCGGCCGGTTTCGGGCGGGCGGCAGACGCTCAAGCGGCCGATCGAGGGCAGGAAGCCGCGATACGGATCCTCGGCATAGACGCGCGTCTCGATGGCATGGCCGATCAGCTTCACATCGTCCTGCCCGAACGGCAGTGCTTCGCCGGCGGCAACGCGGATCATCAGCTCGACGAGGTCGAGGCCGGTGATGCATTCGGTGACCGGATGCTCGACCTGCAGCCGGGTGTTCATTTCGAGAAAATAGAAACTGCGATCGGCGCCAGCGATGAATTCGACCGTGCCGGCGCTGAAATAACCCACATTCCGGGCCAGCGCGACCGCCTGTTCGCCCATCGCCTTGCGCATCTCGGGGGTCACGAAGGGCGATGGCGCTTCCTCGACCACCTTCTGGTGGCGCCGCTGGATCGAGCAGTCGCGTTCGTTGAGATAGACGATATTGCCATGGGTATCGCCGATCAGTTGAATCTCGATGTGACGCGGCTGTTCGACGAACTTTTCGATGAACACCCGGTCATCGCCAAAGCTCGCCAGCGCCTCGCGCTTGACGGATTCAAAGCCTTCGCGGACGTCGGCCTCGTTCCACGCCAGCCGCATGCCCTTGCCGCCGCCGCCGGCGCTGGCCTTCATCATGACGGGGTAGGTGATGCCGGCGGCGATCTCGACCGCGTGCTCGGTGCCGTTTATCTCGCCGACGAAGCCGGGGACCACCGAAACCCCGGCGGCCTTGGCGCGGCGCTTCGATTCGATCTTGTCGCCCATCGCGGCGATGGCCGGCGCCGACGGCCCGATGAAGGCGATGCCGGCCGCTGTCAGCGCTTCGACGAAGGAGGCGCGTTCCGAAAGGAAGCCATAGCCGGGATGGACCGCCTCGGCGCCGGTCGCCAGGCACGCGGCGATGATCTTGTCGGCGACGAGGTAGCTTTCGCTCGCCGGCGATGGCCCGATATGGACGGCTTCATCGGCCATGCCGACGTGCAACGCATTGGCGTCGGCGTCGGAATAGACCGCGACCGTCGCGATGCCCATGGCGCGCGCCGAGCGGATGACCCGGCAGGCAATCTCGCCACGGTTGGCAATAAGGATTTTCTTGAACACCTGGCAGCCCCATCACGCTGACGAAAGGATCACCCTGACGGCAGGCCTTGTTCCTTACCGGAGGCGACGCCCGGCGCAAGGCTTTGGAGCAAAGCGCCGGGGCGTGTGCCCGGGCATGGCTTGCCTTCTATCCGTGTCGGTGTCTCCCGCACTGCAGCTTCCCCGCCCGATGCCAAGGGGTTGCCGGGTTGAATGCGGGTCGAGGTCGTTGCAACCTCGCCTTCGACGTTGCGCATTTTAGATCGGTTTTGCCACCATCAACCAGGTTGCGCCAACAAGCGGTACCGTCGCCACCAGCCCCCACATGATCCACATCCGGCTGTCCCGCCGATAGTTTGCCGGGATTTCGCCGACATCCGGGAATTTGCGGGCGCTGCGGGCCTGGCGGACCTGGATGGGAACCAGCAGCCCCAGCCAGATCAGGCCGGCAACGACGAACAGGGCCTGGCTCCATAGCAGCCAGTTTTCGCCGAACGGGCTGATGTTCGCCACGTACAGCGCCCCATAGCCGCCGCCGATGGTGAGGATTATGCCCCAGAAGGTCAGGCTCCAATCGGTGATGGTGACCAGCCGCTGGGCGAAGGCGATGATGCGCGGGTCACCGGTGCGATCGGCGAAAAACTTCCAGATCGCCGTTGCGGTGATGTTGCCCATCAGCATGATGATGCCGGTGATGTGAAGGAACTTGGCGATGTCATAGAGGATAGGCCCACCGTTCATGCCTAGGTGACCCTAAAGTGGTATATTATCGTGTTTTTTCCACGGGTTTTCCAGCTTCTTGGTCCGCAGCTTGCGCAGCCCGAGCGCAATGCGCCTGCGGGTCGAATGAGGCATGATGACTTCGTCGATGAAGCCCATGCTGGCGGCGACGAAGGGGTTGGCAAAGCGGGCTTCATATTCGGCGGTGCGTTCGGCGATTTCTTCGGCTGATTTGCCGCGGAAGATGATCTCCACTGCACCCTTGGCGCCCATCACGGCGATTTCGGCGGTCGGCCAGGCATAGTTCAAGTCGCCGCGGAGGTGCTTTGACGCCATCACGTCATAGGCGCCGCCATAGGCCTTTCGGGTGATGACGGTGATCTTGGGAACGGTCGCTTCGGCATAGGCAAACAACAGCTTGGCGCCGTTCTTGATGATGCCGTTGTGCTCCTGCGCGATGCCGGGGAGAAAGCCCGGCACATCGACGAACGTGATGATCGGAATGGAAAAGGCATCGCAAAAGCGCACGAACCGCGCAGCTTTCTTGGATGATGCGATGTCGAGGCAGCCGGCAAGGACCATCGGCTGGTTGGCAACAATACCCACCGAATGTCCCTCGATGCGGGCAAATCCGATGATGATGTTGCCGGCATGGGCAGGCTGCAGTTCGAAGAATTCGCCCTCATCGGCAACTTTGCGGATCAATTCGTGCATGTCGTACGGCTTGTTGGCGGATGGCGGCACCAGCGTGTCGAGGCCGGCTTCGAGGCGGTCGGGGTCATCGGCAGACGGCCGATAGGGGGCGCTGTCGCGGTTATTAAGAGGTAGGAAATCGAAAAAGGCGCGGGTGCGGAGAAGCGCGTCGACGTCGTCCTCCATCGCCAGGTCGGCGACACCGGACTTGGTGGTGTGGGTGATGGCGCCGCCGAGTTCGTCCTGGGTGACGACCTCGTTGGTGACGGTCTTGACCACGTCCGGGCCGGTGACGAACATGTAGGAACTGTCCTTCACCATGAAAATGAAGTCGGTCATCGCGGGCGAATAGACGGCACCGCCGGCACATGGCCCCATGATCAGGCTGATCTGCGGCACGACGCCGGATGCAAGGACGTTGCGCTGGAAAACCTCGGCATAGCCACCGAGCGACGCAACGCCTTCCTGGATGCGGGCGCCGCCGCTGTCGTTGAGACCGATGACGGGTGCGCCGACTTTCATTGCCATGTCCATGATCTTGCAAATCTTCTGGGCATGACGCTCGGACAGCGAGCCGCCGAAGACAGTGAAATCCTGGGAAAAGACGAAGACCAGCCGGCCGTTGATGGTGCCGGACCCGGTGACCACGCCGTCGCCCGGAATCTTCTGCGCCTCCATGCCGAAATCGACGCAATTATGCTCGACATACATATCGAGTTCCTCGAACGAGCCGGGATCGAGCAGGATATCGAGGCGCTCCCGCGCCGTCAGCCGGCCCTTGGCGTGCTGCGCCGCGATGCGCTTTTCGCCGCCACCGGCGCGCGCCGCTGCACGCCGTTGTTCCAGATTTTCAAGCACGCTCAACATCGGATTTTCCCCTGTCGGGAGGCCGCATAGCAGCACGTCGCCGCCCGAGTCACCGGATTATCGGGCGGATTGTCTCGGAAAATTCACGATGCAGCGCGCCGATGGTCGCCGAAACGACTCGCACCCAAGGTTAACTTCGGGTAATGTTGGAAAAACAATAACGGTCGCAAACCAACCTCTCAACAGGGAAGGCTTTGTAATGTCACGACTCACACTGCTGGCGGCGGTTGCCGCATCAGCGCTTGCAGCATCTTCGGCATCGGCTGCGGACTTTTCGTTCACCGGCACCTTTCCCGACCCGGCAACCGTGCAATTCTTCGACTTCACAGTCGGTGCAGCTTCCAATGTGACGCTGCGCACCTGGTCGTATGCCGGCGGCGTCAATGCGGCGGGCAATACCATCGCGCGCGGCGGTTTCGACCCCATCCTCGCGGTTTTCTCGCTCGCCGATGGTTCGCAGATCGGGCAGAATGACGACGGTGGCTGCGGCCTGGTGGCGGCAGATTCGGTATCGGGCCAGTGCTGGGACACCTTCTTCACGGCAGCGCTGAACCCCGGCAACTACCGGGTCTCGGTCCAGGTCTATCCCAACTTTGCCCCCGGTAACCTCTCGGGCACGTTTGCCGGCGCAACGACATTTGCCGATGTCTCGGGTGCCGCCAACAATCCGCGCGACAATCATTGGGCGTTCGACATTCTCAATGTCGGATCGGCGGTGGTGATCCCGGGCGTTCCCGAGCCGACAAGCTGGGCAATGCTGATCGCCGGCTTCGGCATTGTTGGCGCGGTCGCGCGCCGCCGCCGCGTATTGGCGAACGTCGCCGCGTAACACCGGCACCGGCGGCTGCTGCGCCCATGGGCGTGGCAGCCGCCATTGCTATGCCAGCAGGCGCAGCATCCGCACCGCGGCCGCGAGGTTGCGCTGGCGTTCGGCGTGTCCCGCTTCGGCGAGCGGGTCCTTGCCCCATTTTTCCGCCTGCCAGAGCTCGTCGAGCTGGCCAGCCTGCCATGCTGCATCGGCGTCGAGACGGCCTTCGACCACGGCCAGCCCGATCACGGCCGAGCCGCTGATTGTCACCACCGGATCAAGCGCCGCCAAACGAAAGGCATCGAGCGCCGCATACGCCGCCGCAATCCGGGCCAGTGTCGCCGGGGGTTGCGGCTGGTGGAGGATCCCGGCGGTGACGGTGAACTCTGCATCATAGCGGTTTCGGACCCAGGCCAGCAGCGGGTCCCATTGCGCCGCCTGATGCGCCACAAGCGGTGCCGGCCCCTCGGCGCGGTAGGAAAGCAGTTCACTTTCGGCAAAGCGCGCCAGCCCTTGGGCAAAGCGCTCGCGGTTTGGCGCGACATGGTCGATCGCGGCATTCGAAAGCCCGGTCAGCGGCATCGTCAGCGGCAGGATTTCCGCCGCCTGGGCATTCCATTCGGCGGCGATGGCATCGGCAAGCGGCCGCGTCGGGACAGCCAGCGGTAGCCTTGCCGGGGTGCGCACGGGCCGGCCGTCGAGGGCGGTTCCAAACGGCGCGGCGTCGCCGGTGGCGGTCGCCAGCTTGTAAAAGCGTTTCATGGTTTTTTCGTCAGTCCGAGCATGTGCGGGCGTATGAACAGCGTCGCCGTGCCGACGAGGAGAACCACCGCGCTGACGACGGTAAAGCCATGGCGCGACAGCGCGACGCCGGCAAACAGCAGTCCCAGGCCACCCAGCTTGACGACGAGATAAAGCGTGAAGCGCCGCTTCGCCACATCGGGCGGCAGGATGATCGGCGGCGCTTCGGGTTCGGTCATGCGCCTGCCATTGCGCCGTTTTGGCTCAGGCTTCCAGCGCTGCGATGACGGCGGCAAAATCACCCGCCACGGTCACCGCGCCGGCTGCGAGCAATTCCGACGGCTCATGATAGCCCCAATCGACGCCTATGGCACGCACGCCGGCGTTGCTGCCCATAGCCATGTCGAAGACGGTGTCGCCGATGATGCTGGCATTGCTCGCCTCGGCGCCTGCCTCCGCGATTGCCTTGTACAGCATCGAAGGATGCGGCTTTGACGGGTGACGATCGGCAGTCTGCAAGGTGACGAAATGCCCGGCAAGGTCGTGGTGCGCCAGGGCCAGCGCGAGGCCACGGTCTGACTTGCCGGTGGCGACGCCCAGCAGCCAACCGCGTTGCGTCAGTTCGGCAAGACCCTCCGCGACCCCGGGATAAAGCGGTTCGGGGTCGAAGTTCGCGGCGGCGCGCAACCGCTGGAACGCCAGCTTATAGTCTGCAGCAAGGCTTTCGTGCAGCGCCTGTTCGGCGTCGGGAAGCAGCGCCTGCATGGCCTCGACAAGACTGAGACCAACAATCCTTCGCGTTTCATGATCGTCCGGCGGCACCAGGCCGTGCCGCTCGAAGCTCGAAGCCATGGCACGGATAATGTTGACCTGGCTGTCGATCAGCGTGCCGTCGCAATCGAACACCGCCAGTTTTACCGCTTTCCCTACCAACCTCGCGTCCTTCGCACCATGTTCGCGCCCGCCGTATCGCCTATGGCTTCCAGTGCTGCAAACAGCCTGCGTGCGTCATCTTCGCTACGATTCTGGCTGGCTTTTTCGGTGCTGCGCACGGCTGTCGGGGTCAGCGCAAACCCGGTGATGGCGCGCATCATCGCATGGGCGCGGTCAGGGGCGAGCTTGGCCATCGTCCAGTCCTGCCCGACACGCGGCTCGAACGTCTCCGCGGACAGATCGATCAGGTCGGCGAGGGCATCGGCGTCCAGCGCGCGCACGCTGCCTTCGATCTCCACGGCCTGGTAATTCCAAGTCGGCACATGCATCGCCGGGTCGCGGTACCAGTTCGGACTGATGTAGCTGCCCGGGCCGCCGATGCTGAGCAGTGCCGTGGCGCCATCGAGGTGGGGTGTCAGCGTATTGGCGTTGGACAGGTGAAAGCAGATTTGCCCGGCGCCGGTCAGCAGCAAGGGCGCATGGGCCACCCGCGGCCCATCGGGCGTGATGGCGAATATATGGGCAAAGGCGTGGGCTGCGGCAAACGCCAGCGGGTCGGCGGTGGACCGGAATGCGGTGGCAGGGTGCATGGCGCGTTATCGGTCGTGCGCTGCATGGTGGCAAGCCGCAGCCGCAGTTGCCGTTTGCGTCAACCTTCGCGGCCGTTCTATGACAAGGTCATGCAGGATGCCTCGCTGACCGATGTGGCGCCGTCTTCGGACGGTGCAGCCGTTGACCGGACGCCCGAAGACCGGCGCGGGCTTCACTATCCGTTCGGCCGCTGGGTGCCGGCCCATGGCACGCTGTTCGAGGTGGCGGACGGTGTCCACTGGCTCCGGATGCCGCTGCCGTTCGGGCTTGACCATATCAACCTGTGGGCGCTCGAAAACGGTGACGGCTGGGCGCTGGTCGATACCGGTGTCAACCTGCGCGAAACTCGCGCCAACTGGGAGGCGCTGTTCGCCGGCCCGCTCGCCGGCAAGCCGGTCAATCGCATCATCGTCACGCATTATCACCCGGACCATATCGGCCTGGCGGGCTGGCTGTGCGGTCGCTTTGGCGTGACGCTGGAAATCGCCCGGACCGAGTATCTGCTCGCGCGCACGCTGACGCTCGACGTGCGCGATGCGCCGCCGCCCGAAGCGGTCGATTTCTCGATCCGCGCTGGCTGGCCCGAGGCGGCGGTCGATACCATGCGCGCCAGGCCCTGGGGCCATTTCGGCAAGATCGTCAGCCCGTTGCCCGCCGGCTTCAAGCGCATTCGCGACAGTGATGTGCTGACCATCGGCAGGCGTCAGTGGCGGATCGTCACTGGCCGCGGCCATGCACCCGAGCACTCGTGCCTGGTGAGCGACGATGGAATCATGATCTCGGGTGACCAGGTGCTGCCGCGCATAACCTCGAATGTCTCGGTCTACCCGACCGAGCCATGGGCCGATCCGCTCGCCGATTGGCTGGACAGTATCGAGCAACTGCGCGCCATCGACCCCGGCGTGCTGGTGCTGCCATCGCACAACGAACCCTTCACCGGGCTGCACACCCGGCTGGACCAGTTGCGCGACGATCATCTCGACAAGCTGGCCAAGCTGGAGGCGCTGTGCGCCGAAGCCCCGCGCACGGCATTCGAAAGCTTTGCGACGCTGTTTCGCAAGCCCGTCGGTGAAAGCGATTATGGCATCGCCACGGGCGAAGCGGTGGCGCACCTGCACTGGCTCGAGGAACGCGGCAGGTTGCGGCGTATCAAGGATGCCCGCGGCGTCGATCGCTTCGCGGCGGCAACAGCACCATCGTGAGCCGCTGGTCGCAAGGCTATGTCCATCCGACGCCCTGGGACACGGTGTTCACGGCCGTTGCCGTTCCCGAGCTGCTGTTCAACAGCGCGGCGCGAACGCCCGATGCGTTGGCGCTGGATTTCCTCGGCGCCCACACCCGCTATGCGGAGCTTGCCGACCAGGTGCGCCGGGCGGCGGCGGGGTTCATCGCCATCGGCGTCGGGCGCGGGGTAAAGGTCGGGCTGTTCCTGCCCAATTGCCCGCAATATGTCGTCGCCTACTATGGCGCGATGCTGGCGGGCGGCACAGTCGTCAACTTTTCGCCGCTATACACGGCCGAAGAACTGGCGACGCAGGTGGCGGATAGCGGCACCACGATCATGGTCAGCCTCGATGTGCAGGCGCTGTATCCGACGCTGGCCAAGGTCGTCGAGCAGGCCCGGGCCAACGCCTCCGGGGGCTTGCATACGCTGGTTATCGGCAACCTGCCGGATGTGCTGCCTTGGACGCTGGCGCTCGGCTACCGCCTGACCAAGCACGGCGACCGCCACCGCCTCGATGCGCCGATCAACCATGTGCATTTCCGCGACCTGCTGGCGCATCCGCCGTTGACCGCACCTCCGGCGCTTGATCCGCTCCACGATGTCGCCCTGCTGCAATATACCGGCGGTACCACCGGTGTGCCCAAGGGCGCCGTGCTCACCCACGCCAATCTATCGATCAACGCGATGCAGGTCGCTGCGATCGACCCGGAGCCGGATGCCCCGGATCGCATTCTGGGGGCGCTGCCGTTCTTTCATGTCTTTGCCAACACATGCGTGCTCAACCGCACCATCCTCCATGGCGGCGAGATCATCATGTTGCCGCGTTTCGAGCTCAAGCCAGCCTTGAAGGCGATCGCCGCGCACCAGATCACGGCGGTTCCCGGCGTGCCGACGATGTACCGCGCCATGCTCGATTCGCCGCTGCTGGCGGGTACCGACATGGCATCGCTGCGGATCTGCATATCTGGCGGCGCGCCCATGCCGGCATCGCTCAAGCATGACTTCGAGGTTGCCAGCGGCGCTGTCATTGTCGAAGGGTATGGCCTGACCGAAAGCTCCGGCGTGGTTGCGGTCAACCCCTATGCCGGCGTCAACAAGACCGGTAGTATCGGGCAGCCGCTGGCGGGCACCGACCTGCGCCTGCTCGATCGCGAAGACCCGACGCGGCTTGCGCCAGAAGGCGAGCCCGGCGAGCTTGCGGTGTCGGGCCCGCAGATCATGGCCGGCTATCATGGCCGCGACGACGCCGGAACATTTGCCACCCTCGAGGGCAAGCGCTGGCTGCGCACCGGCGACGTCGCGACGATCGACGCCGACGGCTATGTCTTTATCGTCGATCGGCTGAAGGACATGATCGCGGTCGGCGGCTTTAAGGTGTTTCCATCGTTGCTGGAGGCGCAGCTCTACAAGCATCCGGCCGTCCATGAAGCCATCGTCATCGGCATTCCCGACACCCGGCTGGGGGAACGTCCAAAGGCATTCGTGACGCTCAACGCGGGGGCGGAGGCGACCAGCGCCGAATTGCTCGATTGGCTCAACGCCCGCATCGGCAAGCATGAGCGTGCCGTTGCCGTCGATATCCGCGACAGCCTACCCAAGACGATGATCGGCAAGCTCAGCCGCAAGGAACTGGTTGCGGAAGAACGCGCCAAGGGGTGACCACGCCGGGGTGTCGTCGCCGGCGCGTTTGCCGGGCGCCTTTCCTCCGGCCGCATCCGGTCCTATATGCCCGCGATGCAGATTCCCGGCCATATCGATCCCGTCCCCGTGCCTCGCAAGCCTGGCGTCGTGCGTTCCGACGGCAAGCGGGCGCTGCTGGGCATGTCCAAGCCCGCCATGCGCGAGGCGCTGGTTGAAGTCGGGATCCCCGAAAAACAGGCCAAGATGCGCGTTTCGCAGATATGGAACTGGATCTACCACCGCGGCGCGACCCAGTTCGATGCGTTCGCCAACATCTCCAAGGATACCCGGGCGCTGCTCGACGCGCATTTCGTCGTCGGCCGCCCCGAAGTCGTCACCGCCCAGGTGTCGACCGATGGCACGCGCAAGTGGCTGCTACGCTTCGACGACGGTGAGGAGGCCGAATGTGTCTTCATCCCCGATGCCTATCGCGGCACGTTGTGTGTTTCGGCGCAGGTCGGCTGCACCCTGAACTGCCGCTTCTGCTTCACCGGCACGATGAAGCTGGTGCGCAACCTGACGGCGGGTGAAATCGTCGGCCAGGTCATGCTGGCACGCGACGCGCTGGGGGAATGGCCGAACGCGTCGGCACCCCAGCCACCGCGACCGGTCATCGCCGATGACGATGGCGATGGCGACGACGACGACGATGCGCCGTGGATACCCGGCCAGAACCAACCCGGCAGCAACTACACCTCCGATGGGCGCATGCTGACAAACATCGTGATGATGGGCATGGGCGAGCCGCTCTACAATTTCGACAACGTCCGGGATGCGCTGGCAATTGTCATGGACGGTGACGGACTGGGCTTGTCGAAGCGTCGCATCACGCTGAGCACCAGCGGTGTCGTGCCGATGATGGCGCGGGCGGGAACGGAGATCGGCGTCAACCTTGCCGTATCGTTGCACGCCGTCACCAAGGAAATCCGCGACGAGATCGTCCCCATCAACAAGCGCTACGGCATCGAGGAGTTGCTTGCGGCCTGCGCGGCCTATCCCGGCGCCAACAATGCCCGTCGCATCACCTTCGAATATGTCATGCTCAAGGACAAGAACGACAGCGACGCGGAGGCCCGCGAACTTGTCCGCCTGATCCGCAAATACGATCTTCCGGCCAAGGTCAACCTCATCCCGTTCAACCCATGGCCCGGTTCGATCTATGAAACCTCGCTGCCGGAGCGGGTCACGGCGTTCAGCGAGATCATTTTTGCCGCCGGCATCTCCGCCCCGGTCCGTCGCCCGCGCGGTCGCGATATCATGGCGGCCTGCGGGCAGTTGAAATCGTCGAGCGAGAAGATCACCCGCGCCGAACTCGACCGCCGCGCGGCCGAAAAGGAAGCAGCCTGGGTGTAATGCCCGGCCCGGTGTCGGGGCAGGGCCGATAGGGCAGGTCCCGGGGCCATTCCTCCAAGGTGGTATTGCTGGGTACCGACCGCCTAATGATCGCCTACCTGCTGCCGGAACGTACACGGTCTTCTTCTTCGTCGCCGACAGCAGTGTTCCCGGTTATTTCTCCCAGATAGAAGACGAAGCGATGGCGCTTTACGACGGCGATCGCGCTGCAACGCGGGGGGCGGCGGCGAAATAAGGCGGCGAACAGTCGTCGCCGGGGCTGCCAAGGCTGGTGCAAAAATTGTGGCCTCGGTAAGGAAGACACATGTTCCTGCTTGACCGACTGTTCCGCAAGATGATCCGCGACGGTGACCTGACCGTCATTGACGCGTCCGGTACCCTCCACCGTTACGGCAAGGCCAACCCTGACCGGCCCGCCGTCAGGATCCGCCTGACCGACAAGGCGACGGCGCGGCGCATCGCCCTCAATCCGGCCCTTGGCGCCGGCGAGGCGTTCATGGATGGTCGAATCGTCATCGAGCAGGGCGACATCCGGCAGCTTCTCGATCTTGTGACCTGGAACCTGCGTTGGGATCGCGACAACCCCATCCGCTTCGCGCTGTGGCGACAGGCCAGCATTGCCGCCAAGATCGACCAGATCAATTTCTCGCGCCGGTCAAAGCGCAATGTCGCGCATCACTACGACCTCGACGACCGGCTCTACGACCTGTTCCTCGACCCGCACCGCCAATACAGCTGCGCCTATTTCAGCGATCCGGAGATGAGTCTCGACGCCGCGCAGGAGGCAAAGCTGGCGCACATTGCCGCCAAGCTGGACTTGCAACCGGGCCAGCGCGTCCTCGATATCGGCTGCGGCTGGGGAGGCATGGCGCGCTACATCCACAAGGTATCCGGGGCGGAAGTCCTCGGTGTTACCCTTTCGGAGGAGCAGCTCAAATACGCGCAAGCCAAGGCACAGGCCGAGGGGATTGCCGACAAGGTGCGCTTCCAGCTTATCGATTACCGCGCCGTCGAGGGCCGATTCGACCGCATCGTCTCGGTCGGCATGTTCGAACACGTCGGGTTGCCCCACTATCGCCAGTTTTTCGATACCGTGCATCGCCTGCTGGCGGATGACGGCGTTGCGCTGATCCACACCATCGCCCGCGCCGATGGCCCCGGCGCCACCGACCCATGGACGGCGAAATACATCTTTCCTGGCGGCTATTCGCCGGCGCTGTCACAGATTGTCCCTGCCATCGAGCGCGCCTGGCTCTGGGCGACCGACATCGAGGTACTGCGGCTGCACTATGGCTTCACAATCGCCCATTGGTATGCGCGGTGTGCAGCGAAACAGGCCGAGATCGAGGCACTTTATGACGCGCGATTCTTCCGGATGTGGATGTTCTACCTCGCGGCGGCCGAGAGCGCGTTTCGGAACGACGGCCATATGAACGTCCAGATCCAGTTGACCCGGAAACGCGATGCGCTGCCGTTGACGCGCGATTACATGGCAGAAACCGAACGGCGATATCGCAGCGGGTGATTCCCGGCCTCCCCCGAGTTGGGGGGAGTTGCGTCGCTGAAACAGCGCCTTATGGTCGTGGCATGAAAAGTCTCGCGCCCCTCCTCGCCGCTGTCCTGATCGCTGCCAGTGTCGCCGCCCATGCCGACGAAAAACCCGACACGGCGAGGGCTGAAAAAGCCGATGATACAGGGCCCGGGGCGATCCCGCCGCCAACCCGCTCGGTGACCAGGCACAGCGGAAGCTTTGGCGGCATCAAGATCAGCTACACCGCCACCACCGGCGAGACCTACCTGAAGGACAAGGACGGCAAGCCCACCGCCGCAATATTTTCAACCGCCTATGTCAAGGATGGCGCCGACCCGCGCCGGCCGGTCACTTTCCTGTACAACGGCGGCCCGGGCTCGGGCTCCGTGTGGCTGCACATGGGCGCCTTTGGTCCGAAGCGCGTTCATATCCCTGACGCCAAGGACGACGGCGCGCCGCCCTACCCGGTGACCGAAAACGTCGACAGCCTGCTCGATGTCACCGATCTTGTCTTCATCGATCCTGTCGGCACCGGCTTCAGCCATGCTCTCGGCAAGACCGAAGCCAAAAGCTTCTGGGGCGTCACCGCCGACGCGAAATCGATCAGCCAGTTCATCAGGCTGTGGCTCAACGACAACGGCCGCTGGAACGCACCGAAGTTCATCGGCGGCGAAAGCTATGGCACGACGCGATCGGCGGCGCTGATCAACGAGCTGGAAGGCCAGTACAACGACGTTGCCGTAAATGGCGTCATCCTCATTTCGACCATTCTCGATTTCGGCGCCGAGGCCGAAACCGAAGGCAACGAGATGCAATATGTCGTCACGTTGCCGTCGATGGCGGCGGTGGCGTTCTACCACAAGCATCTGCCCAGCCAGCCTGCCGCGCTCGAGCCTTTTCTCGATCAGGCGCGGGCCTTTGCGCGGGGGCCCTACATTGCGGCGCTTTTGAAGGGCAACCAGCTTGGCGCCGCAGAACGCAGCGACATCCGCAAGCAATTGGCCGGCTTCATCGGGATCAGCGAGGACTACCTCGAAAAGGCCAACCTGCGGGTGACGCCCGACCGCTTCTACAAGGAATTGCTGCGGGACCGCGGCACCACGATCGGGCGACTGGATTCACGCTATCTCGGTATCGATTATGACAACGCCGGCGAATCGCCCGACAACGACCCGAGCTTCTACGGGATCGATGGCGCCTATACGGCTGCCATCAACAGCTATCTGCGCCAGGATCTTGGCCTCAAGATGGACCGCGAATATGTCACCATCGGCAATGTCGGCCCATGGGACTGGAAGCTCGGCAACGGCCGCGACACCTACATGAACGTTGCGCCCTACCTGTCGAAGGCGTTGCGGGAAAACAGTGGCATGAAGGTATTCGTCGGCCAGGGCTACTACGACTTTGCCACCCCCTTCTTCGGTGCCGAACAGTCGTTGACGCGGCCGGGTTTTCCGGCCGGCCGCGTGGAGTTCCATTATTACCAGGCCGGCCACATGATGTACGTGCATGATGCGGACTTGGCGAAATTATCCAAGGATATTCGCGGCTTCATCGAACGGCAGAAATAAAGGCCGCACCCTTCGCGCCGCCGCCAGGATCGGCGTCATCGCTCTCGCATGTTGACGATCGCCTGGTTGGCGAGGCCGTCGGCGCGTTCGTTGTCCGGATCGCCGGCATGGCCCTTGACCCAGCGCCAATCGACATTGTGGCGCGCTGCCGCATCGAGGAGTGCCTGCCACAGCTCGGCGTTCTTGACCGGTTTCCTGTCTGCGGTCTTCCAGCCGTTGCGCTTCCAGCCGTGTATCCACTTGGTGATGCCATCACGGACATAGACGCTGTCGGTGGACAGGATGACATCGGCCGGGCGTTTCAGCGCGTTCAGCGCCGAAATGGCACCCTGCAACTCCATGCGGTTGTTGGTGGTATGGGCCTCGGCGCCGCAAAGCTCCATTTCCGTGCCGTTGGCGGCGCGCAAGATTGCGCCCCAGCCGCCGATGCCCGGGTTGCCCTTGCATGCGCCGTCCGTGGCGATGACGACCTTGGGGCGCGGCTGGTCGGTCATTGCTGCAGCGGAGCGTCAGGCGCGCCCGCGCCACCGAGTACCATCTGCGGCGTCGCGCCGGCGTACCAGGCCAGCCGCCGGGCAAACGCCATCGGGTCCTTGCGCGTCACCAGCGCATCGGGCGGGGTGTTGAGCCAGTCATAGGCGCGGGTCAACGTGAAGCGCAGCGCCGCCCCTTGGCCAAGGCGCGGCAGCGCGGCGGTTTCGGGAGCCGTCAGGCCGTGGCTTTCGGCATAGCCGGCGGCGAGCGCGGCGGCACGATCGGCATGGTAGACCCCGCCATCGCCGGAAAAGCACCATGCCGCATGGGTGGTCGCATAGTCGAAGGCCCGGAGGTCGGTGCAGGCAAAATAGAAATCAATGAGGCCCGTCACCTCCCCTTCGAGCATCAGCACGTTGTCGGGAAACAGGTCGGTGTGGATGGTTGCGCGCGGCAGGTCGCCTGGCCAGTCGGCGGTTGCCGCCAGCGCGGCGTCAATCAAATCCGGCAAACTTGCGTCGATTTCGCCGCTGCGGCCGGCGCAGCGTGCCGCCATTTCCGGCCAGTATGGCTGGCCAAGATTGTTGGCGCGCTCGGCCGTGAAGTCGCGGACCGCGGCATGCAGCCGGCCGAGCGCGACGCCGATGGCATGTGACTGCGCAACTGTCGGCTCGGTCACCGATACACCGGGCACGAACTCGATCAGGCAAGCCGGGCGGCCGTTGAGCGTTTGCAGGGCGATGCCGGCGCGATCGACGATCGGTCGGGGCACCGGCAGGTGCTTGTCGGCAAGATGCGTTGTCAGCGCCAGAAACCACGGCAGCGCGCCGATATCGACACGCTCCTCGTACAACGTGAGGATAAAGCGCCCCGAGGTGGTTTCCAGCAGGAAGTTGCTGTTCTGCACACCTTCGGCGATGCCCTTGAAGCTGGTTGCGGTGCCGATGTCGTAGCGCGTCAGGAACGCAGCCAGATCGGTCGCGGTGACCGGTGTGAAGACCGCCATTCGACTCTGCTTTATTCTGAAACCAGCGCGCGGGGCAGTTTGAACACGACCTGCTCGATTGCCGTGGTGATGTTTTCGGTGGTCACTGCAAAGCGTTCGTCGAGCGCGCCGAGCACCTCCTGAACCAGCACTTCGGGGGCCGACGCGCCGGCGGTCAGCCCCAGGGTGCCGACATCCTTGAACCATTCCCAATCGATATCGTCGGCACGGCGGATGAGATAGGCAGCGGCGCCTTCGCGTTCTGCCACTTCACGCAAACGCTGCGAGTTGGATGAATTGGCGGCGCCGATGACGAGAACAAGGTCGCAGCGCGGCGCCATGACCTTGACGGCGGCCTGGCGATTGGAGGTGGCATAACAAATGTCATCACCCTTGGGCCCCTGGATACCGGGGAAGCGACGCTGCAGTTCCGCCACCATTTCAGACGTGTCATCGACCGAAAGTGTCGTCTGGGTGAGGAAGCCGACCTTGTTGGGGTCGCTGGCGACGACATTGCGGGCATCGTCGATGGTTTCAATCAGCGTGATAACGCCGTCGGGAACCTGGCCGAAGGTGCCGATGACTTCCGGATGGCCGGCATGGCCGATGAAGAAGATGTGGCGCCCGGCATCGACCAGTCGTTCGGCCTGCCGATGGACCTTGGACACCAGCGGACAGGTCGCATCGAGATAGTTCATGCCGCGCGCTTCCGCCGCCGCCGGCACCGCCTTTGGCACGCCATGCGCCGAAAACACCACCGGAACGCCCTCGGGAACCTCGTCGAGTTCCTCGACGAAGATCGCGCCCTTGGCCTTCAGGGTGTCGACGACAAAGCGATTGTGGACGATTTCATGACGGACATAGACCGGGGCGCCCCAGCGTTCGAGCGCCAGCTCGACGATATGGATGGCGCGATCGACGCCGGCACAAAAGCCGCGCGGCGCAGCGATGAGCACTGCCAGCGAGGGACGGGAAGCGCCGGGGACCGGCGGCGGAAAGGCTTGCGCGTTCATATGCCGGTGCTGATACGCCATCGGGACGGCGAAGGCCATCACGCTTGGCGTCGCTCGACGTCGCGGACCTGCGGGGGTTCGCCTTGCTCCCGACTGCGTGGCTGCCTAAGGTGCGCGCGTTTTGGCGACCGCCGTGTGCGGCCGCCGCCTGAAAGGTTTTTGTCGGTGTCCAGATTTGTGTCGAACGCGCGTATCCTGGTTCTCCTGGCGGGCGTCGTCATCCTTGCTGGCTGCCAGCGCAACGTCCTGCTGGTAAAGCGTTCGCAATGCCCGGCCGTGGCAGTGCCGACCTACACGGGCGACATGACGCTGTTCGCCGCCGGAGCGGGGCGCGATGCTCGTGATATCGACGTCGTCGCCACAATCACCGAACTGCGCAGCAACTGCCTTGAATCCGACGCCAGCCTTGATGCGGATATCACTTACACGGTGATCGCGCGCCGCACGGCTCTGGCAGGCGCGCGAAGCGTCACGTTGCCGGTGTTTGCCAGCGTCGTGCAGGGCGGCAATCTGCTGGTCTCGAAGCAGCTCGGCCAGGTTACGGTCAACTTTGCCGATGGCCAGGCACGGGCCAGCGCCAATGCCGGGGCGCGGGCGATGGTAGCCCGGTCGGTGGCGACGCTGCCCCCGGCGATCCAGGACAAGATCAACCGCAAGCGCAAGGCCGGTGACCTTGATGCCGCCACCGATCCGCTTTCCGATCCCGCCGTCAAGGCTGCGATCCGCGCAGCGAGCTTTGAAGTCCTGATTGGTTTTCAGCTCGATGACGCAGCGCTTGCCTATAACGTCACCAAATAAGTTTTTGACGCACTGCAACAGCGGCGATTGACTTGCGCACGCGAGTCCCGCAATTGTAACGGTGTCGTCGGGCCTGAAAACCCGGCGTCAGCGCGGGAGAGTGTGGGGGGCCTAGGCTGCCCCACCGCCGAAGGAGCAAGCCGCCCCCGGAATCTCTCAGGCAAAAGGACCGCGCTGGCGTTTTTGCGACATTCTGGAAAGCGGGCAGGGCCGATCGGCCGCTGCCCCACCGAAGGTGTAAGTGGCAGTGCCGGGTTCAAGCCGGTTTGCCATGAAAGCTCTCAGGTCCGGTGACAGACGGGGGCAGGTGCGGGGGGCTCCTCCCTCGTACCCGTTGCAGTCGCCGGAGGCCCCGTGGCCGAATCATACGCTACCGATGAGTCCGTACAGACCTTGCCACTCGATGCGATGCATCGTCGGCTTGGTGCGCGCATGGTGACCTTTGCCGGATACGCGATGCCCATCCAGTTCGAAGGCATCATCGCCGAACACCTGTGGACACGGGCCCACGCCGGATTGTTCGATGTCAGCCACATGGGGCAATTGTTGCTGCCGCTGGCGCAGGGTGTGTCGCTCGAAGCGGTGCTGCCTGGCGATATTGTCGGGCTGGCTGAAGGCGTGTTGCGCTATTCGCTGTTGCTCGATGACAAAGGTGGCATTCTTGACGACCTGATGGTCACGCGGCGGGCGCGTGACCTGTATCTGGTCGTCAACGGGGCGGTGAAAACTGCCGATATCGCCACGCTTCGCGGGGTGGGGCTCGATGTGGCGTATCGCGACGACTGGGCGTTGCTGGCGTTGCAGGGCCCGGAAGCGGTGGCTGCCCTGGAACGACTGGTGCCGGGTGTTTCGGAGTTGCGTTTCATGCGCGCGGCCGCATTCGTGTGGAGCGGCCATGATCTTTGGGTCAGCCGGTCGGGCTACACCGGCGAGGACGGCTTCGAGATTTCGGTGCCCGCAACTGCGGCGGAAGCGCTGGCGACGGCGCTGCTGGCGCAACCCGAGGTCAAGCCGATCGGGCTTGGCGCGCGCGATTCGCTGCGGCTGGAAGCGGGTCTGCCGCTCTATGGCCATGACCTGGACCCGGGCACCACGCCGATCGAAGCAGGGCTGGGCTTTGCCATCTCCAAGCGGCGCAAGCTGGAGCGTGGCTTCCCCGGTGCTGATATCATCATGAATCAGTTGCTCGGCGGTGCGCCGCGCCGCCGTGTCGGGCTGGTCGTCGAGGGCAAGCTGCCGGCACGAGAAGGTGCGGCGGTCTTTGCCGGTACCGAGATGGTCGGAACAGTAACGTCGGGCGGCTTTGCGCCTTCGTTGGGCATGCCGATTGCAATGGCATATGTCGCCGCCGCGCACGCTGCCGATGGCACCGCGGTCGAAATCGAAGTCCGTGGTCGCCGGCTGGCGGCAACCGTCACGGCGATGCCGTTCAGGCAAAAAAACTATGTTCGAGAGGGAGTTGTCGCATGACACTGTATTTCACAACCGACCATGAATGGCTGAACGTCGAAGGTGATACCGCCACTGTCGGCATCACCGACTATGCGCAGGGGCAGCTCGGCGACGTGGTGTTCGTCGAAGTGCCGGCTCCCGGCACCGTTGTTGCCAAGGGCAAGGAGGCTGCGGTCGTGGAATCGGTGAAGGCGGCGTCCGACGTCTATTCGCCGGTCAGCGGCACGGTGACGGAGGCCAATGCCGCTCTCGAAGCCGATCCGGCGCTGGTCAACACCGCGGCGGAAGGTGACGGCTGGTTCTTCAAGCTGACATTGTCGGACAAGACCGAGCTCGACGGCCTGATGGACGTCGCAGCGTACCGGGCGCTTGTCGCAGCACTTTGAGTTCCTTTGCTTTCCCCAAGGGAAGGCGATCAAGTTACGGAGACGAGAATGCGCTACCTCCCCCTGACCCAGCCCGATCGCGACGCGATGCTGCGCGTCATCGGCGCGCCCGATATCGACGCGCTGTTCGCTGATGTGCCCGAAGCGGCGCGGCTGGCGGCGCCGATCGCCGGGTTGCCGATGCACTCGCCGGAAATGCAGGTCGAGCGCGCGCTGGCGGCGATGGCGGGGCGCAACCTGACAGCGGGCACCGTGCCATTCTTCGTTGGCGGCGGCGCCTATAAGCACCATGTCCCCGCAAGCGTCGATCACCTCATCCAGCGCGGTGAGTTCCTGACCAGCTACACCCCCTACCAGCCCGAAATTGCCCAGGGCACATTGCAGGTGCTGTTCGAATTCCAGACCCAGGTGGCGCGGTTGCTCGGAATGGAAGTCGCCAACGCCTCGATGTACGATGGTTCGACAGCCATGACCGAGGCGGTGTTCATGGCACGGCGCGTCACCCGGCGTGCCAAGGCGCTGGTGTCGGCAGGCGTGCATCCGCACTATGTTGCCGTCCTCAACACCTTGACGCGTTTTACCGACGATGAGGTGGTCACCGCCAAGCCGGCTCTGGCCTCGGGCAAGCCGGGTGATGATCTCGACTCGCTGATCGCCGGCATCGATGGCCGGACGAGTTGCGTCGTGGTGCAGAATCCCAATGTGCTGGGCCATATCGCCGACCTGAAACCTTTGGCGGATGCCTGCCATGCGGCCGGGGCGCTGCTGATCGTCGTCGTTACCGAGGTCGTATCGCTCGGCGCGGTCGCTTCGCCGGGCGAAATGGGGGCCGATATCGTTGTCGGGGAGGGCCAGTCGATCGGTAATGGCCTCAACTTCGGCGGTCCCTATCTCGGCCTGTTTGCCACCCGGGAGAAATTCGTTCGCCAGATGCCGGGGCGGCTATGCGGCGAAACGGTCGATGCCGATGGCAAGCGCGGCTTCGTGCTAACGCTCTCGACCCGCGAGCAGCATATCCGCCGCGAAAAGGCGACGAGCAATATCTGCACCAATTCAGGCCTTTGCGCGCTGGCGTTCAGCATCCACCTGACATTGCTGGGTGAACTTGGCTTGCGCAAGCTGGCGATGCTCAACCACGCGCGGGCGGTGCAGCTTGCCGAACGGCTGGGCCGCATTCCCGGGGTCGAGCTGGTGACGACGCAGTTCTTCAACGAATTCACGCTCAGGCTGCCTGTCGAGGCACGCCCGGTCATTCGCAAGCTTGCCGAGCGGCAGGTGCTCGGCGGGATCTCGCTGGGGCGGCTATATCCCGGTGTTGCGGCCCTGGAGAACGGCATGATCGTCGCAGTCACTGAAACCGCTACCGATGCGGATTTCGACGCTTTTGAAGATGCTCTCGACGAGGTGCTGGCATGATGAACAACCAGGGACGCGTGACCCGGATCGCCGCCAGTGACGCAGCGGTGGAGACGTTCACCGGCAACCGGGCGCTGATGCTCGAGGAGCCGTTGCTGTTCGAACGCGGCAGTCTCGAAAATTGCGGTGTCGACTTGCCCGATGTGCCGGTCGTCCAGGATCGCCTCGCCGGGCTCGGCCGGGCCAGGGTCATCGGCCTGCCGGCGCTGTCGGAGCCGGAGACTGTCCGCCACTACACACGCCTCAGCCGGCAGAACTACGGCATCGACCTCGGCATCTTCCCGCTGGGGTCGTGCACGATGAAGCACAACCCGCGGCTCAACGAAAAGATGGCGCGGCTGCCCGGCTTTGCCGACATCCATCCGTTGCAGCCGCAGGCGACGGTGCAGGGCGCGCTGCAGCTGATCGATACGCTGGCGACCTGGCTGAAGACGCTGACGGGCATGCCCGAAGTCGCGATGAGCCCCAAGGCCGGGGCGCATGGCGAGCTGTGCGGCATGCTGGCCATCCGCGCCGCGCTCGAAGCCCGCGGCGATGCCCGTTCGGTCGTGCTGGTGCCCGAATCGGCGCATGGCACCAACCCGGCGACGGCGGCCTTCTGCGGCTATGCGGTCGAGAATATCCCCGCCAACGCGCGCGGCCGGGTCGATGTCGACGCGCTGCTGGCGCGGCTGGGGCCGGACGTGGCGGCGGTGATGATCACCAACCCCAACACCTGCGGGCTGTTCGAACCCGACATGATCGCGATCTGCGAAGCGGTGCATGCTGCGGGTGGCTTTGTCTATTGCGACGGCGCCAATTTCAACGCCATCGTCGGCCGCGTCCGCCCGGGTGACCTTGGCATCGACGCAATGCACATCAACCTCCACAAGACCTTTTCGACGCCCCATGGCGGCGGCGGGCCGGGGTCGGGGCCGGTGGTGTTCTCGGCGGCACTGGCGCCGTTCGCGCCCTTGCCGTTTATTCGCAAAGTCAAGGATGGCTTTGAACTCGTCGAGGAAATGCAGGCGCGCCAAAGCAAGGATCATGATCGCAGTTTCGGCCGCATGGTCGCTTTTCATGGCCAGATGGGCATGTTCGTCCGGGCGCTGGCCTATATGATGAGCCATGGCGCCGATGGCCTGCGGCTGGTGGCGGAGGATGCGGTGCTCAACGCCAATTACATCCTTGCCAGCCTGAAGGACGTCTTCACCGCGCCCTTTGCCCACACCGGCCCGTGTATGCACGAAGCGCTGTTTTCGGACGATTTTCTGGATGGCACCGGGCTGACCACGCTCGATTTCGCCAAGGCGATGATCGACGAAGGCTTCCACCCGATGACGATGTACTTCCCGCTCGTCGTGCATGGTGCAATGCTGGTCGAGCCGACCGAAACCGAAAGCAAGGCCAGCCTTGACCAGCTTGTCGGTGCCTTGCGCTCGCTCGCGGCGCGAATGCTCGAAGCCCCTGACGCGTTTCGCACATCACCGCACATGGCCCCCCGGCGGCGGCTCGATGAAACGGCAGCGGCGCGCAAGCCGGTCCTGGGATACCGCGACGCGGCCTGAGCGACGCAGGCTGACGCAATTGCGGCGCGGACCTGCCCCCAGGTCCGCGCCGCAACGGCCTCACGGCTATCGATCGGGCGTCAGGCCGCGACGACCGCCGTGCCGCGGCGGCGGCGCATGGTGGCGCCGACAAGACCCATGCCAGCGACCAGCATCGCCCAGGTGGCAGGTTCCGGAACCGCGCCACCGGCGCTCAGCAACAGCGGAACAGCCGTGCCGGTGCCTTTGGTGAGGAAGCGGCCAATGGTGTGGTTATCGCTTTCATAACCGCCCGACTGGGGGTTTTCGGCGAAGATGATCTTGTCGAAGCTGCCGCGATCGGCAAAGAAATTCAAGAAGATGTAGGGCTCGCCGCGGTTGGCGCCCTGATACGGATTGTTCGGATTGCCGTAATAGGCGCCGGGGTTTGCGCCGGCGTTGACCGCGTTGATGACATCCTGCGGGTTGAAAACGAACAGCAACTTGCCGCGGCTGAAAAAGCTGACCTGGTTGCCGTGATCGAGCGCCGAGAGCCAGTAACCGAAATAGTTGACGCCGCCCGGAACCGTCGAAGCAAGGTCGAGGCTGTAGCCGGTGTTCGAGAATGTCACGGCATATTGGCCGCTGCCGCCGGCGCCGCCATATTGGTCGGCGTTGATGATCTGGACGCCGGTGTAGCTGCCGGTGATGGCGCCGCCGCTACCGAAGCTGGTGGTGAAGCTGGTGCTGCCGCCCAGGGCCCGCGTATCAAAGGTTTCGACGCCGCCGACGCTCAGGGTTGCGGTGGTCGCCTGCATGCCCGGCGCTTCCGATTCGTACAGCACGCTGATCGGAATGGCAGCCGAGGCGGCGGCGGCAAAGGTTGCCGATGCCAAGGCGGCAGCGAGGATGTTGTGCAGACGCATGAATTGAGATCCCTGTTGAGCATCCCGCCCGGCTGGACGGTGCGATCGACCTTTTGAAATTTGGAGGCCGAGCGCTGTTGGGCGTGCATTGCCGCAACCCCTGCACCGCGTCATGTTACGAGAGCGTCAGGTTCGTTAAATCAACAACTTGTAATGATCGTGAAAGGTGGGTTGCAACGTCAGCCGCGAAACCGTTCGATGACGCGGTAATCTGCGCCTTCGGTGCCGAGGGTGCTTTCCCAAAGCCCGAAATGACTGACTTGGAAGACTGCGGCGGGCAGCAGGCGGGTGACGAACCCGGCGACCGGGCCGGCACTGCGGCCCAGGCGCGCAACAGTGATATGCGGCAGGAAGGCCCGGGTCGGGCGTTCGACCCCGACGCGGTGCAGCGCCTCGTCGATACGGCGGGCGAGGGCCGCAACATACGTGTGCGGTGTCACCCCGGCCCAAAGCGTGTCGACCTGCGTCTTGTGCACAAAGGTGCCCCAGCCATCGAGACCGAGCTTGAACGGCGTGATGACGACCGCGCCGAGTGCCGCCACGATGTCATTGGCGACATGGCGATCGACCTCGCCGACGAAACGCAGGGTCAGGTGCAACTGGTCGTCACGTTGCCAGCGCGCGCCGGCAATGCCGCCCATCTGCGCCAGTAATACATCCCGGATCGCCGGCGGCAGTTCGAGTGCGACGAACAGCCGGTGCATTATCGCCCGAGCGCCTTTTCCACCGAGGGCAGGATGCGCCTGACAATGACGGCGACACCGGCTGGAGTCGGGTGCATGCCGTCGCCGAGCTGCAGCCCCGGGACCGCGGCGACGCCGTCCATGAAGAACGGATAGAGCGGGACGCCGTGTGCCTTGGCGAGTGCCGGATAAATTGCATCGAAACTGCGCGTATAGGGTGCCCCCAGGTTGGGCGAGGCGCGCATCCCCGCGAGCAGCACCGGCACGCCGAGCGTTTTGAACCGGATGAGCATCGCATCGAGATTGGCCTTGGCGGCGGCAGGCGATTGCCCGCGCAACATATCGTTGGCGCCCAGTTCGAGGATGACCAGATCGGGCTTCAGTCCCTTGGCCTTGACGCCGGCCAGCACCCAGTCGATCCGCGCCTTGCCCTGGCTGGTGGTATCACCTGAAACGCCGGCAGGGATTACCGTGACGGCGTGTCCGCGGCCCTTCATCGCTGCCTCGAGCTGCGGTGCAAAGCCTTCACCGGGGCGGAGCTTGTAGCCGGCCATGAGGCTGTCGCCATAGGCGATGATGGTCTTTGGTGCGGCGATCGCGGCCTGCGACATTGTCGCGGCAGCGAGAAGCAACGCAGCCAGACGCAATGCCGGCTGGTAAAGCGTACGCGGCTCGCCATATCGTGGTGCTGCCTGATCCATAGTCTCGCCTTTGCCGAAAGCCTGCATGACCGACAATATCGTCATCGATGCCCGCGATGTCACCCTGCGCTTCGGAAGTGGCAGTGCCGCAGTCGAAGTTCTTCGTGGTGTTACCCTTGCGGTGGCGCGCGGCGAGACGCTCGCCATCCTCGGTCCGTCCGGATCGGGCAAGTCGTCGTTGATGGCGGTGCTCGCCGGGCTCGAACAGGCAAGTTCAGGCCGTGTGATCGTCGCCGGGGCGGATTTTTCGGCGCTGAATGAAGATGGTCTGGCGCGGGCTCGGCGTGGCCGCATCGGCATCGTTCTCCAGGCTTTCCACCTCATCCCCACGATGACGGCACTCGAAAATGTTGCGGTGCCGCTTGAACTGGCGGGAATCGCCGATGCCGATGCCCGCGCCCGGGCCGAGCTGGAATCTGTCGGCCTTGGTCACCGCCTGACGCATTATCCGACCGAGCTTTCGGGCGGCGAGCAGCAACGGGTCGGGCTGGCGCGGGCAATGGTGGCGCATCCGGCGCTGATCTTTGCCGACGAACCGACCGGCAACCTTGATGCGGCAACCGGCGCTGCCGTTGTGGAATTGCTGTTCGCCCGGCTGGCGGCGACCGGCGCGACACTTGTGCTGATTACCCATGACGCGGCACTGGCGGCGCGGTGCGACCGTGTCATCGAAATGCGCGACGGCCATATCATCCATGACAGCGCCAGGCCTGTTGCGGCACCCGCAGCAGCCGCGGAGGCACTATGACAGCGTTTGAGTATCACGACGGCGCGACACTTTGTGAAGGCTATGTCGCACTGCCCGCGGGTGCCGGTCCGCATCCGGCGGTCCTGATCGCCCACAACTGGATGGGGCAGGGTGAGGGCGACAACGCCGTGGCTCGAAAACTGGCGGCCATGGGTTATGTCGGCATCGCGATCGATGTCTATGGCAAGGGCGTGCGCGGCGGACCGACCGCCGACAACGCCGCATTGATGATGCCTTTCGCCAGCGACCGCATGAAGTTGCGGCAACGGCTGTTGGCGGCGGTGACTGCGGCGGCGGCGCACCCCGCCATCGATGCCGACCGGATGGCCTTTATCGGCTATTGTTTCGGGGGCCTGTGCGCGCTCGACATGGCGCGCGCCAATGCACCCGTACGCGGTGTCGCCAGTTTTCATGGCAGCTATGGACCGCTGGGGGAGCCGACGCCCCTTATCTCGCCCAAGGTGCTGGTTCTCCACGGCTGGGATGACCCGATAACGCCGCCCGATGCCACGCTTGCGCTGGCGCATGAACTGAATGCGGCCGGCGCAGACTGGCAGCTGATTGCCTATGGCCACACCATGCACAGCTTCACAAACCCCGCTGCCGACAACCCGGCCGGCGGCATGGCGTATAGTGCCGTGGCAGATCGCCGGTCGTGGGCGGCGCTGACGGCATTCCTCGACGAATTGTTCAAAGCTTGAGCCTGCCCCTGCGTTTTGCCCTGCGCGAGCTGCGTGGCGGCCTGTCCGGCCTGCGCATCCTGGCGGTGTGTATCGTGCTGGGCGTCGCGGCGTTGGCGGGTGTGGGCAGCCTGTCGTCGGCGATCACGCAAGGGTTGAGCGATCGCGGCCAGCTTATCCTTGGCGGCGATGTCGAGGCAACGTTGACCGGACGGGTGGCGACGCCGACGGAACGGGCGCGGCTGGCGGCAACGGGCACGGTGTCCGAACTGTTGCGGCTGCGCGCCATGGCGGGGCGTGAAGGCGCGGAAGATCGCGTGCTGGCAGAGGTCAAGGCGGTTGATGAACGCTGGCCGTTGTATGGCCGCTTCCGGATCCACGGCGGCGCTAGGCTGGCCCCGGGCACTGCGGCTCTGTCGCCGGCGCTGGCCGACCGGTTGAAGATGAAGGCCGGCGACCGGCTGGCGATCGGCAACAGTGTATTCCGTGTCGCCGGCGTGGTGGCGGAAGAGCCTGACAAGGCTGGCGAAGGCCTGGGTTTCGGCCCCGGCGTCATCGTTCCGCTCGGAGACCTGGCGGCAACCGGCCTGACCGAAGCAGGCAGCCTGTACCGGACCCATTATCGCATCAGGTTGCCGGCGGGGGCAGACCCCAAGCCGGTTGTCGACGCCTTGCGCGCTGCAGCGCCGGACGCGGGATTTCAATACCAGGACCGCAGCAACGGCGCGCCCGGCACGCGCCAGTTCGTGGAGCGGCTCGGGCAGTTCCTCACGCTCGTCGGGTTGACGGCGCTGGTAGTGGCAGGCGTGGGTGTCGCCGGCGGCGTCGGCGGTTACCTCGGTGCGCGCACGGCAACCATCGCGACGCTGAAGACGCTGGGGGCCGACAGTGCGACGATCCGGGCGGTCTATCTTTGGCAGATCGGGCTGGTGACACTTGGGGCCGTGATCATCGGCCTTGCGCTGGGCGCGATGACGCCCTGGTTGGTGACGACGCTGGCGGCCGCCTCGCTGCCGGTGCCGCCCGCGCCCGGTCCGCAATGGCCGGCGCTCGCGACCGCGGCGGCCTATGGCATTCTTATCGCTTTGGCATTTGCGCTATGGCCGCTGGCGGAAGCGGCGAAGATGCCGGCTGCCCGGCTGTTCCGCAGCCTGACCGAGCGGCGCCAGCGCCCCGACATCGGCACGCTGATGCTGGTGACCGCTGCAGCCTTTGCCATCATCGGCCTTGCGGTCTGGAATGCCACCGACAAGCTGTTCGTGCTGACCTTCATCGGCGCGGCATTGGGCCTGATCGCGCTGTTGACCATGCTTGCAGTCCTCGTGCGCGCGATCGCTGCCCGGTTGCCGCGTCCCCGGGGACCGCTTGCGCGGCTGGCGCTCGGCAATCTTCATCGCCCCGGTGCACCGACGCGCCAATTGATCGTTGCGCTCGGACTTGGCCTGACGCTGTTTGCCACGCTCGCCATCATCGAGACCAATTTGTCCGGCCAGATCGATCGCACATTGCCCAAACGTGCGCCCAGTTTCTTCGTGCTCGATATCCCGACCGATGGCCTCGACAGCTTCCGCGCCGCTGTCACGGCGGCGGCGCCGGGGGCCGGCATCATCGCGGTTCCGTCGTTGCGCGGCCCGGTCACCGCCGTGAAGGGTGTGCCCGTCAGCAAGATCAAGGCCGGTCCGGAGGTATGGATCCTGCGCGGAGACCGCGGCCTCAGCTATGCTGCGGACTTTCCGCCCAACAACAAGCTGGTCAGCGGCCATTGGTGGCCAAGGGACTATGCCGGACCGCCGTTGGTCTCGATCGACGACGATGCGGCAAAGGCGCTTGGCCTGAAGATCGGCGACGCCATCACCGTATCCGTGCTGGGTGTCGACATCAGCGCGAAAATTGCCAGCACCCGCAAGATCGACTGGCAATCCCTCGGCTTCAATTTCGCGATATTGTTTGCTCCCGGCACGCTGGAAGCCGCGCCGCATAGCTGGATGGCGACCCTGGCAGTGGCGCCGGCGCAGGAACGCGGCGTGCAGGCCGGCATCGGCAAGGCCTTCCCCACGGCATCGGTGGTGCGCGTCAAGGATGTGCTCGGTCAGGTATCCGACCTGCTGCGGCAGCTTTCCGCCGCCATCAGGGCTGCGGCATCGGTAACGGTGGCGGCCGGCGTTGCGGTGCTCATCGGTGCGCTGGCGGCGGGCGCACGGGCGCGGACCTATGATGCAGTGCTGCTGAAGCTGCTGGGGGCAACGCGCGGCCAGGTGGCGCGCGCCACTCTTGCCGAATACGGCTTGCTGGCGTTGATCGTCGCCGGGCTGGCGCTGGCGCTGGGCAGCGCGGCCGGCTGGTACGTAGTGACGCAGGTGTTCAAGCTCGAATGGCAGCCGGATTGGCTGCCCGTGGTCGCGACAGTGCTGGCAGGGGGCGCGGCGACCGTAGTGCTGGGCCTCGCCGGGTCATGGGGGGCGCTTTCGGCGCGGCCCAATACCGTGCTGCGTGATTTGTAACCGCCCCGATTGAAAATTCGGGCACGATGCCCGATATTGCAGTTCATCCCGGCAATCGTGCCGGTACCAGGAGGATCCAATGGCCAACCAGGTCGACCCCCGTCTTGCCACCGTCCGGCCCAACGCCGGCGTAGAGGCATCGTATGACGAGGGCCTGCGTTCCTACATGCTCTCGATCTACAACTACATGGCGTCCGGCGTGCTGCTTACCGGCGTCGTCGCACTGCTGGTTTCAAGCACGCCGTCGCTGCTCGCGCTGTTTTTCGCGGAAAATGCCACCGGGCGCTTTGGTCCGACCCTGCTCGGTTGGGTCGCGATGCTGTCGCCGCTGGCGCTGGTCCTGGTGATGAATTTCGGCATCAACCGTTTGTCCGAAGGTGCGTTGAAGGCCTGTTTCTGGGGCTTTGCCGGACTGATGGGCGTGTCGATGTCGTCGATTTTCCTGCTCTATACCGGCGGGTCGATTGCACAGACCTTCTTTGTCACCGCCGCGGCCTATGGTGGCCTCAGCCTGTACGGCTACACCACCAAGCGTGACCTGTCGGCGATGGGCAAGTTCCTCATCATGGGCGTCATCGGCCTGCTGGTGGCAATGCTCGCCAACTTCTTCTTCCAGTCGGGCCCGCTGCAGCTTGGCATCAACATCATCGGCGTGCTGATCTTCGCCGGCCTCACCGCCTATGACACCCAGCGCCTCAAGAGCTTGTATTATCAGGTCGAAGGCACGGAGTTCATGGGCAAATCGGCAGTGCTCGGTGCGCTGACGCTGTACCTGAACTTCATCAACATGTTCCAGTTCCTGCTTTCGATCATGGGCACGCGCCGCTGATACCGGCTTGCAAAAAAGACACTTGAAAGGCCCGGCGGGGAACCTCGCCGGGCTTTTTTTGTGTCGGCGCGGCTGGCCCGCGCGCGGGCGGCGGCGGGCGGCATCCTTGAAGATAGGCTAGGCCAGGCTTCCGATGCCGGCGAGATGCCTGCATGACCTCGGTGGAAGGTCAGTTCGCAGGCGGCGAAAGCGGCCGGGGGCGGGGTAGAGGCCCGCCGTCGCGATCCGGCACGTGTCCAAGGCGGCGGGGTGCCACCAGCGGCTCGAGAAGCTGTCCTGCCAGGCTTTGCGGCATGGGTGTTTCTATTCCATAGCCCGATGGCCATGCCGCGGGCAGGTGCAATGTTCCGAACAGCCGGTCCATCCACGGAAACATCGTCGAATAATTGCGGTTGATATGATCGTGGCGGCTGTGGTGCCAATGGTGAAATGCCGGTCCGGCAAAGACCTGCTCCAGAACACCGTATCGCCAGCGCACATTGGCGTGGACGAAGAACCCCCAGAAAGTGGTGACGATCGCGACAATGATCGGCAATGCCGCGCCGGCGCCAGCAATGGGTTGTGCAAGCCCAAGGGCATAGAGCGGCATCAGCGCGCAAAGCCGGATGAACACCATGTCGACAGGATGGGCACGCGTGTTGACCAGCCAGTCCATGTGCTCGGCGCTGTGGTGAACGGCGTGAAAACGCCACAACAAGGGGCTGTGATGGCTCCAGCGATGGCCCCAATAGGCTCCGCACTCGGCAACCACCATGGCAAGGCAGAAGCGCAGCCACAGCGGCAGGGTCAGCGCCCAACTTGCAGACGCGGCGGGAAGCACATGGTTGAGCGCCGTGGCGAAGAGCGCCATCGGCAGTGCGATGATGACCGCGGGCAACAGACTGGAGAGAAAATAATAGCCAAGATCGACCGCAATCTGGCGCCGCCAGAGCCTTTCGGGACGCACGGCGAACAGCCGTTCGAGTGGCACGAACACGGCCGCCAGCAACACCAGCCACAGGCACAACCGGAACATGTCGATGGCAAAATGCAACAGCTGCGGCACAGGTCAGGTCTGCCCCAAAAGAAGGCCGGACGGAACCGAGGTTCCGTCCGGCCAAGGTGTCACGCGTGGCCGAACATTCAGGCGGCGACGGTGGTATTCCGATTGCGACGGTTGCGCATGGTGAAGCCGACAAGGCCAAAGCCCGAAAGCATCAACGCCCAGGTGGCCGGCTCTGGCACGGCACCGGTGGCATTGAGGCTGACGCCGTCAAGGACCGAAAATGGCGGAACGCCATCGGGAGTGCCATGGGCGAGGAAGCTCAACACTTCGGACGATGCGCCGGCGGTGAAGGTGAAGGTTTCCTTCATCCAACCGCTGAAGCCGTGCGAGGGATTGCTGTAGATCGCGGTGAACTGCGAGGGTCCGCCAAGGCTGACTTCCCATTGTTCGGTCTGCGCTCCGCTGAAGCCGGACTGCTGCGCGCCGCCCCAGTAAAAGCTGACGTCATAGCTTTTGCCGGCGGTCAGGCCATTGATCGTCTGGCTGATCGGCCCAACCGAGAAGGCGCCATCCGCGCCGACGAAATTGCCGCCGAGTGGGCTTGGCCCAAGGCCGTTGGCGCTGCCGTTCGCCGCACCCCAGAGGCCAAGATACCCATAGACTCCGTCCGAGCCTTCACTGTCGGCGGTGGTGCCGTGGAAAACGAAGTTGTAGCCGCTGGTGGTCCAGCCGGTGGCGTTGGTGTTGTACCCGATCTGGCCGATGCCGCTGGTGAGCGTTTCAAAGCCACCATTGGTGACCAGATTTGCTGCTGCAGCCGGAACCGCGAGGCTTGCGATGGCAGCGACTGCCGCCATGCCAATGCCGAATTTCATGAAATTATACCCCTGGTATCAAGTTGTTCGAAGGGAAATCGACACGTCCGACCAAGCGTGGACGCCATTGCTGGCGGCCCCGGCCTCATCCGACGAAACGGCGACTGACCCTGCCGCTGCGTCTACGCGCACAATTGCCGAACCGATATGGACCGTAGCCGAAACGAGTCTTGGCGGTTGAAAAATCTGACAATTAAAACAGGCTGTTAGCCTTACCCTAACGCATTATTAAATTTCTACAATCGTTCTGAATGCGTGATCCTCGAACCAATCAGTCCGTTTCGCGGGCGGTTTTGGCTCGCAGCCGCAACAGCGCCAGCGATTCAGGTGTATCGATATCGTCATGTATCCCCGTATCCAGCACAGCAACGCTGACAACCTGATCGCCGGCCTGCCTCAAGACCGCCCGCCCGCCGCCGTCACCATCGATCGCCATCAACGCCGAAAAATGGGCGCGGCCCCAACCGACCGGGTTGCCGCGCGTGCCATTCATGACGGGAACCGCAATTGCCGCTTCCCCGGCCTTGGCAAGTGCGCTTGCCAGGGCGGCGATGGTCTGGGGCTGCACCCGCGGCATATCGGCGAGGCAGACGACGGCGCCGGCCCAATCTGCCGGCGCCGCCGCCAGCCCTGCGCGCAAGGATCGGCTCATACCCTCGGCATGATCGACGGCGACGACAAAGTGCGCCGTCTCGTCACCGAGCGCGGCGCGAACCTGGGCGGCGCACGCACCGAGCACGACAAGCGGCGGCGGCAATCCGGCAGCGGTGATTGCGGCAGCGGCATGGGCGATGAGTGGCCGGCCGTTCCAGTCCGCCAGCAGTTTGTGCTGGTCACCCATCCGCCGCGATGCGCCGGCGGCCAGCAATATGGCGCCGATGATCGGCGATTCAGGCGGCAACTGCGCGCATCCTGCGCGGCGCGCGGGCAAGGGGTCGCTCGCTTTCCGGAAGCAGCCCGCCGCTTCCCATGGCCGCGATATCCGCGCTGGTGACTGTGCGTCCCGCCACCAGGCGCTCGAGCACAAGGTCAAAGCCGTTGCGACGCGGCGAACGGGCGCAACCGGGCAAACCGATGACGTGGCGACCGCCGATCTCCCCCAGGCACAGCAGGTTGCCGGGATCGACGGGCATGCCAAGTCGGATGATGCTGCCACCGGCCAGTGTGATTGCAGCGGGGATGACATCGCCCCGATCGACCGTCGCTGACGCGCCGATGACGAGGATGATGTCCCCGGCGACGCTCCGCAGTTGGTCGGCAAGCTTTGCGGCGTCATGTGCACACGGGTGCATCTCGACCATTGTGCAGCCCAGCGATTCAATGCGCGACCTTGTCACCCGGGCGGTTTTTGCCACTACCTTGTCATCAAGTCCCGGCAACTTGGTCGCGAGCAGCGCAATGGTTTGGGGGCGGAAATGCGCGAGGACCAGCGGTCGGGCGGCCGCACACGCTGCCGCAAGGCAATCGCCGTCGACGGCATAGCGGATGACCTTTACCGTCCCGACCAGATCGCCGGCCGCAACCCGACTATCGGGCGCGAGCGTCGCCAGTGTCAGCGCTTCGTCCCGGGCGTTGACGGCAGCAACCATCGCAGGGTCGAAGCTGACAAGGCCGCCATGCCGGGCTGCGAGGTTGGCGCGGCCATGGGCGGCGGGCAAGGCGACGATAGCCGGTCCGGCGAGGCACGCCGCCAATCGGGCGGCCGCCGCATCCTCCCCGACGTCATTGGCACCAAGCCGGGCGATGGTCAGGGAAGCGATGCCGGCGGCATCGGCAGCGGCGATATCTGCGCCGTCGAGATGGCGGCCCTTGGGCCACCGCCGCGCACCAAGCCGCAGCGAATGCGCGAGGATGCCACCAATGGCCTCCCTGGTCGGCACGGTCAGGAAAATCATGCCCGCGGCTGCAACGCACCCCTCCACGCCGCGGTCATTTCAGCAGCGATGCTCAGCGCGATCTCGGGGGGGTCGGCAGCGCCGATGGCAAGCCCGGCGGGGCCATGAATACGATCGAGCGTCGCCGGGTCGAAACCGAGGGTCGCCAGCCGATCGCGCCGTGCCGCGTGGTTCTTCCGCGATCCCAATGCGGCGATATAAAAGGCTGGCGATCGCAGCGCCGCCGCGAGTGCGACGTCGTCGAGCTTTGGATCATGCGTCAGCGCGACGACGGCGCTGGCGGCGTTGGGCTTCCATTCGGCAAGCGCCTCGTCGGGCCAGCGGTTGTCGAGGTCTAGCCCGGCAAAACGATCCGCCGCCGCAAACAGGCCCCGCGGATCGATAACCGTCGGCGTGATGCCGATAGCGATGGCCAGCGGCACGAGCGCCTGAGCGATATGGACGGCGCCGATGATCGCGACACGGCGCGGCGGCGGGTATGTGCGACTGAAGTCATTGTCGGCGCCGGCCCCTTCGCGGCTCACGCCGGTGGCGATATCGGTTGCAAGGGTGATGCTTTCCCCGCTCGCTGCGGCGCCTGCCAGCCGGTTGACCAGCGCAGACGAAAAACCGTCCTCGGACAATCGCTGGACCAGTACGGAAATCTTGCCGCCGCACGCCAAGCCGACCGACCAGGCGGTTTCATCGGCGACGCCATAATCGAGCCGCCGTGCACCGCTGCCGGCGGCAAGCAGCGCCTGCGCCTCGGTGACGACATCGCCTTCGACGCAGCCGCCGCTCACCGAGCCTTCGAAAAGGCCGTCGTCACGCACCGCGAGATGGCTGCCGATGCGCCGCGGTGCAGACCCCCAGGTGGCGATGACGGTGGCAATGGCGACGCTGTGGCCCGCTGCTGACCATGCGGCGGCGGCGACCAGGGTGGCGAGATCATCGGATTGGGTCATGCTGGCCATATGGGAAGCATCAGCCCCATTGCCAGACGAGGAAGGCGAGAACGCCGGCAACCAGCAGCCCCCCCCAGATCAGCGGCGACAGGCCTGTGTCGACGGCAGTCGGGGCATCGGTTGCTGCCGCAACGGCCATGGCCGGTGAGTGCGTTGTGGCGCTGCCATCGGCATCCACCACGCCATCGGCATCCGCCATGCCATCGGCCAACGGGCTTTCGAGTTCGGTCTTGAGGCGACCGAAGAAGGTCTCGGCGTAGGCCTTTGCCGTGCCTTCGATCAACCGGGCTCCGAGTTGCGCGATCTTGCCCCCGACGCTCGAGCTGACATCATAACGAAGCAGGGTCTCGCTGGGCGAGACTTCTGCAAGACTGACCGCTGCCTGGCCCTTGGCAAAGCCGGCAACGCCACCCTTGCCTTCACCAACCAGGACATATCGTTCGGGCGCCACGACCTCGGTCAAGGTGACGGCGCCGGCAAAGGTGGCGCGCACCGGTCCGATCTTGGCATTCATCTTGCCCTCCAGCCGCTCGCCATCCGGACCGTCGACCCGCGTCAGGCTCTCGACTCCATCGATGCAGCGCGCCAGCACGGCGGGGTCATTGAGCGCCGCCCATACCCGGGGGCGTGCTGCCGCAATGGTCACTTCGCCCTTCAATTCCATGTCGCGCACTTTCCTGTGGTTTGGCCGGCCTGACGCGGTGCAAATGGCAGACATACCCGGGCTTTGGCTTCGCGGCTACCGTGCTCGAACGCGAACAACGGCCGCCTGCGATCATGAATGTTCGGCAACACACAGCGGTTCCGTGTCTCCGTTGTTGACCGGCGTCCTTACAGTGGCATTATACGTGCCAGTTATTGTGCGCCCGGCGCTGTCGGCGGGCCGCAATGGTCGGGTCGGTCTATGCGGTGCCTTTCGGGCTGGCCCTGCGCAGAGCGAATGTTGCGTATTGGGGGGTAAAATGGGCGGGGCCGAAACAATCGAATCGACTTTGGCGACCGCGATGGCGCCGGAAGCAAATCCTGACGTGGTCGGTATCGGCGAAGCGTTGGTTCGCGGCACGGTCAAATGGTTCGACCCTGTGCGCGGCTATGGCTTCATGGTTCCGAATGACAATTCCGAGCCGCGTGGCAGTGACATCCTCGTTCACTTCACAGTGGTGCGCGAGGCGGGGCGCCGCACGCTCCCGGAAGGTGCCACCATCAGTTGCATCGTCGTTGCCCGCGACCGTGGCCGCCAGGCGAGGCGCATCACCGAGATTGACCTGTCCACATCAATCGGACCCGATCCGGAAACCGCTGCAGCGCGCGCCGCCGACAGGGTGGACCCGCAGGCCATGATCGCTGCTGCAGGCGGCTTCGAACAGGTCGTGGTCAAATGGTTCAACCGCCTGAAAGGCTATGGATTTGTCACGCGCCTTGGCTCGCCCGAGGATATTTTTGTGCACATGGAGACAGTGCGCCGCGCCGGCCTCGTGGAGTTGATGCCAGGCCAGCCGTTGCGAGCGCGCATTGCACCCGGACACAAGGGGCCACTGGCGGTGCTGATCGAAATGCCCGAAACAGCGCTGTCGCCCTTGGAGTCGCAGCCCGAATGAACCTTGCCGCTTTGGCGCTGATTGCCGCCTTCGTCGCTGTACCGGCGGCAGCGATGTCCGGGCCATGCCCTGTTCCGGGGTTGGCTCATCAGCGTGTCACGCTGGTCACCGCGACCGGCAAGCACCGTTACGATGTCGAGGTTGCTGCCAGCGCCGATGCGCAGGAATGCGGACTGATGTTTCGCAAGCGCATGGCGCGGTCGGCAGGGATGATTTTCCCACTCGCGCCGCCGCGGCCGCAAACTTTCTGGATGGAGAATACCGTCCTGTCGCTCGATATCATCTTCGTCGCGCCCGATAACCGGGTGCTCAACATCGCGGCCAACGCCACGCCGTTCGCGCGGGATTTCATTCCGTCCGGGGGTGATTCGTCGGCGGTCATTGAACTCAATGCCGGCGAGGCTGCGCGAATTGGGCTGAAACCGGGCGATCGCGTGTTGCGCTGAGTGTCGCAGGCGCCGGCACAAGGCGCCGACGGCGGAATCGGGGGTTTGCCAAGGCTACGCGCCCCCTTGCACTTTGGCCCACAATCGGGCTGTAGGGGCGCATGGGTTTGCTGTCGAACATCTTTACCTGGTGGAATGGTCCCGGTTACGGCACGCGGCTGACAACGCGCCGCACGGGCAACGAGGTTGGCCGGGATGACCAGGGCAATATCTATTACCGCTCTGGCGCCGGCAGGACCGAGCGCCGCTGGGTCATCTACAACGGTATCCCGGAAGCCAGCCGCATTCCGCCCGAATGGCACTTGTGGATGCACAAGACGACGGCGCTGCCGCCATCGGAGCGCCCGCTGACACCGCGCGTCTGGGAAAAGCCGTGGACGCCGAATGCCACGGGTACTGCCGCAGCCCATGCGCCGTCGGGCAGCTTGTCCGCCGGTGGCCATCGCGCCCGGGCAACCGGCGACTATCGCGCCTGGACACCGGAATAGCTGCCGGAAACCCTCTTTTCGCCGGAGTTTTGACGCGTGCGCAGCCTTTTCAAGGACAATATCATCGAGGCCTTGACCGGGCTGATCGTCGTGCTCGTCGCGGTCGGCTTCGTATTGTTTGCCTATGATCGCACGCAGGCGGGTACGCGTGACGGCGGTTATCTGCTCAAGGCGCGCTTCCCCAACGTGGCGGGTGTTTCCGCGGGCACCGATGTTCGCGTTTCTGGTATCAAGGTCGGGCGGGTGGCATCGCAGGCGCTGGATCCGGGCAGCTACCAGGCCGTGCTTGAACTTTCGATCGACAAGGCCCTGAAACTGCCTGTTGATTCGAGTGCGTCGATCACGTCCGAGGGACTCCTCGGCGGTACGTATATCGCGCTGACACCGGGCGGGGATGCCGTGATGCTCAAGCCCGGCGAGGAGATCACCGAGACTTCGGGATCGACCGATCTGATGAGTCTCATCGGCAGTTTCGTCAATCGATCCGGCGATGCGTCCAAACCGGCTGACGCCAATGCTTCGCCGGCGGCGTCAACGGCACCTCCGCCCATGACGCCAGCAGGAAAATAGCCCGGTGAAGGCCAGCGCGCTTCTGTTTTCAGGGCTTGTCCTGTGTACGGCACCGCTCGTCGCCGAAACCCTGCCCACCCCCAATGCGGAACGCGTTGTCACGATCGGGGCGCTGAACAAGCGCACCGGTGAGACTCGCAGCTTTATCGGCAAGCCGGGCGAGACGTTCGATTTTGCCAGCCTGCATGTTCTGGTTCGCACTTGCGAGACGACCCCGCCGTGGGAACAAAAGCTCAGCGGCGCCTTCCTGCTGATCGACGAGAAGCTCGCCAAGGGTGGGAGCAAGCGCGTATATTCAGGCTGGATGTTCGCTGAAAGCCCGTCGCTGCACCCGCTTGAACATCCGCGCTACGACATCTGGGTCAAAAGCTGCGCAATGCGTTTTCCGGAGACAGCGCCGGGCACCACCGACGCCGCGGACTCGATGCCGGCAAAGACAAAGCCAGCCGGCAAGGGCGCCGCCTCGGCGTCGATCGCACCGAAATCTGCCGAGGTGCCAAGCGCCGTCGACAACAGCCCGCGATAGCCTCGCGCCGCAATCTCGATGGCGCCGAGGCTGGTCAGGTGTTCGGTCAGGAATTGTGTATCGAGCAGGGTGAAGCCACCGTATCGCAGCCGCGCCACCAAGGCCGCCAGCGCCACTTTCGAGCCGTCACGCACCCTGGTGAACATGCTTTCGCCAAAGAACGCGCTGCCGAGACGGATACCGTAGAGACCGCCGGCAAGTTTGCCCTCAGGTGTCCACGCTTCGATCGAATGGGCAGCGCCGCGCATGTGCAGGGTGCGGCACGCCTCGGCAATCAGAGGGTTGATCCAGGTATCCATGCGCCCTGGAACGGCTTCGGCGCACGCCAACAATACGGCATCGAAGGCCCGATCCGCGGTGATCAGGAAGCGTTCCGAACGCAAGGTCTTGGCGAGGCTTCGCGATAGATGAAAGCCGTCCAGCGGCAAGACTCCGCGGCGCTTGGGTTCCACCCAGAACACATCCGGCGACGTCACCGAATCGGCCATGGGGAAGATGCCACTGGCATAGGCGCGCAGCAGCATCTCGGGATCGAGCTTGTTGAGCGGGCGGCTCAGGTCAGGCTCGTCGGCTATCGGGCGAACACGGCAAGCTACGCATCGCGATCCCCAGGATATAAGATTTTTATCGCACCGCAAACATGCGCAAAAAGCAAGGGGTCAACTGCCGGTCACGGCGAGCACCACCCCGGCTGCGACGAGCAGCAGTCCGGCCAGCTCGCTGCGTCCCAGCGGCTCGTGCAGGTAAAAGCGCCCGAACAACAGCGTGAAAATGACTTCGACCTGTCCGACGGTGCGAACCAGTGCCACCGGTGCGGTAGCGAACCCGGTAAACCAGCACGCCGAGCCAAATGCTGCCAGCACCCCGACTTGTGCAGAGGTGCGCCATGTCGCCATGACGGCGCGCATCTGGCCCGGCTCGCGCACCGCGACATAGCCGCCCTGGAGCAACGTTTGGGAGATGTTGACGACCACCAGCGCGAACAGCGCATGAAGGACTGGGTCATGCCCGCTCAGTTCCGACGTGGCACGGCGAACCAGGATGGCGGTCAGCGCAAAGCCGAGGCCGGCGCCGAGACCGCAGCGTGCCGCAGGCTGGGCGATGTCGGCCAGGGTCGGCCTCCTGCCGCCTGTCGACAGCGTGATGACCCCGGCCACCCCCAGCGCAATGCCGCCCCAGACCAGCGGCTGCAGATGTTCTCCCAAAAGCCATATCGACAGCAGCGCACCTTGCACCGCCTCGCTCTTGGCATAGGCGGTGCCGACCACGAAGTTGCGGTAGCCGAACGCCATGATGAGCAGGTTGGTGGCGACGATCTGGCAAATACCGCCAGCAATCGCATAGGCAAAAAACGCCGTGGTCGGCGTCGGCAAATCCACGCCCCGGACATTTGCGTAGCCGCCGAGCAGAAGCAGCGCCACCGGCAACCCGTAAAGATAGCGCACCAGCCCTGCAGCATTGACCGAAAGCGACGCGCGCAATCGCTGCTGGATAGCGGTACGCCACGCTTGCAGCAATCCACCGGCAAGCGTGGCAGGCAGCCAGATCGGTGAGAGGATCACTGCGGGGGCAACTGCCGCCTCAGGCGGCGCGTGAAGCCAGCCAGCGCTCCAGCCACTTGATCGAATACTCGCCGTCGATGAATTCGGGTGCCTCGATAATCGCCTGTTGCAACGGAATCGTGGTTTTCGGGCCGTGGATGACAAACTCCTCCAGCGCACGGCGCAGTCGCATCAGCGCCTCGTTGCGGGTGGACCCGTAAACAATCAACTTGGCGATGAGCGAATCATAATAGGGCGGGATGCGATAGCCATCGTACAGCGCGCTATCGACCCGCACATGCAAGCCTCCCGGCGCATGAAAATCGGTAACCCGGCCGGGGGATGGCGCGAAGGTCAGCGGGTCTTCGGCATTTATCCGACATTCGATGGCATGGCCCTCGAAGCGCACCTGTTCCTGCGTGACGGAGAGCGGCAACCCGGCGGCAACGCGGATCTGTTCGCGCACCAGGTCGATGCCGGTTACCGCCTCGGTGACGGGGTGTTCGACCTGCAGGCGGGTGTTCATCTCGATGAAGTAGAATTTGCCGTCTTCGTACAGGAACTCCATGGTCCCGGCGCCGCGATATTTCAGCTTGGCCACCGCCTGCCTGACGATTTCCCCCATTTCGGCGCGTTGGTCGCCGTTGAGTGCCGGCGACGGTGCTTCTTCCAGCACTTTCTGGTGGCGGCGCTGCAGCGAGCAATCGCGTTCACCAAGATGGATGGCGCCCCCCTTGCCATCGCCGAACACCTGGAACTCGATGTGGCGGGGCTCGTTGAGGTATTTCTCGATATAGACGGTATCGTCACCAAAGGCGGCCTTGGCCTCTGCCTTGGCTTGCGCCATCAGGCTGGGCAGCGACGCTGCATCGGGGATGACCTTCATGCCGCGGCCACCGCCGCCGGATGCGGCCTTCACCAGCACCGGATAGCCAATTTCGTTGGCGACCGCGATTGCTTCCTCGGGCGTGTTGACCGGGCCATCGCTACCGGGAACCAGCGGCAGCCCGAGTGCGGCAGCGGTGCGCTTGGCCTCGACCTTGTCGCCCATCTTGCGGATATGCTCGGGGTCCGGGCCGATCCAGACGATCTTGTGTTTCTCGACGATCTCGGCAAAGCGCGCGTTTTCGGAAAGGAAGCCGTAGCCGGGATGGATGGCATCCGCCTGGGCAATTTCGGCCGCGGATATGATCGCCGGGATGTTGAGATAGCTATCGGTGGCCGATGGCGGCCCAATGCAGATTGCTTCATCGGCCAACCGCACGTGCATCGCATCTGCGTCGGCGGTCGAGTGCACGGCGACCGTGCGGATACCCATTTCGCGGCAGGCGCGGTGGATGCGGAGCGCGATTTCGCCGCGGTTGGCGATCAGGACTTTGCCGAACATTATTCGATCACGACGAGCGGTTCGTCATACTCGACTGGCTGTTCGCTGCGGATGAGTATCCGGGTGACCGTGCCGGCCCGCGGCGCGGTGATAGGGTTCATCACCTTCATGGCTTCGATGATCAGCAGTGTATCGCCGATCTTTACGATCGAGCCTTCGCTTACATAGGGCGGGGCGCTGGGTTCGGGGGTCAGGTAGGCGGTGCCGACAATCGGCGATTTGACGAGACCCGGATGCGTTTTCCAGTCGTCGACGGCCGGCGCCGGCGGCGCTGCGGCGGCTGCCGGCGCGACCGGTGCCGCAGCCTGGGGGGCATAGCCGGCGCTGACCATTGTCGATGTGCGCGCGACACGGATGCTGCGCTCGCCATCCTTGACTTCGATCTCGGTCAGTTTGCCGGTGTCGAGCAGCTCGGCCAATTCGCGCACCAGCGCGGTATCGACCTGCATCCCGTTGTCGTTGCTGCCCTCTGGCATGGTTGTCCTTTTATGTTCGCCTCCGGAACCGGAGCTTTATTGCCGCAAGCCAGCCGCCGCGTCCAGCGCCAGCGCATACGACTTCGCGCCGAAGCCGCAGATGACACCGCGCGCCACCGCCGAGATATGGCTGTGGTGGCGAAACGCCTCTCGTGCATGGGGGTTCGACAGATGAACCTCGATGACCGGCACGGCGATGGCCTTTATGGCATCGTGCAGCGCCACCGATGTATGCGTGAGCCCGCCGGCGTTGAGGATGACCGCCAGCACGCCGCGCGATCCCGCCTCGTGCAGCCAGTCGATGAGATGACCTTCATGGTTGGACTGGCGCAGATCGATGGTGAGCCCGAGCGCTTGCGCCTGAATGTCGAGGCTCGCCGCGATCGTGTCGAGGGTGTCGTGCCCGTAGATATGCGGCTCCCGAGACCCGAGCAGATTGAGGTTCGGCCCATTGAGGACAAGGACAAGATCGGAAGACATCACGTGCTTATAGGGGAGCGGCGCGGCCAAGTCTCCCCGCCTCGTCGAGGGAAAGCATTGTCGCGCCTCTTTCGGGACGGCGTCGGCTCCGCCATATGACATCAATGATCGAGATGAACCTGACCCTCAACGGCGAACCCCGCCGCGTTCCCACCGGCACCAGCGTCGCGGGCCTGCTCGACCTGCTGGCGCTCGCGCCGGCCAAGGTGGCGGTGGAGCGCAACCTCGATATCGTACCGCGCTCGACCTTTGCCGACGTCATGCTGGCCGAGGGTGACCGGCTGGAGATCGTGCATTTCGTCGGGGGCGGGCAAGCGGACAGCACCGCGCCGGACGGCTGGGAGGTTGCCGGCCGCAAGTTCAATTCCCGGCTCATCGTCGGCACCGGCAAATACAATGATTTTGCCCAGAACGCCGCGGCGCTGGCGGCTTCGGGTGCGGAAATCGTGACGGTCGCAGTGCGGCGGGTCAATGTGACGGACCGGGCGCAGCCGATGCTGACCGATTATATCGACCCGAAGAAATACACTTACCTGCCCAATACCGCCGGCTGTTTTACCGGAGACGACGCAGTGCGGACGCTGCGGCTGGCGCGCGAGGCGGGGGGTTGGAACCTCGTCAAACTGGAAGTGCTGGGGGAGGCGCGAACGCTTTATCCCGATATGGCGGAAACGCTGCGGGCCACCGCCGTGCTGGTCAAGGAAGGTTTTGATGTCATGGTTTATTGCGCCGATGACCCGATAGCAGCCAAGAAGCTGGAAGACCTCGGCGCCTGCGCGATCATGCCGTTGGGGTCATTGATCGGGTCGGGCCTCGGCATCCAGAACCCGGTCACGATCCGCATGATCATCGAGGGGGCAAAAGTCCCCGTGCTGGTCGATGCCGGTGTCGGCACGGCGTCGGACGCGGCGGCGGCAATGGAGCTGGGCTGCGCCGGCGTGCTGATGAATACCGCCATCGCCGAAGCCAAGGATCCCATATTGATGGCGCGGGCCATGAAACTGGCAATCGAGAGCGGCCGCCTTGCCTATCGTGCAGGGCGTATGGCCAAGCGACGCTATGCCGACCCGAGTTCGCCCTTGGCAGGGCTTATCTAGCCCGCCGCCGGCGCCCCATGGTCGAACATAGCGGCGTCAGCGAAGCAGTTCTGCAATGACCTCCGCATACAGGTCGCGCTTGAACGGCACGGCCATGTCGACGAGTTCATGCACCTCTGCCCAGCGCCAGTTGCGAAACTCCGGGTGTTTTGTGTCGATGGCGACGTCGCTGTCGGCGCCCAGAAAGCGCATTGCAAACCACTTCTGCCGTTGCCCGGCATAGCGGCCTTTCCAGATCGTGCCGATCATGTCGTCGGGGAGATCGTAATAATGCCATTCGGGCGTTTCGGAAATTATTTCGACGAGGTGGGGCGCAATGCCGGTTTCCTCCCCCAGCTCTCGCAGTGCCGTTTCCATCGGTTCTTCGCCGGGATCGATCCCGCCTTGTGGCATCTGCCATGCCTCAAGCTTCGAATCGAGCCGTTGACCGACGAAAACGCGCCCGTCCTCATTCTGCAACAATATGCCGACGCAGGGGCGGTAAGGCAGGCCGGACGGGTGAACACGCGGTGTGGTGGTACTCACGCCGCCTCGCTCATCGCCGGTTGGGCAGCAACCGCTTCATCGACCAGAAGCCGCAAGTCTTTCAGGCAGGCGTGGAGATCGTCTTGCGCCGACGGGATACCGGCGCGGATGGTGGCGCTGCCATGGATCTGGCCGGCGGCTTCACGGAAGATGGTGCGAACGCCGGCGGCAATCAGCTTGCCGGCATAGGCGCGGCCCTGGTCGCGCAGCGGGTCGAGGCCACAGGTGAAAACCAGGGTTGCCGGCTGGCCGGCAAGGCTCGGTGCATGGGTTGGCGAGGCCCAGGGGTGCATCAGGTCGGGTGACGGCCCCATGTAGTGATCGGTGAACCACGCCATGCCGGCAGCGGTCAGCAGATAACCTTCCTTGAATTCCTCCATCGATCCGCTCGTCGCGGTCATGTCGACGCCGGGGTAGATGAGATATTGCGCGAGGATCGGCACCGGCAACTTGCCGCCCAGTTCCAGGCTGACGACCGCAGCGAGGTTGCCGCCGGCGCTGTCGCCTGCCGGCACGAGCCCGGTGACCGGGTGGCCGATCTCTGCGGGAGACGCGGCAATCCAGCGCATCGCAACAAGGCAATCTTCCGTGGCTGCCGGAAAACGATGCTCCGGTGCCAGACGATAGTCGACCGCAACGACGCTCATCCCAAGCGAGCGGGCGATCTCGGCGCACAAGGAATCATGGGTTTCAAGATCGCCTATGACCCAGCCGCCGCCGTGAAAATAGACAAGCACAGGTGCCGGCTCGGCGGAGATCATGGCGCGATACAGGCGCGCGCGGATGGCGTGGCCGTGCGGGGACGGAATGGCGAGTTCCTTGACTTCGGCCAGTTCACCCCTTGGCCTCTCGGTCAACTGGCCCATCATCAGCATCATCTGGCGGGCCCCATCGGGCTCCATCTCGTGCATCTGCGGGCCCGGTTGGGCGCCAAGCATGGCGAGCAGGTTCTGAACATCGGGGCGGACGTAAGGCATTGGCAGTCTCCCAAGGGTTTTCTATGGCGTTTGAAGCCATATTAGGGAGGTTTGCCGGGGCGGCAAGCCAGCGTGGCCGGTCGCCGGCAAACTCAGCTCGCCACCCAATCGGCGACCTGTCCGGCAACCTTGTTGGCGGCGCGATTGAGCGCGGCGGCGACTGCAACGGGAGACTGGTCCTGCGCTGGTTCAGCGACGTCGAAGCGGCGCAGCGCCACCTGGCCGGGCCGGCCGGTCAGTTGCGCATCATAGCGGACGTGGACGGTGGGCGACGCGGCATCGCGAACATCCAGCCCGAATTCACGCAACGTGCCGCTGACCAGCCGCGCCGGTGCGACAGTGCCCTCGGCGCGGTCGAGAACGGCAAGACCGCGCGCGCTGAGGGTATCGACCAGCAGGCGCTGGAATTGCTTGGCGGGCTGTTCGGACCAGATAGCGCCAACAAGGTACGTCACTTCGGTATTGGTCGTCACCACAGGCAGCCGCAACGTCTGCAGCGCCCCGGGCACGACCGGCACGCTTACCGCGACGGTGTCACCTGTCTTGCTGGGCCCGGCATAGGCGCGCGGCGCCGCTGTGGCCGTCAACATCAGCAACGACTGCGGCGGTTTGGCGTTGCCGCCGATCTGCACCAGTGGCCCGCAGGCACCAACGCCCAATAGGGCGAGGACGAACAAACGCGATGGACGCATCATTTGGACGTTCCACTTTTTTGGCCATCTTTGGCAGGCGTGTAATCGGGCAATGTGCGCCCCCCGATGATGGCGCCGGCCGGGTCTTCGTCAAGCTTGCTGGAAAACGCCCCCAGATTGCTGGTCAGCGCCCGCAGATCACGCAGCAAGCGCGTCGATTCGGGGATGGTCTGGGTTGTCAGCGTGTCGATACCGGGCTTGGCGGCATCTGTCAGGGCATCGACCTTGGCGAGGCTGGCCTGGGCATCCTTCAATGTCGTGCGCAAATCTGCAACCAGCGGCTTGCCTTCCGAATTCACGAGTGTCGTGGCGTCGCCAGCCAAGGTGTCGAACTTCTTGAGCGCGGCATCGGCGGTCTTCAACGTCGTGCGCAATTCAACGATGGTCTGGGCAATTTCGGGCGCGCGATCGGCGATGGCGCCGGTCACCGTATCGGTATGCTTGAGGATCCCGGCGATGCTGTTGCGATTTTCGGGGTTGAGCAAATCCCCCAGCCGTTCGGTGAGCCGCGAGACATTGTTGAGCAGTTCAGGGGCGTTGGCGAGCAGTTGCCCCAGCGCACCGGCCCGGGGCGGTATGACCGGCTTTCCATAAGGGCCGGGCTCCGAAATCTTTTCGGCACCCTGCATGGCCCCCGAAAGCTGGATCTGGCTGACGCCGGTGAAACCGACGCCCTCGACGGCGGCGGTGGTGCCCTTCAGCACAGGAACATCCTCGGCCACCGAAATTCGGACCCGCACGAACTGCGGCGTATCGGGCAGCAGCTTGATCTGTTCGATCTTGCCGACAGGAACACCGTTGAAGGCAACAGGCGAACCGATGGCGAGCCCGGTGATCGACTGCTTGAAGAAGATGTCGAACTGCTGGTCGCTGGAGCCGGTGAAACGCGCGAGGAACAGCACCGCCGCGAACAGCGCGATGGCGCCGATGACGACGAAACCGCCGACAATGGCGTAGTTGCTGCGGGTTTCCATCAAACTGCCTCTGCGGTTTTGCGCGCGGGTTCCGGGGTGGTCTTTGGCGACGTCCCCTCGGCGGCGCGACCGCGGGGTCCGCCGAAATACTCCCGCACCCACGGGTGATCGAAACCGCGCAGCTCCGCGATGGTTCCCACTTTGAGCACCTTGCCGTCGGCAAGCACGGCAACCCGGTCGCAGATGGCATGCAGGGTATCGAGGTCGTGGGTGATGAGGAACACGGTCAGCCCCATGGTCTGCTTCAGCACGGCGATGAGTTCATCGAAGGCAGCGGCTGAGATCGGGTCGAGCCCGGCAGTGGGTTCGTCGAGGAACAGCAGTTGCGGGTCGAGCGACAGCGCCCGTCCAAGCCCGGCGCGCTTGCGCATTCCTCCCGACAGCTCGCTGGGGAACTTCGGGCCGGCTTCGACCGGCAGGCCGACCATGGCAACCTTGAAGCCCGCAAGCTCGTCCATCAACGCATCGGGCAGGTCCAGGAATTCGCGCATCGGCACTTCGATATTTTCGGCGACGGTAAGCGACGAAAACAGCGCGCCATCCTGGAACAAGACGCCCCAGCGGCGGCGCAGGTCCTTGGCGGCAGCGGCATCGAGGTTGTCGACGTCCTGGCCCAGAACCTCGATGCTGCCGGCGCGCTTTGGCTGCAGGCCGATGATCGCACGCATGAGCACCGATTTGCCGGTCCCGGATCCGCCGACGACGCCGAGAATCTCGCCGCGTCGCACGTCGAGATCGAGCCCCTTGTGGATCTGCTGTTCGTCAAAGCCTGTGTCGAGGCCGCGCACCTTGATGACGATTTCGGGCGCATCGCCATCGGCGCCATCATCGGGGCCGCTATCGGGGACCGCTGCATCGGCCATCAGTTGTAACCCAGCGCCGAGAAGAACACCGCAAAGAACGCGTCGAGCACGATGACGAGGAAGATCGATTCCACCACGGCACGGGTGGTGCGAGCCCCCACGGATTCCGCATTTCCCGTCACCTGCATGCCCTGGAAACACCCCATCACGGCGATGATGACGCCGAACACCGGCGCCTTGATGAGCCCGATGACGAGATCGGAAAGCGGCGTCACTTCCTGCAGGCGTTTGAAAAAGCTGACCGGCGGCATGTCGAGGGAGACCCACGCAAACAGGCCGCCGCCAAGGATCGCCATGATCGAGCCGTACAGCCCGAGCAGCAACATCATCAACGCCATCGCAATGATGCGCGGCACGATCAGCACCTCGGTGGAGGACATCCCGATCGTCGCCATCGCATCGACTTCCTGGTTGAGCTTCATCGAGCCGATTTGTGCCGCGAATGCCGATGACGAGCGCCCGGCCACCATGATGGCGGTGAGCAGGATGCCGAGTTCGCGCACCGTTGAGCGGCCGATCAGGTTGACGACGAACACCTCGGCGCCGAATTGTTTCAACTGCACGGCGCCCTGTTGCGCGAGCACGAGGCCGACAAGGAACAGCAACAGCCCGATGATGCCGAGCGCGTTGACGCCGATCTGTTCGCATTGGTGGATGACGGCATTCCAGCGCAGCGGCCGACGCCCGATGAGGGTTTGCGCCAGCACGATCAGGGTCTTGCCCAGAAATGCGAAAAACGTGCCCAACCCCTCGGTGGCATTGAAGACGGCGCGCCCTATCCGCTCGAGCCGGGCAATGAAGGTGTTGCCGACGGAGACGCGGACCTCGACGCGCCGATCGTTGGCGCCCACTTCGGCGATAAGGCGCGTTGCATCGGGGGAGGCATTCTCCAGCGTCGCTTCGCTGCCAGCGGCTTTCCACTGGGCCATCAGGCGATGGATCAGCCATGCGCCGGACGTGTCGATGCGCTCGATACCGCCAAGGTCAATTGCCAGCGGGCCCTCGCGAGGCTCCAGCGCGCGGATCGGCCCCGCGACGCCGGCGATGTTGGCGATCGTCAGGCGACCACGGACGGCAAGCCGGTGCCCGCCGGCGCCGGCTGGGCTCTCCTCGATCGTAGCACCGGAAGTGGCACCCATGTTTGCCGCGCTGTTCATCGTCCCCATTGGTGCTGGATATGCGGCATTGCTGCAAGCGGATACGCAGGAACGACAACGGGGTTCCACATGGCGGCGTTGATCTACGCAATAGGCCTGATGATCGATGGTCAAACGTCATTGTGGATCTATTGATCCGCAATTATCATCATCCCTCGGTTGCTGGGCGATGATTGTCGCGCTTTGTGAGGACGCTGGCGCCACAATCGTAGCGGACGTGCGCCGCCGATGCACTTCAACCAGCCGGTCGACGTTAGATGCAATGCCGACAGTCGTTCCCGACCGCTCCAACCTTGATAGTGATGTATTACTTCGGCTCGTTTGCATTATGTTACGGTACACGTCATTGGGTTTTGCAGATGTGGACTGCATTGCTTTTTGCTGGTGACGATACCGCGATGCCCTCGCTTGCCGCGAGCCACGGGGTGGCGATGCAGGCGCTGGTGCCGGTCGCTGGCGAGACCATGGTCACCCGTGCGGCGCGCACCTTGCTTGCCTGCCCCAGGATCGACCGTCTGATCGTGGTATCCGTCTCACCCGAGATTCTTGCGGCGCACCCGTCCACGGCATGGTTGGCATATCATCCGCGCGTCCAGCTGGCGGTGGGTGACACACTGGGCGGCAGCGTCGCGGCGATCGCCGGCACGCCCGACGCGCAGTTTCCGCTGCTTGTCGCCAGCACCGAGCACCCGTTATTGACCGCGGAGATGGTGGGTGCATTCCTGTCGGAGCTGGGAGATGCGGATGTTGCCATGGCGCTTGTGTCCCGCGATGCGATGTTGCGGCAGTTTCCCGACGCGCAGCGCCCCTGGTCGCGCTTTCGCGATGGCGGCTTTTGCAGCGTCAACCTGTTTGCCCTCACCGGGCCCGCGGCGCTCGGCGTCGCGCGGCGCTGGGGTGGCTGGGACCGGCGACGGGGCGGTCTGATGGCGATGGTCGGCGCCTCAGGGCTGCTGAGCCTGTGGGCGGCGATGGCCTGGGCCGGTCGGCGCAACCGGGTGCGACTGCGGGCTATCGTGCTCGACGATGCGGCGGCCGCAGTTGCCATGGACCACCCCGCCGATCACGCGCTGGCAGAGATGGTACTGGCGAAGCGGGCGTCAGCGCGGTAGCTGGCGGCGATGCAGATTGCCATTTACGATATGGACCGCACCATCACGCGATCCGGCACCTGGACGCCGTGGCTGCTGTTCTGGGCGCGCCGCGAAGCGCCATGGCGCCTGTTGCTGGCGCCGCTGCTGCTGCTGGCGCTCGCCGCCTATGCGCTGAAGCAGATCCCGCGCGCGCGGTTGAAGGAGATCGGCCACAGGCTGTTCATGGGTCGGCGTGTGTCGCGGCAACGGCTGGTGGCAGCCGCAGACGCCTTTGCCGACGCTACTATTCGGGACAATGTCTTTGCCGGTGCGCTTGCGCAGATCGCGGCGGACCGTGCAGCGGGGCTTAAGCTGGTGCTGGCCACCGCATCGAACGAATATTACGTCGGCGCCATCGCGGCCCGGCTCGGCTTCGATGCCACCATCGCAACGGCTTCACGATGGACCGAGGACCGGCTGCACCATCGCCTTGGCGGGGAAAACGCCTATGGCGACGCCAAGCGCGTTCTGGTTGCCGCATGGATGTCCCGTCACGACCTCGCCGGCGCGGCGTTTCGATTCTATTCGGATCATGTGTCCGATGCGCCGCTGTTCGAGGCGGCAGCCGCCTCGGGCGGCGAGGCAGTGGCCGCCAATCCTTCGGCGGCGCTTCGCCAGCTGGCGACGGCTCGCGGATGGCGGATCGTTGATTGGGGGGTGCCCAAGCACAGTATCTTCGAACGGGCGTGAGGTTTCGCCGGCTTAGCCTGGCAGATCCGTTCGATCTTCATGCAAAAGGGCGGGACCCTGCGGCCCCGCCCTCTCGCTCGATATGCTGCAAATTCAGGCCGCGAGTGCGGCCCGGCGGCGGCGTTGCATGGCACCGACGAGGCCGAAGCCGGCGATCATCATCGCCCAGCTGCTCGGCTCGGGAACGGCCCCGACGAGGATTTCCGAAACCCAGGTGCTCCAACGGGTGCCGCCGGTACCACCGGGGTGGCCATTGGCGGCGTTGTTCGGCTCGCGGGCATATTCGCCGATGACCCAGAAAGCGTTGGGGTCGTTGGGATCGAGCGAAACGGCGCTGTAGTCGCCCCAGCGCTGACGCCCGGCTGCGACGCCGCCATCGATGCTGCCATTATGGTAATCGGCGCTGTTGCTGACCTTTAGCAGCAGCTCGCCACCGTGCTGGATCAACTGGCCATCTGCGCCGGTGCTGAACTGACGGGCGAGAATGCTGATCTTGCCATCCGATGCGCTGGAACCCGACCGGTTGTAGGCGATGATCACCCGGCCATCGGCATTGACGGCAAGCGAGCCCTGGAAGAAGTCATGGACCCCATCGCCGATATCGCCTTCGGCAAGCACGGTGTTGTCGACGGCGCGGGTGACATCCCAGCGTACGACGGTGTGATCGGTCGAATTGCCGATGCTGTCGACCGGGGTGACGGTATGGACGCTGTAGATAAGCCCGTTGACCTCATAGACACTCGATCCGACGCGATCATCAAGGGTGTCGATGACCCGCGGGTTGAGCGCGCTCGGCTGGCGACCGGGACCATTTCCGGTATAGTCGTTGAGCCCAAGGAAGTCGGTCGAGGCCCCGCGAACGGCACCAAGCGACGAGTTGGCGTTGACGCCGCTGATGTCATACCGCGTCAGGGCGTTGCCCTCGATCGACACCGCGAGGATGTGGTCGACGCCGCCGGCGCCGCTGCCGTTGACGCCCTGGATGGCGAAGCCGCGGGTAAAGTCCGCAGTCGGTGCGCAGCAAGCCGTGAAGAACTGCACGCCGCCGGCGACTGTCGGCGCAGCGCTGAACAGGCTGTTGAGCGGGATGACGGTAAGCGTCGTGCCCTGGAAGTTGTTGGCACCGCCCGCCGTCGCCGGGGCAAAGTCATTGGTGCCGATGATCACGGAGTTCTTGGTCAGTGCCAGCGTCGGGTAGTCGGCGGTGGCGCCAAAACCAAAGCCCGAATAGCCGGTGAAAACCGTCGATTTCCAGCTGCCGAGCGCATTGTCGGTGTCCGACACGGCGATCTGCAACTGGGCAACGTTGTTGGCGAATGACAAGGCGATCCAGCGGTTCGCACCCTTGTCGAACATGACACGCGAATCGCCGTTTGCGCCAGCGCGGCCAAGGCCCTGCCAGAAGGTCAGGTCCGATGTGAAGCTGAGGCGGTTGCCGTTGGCCTTGTCGTAAACCGCGACGCCGCCATTGGCGAATGCCATGTACTGTGTCGTGCCGACCGCGCCCATCGTGTCGGGCGGGATGAAGTTGCGGGCAACCGAGGCGACATCATACTGGCTGATGCCCTGGAAGCCGAGCGCGACATGGAGCTTGCTGCTCAGCGGACCAAAGACGCTCGGCTGGATCGATCCGGCGCCGAGCAGGTCCGACGACGTGAACGGCACAAGCTCCATCTGTTCGAAATCGGCGTAGTCCTCGACGGTGCCGGCGATCGCTGCCGAACCGGCAATCATCATCGTCGCAATCGCGACTGTGCTGGTGATCATGCGCTTCATATCGGGTGCCCCCCTTGCTGGTTTCAAAGTTGCAACAACAGCACGCGGCACCCCCGCCCGGGCATATTGACGCAACCTCGTCATTCAACCCCGGCACCGGATGGTTAGCAACAATATACTACAAATACGTAATATTTTGCCTTTATAACTTTCTTATGCCCGCTGGGTGCGGGTTTGGCGGTGCTGCCGGCCACTGTCGGCCGGTGCCTCCAGTTCGGGCCGCCAGCTTGCGCAACACAAAGGGCAGGATGCCGCCAGCGTAGAAATACTCCAGCTCCTGTTCGGTATCGATGCGGGCGAGAGTCTCGAAGCTTCCGACCGTGCCATCGGCGCGGGTGAAGTGCACGCTGACCATCTGCCGCGGCTTCAACGAGGCGACGCCGCCGATGTCGAAGGTTTCGCTGCCATCGAGGCCAACGGTCTTGCGAGTAACGCCATCGGCGAACTGCAAAGGCAGCACGCCCATGCCGACAAGGTTGGAGCGGTGGATGCGCTCGAACGATTCGGCGATGACGGCACGGACGCCCAGCAGCGTGGTGCCCTTCGCCGCCCAGTCGCGCGACGAGCCGGTGCCATATTCCTTGCCGGCGACGATCACCAGCGGCGTTCCGGCGGCCTGGTAGCGTTCGGCGGCGTCGAAGATCGCCAGCTGCTCGCCGGTCGGCACATAGCGAGTGACGCCGCCTTCGACGCCGGGGACCATCTCGTTCCTGATGCGGATGTTGGCGAAGGTGCCGCGCATCATCACTTCATGGTTGCCGCGGCGGGCACCATAGGAATTGAATTCGGCGCGGCTGACCTGGCGCTCGTTGAGATAGCGGCCGGCGGGGGAGCTTTCCTTGATCGAGCCGGCCGGCGAGATGTGGTCGGTGGTGATCGAATCGCCGAAGATCGCCAGCGGCCGCGCCCCGGCAATGTCCTCGGTGGGCTTTGGCGTCATCGTCATGCCGTCGAAATAGGGCGGGTTCTGGACATAGGTCGAGCCGGTGTTCCAGCGATAGGTGGCGCCGCCCTCGATCTTGATCGCCTGCCAGCGATCGTCGCCAAGGAAGACGTCGGCATAGCGGTTGCGGAACATCTCTGCGGTCACCGACGACATCACCATGGTGCTGACCTCGATGTTGGTCGGCCAGATATCGCGCAGGAAAACGGGGTTGCCGTCGCTGCCGGTGCCGAGCGGTTCGCGCGTCAAGTCTGTGCGGATGGTGCCGGCCAGCGCATAGGCGACGACCAGCGGCGGGCTGGCGAGATAATTGGCGCGGACGTCGGCGGAGACGCGGCCTTCGAAGTTGCGATTGCCCGACAGCACCGACACCGCGACGATGTCGTTGCCGTTGATCGCCTTGCTGATCGGTTCGGCCAATGGGCCACTGTTGCCGATGCAGGTGGTGCAGCCATAGCCGACGAGGTTGAAGCCAAGCGCGTCGAGGTCCGATTGAAGCCCGGATTTGGCGAAATAATCGGTGACCACCTTGGAGCCGGGGGCAAGGCTGGTCTTGACCCAGGGCTTGACCGTCAGGCCGAGCGCATGCGCCTTGCGCGCGACGAGGCCAGCGGCGACGAGGACGTTGGGGTTCGACGTGTTGGTGCAGCTGGTGATGGCGGCGATGACGACGTCACCATGACCGATGTCATGGCCAAGGCCCTCGACCTCGACGCGCTCGCCCATGCGCGCGGCCTGCTTGTAGCCACCCGAAAGTTCGCCTTCGAAGGCCGGCTTGGCATCCGACAGCAGCACCTTGTCCTGCGGCCGCCGTGGGCCGGCGAGCGACGGCAGCACAGTGCCGAGATCGAGCTCGAGGCTGTCGGTGAACACCGGATCGACCGAGTCGGCGTCGCGCCACAGGCCCTGGGCGCGGCAATAGGCCTCCACCAGCGCGATGCGATCGGCGTCGCGGCCCGACAGGCGCATGTAATCGAGGGTGGCCTCGTCGATCGGGAAAAAGCCGCAGGTGGCGCCATATTCGGGCGCCATGTTGGCGATCGTGGCGCGATCGGCGAGGGTCAGCGCGTCGAGGCCGGGGCCATAGAATTCGACGAAGCGCCCGACGACGCCCTTGGCGCGCAGCATCTGGGTAACGGTGAGGACAAGATCGGTGGCGGTGATGCCCTCCGACATGGCGCCGTGCATCTTGAAGCCAACGACTTCGGGGATGAGCATCGATACCGGCTGGCCGAGCATCGCGGCTTCGGCCTCGATGCCGCCGACGCCCCAGCCGAGCACGCCAAGGCCGTTGATCATCGTCGTGTGGCTGTCGGTGCCGACAACAGTGTCTGGATAGGCGATGGTGGCGCCGGACGTGTCCTCCGAAGTCCACACCGCCTGCGCCAGATATTCGAGGTTGACCTGGTGGCAGATCCCGGTGCCGGGCGGCACGACGCGAAAGCCCTTCAGCGCCGACGAACCCCAGCGCAGGAATTCATAGCGCTCGATATTGCGGGCATATTCGAGGTCCATATTATCCTCGAAGGCCATCGGGGTGCCGAACTCATCGACCATGACGCTGTGGTCGATGACGAGATCGACCGGCACCTGCGGGTTGATCTTCTGCGGGTCGCCGCCGAGCTTGGTCATCGCGTCGCGCATCGCCGCCAGATCGACGACGCAGGGCACGCCGGTGAAATCCTGCATCAGCACACGCGCCGGGCGGTAGTTGATTTCGTGGGTGGACTTGCGGGTCTCGCCCCAGGCGACCATCGCCCTGAGGTCGTCGACCTTGACCGTGCTGCCATCTTCGAACCGCAGCAGGTTCTCGAACAATACCTTCATCGAATAGGGTAGCCGGCTGATGTCGCCGAGTGCCGCCGCGGCCGCCTCGAGGCTGTAATAGGCATAGGCCTTGCCGCCGACATCGAGAGTACGGCGGGTGTGAAGGCTGTCCTGTCCGATGGCGGTCATCGCGCGTGCTCCTGTTGGTCGCGGGCGGTCTAGCGCAAGGCGGGCGGGGCGGGAAGGGCGCTGCGATGCACAATTTTTCAGGTGTTCGGTGAGCGTGACGGGCCTGCATCGGTCCGTCCTCCCCACCGATGTTGCCGTGGCCGGCAACGCACGCCATATCTCGGCCATGGCTTCTCCCGAAATCGACGCGCTGACCAAGGCCCTTGCCAGATTGCCCGGGCTTGGCCCGCGTTCTGCCCGGCGCGCCGTACTGCACCTCATCAAGAAGCGCGAGACGGCGCTGGTCCCCCTTGTGGCGGCGTTGCAAGCCGTGGAGCGCGGGCTTTTGACGTGCAGCGTCTGTGGCAACGTCGATACCCGCGATCCCTGCGGCGTCTGCACCGATAGCCACCGCGACGCGGCATTGCTGTGCGTTGTCGAAGACGTTGCCGACCTGTGGGCACTCGACAGGGCGCGCCTTTTTCCGGGGCGATTCCACGTGCTGGGGGGGCGGTTGTCGGCGCTCGATGGAGTCGGGCCGGAGGATCTCGCGATCGAGGCATTGCTCGAGCGGGTTGCCGGCGGCGGCATTGCCGAGGTTGTGCTGGCAATGAATGCGACGCTCGAGGGCCAGACGACGATGCATTATGTGGCAGAACGGCTTTCCGGGTCGAACGCGGGCGGCAATGTACGGGTGACGCAATTGGCGCACGGCCTGCCCGTTGGCGGCGAACTCGATTATCTCGACGAAGGGACGCTGGCGCTGGCATTGCGGGCGCGGCGGCTGGTGGAGTGAGACACGCCAAATCTTGACCTTGGGCGCCCGCATCCCTAGCTCGCATCCATGGCCATTCTCGACATCATTGAAACGCCCGACGCGCGCCTCCGCGCCATATCGAAGCCGGTTGAAGCCGTTACGGATGCGACGCGGGCGCTTGTCGCGGACATGTTCGAAACAATGTACGATGCGCCGGGCATCGGCCTTGCCGCCATCCAGGTTGGCGTCCCCGAGCGCATACTGGTCATCGACCTGCAACGTCCCGAAGACCCCGACGCGCTAGAGCCTGAAAGCGAGGCAGAGGCGGCCAAGATCAAATATGTCCGCGACCCGATGGTTTTCATCAATCCGGAAGTGCTTTGGGAATCGGACGAACTGGCGGTTTACAACGAAGGCTGCCTGTCGGTTCCCGAAATGTACGCCGATGTCGATCGCCCGGCGCGTATCCGCGCGACCTGGCTTGACGAAAATGGCGACAAGCACGACCGCGAGCTCGACGGGCTGTTGGCAACATGCCTGCAACACGAGATGGACCATTTGAACGGCGTCTTGTTCATCGACCATCTCAGCAAGTTGAAGCGCGACATGCTTTTGAAAAAGCTGGAAAAGATGCGGCGGGCCAACGCCTGACCGGGGCATCGCGCGACGATCGGCCAGGTTGCTATTTCGCTGGATGCGCTCTTGACCAACGGGTATCGAGCCGGGCCTGAAGCTTGTCGGCCCCCCGTGCCACCAGTGTCATGCCCTCCAGCCGGGGTGCATCGGCGCGCAACAGCCGCGACCGCCAGCTGAAGCCGATATCGTAGATGGCGCTGTCCTCGCGACTGACCCCATCCTGTATGTAACGGGTCACGATAGCCACCGGCAGTCGGCGCGCGGCGCTGTCGCCATGGACCGCCGCGTGAAGCTTGTCTTCGAACCAGGCTGTCTCGATGCGCGGGTTGCCGATGCTGTCGACGCTGGACACCCCGAGTGCGGTGGGGAACATTATGGTCTGGGTCTGGATGACCTGGTCGCCGTTGGCAGCTGCGATGCGAAGGCTGCGGCCCTCGGCATCTGCGCTCCCCTTCAGCACCAGCGGGGACTTTGGTGCGACGACGCTGCTGCCAGCCTTTTCAGCGAGCCGCTGCTGGTGCGAGTCCCACAGGCTGGCGGCCGATATGATCAATGCGAGAACCCCGATGGTTTCACCAAACGTGATCCATCGCCGACGCCGGGTGGCGGCGGCCTGCTGCGGCGTTTCCGTCATGCTGGGCACCGGGGTAATGACACTACCACCGCTATGCCCGATCTGCCGACGCGGCGAAAGCGGGCGCCGGCTGCATTTGCTGACGGGCGCCGTGCGAATGGCCGTCCCAAGACCGGCTATCGCGCCACGGCTTCGACGATGCGTATCGCGACGTCCTCGGGTCCTTTAAGCGTCGCCGGGTCTTCGCCGGGGAAGGCGCGGGCGCGCATCGCCGTGCGGGTGGCGCCAGGGTCGATGACATGGGTGCGGATGCCGGTGACGCTGCCGGTTTCAAGGCCATAGGTGGCAACCAGGCTTTCAAGCCCGGCTTTCGATACCGCATAGCCGCCCCAATAGGCACGGGGCTTGCTGGCCAGCGAGGACGTCACGGCAACAACGTCGGCGGCCGTACTCTGCCTAAGCCATGGGTCAAAGGCCCGGACCAGACGGAAATTGGCCGTGAGGTTGAGCGCGATAAGCTGGTCCCAGTCCTTTGGGACGATGTGTGGAACCGGGGTCAGGGTGCCCAGGGTGGCGGCGTTGAGCACGAGTATGTCGAGGCGGCCCCAGCGTGCGCCGATGGCGGCGGCAAGCCTGTCGATTGCGTCGCTATCGGCAAGATCGAACGGCGCAATGGTTGCGGTGCCGCCAAGGCCATGGATCTTGCCTTCGGTCTCGGCAAGGCCGGCTTCGGTGCGTGCCGTGATCACGACATGGCAGCCCGACGCGGCCAGCGCCTGTGCGGTGGCGGCCCCGATGCCGCGACTGGCACCGGTCACGAGGGCGATACGCTTGTTGGAATCGGTCTGGGTCATCGGTGCTCAAGTCTCGCACTGGCAAGCGGGGAAAATTCAATATCGGGAATGTGTTTGCCGCCGTGGCCGGGGCGGCTGCTGCTGCTGTCAGATCATGCGTTCTGCCAGCAGGCTCAACTGGTCGGGGACTTCGGCGTCTTCCTGGTCGGTCAGCCGGGTCGGATAGTCGCCCGTAAAGCAGGCATCGCAATATTGCGGGGCGTCATCGAGCCGCATATCCTCGCCAAGGGCACGATAAAGGCCGTCGATCGACAGGAATGCCAGGCTGTCGACCTTGATATAGTCGCGCATCCTTTCGACATCCATCTGCGCCGCCAGCAGCTTTGACCGCTCGGGCGTGTCGACGCCATAGTAGCAACTGTGGCGCGTCGGCGGGCTGGCGATGCGCATGTGCACCTCCTCCGCGCCGGCATCGCGCAGCATCTGGACGATCTTCAGCGAAGTCGTGCCGCGAACAATCGAATCATCGATGAGCACGATCCGCTTGCCGGCGATCATGGCGCGGTTGGCGTTGTGCTTCAGCTTGACGCCGAGGTTGCGAATCTGGTCGCCCGGCTGGATGAACGTGCGGCCGACATAGTGCGAGCGAATAATGCCGAGTTCGAACGGCAGGCCCGATTCCTGGGCATAACCGATGGCTGCGGGCGTACCCGAATCGGGCACGGGCACCACCATGTCGGCATCGACCGGACTTTCGCGCGCCAACTCCGCGCCGATCTTCTTCCTCACCTGGTAGACGCTGGAACCATCGACGACCGAATCGGGTCGCGAGAAATAGACGTGCTCGAAAATGCACGGGCGGGGGCGCTGGACTGCAAAGGGCCTTATCGAGCGCAACCCGCGCGGCGAAATGATGATCAGTTCGCCGGGCTCGACGGCGCGCAGGAACGTGGCCCCCACGACATCGAGCGCGACGGTTTCACTGGCAAGGATATAGCTGTCGCCGAGGCGCCCGAGTACCAAGGGTCGCACGCCCAAGGGGTCGCGGCAGGCAAGCATGCCTTCGGGCGTCAGGCAGAGCAGCGAATAGGCGCCCTCGACGCGCTTCAAGGCATCGATGAACCTGTCGAGCAGGGTGCGATATGCCGACGTGGCGACGAGGTGGATGATCACTTCGGTATCGCTGGTGGACTGGAAGATCGAGCCGCGCCGCACAAGGTCCCGGCGCAGCGTCACGGCGTTGGAAATATTGCCGTTGTGCGCCACGGCAAAGCCGCCAGACGACAGCTCGGCAAACAGCGGCTGGACATTGCGCAACGCCGTTTCACCGGTCGTCGAATAGCGATTATGGCCGATGGCGACATCGCCGCGCAGCTTGCGGATGACATCGTCGCTGTCGAAATTGCCAGCGACGTGCCCCATGGCGCGGTGCGTATGGAAATCCTTGCCATCCCAAGTCGTGATGCCGGCGGCCTCCTGGCCGCGATGCTGGAGCGCGTGCAGTCCGAGCGCGGCGAGCGCCGCCGCGCCATCGGCGCCGTACACGCCGAAAACGCCGCATTCTTCGTGCAGGTGATCGTCTTCCCACGGGTCGGTGGTGAGCATTGTGTCCATCGGGAAAGGAGCCTCGTCAGCGCCGCGGTTGGCGGGCATATAGGAAATACAGCGGCATTTGTCGCCCCCTTAACCGACACGGATCTGTCATATGAGCGATGCCAACGGGACATATCGCGAATCCGGGCTCCATCTGGATCCGAAATGGGATGCCAACGGCCTTGTCACGGCGGTCGCCACCGATGCCCGGTCAGGAGAAGTGCTGATGGTCGCGCACATGAACGCCGCCGCATTGGCCGCGACCCTGGCGACCGGCGAAGCGCATTACTGGTCGCGTTCCCGCGCCGAACTCTGGCACAAGGGGGGCACCTCCGGCCACGTCCAGCGGGTTATCGAAATGCGCGTCGATTGCGATCAGGACGCCATATGGATGAAGGTCGAACCCGCGGGGCCGGCCTGTCATACGGGAGCGCGATCGTGCTTTTATCGCCGGGTGGAAAGTGGCGGACTGGTGCGGGACTGAGGCCGTCGCCTTGACAGTTGACGTTAACGTCAACTATCTCACTTGGTCATGACCGACGTTACTCACGATTTTGCGATCGTTTCCGTGCCGCCGCCTTGTGGCAGCGACAGTTTCACCATCACCGACCTGTCGCTGTCGTTCAACGTGACGCCGCGCGCCATTCGTTTTTACGAAGACCAGGGGCTTATCGCGCCGGAGCGCCAGGGGCAGAACCGGGTGTATTCGCGGCGGGACCGGGCGCGGCTGGCGTGGATATTGCGCGCCAAGAACGTCGGGTTCTCGCTCGCCGAAATCCGCGAGATGATCGACCTTTACGATCTTGGTGACGGGCGTACCCAGCAGCGGCTGGTGACGCTCGAAAAATGCCGCGCACGCATCGCCGCGCTCGAGGAGCAGCGCAACGATATCGACGCGACGATCGAAGAACTGCAAAGTTTTTGTGCGCTTGTGGCGACTGTCATCCCCAAGAATGCCAACCAGTAGGAATTGCGTAAATGCCCGCCTATCGCGCCCCGGTAAAGGACACCCAGTTCGTCCTTGATGCCATTGTCGGCCTCGACAAATATTCGAATCTTCTCGGTTTTGCCGACGCGACCCCAGATGTCGTGAAGGCCATCCTGGAGGAAGGCGGCAAATTTTGCGAGCAGGTGCTGGCGCCCATAAACCTGTCCGGGGATATCGAAGGCTGCAGCCGCCACGACGATGGCAGCGTGACGACGCCGACGGGGTTCAAGGCGGCTTATGCCCAGTTCATGGAAGCCGGATGGGGTACGTTGATCGCCGATGCCGAATATGGCGGGCAGGGCCTGCCCTATGTCATCGGCACCGCCATGTCGGAATATCTGTCGAGCGCCAACATGGCGTTCTCGATGTATCCTGGCCTGAATGAAGGCGCGCAGGCCGCAATAGAAGCGGTCGGCAGCGAAGCCCAGAAGAAGCAGTTCCTGCCCAACATGGTGGCCGGGCGCTGGACCGGCACGATGAACCTGACCGAGCCGCAATGCGGCACCGACCTCGGCCTCATCCGCACCCGCGCCGAACCCCGGCCCGATGGTACCTATGCCATCACCGGCACCAAGATCTTCATTTCGGCCGGCGAGCACGACCTCAACGACAATATCATCCACCTTGTCCTCGCCAAGACCGCCGGGGCGCCCGACAACGTCAAGGGCATCTCGCTGTTCATCGTGCCCAAGTTCCTCGTCAACGCCGATGGCAGCCTTGGCGCCCGCAACGGCGTCAAATGCGGGTCGATCGAGCACAAGATGGGCATCCACGCCAACGCCACCTGCGTCATGAATTATGACGGCGCCACCGGCTATATGCTCGGCGAGGAGAACAAGGGCCTGCGCGCCATGTTCATCATGATGAATGCGGCCCGCCTAGGTGTCGGCGTGCAGGGGCTGGCACAGGGCGAGGTCGCCTATCAGAATGCCGTCACCTACGCGCGCGACCGCACCCAGGGCCGGGCGTTGACGGGGCCGGCGGATCCCGCCGCCAAGGCCGACCCGATCATCGTCCACCCCGACGTGCGGCGGATGCTGATGGACGGCCGCGCCTTCAACGAGGGCGCCCGGGCGCTGGTGTTGTGGGGGGCATTGCAGGTCGATCTCGCCCATAAGGCGGCGACACCCGAGGAGCGCCAACTCGCCGATGACCTGATCTCGCTGCTCACCCCGGTCATCAAGGGCTATTGCACCGACAAGGGCTATGAGATCGCCACAGCCTCGCAGCAGGTCTATGGTGGCCATGGCTACATCCGCGAATGGGGGATGGAGCAGTTCGTCCGCGATGCCCGTATCGCCCAGATTTACGAAGGCACCAACGGCATCCAGGCGATGGACCTCGTCGGCCGCAAGCTGGCAATGAATGGTGGCCGCGGCATGCGCGCCTATCTGGCGCTGGTGTCGGAAGCACTGGCCGATGCCAAGGCCGACGAACGGCTGGCGGTTGTTGCCGGCCCTCTGGAGAAATCCTTGGGCGAGCTGCAATCGGCGACGATGTGGCTGATGACCAACGCCATGGCCAAGCCCGACAATGCCGGCGCCGGGGCGACCGCCTACCTGCACCTGATGGGCATCGTCGCGCTCGGCCATATGTGGCTTTTGATGGCGAAGGCCAGCCATGCAGCACTTGATAGCGGCGCATCGGATACCGATTTCTACACGAACAAGCTGATCACCGCGCGCTATTTCGCCGAACGCTATACCCCCGATGCAGGTGCCTTGCGCAGCAAGATCGAGGCAGGTAGCGAGTCGCTGATGGCGATGGCGGCGCAGGCTTTCTAGGAACTCCCTCCCGCTTGCGGGAGGAGCTGGGCGTGGGCAGTGGGCCCATGTCCGGCCGCCGAAACACTTCCCACCCCCCGACCCCTCCCGCAAGCGGGACGGGAGCAGATGGAGACACGTCATGACCGAAGCCTATGTCTACGACACCGTCCGCACCCCGCGCGGCAAGGGCAAGCGCGACGGCAAGCTGCACGAGATCACGCCGATCCAGCTTGGCACCCAGGTTTTGCAGGCCATCCGCGACCGCACGGGCATCGACACGCACGACGTCGATGACGTCATCTTCGGCTGTGTCGCCCCGGTTGGCGAGCAAGGGTCGGACATCGCCCGTGTCGCAGTGCTCAACGCCGACTACGCAGAGACCACTGCCGGCGTGCAGATCAACCGTTTCTGTGCGTCGGGCCTCGAAGCCGTCAACATGGCTGCCGCCAAGGTGATTTCGGGCGAAGCGCTGTTCGCCATCGGCGGCGGCGTCGAATCGATGAGCCGCGTGCCGATGGGTGCCGATGGCGGTGCCTGGGCGATGGATCCCGCCGTCGCCTACAAGACCTATTTTGCCCCGCAGGGCATCGGTGCCGATCTTATCGCCACCAAATACGGCTTCAGCCGCAACGACGTCGACGCCTACGCAATGGAAAGCCAGCAGCGCGCCGCGCGGGCATGGGCCGAAGGCCGGTTCAATGGCTCCGTGGTCGGTGTTCGCGACGTCATCGGCGAGATCGTGCTGGCGCATGACGAGCATATGCGCCCGCAGACCGACATGCAGTCACTCGGCAGCCTGGCGCCGGCTTTCGAAGCGATGGGTGAACAGATGCCGGGCTTCGATGCCATTGCGTTGATGCGCTACCCAGAGATCGAAAAGATCAACCACGTCCACCACGGCGGCAATTCGTCGGGAATCGTCGATGGCGCCAGTGCGGTGCTGGTCGGCAACCGCGAAATCGGCGAGAAATACGGCCTCAAGCCGCGGGCCCGCATCCGCGCCATGGCGAGCATCGGTTCGGAACCGACGATCATGCTGACGGGGCCGGAGTTCGTCGCCGCCAAGGTGCTGCAACGCGCCGGCATGACCAGGGACGATATCGACCTGTTCGAGCTCAACGAAGCCTTTGCCTCGGTGGTCCTGCGCTACATGCAGGCGATGAACATTTCGCACGACCGCATCAACGTCAACGGCGGCGCGATTGCCATGGGGCATCCATTGGGCGCCACCGGCGGCATGATCCTCGGCACCGTTCTTGATGAACTGGAGCGTACCGGCAAGGGCACGGCGCTGATCAACCTGTGCGTCGGCGCCGGCATGGGCACGGCGACGATCATCGAGCGGATTTGAGGCTTCGCGGCGATGGGTTGGCGACCATTCGTCTGCGCCGCCGCCGGGCTTCTGCTTTGAGTTTACACGATGTTCGCCAGTGGCATGTTCATCCACGGCGATTGAGTTGAGGGAAATCCCATGACCGACACCGCAATCCGTTCCGACCTCGATGCCGATGGCATCCTGACCCTGACCATCGATGTGCCCGGCCAGTCGATGAACGTCATCACGCCGGAAGTGCAGCGCGACCTCGCCGCCGCCATTGCGCGATTGAAGGCGGAGCCTGACATAAAGGGCGCGGTGCTGACCAGTGGCAAGGCCAGTGGCTTCATGGCCGGCGCCGACCTGAAAGGTATGGGCGCGCTGTTCGGCTCGGGCGCGGCGTTGCCGGAAGGCAAATCGAAGATGGCGGCGCTGTTCGATGGTGTGTTCCAGCTCAATCGCCTGCTGCGTGATCTTGAAACCTGCGGCAAGCCGGTCGCGGCGGCGGTGAACGGCCTGGCGCTGGGCGGTGGCCTCGAGTTCATCCTCGCCTGCCATTATCGCGTTGTTGCGGACAATCCCAGGATCACCCTTGGGCTGCCCGAAGTGATGGTCGGGCTGTTCCCCGGTGCCGGTGGTACGCAACGCCTGCCGCGCCTGATGGGCGTGCAGCCGGCGCTGATGTATCTGCTGCAGGGCAAGAACATGAGCCCGCAGGAGGCGCTCGGCTTTGGTGTCGTCCAGGCCGTGGTTCCCGCCGACGATGTGCTCGCCACCGCCAAGGCGTGGGTGAAGGCCAACCCGACCAAGGGCGTGCAACCCTGGGACGAAAAGAACTTCAAGTTTCCCGGCGGTGTCGGCATGTTCAACCCGGGCTTTGTCCAGACCTTCATCGCCGGCACGGCGATGACCGCAAAGACGACAAACCACAACATGAACGCGCCGATCGCCATTCTGAGTGCCGTCTATGAAGGCGCGCAGCTGCCGATGGACACCGCCATCCGGGTTGAATCGAAGTATTTCGCCAAGGTCGTCGCCGACCCCCAGGCGGGCAACATGATCCGGTCGTTGTTCGTTTCCAAGCAGGCCGCCGAAAAGGGTGCGCGCCGCCCAAAGGACGTGACCCCGATGCCGCCCAGGAAGATCGGCATGCTCGGCGCCGGCTTGATGGGCGCCGGCGTCGCCATGGTATCGGCGCAGGCCGGGATAGACGTTGTGCTGCTCGACCGTTCGCAGGCCGATGCCGAAAAGGGCAAGCAATATACCGCTGACCGGCTCGCCAAGAAGCGCACCGATCCGGCAAAGATGGCTGCCATTCTCGATCGCATTCACCCGACGACGGACTATGCCGACCTGGCGGGCTGCGACCTGATCATCGAAGCGGTGTTCGAAGCCCGGGACATAAAGGCCGATGTGACAGGAAAGACCGAGGCCGTCGTCGGTGCCGACACGATCTTTGGTTCCAACACTTCGACGCTGCCGATCACCGGCCTTGCCGAAGCGTGGAGCAAGCCGGAAAACTTCATCGGCATCCACTTCTTCTCGCCGGTGGAAAAGATGCCGCTGGTGGAGATCATCGTCGGCAAGAAGACCGGGCCGCAAGCCATTGCCAAGGCGCTCGATTATGTCGCCGCCATCCGCAAGACACCGATTGTCGTCAACGACAGCCGCGGCTTCTACACCTCGCGCTGTTTCGGCACATATGTGCAGGAAGGCCTGACGTTGCTCGGCGAAGGAGCCAATCCGGCGCTGATCGAGAATGTCGGCAAGCAGATGGGCATGCCGGTGGGACCTCTCGCGGTCAACGACGAGGTCGGCCTCGACCTCTCATACAAGGTCGGCAAGCAGACCCGCGCCGACCTGGGCGAAGCCTACAAGCCCGGCCCCGCCGATGGTGTCATTGAAAAAATGAACGAACTCGGGCGCTTCGGCCGCAAGAACGCCAAGGGCTTCTACGTCTATCCCGATGCACCGGCAAAGAAGTACATCTGGCCCGAGCTGGTGGCGACCGTGGCCGGTGGCCTCGCCGTCGAACAGCCGAGCGCCGATGCAGTCAAGGAGCGCCTGCTCTATCGCCAGCTCGTCGAAACGGCGCGCTGCTTTGCCGAAGGTGTCCTCGAAACGCCCGAGGACGGCGACCTTGGCGCCATCTTTGGCTGGGGCTTCGCGCCGTTCACCGGCGGCCCGTTCAGCCACATGGACACCATTGGTATCGGCAACGTCGTCGCCACGCTCGACCGGCTGGCGCAAGCGCACGGCGAGCGTTTCGCCCCGCCACAGTTGCTCCGCGACATGGCGGCGGCGGGCGAGACATTCTATGGCCGTGCGCGCTTGAAGGCGGCGGCGTAACGACCCTCGCGCCCATCAAGGGAGAGAGGGTTACGCGCTCGCCGTGGCGGGAGTAGGTTGGCGTTACCTGAGGGGGAAACGCCAATGTCTGTCATCATCGATCGTCGGGCCACGCTGGCTGCTCTTGGCGCCATCGCTGCGCTTGCGGGCGTCGGCGGCGCCAAGGCCGCAGTCGAGAGTGCAGGCGCGAGGCCGGCGGCATCCGGGCTCTATGATCGCGCGATCATCGTCGATGCGCTTGGCGGCGCTGGCGGTTATGACCCGAGCGCCCCGGACGCCACGGCGCTGACGCCGCGCCTTCTCGATGATGTTCGCACCTCCGGCATCACGCTGGTCAACGCCACCGTCGGCGCGGTCGGCAATGTCCCCGATGCTTTCGAACGCTCGGTCGCCGGACTTGTCCAGGCGCACGATGAAATCGCCGCCAACCCCGGCGTGTTCCTCCGCGTTCTCGCCAGGGCGGACATTGCCGCCGCCAAGGCCAGCAAGCGCATGGGCGTCATAACCGGCTTCCAGGATTCAACCGCGTTCGGCACCGACCTCGATCGCGTCGATGTCTTTCATTCCCTCGGGCTGCGGATCTGCCAGCCGACGTACAATCGCCGCAACCTGATGGGCGACGGCTGCCTGGAGCCAGGCAACGCCGGCCTGAGCAAGCTCGGCAACGAGCTCGTGGTGCGGCTCAATGCGAAGCGCATTCTCGTCGATGCCAGCCATGCCGGGGCGCGCACCCAGTCCGAAACCATTGCCACGTGCAAGGGGCCGATGGCGATCACCCACACCGGCTGCCGGGCGCTTGTCGACAACCCGCGCAACACCAACGACAATGTCCTGAAGGCGCTCGCGGAAAAGGGCGGCGTCGCCGGCGTCTATTTCATGCCCTTCCTGCGTGTATCCGGCCAACCGCACGCCGAAGACCTTATCCGCCATATCGAACACGCGTTGAATGTGATGGGCGAGGATCACATCGGGCTAGGCACCGATGGCAGCGTGACCGGACTGACACTCGATGCCCGGTTCCGCAAACAGCACGCCGATTTCGTCGCCGAACGCCAGAAGAACGGCATTTCCGCCCCCGGCGAGACGGCCGATGTCTTTCTGTACGTCCCCGAATACAATACGCCCCGCCGTTTCGAAACGCTCGCCGCCGACCTGCTCAAGCGCGGCTGGACCACCGCCCGCGTCGAAAAGCTGATCGGCGGCAACTTTGCCCGGCTGTTCGGCGAGGTGTGGGGCTGATCGACAACAGCGGTCCCTTGCACTCGCGCCACAGGATCGCCACTAACATCAGCGTGCGCCGCGCTTTTCTCGTCACCCTGTTGATCATCCTTGGCATCGTCATGTTCGGCGTGGCGGAGGCGGCGCAGGATCCACGCATCGTGCGTTACCGGGTCGAGGTCGCCGGCATCGGCGCGCCGGTCCGCATCGTCCAGCTTTCGGACACCCATGGTGATGTCGTCGATATGCCGCCGGCCCGGCTCGATCGCATCGTCGCACAGGTCAACGGCCTGAAGCCCGACATGATCGTGCTGACCGGCGATTACATGGGCGGCAAGCTGGTCGATTGGCCGCGGCTGCCGATGAGCAAGCTGGTGCTGCCCTTCGGCAAACTCCACGCCCCGCTGGGTGTGTTCGCGGTGCTTGGCAACCATGATGACGCCGGGTGGGCGACCGCTGTATTCACCCGGGCCGGCGTGCCGCTGCTCGTCGATCGCTCGGTCGAGGCAGGGCCGTTCGTGGTCACCGGCCTCAACGATCTTTCAAAGCAGTTTACACCGGTGCGCACTTCCAGCGCGGTGGTCCAGGCCGGCGGCACGCTCGGCAAACCGCAGATCGTCATCATGCACGAGCCGGACTTCTTCCAATGGTTGCCGCGCGGCCCGGCGCTGATCATCGCGGGGCACACGCATGGTGGCCAGATACGACTGCCTTTCGTCGCCTCGCCGATCCTCACGCCGTTCCTTCGCGCCCATTTGCGCGGCGTGTTTTTCGAAGGCGGCCGCAACCTCGTCGTGTCTTCCGGTATCGGCACGTCGCTGGTGCCGATGCGGATCGGCGTGCCACCGGAAATCGTCGAGATAACGCTGGTACCGAAACGATAGCCGGCCTTTACGCCGGGAGGAAATCCGGCACCGAAAGATAGCGTTCGCCGGTGTCGTAGTTATAGCCCAGCACGCGCGATCCGGCCGGCAGTTCGAGCAGTTTCTGGGCGATCGCCTGCAATGTCGCGCCCGAGGAAATGCCGACGAGCAGTCCCTCCTCGGCCGCCGAACGCAGCGCCATCGCCTTGGCGGCGGCAGGATCGACCTGGATGACGCCGTCGAGCAATTCTGTGTGCAAGTTCATCGGAATGAAGCCGGCGCCGATGCCCTGGATAGGGTGGGGGGCCGGCTGGCCACCCGAAATCACCGGCGACAGCGTCGGTTCGACGGCAAAGATCTTGATGCCCGGCATCTTGACCTTCAAAACCTGCGCAACGCCGGTGATGTGCCCGCCGGTGCCGACCCCGGTGATCAGGGCATCGATGGGGGTATCGGCAAAGTCGGCAAGGATTTCGGCGGCGCTGGTATGGACGTGCGCGTCGATATTGGCGGGATTTTCGAACTGCTGCGCCATCCAGCTCCCGGGCGTTTCCGCGACGATTTCACCAGCGCGTTCGATGGCCCCCTTCATGCCCTTTTCCCGTGGCGTCAGTGCAAAGGTGGCGCCATAGGCCAGCATGAGGCGACGGCGCTCGATCGACATCGATTCCGGCATGACGAGCACGAGCTTGTAGCCCTTTACAGCGGCCACCATGGCAAGGCCGATGCCGGTGTTGCCGCTGGTCGGCTCGACAATGGTACCGCCGGACAGGAGGCTGCCATCACGTTCCGCCGCCTCGATCATGGCAATGGCGATGCGGTCCTTGATCGAACCACCGGGGTTGCTGCGTTCGGATTTGATCCACACTTCGGCGTTGGGGAACATCCGGTTGAGCCGGATATGCGGCGTGTTGCCGATGGTCTCGAGAACCGATTGCGCCTTCATGGTCGTCTCTCCAACTGGAATTGACGTGATGCTATACCGCAGGGCTGGGCTTTGCGTCAGGGCCTTCTTCGACCATCCGGGCGGCCTCGGTAAAGCGATCGGCGCGGCGCAATTCCGGAAAGCCCCACGCCCATAATCCAGTGACCAACACCGCGCCGACGCCGCCTGCGACAACCGCCTCCACCGGGCCGAGCCAGGCCGCAGTGACCCCACTTTCGAACTCCCCAAGCTCGTTGGACGCCGATACGAACATCATCGACACGCTAGAAACCCGGCCCCGCATGGCATCCGGCGTATGCAACTGGATGAGCGAGGACCGGATGAACACCGATATCATGTCGACTGCACCCAGCACGACCAGTGCCGCCAGCGACAAGCCGAGGTTGCGTGACAGGCCGAATATGATCGTCGAGATACCGAACAGGCCAACGCAGGCAAACATGATCGGGCCGACATTGCGGTCGAGCGGCCGGAACGCGAGGGTCAGTGCGGTGACGGCGGCGCCCAGCGAAGGCGCGGCGCGCAACGGGCCCAGGCCTTCGACGCCGACATGCAGTATGTCGCGGGCATAGACCGGCAACATCGCGGTGGCACCGCCGAGCAGAACGGCGAACAGGTCGAGGCTGATGGCGCCGATGACGATGCGATTGTGGCGAACATAACCAAGGCCCTCGACGAGACTGCGCCACGGCGAGACAACCGCCCGTGGCGGCATCGGAACCCGGCCGATGAGAAACAGCATGGCGACCGCGCCCGCAAACATGGCGGTAGCGACGAGATAGGGCGTGGCAGGCGACGCTGCGTACAGGAAGGCACCCACCGGCGGCCCGAGCACCGCCCCTGATTGCCAGCTGATCGAGCCGAGCGCGATGGCGGCCGGCAGCAATTCGCGCGGCACGAGATTGGGAGCAAGGGCCGACAAGGACGGCCCTGAAAACGCGCGTCCGACCCCGAGCAGGAATGCAATGACGAATAGCCAGGGCAGCGTCACGGCATGGACAAACGAAAGCCAGCCCAGCGAAGCGGCGCACGCGAGCTGCAGTGACATCGCCGTCCGGGCGATGTGGCGGCGATCGACCCGGTCGGCAACGACACCGACGATAAGGGTCAGGCTGAACAGCGGGACGAACTGCACCAGCCCGATCATGCCAAGCAGAAATGCGGCGTCGCGCGGCACCATTGTCTGTCGCGCGATGTCGTACACCTGCCACCCGATGACGATGACCAGCATGGAGCCGCCGATCGTCGCCATGAAACGCGCCAGCCAATAGGCGCGAAAATTGGCGATGCGCAGGGGAGCGGGAACTTTGGGCACAGGCCGGCAGGGTCTAGGCAGCGCCGCGGGTGCGGGCAAGGAAAAATCTTTTCACGAGACCTGCAAAAACAAGGTTAACGAAATTGCACTTTGATTAGGAATGTATTAACAGATTGTCATGTTGGCGGCGGAGGGCGTTATGGAAACGATCGGACAAATTCTGGGCTTCATGCTCACGGCGCTGTTTTGCCTGCTGGGGCTCGCGATGTTCGCCGTGGCGTGGACCGGCTTGACGAGCGAAATCAGCTGGCAATGGGCAGCCGGCGTCATCATCGCCAGTTTCGTCGTACGGCTCTATTTGCCGATAGCGGTGGGTGCGTTCCTGTTTGCCCACAACATCTGGGGCTGGCCGCTGCCGGAATCGGTGCTGTTCGCGTTGCCGTGGTTGATCTTCCTCTCGCCCTCCATCGCAGCGAGCGTTTTTTCAATTTCGTCGAGTGCGATGGTGCGTCGCTAGGCCGGTCGCCGGCGTACGATGGTGCGGCATATGCGTTGACAGCACGGCTTCGGGCCTCCAATGCCGCATTGCGGTAAAAAGAGAGCCCGATGATCAGCACTATCAAGCGTATCGGCCAGAATATCATCGGTGCAATGTCACCAAATGATTACCCGAAGTTAATCAAGCTCGGCGCCATCGATCGTCCCAACTATGGCTACATCGTCTACCAGGCGGCCGATCTGGCGCGGCGTCTTGGTTTGGCGCGCATCAGCGTGCTGGAATTCGGCGTTGCCGGCGGCCGCGGGTTGCTCAATCTCGAATATCATGCTGCCCGCGTCGGCGCGATTACCGGCGTGACGATCGATGTCTACGGCTTCGATACCGGCGAGGGGCTGCCGCCCCCCATCGATTATCGCGATCTCCCCTATATCTGGCAGGCCAACCATTTCCGCATGGACCAGGCCGCGCTCAAGGCCAAGCTGACCCGCGCCAAGCTGGTGCTCGGTTTGGCGGCGGACACGGTCAAGACTTTTTGCGCCGAATTCAACCCGGCGCCGATCGGCGCGATTTCGTTCGATCTCGACTATTATTCATCGACCGTCGATGCCTTCAAGATTTTCGACGTGGCGCCAGAATATCGCTTGCCGCGCATCTTCACCTATCTCGACGACAATTATTCGAGCGATCTCGGCCATGTCGGTCCCGGCGTGGGGGTGCCGCTTGCGGTCAATGAATTCAACGCCGCAGACGCGTCCCGTCACCTTGGCGCACTGACTCACCTGGAGTTCGAATACCGCCCGGCGCGGCGCTGGCATCGCCAGATCTACAGCTTTGCCGATTTCCGGCACCCGCAGGCGGATACCTATATCCTGTCGGGTGACCGCCAACTGGCGATCTGAGGCTCAGACCACCTCGATGAAACTGTCGAGCACGCGCTTTACCCCGGCGTGTTCGAAATTGATCTCCAGCTTATTGCCTTCGATGGCGGCGACAACGCCCGCGCCGAACTTGGTGTGGAAGACCTTGGTGCCGATCGCGACATCGCTGCGTCCCTTGAGGCCGACCGAGACCGCGCTGGCGCGTACATTGATCTCGGGTGTCCGGTTCGTGCCGAATCCACCGACACTGGCGGCGCGCGTCCAGCCAGGGCCGCGCCCCGTGCCGCGCGCGACATCGCCGAAGGGATCGCCATTGGCCAATGCTGCCCGCCAAAGGCTCGGTCCGCCGCTCAATGTGCTGGTCACATCGACATGCGCGGCCGGCAGTTCGCCGACGAATCGCGAAGGGATGGCCGGGCTCCATTGTCCATAGATCCGCCGATTGGCGGCATGGAGGACCGTGGCTGTGCGCCTCGCCCGGGTGATGCCGACATAGGCGAGGCGGCGTTCCTCCTCCAGCGCTGCCGACCCGCCTTCATCGAGCGAACGCTGGCTGGGGAACACGCCTTCCTCCCAGCCGACAAGAAAGACATGGTCGAATTCCAGCCCCTTTGCGGCGTGGAGAGTCATGATCGTCAGCTTTTCAGACGCATCCGACGCGTCGTTCTCCATGACCAGCGACACATGTTCAAGGAAAGCCGTCAGCGACGGGTAGTCCTCCATGGCACGGGTCAACTCGACCAGGTTCTCCAGCCGACCATCCGCCTCGGTTGATCGCTGCGCCTGGTACATGGCGATATAACCCGATTCCTCCAGAACCAGCCGCGCCAGTTCGGCATGGGGCAGGGTCGCCGATGCTTCGCGCCACCGCGCCAGGTCGGCGATCAGGCCCTTCATGGCGCGACGGGCGGCCGGTGTCTGCTCGTCGGTCTCGACAAGTTGCGCCGCCGCCGCCGGCAGTGGCCGGTCGATGGCGCGGGCCAGCGCGTGCAGCTTTGCCATCGCCTTATCGCCAAGGCCACGCTTGGGAACATTGGCAATGCGTTCGAACGCCAAGGCGTCGGCCGGCGATGCGATGACGCGCAGATAGGCCAGTGCATCGCGGATTTCGACGCGTTCATAAAAACGGAAGCCACCGACGATCTTGTACGGCAGGCCGATGGCGATGAAGCGGTCCTCGAACTCGCGCGTCTGGAACTGGGCGCGCACCAGAATCGCCATGTCGTTGAGCGAGGATCCGTCGCGGCTCAGCCGTTCGGCAGTCTCGCCGACGATGCGCGCTTCCTCCGGACCGTCCCAGACGCCGATGACCTTGACCGGGTCGCCGGCGTTGCGGTCGGTCCACAGGCCCTTGCCGAGCCGGCCCTTGTTATGCGCGATGAGCCCGTTGGCTGCGGCGAGGATATGCGGGCTGGAGCGGTAATTCTGCTCCAGCTTGATGACCTTGGCGCCGGGAAAATCCGCCTCGAACTTCAAAATGTTGGTAACCTGAGCGCCGCGCCATGAATAGATCGACTGGTCGTCGTCCCCTACACAGGCAATATTGCGGCTTTCCTGGGCCAGCAGCCGCAACCACAGATACTGGGCGACGTTGGTGTCCTGATATTCGTCGACCAGGATGTATTTGAAGCGCTTGCGATATGCCGTCAGCACATCCGGATGCTCCGCAAAAATCGTCAGCATGTGGAGCAGAAGGTCACCGAAATCGGCAGTGTTCAGCGCCGCCAGCCGCTGCTGGTATCGCGCGTACAGCGCCGCACCGCTGCCGGCGATGGTGCCGTCACCAAAGCTCGCCGACTCGCCTGGCGGCACTTTGTCGGGTGTCTCGGCGCGATTCTTCCAGCGGTCGATCATCGATGCCAACTGTTTGGCCGGCCAGCGTTTTTCGTCGATATTGGCCTCGGCGATGACCTGTTTGAGCAGTCGCAGCTGGTCGTCGGTATCGAGAATGGTGAAATTGGGTTCAAGCCCGACCAGCGCCGCGTGGGTGCGCAGCATCTTGGCGGCAATGGCGTGGAATGTGCCGAGATAGGGCAGGCCTTCCGCCATCTCGCCGACCAGAACATCCATGCGATGGCGCATTTCACGCGCCGCCTTGTTGGTGAAGGTGACCGCGAGGATTTGCGATGGAAACGCCAGACGCGACCACAGGATATGCGCCAGCCGTGCCGTCAATGCCCGGGTTTTGCCGGTGCCGGCGCCGGCGAGGATCAGTACCGGGCCTTCGGTGGTCAGCACCGCTTCGCGCTGTGGTGCATTGAGGCCGGCAAGGAACGCAGGCGCGCTGCTGGGCGAGGCGGGAAGGGAGGCCATCGGCGAACATGTAGGGAACATTGATGCAAAAGGGAAGTGACAGTGCTGGCTGGTGACGCTGCTGCCGGCGAGCCGCCACGAGCGCGCCGCCGGGCCGGCTGCAGCCGCCAGCGTAAACCGCGCGACAGCCCCGCCGTAATCCCCTCCACAGCCGATAGCCCGGCGGGGGGAGAAGCGCATGACAGCGATGTTCCGGCCACCGATCGCGGTGACAAGCGCCATCGGGTGGCCCCAGGTGTTCGGATTTCGCCATGACGGCGACCCGTTTTATGCCCGTGTACGCGCTGCCCAGATGGCGGCGCTCAATCGCTACGTGCCGTTCAATGTTGCGGTGATGAGCCTCAACATCGCCGCCTTGGTGTGGACGCTGCGCGACAGTTCCGATGTCGCGTTCGTCCTGGCGTGGGGCGCGGTGATGGGCGCGATCGCCGTGCTCTGGACGCTGCGCTGGCGGGCAATTTCGGCACGTGGCGAGGCCAGCGAAGTCAACCTCCGGCAGTTCTGGGCGATCAGCGCCGAAGTCGCGGCCTTCGGATTGTGCTGGGCGGTAATGGTTTTACGCGTCATGCCGACCGCCGATCCGGCTATGCAGGCATTGCTCGTGCTGCTTTCGGTTGTCGCCATGGGAGCGTGCGGTTTTGCGGCATCGGTCCTGCCGGTGTGCGCGATGTCGTTGGTGGCATCCATCGGGCTGGCGACGATAATCGCCATTCCGGGCGATTCGCCGCTTGCGACGCCGACCGTGTTCCTGGCGCTGTTGACCTTTGCCATCGTCATCGGCCGCGGTGTGCTGGTGACAAGCTTTTCGATGATGTCACGGATGCGCACGCAGAGCGACCTTGCCGACCGCACCGATATCGTCCGGCTGCTGCTCAACGAGTTCGAGACAAATGCGTCGGATTGGCTGATCGAGGTCGACGCGGTCGGACGCCTGACGCATGTATCACCGCGGCTGGCCGATGTGGCGCGACGTTCGCGCGGGGAGTTGCTGGGCCAGCCGCTGCTGTCGCTGCTCGGCGACGAGAAACGTGGCGAGGCCCGGTCAGCGGTCAAGGCGCTGGGGAACATATTTCGGGCACAACGGCCATTTCGTGACGTGTCGGTTCCGGTACTGGTGGCAGGCGAAACGCGTTGGTGGGCGCTGTCGGGGACGCCGAAGACCGACCCGGCCGGCAATTTTGCCGGCTATCGAGGCGTCGGCCGCGATGTGACGGAGGTTCGGCGCAGCCATGAACGCATTGCGCAACTGGCGCGTTTCGACCCGCTGACCGGCCTCGCCAACCGTGTGTTGTTTCGCGAAACGCTGGACGATGCGCTGGCGCGTGCGGTGCGGACACAGCGTGGTTGCGCGCTGTTGTTCATCGATCTCGACCGTTTCAAACTGGTCAACGACACGCTGGGTCATATGGCCGGCGACCGGCTGCTGCGTGACGTGGCGCTGAGGCTGCGTGATGCCGTCGGCGGTGCAGCGACCATCGGCCGCCTTGGTGGGGACGAATTTGCCGTGGTCCTCCACGATGCCTCTGCCTTGCGCGCCGAGGCTGTGGCGGCCGCGATCGTTTCGGCATTGTCGCGGCCTTTCGCCATCGAAGGCCAGTCGGCAACCATCGGGGCCAGCATCGGCTATGCGATCGGGCCAAAGGACGGTGCGAGTGTCGACCGCCTGCTCAAAAGCGCCGACCTGGCGCTGTACGAAGTCAAATCCAGTGGGCGCGGCGCCGCCTGCCGCTTCGTGCCGGAGATTCGGAACCGGGCCGAAGAACGCCTTGCCATGGAGAGCGACCTTGCCCGGGCGCTGGAACGCGGCGAGCTGGCGCTGGCGTTCCAGCCTGTGGTCGAGGCTTCGGATGAACATATCGTCGGCTTCGAGGCGCTTTTGCGCTGGAACCATGCCGTGCTCGGCAATGTCCCGCCGGTCAAATTCATACCTGTTGCAGAGGAGACCGGCCTTATCATCCCGATCGGCCATTGGGTCATCGAGACGGCCTGCGCATGGGCGGCGCGCTGGCCCGACCATGTGCGGGTGGCGATCAACCTGTCGCCGGCACAGATCGAGGACCCGCTGCTGGTGACGACGGTGCAACGCGCCATCGACGATAACGCGCTCGACCCCGGCCGCATCGAGCTGGAGATCACTGAAAGCCTGTTCCTCAACGAAAAGCCGGCGACGGTGGAAACCCTGGCGCAGTTGAAGGCGCTCGGCATTCGTTTCGCCCTTGACGATTTCGGCACGGGCTATTCGTCCCTTGGCTATCTTCAGCGCGCCGCCTTCAGTCGCATCAAGATCGATCGCAGCTTTGTGTCGCGCTCTACCGATGCCAATGGTGAAGCCAGCGCCATCATCCAGGCCATTGTCACGTTGGCGCATTCGCTCGACATGGCCACGACGGCCGAGGGTACCGAGACGCGCGCCGAATTCGAACTGTGCCGGCAACTGGGCTGCGAACAGGTGCAGGGTTACCTGTTCGGTCGCCCGATGCCGCCAGAGGAAGCGACCGCGCTGGTTCGCGTATACGAAGTGGCGGCGTAGAACGGTTTCCGAGCCGGTTCAGGCCACCCAGGCTGCCAGCAGGGTATGTGCGATCGCCATTGCCGGCGGTGCCAACCATTCGCCTGTCCCCGCCAATGCTGCGCGGACCTCGTCCTTGGTCACCCAGCGGGCTTCTTCGAGTTCGTCATCATCGAGCGTGATCGTGAAGCCTCTCGCCTCGGCAAAACAGGCGATCATCAGCGATGACGGAAAGGGCCAGGGCTGGCTTGCGAGGTAGCGGACGCGATCCACCCGGATGCCGGCTTCCTCGAACAATTCGCGCGCCACGGCTTCCTCAAGGCTTTCGCCCGGCTCGATGAAGCCTGCCAGAGCCGAGAAGAAACCCTTGGGAAAACGTGGTTGCCGGCCAACAAGGGCATGATCACCCTTGATGGCGAGCATGATCACCACGGGATCGGTGCGCGGGAAGTGTTCGGCGGCGCACATCTCGCAGGTTCGGACATAACCAGCCTTGGCCATTGCAGTCTTGCCGCCGCAGACTGCGCAGAACTGGTGACGCTGGTGCCAATCGAGCAGCGACCGCGCATGGGCGATGATTGCGGCGCGGTCGTTGGGCAGCAACGATGCGGCGGCGCGGGCATCCACCACCTGGGCGCCGAAATCCGCGATCAGTTCGGCAGCCGATGTGGCCGCGGCAAAGCGCGGTGCCTCGCCGTCCAGCCCCAGAAAGACGCTGAGTGCGTTGTGCGGCACGTCGGATCGATGCGCCCAGAAAATATCGGGGCGCTCGTCACCGGTCAGCGCCGGCTTGAGATCGTCCAGTACCAGCCAACGCGCATCGGGACGCGAGCGCAACGCCACCATCGCCCCCGCGTCGCGACGCAAATGATCGGCACGATCGAGGTTTGACCCGGTCAGGCCGGTGACGGGGGTTTGCCGCCCGCCGAATATATCTGTCATCAAGGCTCCTGTAGGGCAAAGTGTGCGTAGGCGAGTGTTGCGGCCTTGGCGAACAAGGTCGGCAGGCCGGTATCGGCGATAGTGGCAACCGGCACCCAATCCCCATCGATGTCGGGGCGGTGCGGCAGCCTGGTGGCGTGGACGCGCAGGTTGAGTTCGAAATGGGTGAACCCATGCGCAACGGCGCCCAGGTCCGACCAGGTCGCGGCAACGGGTGGCAGAGGCGGCGTATCGGCGTCGCGCCAGTCGCTGGAGGGCAGGGCGCGCATGCCGCCGAGCAAACCCCTGGGCGGCCTGGTGACAGTCAGAACCATGCCCGCCGCCTCGATCCACCACGCCGTGCCGAGGCGAAGCGGGCGCGAGCGCCGGGGTGGCTTGACCGGAAAGTTTTCCGGGTTGCCTGCGGTCGCGGCGCGGCAGTCGGCGTGCAACGGGCACATAGGGCATTGCGGGTTGCGCGGCGTGCAGATGCGCCCGGCGAGATCCATCAGCCCCTGCGCGAATTCGCCGGTCTCGGCGTCGGCGATCGGCTGGGTCAGCGCCACCAGCGCCGAATGGATTTCGCCCCGTGCCGCCGGCAAAGGCGTCGTGATGGCGTGCAACCGCGTCACCACCCGCTCGACATTGCCGTCGATCACGATCGCACGCCGGCCAAAGGCAAAGGCGGCGACCGCGGCGGCGGTATAGGCTCCAACGCCGGGCAGGCTGCGCAACGCCGCCTCATCGTGCGGGAAACGCCCGCCATGCTCGGCCACCACGGCGCGTGCACAGGCCAGCAGGTTGCGTGCCCTTGCGTAGTAACCAAGGCCGGCCCAGGCCTGCATGACGTCGGCATCTTCGGCTGCTGCCAGCGCCGCCACATTGGGCCAGCGCGCCGTGAATGCGGCGAAATAGCCGCGCACCGCCGCGACCGTCGTCTGCTGGAGCATGATTTCGGAAAGCCAGACGCGATAGGGCCATGCCGGATCAGCGGGCAGCGGCGTGCCGGGTCGCTGCCGCCACGGCAGGTCACGAGCCCCGGCCCGGTACCATTCAAGAAGTTTCTGCGCTGCCGCCATATCCCAAGACCCAAGCCTATGGCATGAATGGGCGATGGCCGAAACCAGCCCTTCCGACCTTGCAAAAGTGACGCGCAGGCCCCGCACTGCCAAACCTGCCGGCAATGCGGCCGGCGTGTCGCAGGCGCCGGCCGCATTGCCGGAGCGCTCGCGCCGCGCGCGCTCGGTTGCCGAGCTGGTGCCCGCGATCGGCGGCCACGCGTTTCGCCGCTTTGGTTTCACCCAGAGCGCTGTTGTCGAGCGCTGGGTCGAGATTGTCGGTGTGCAATACGCCCGCCACAGCCGGCCCGAATCGCTGACCTTCCCGCGCGGCAAGAAGGAAGGCGGCACGCTGAAAATCGCCGTCACCGGCGCGTTGGCGCCGATGCTTCGTCACGCCGAACCGCAGGTCATCGAGCGGGTCAACCGCATTCTTGGCTATGCCGCGGTGGCGAAGCTGCTGCTGCGTCACGGTGACGTGGTGGCCGAGCCCGCGCCGCCCGCGCGCCCACGCCCGGCACCGGTCGAACTTTCACCCGATACCCGATCGACCTTGCGCGACATCGGCGACCCTGATCTGCGCGCCAGCCTCGAAGCGCTGGCGCAGGCGCTGTCGTGGAGCAAAGGCCCGCCGGTCGTGCGGTAGCCGTGGCTGGCGCTGGCATGATCCTGTGCCACCTTGTTCCACCGCCATGCTTTGGCTTATGCCTGTCACATAGTTTCTTGCGATGCTGGAGAGTAGCTTCATGAATATCACCCCCGGGCGTATTGTGGTGGCGAGCCTGTTGCTCGCGGCTGCCGGGTGCAACGACGCGTCGACGGCCAAGACAGGCCCCGCCAAATCCGGCGCAACCAAGACCGAAGCTGCCAAGCTGACGAGCAAGGGCCCCACGACCGCGACCAGCAACTGGCTGACAACGATGGTGGCAACACCGGAAGGCGGTTTCCGTCTCGGCAATCCCGATGCGAAGGTCAAGTTGGTCGAATATGCGTCGCTGACCTGCCCGCATTGCCGCGCCTTCCATGAAGAAGGCATGGAAGCGATCAAGGCGAAATATATCGCCACCGGCCTGATTAGCTATGAATATCGCAGCTTCGTGCTCAATGGCCCGGATTATGCTGCCGCCTTGATTGCGCGATGCCAAGGGGTGCAACCATTCTTCGGCTTGCTCAATGCCTTCTACAGCCAGCAGGAGAGCTGGGTTAAGCCCTTCACCACGATGTCCCCTGCCGATAACGCCCGAATTGGCGCACTGCCGCAGGACAAGCAGATCGCCGCGCTCGCGGCTGCCGGCAAGCTCGACGTGTTCGCCCGCACGCGTGGCATCCCGCGCGCCAAGTTTGATGCATGTCTTGCCGACAAGGTCCAGGTCGACAAGCTCGCCGCGATGCGCAGCGATGCCATCGACAAGTTCAAGCTGACCGGAACGCCAGGCTTCATCATCAACGGCACGACGCAGGAAAGCGTCTTCACCTGGGAACAGCTCGAGCCGAAGTTGAAGGCTGCACTCAGCTGATGTCGTCCCCGGCCTGATCCGCGCATGGAGTTCCGCAAGCTACGCCTCGCGGGCTTCAAATCGTTCGTCGAGCCGGCCGAACTGCGTATCGAACCGGGCCTCACCGGCGTCGTCGGCCCCAACGGCTGCGGCAAGTCGAATCTGCTCGAAGCGCTGCAATGGGTCATGGGCGAGGGTTCGCCCAAGTCGATGCGATCGGGCGGCATGGACGATGTGATCTTTGCCGGCACCGGGGCGCGGCCGTCACGCGGATTTGCGCAGGTGACGCTGGGACTGGCAGGCAGCGCCGGCGAGGAAATCGAAGTCAGCCGGCGCATCGAGCGTGGCGCCGGGTCCGAATATCGGATCAATGGTCGTGACAGCCGGGCGCAGGACGTGCGGCTGTTGTTCGCCGACAGCGCGACCGGCGCACATTCCCCCGCGATCGTCGGGCAGGGGCGGATCAGCGCCATCATTTCAGCCAAGCCCGCCGAGCGCCGGATGCTGCTGGAGGAAGCCGCGGGTATTGCCGGGCTGCATGTGCGACGGCGCGAGGCGGAAATCCGGCTGCGGGCAGCCGAGGCAAACGTTCTCCGGCTCGATGATGTCATCCGTAATTTCGAGAGCCAGGCCAATGCGTTGCGGCGGCAGGCGCGCATGGCCGAGCGCTACCGGGGGCTTTCGGACCGGCTGAAGGTCGCCGAGGCATCGCTGATCTTTGCACGCTGGAGCGCGGCGCGGGCGGCGGCCGAAGTCGCCAAGCTTGCAGCATCGGATGCGGAGGCGAAAGCCGGCGACCTTGTGCGCGTTGCCGCCGAACTATCCGCCGCCGCCGCGAATGCTGTGGCGACGCTGCCCGCGCTCCGTATGGCCGAAGCCGAAGCCGGGGCGGCGGTGCAGGCACTGCGGCAGGCGCGGGCGCTGCTCGATGCGGAACGTGCAGGCGCCGTGCGACGCGGAAGTGAGTTGGCCGCCTTGCTCGACACCGTTGCGCGTGACCTGGCCCGCGAGGCCGGGTTGGCCGACGATGCCGCCTCGGCGGGGGCGCGGCTCGATGCCGAAGCGGCGGAATTGCACGCGCGCCTGGCTGCAGCTGAGGTGGCGGCACCGGAGCGCGCGGCTGCCGTGTCGGAAGCGGTCGCGGCGGCGGCCAGGGCCGAAACAGTGTTGGCGGCGGCGGTCGACGGGCATGCGTCCGCGGCCGCGCAGGCGCGGGCCGCAGCAGATGCCGTGACAGCGGCAGCGGCGCGGCTGGCGCGGGCGCAAGCGGAAGCGCGCGACCTTGCGGCCCGCAAGGCGAAACTGGCACCTGCGCCCGACAGCGGCCCACTCGCGGTGGCGGTCGATGCGGCAACCGCCGCGCTGGCCGACGCGGAAACCGCGCTGCTGCAGGCCGAGGCAGCGCGTCCCGACGCCGATGCAGCGCGGGCAGAAGCGAGCGCCAGCCATGCCGCTGTGCGCGCTACCCTTGCCAGCCTTTCCGCCGAAGCCGACGCGCTGCAAAGGCGCCTGGCCGCCGATTCCGGGCGCGGGCCGCGCATTGCCGATCGGATCGAAACACGCCCTGGCTATGAAGCCGCGCTGGCGGCCGCGCTGGGGGATGACCTGGACGCCGGCCCCGCCGCCAGCGACAGCCCGCGGCGCTGGGCCGGGGGTGCTCCGGTCCCGGGCGATCCGACGCTTCCCGCCGGTGCGATATCGCTCGCCTCGTTGGTGTCGGCACCGCCGGAACTGGCGCGCCGTCTCGCGCAGATCGGCGTGGTCGAGCCGGATGACGCGCCGATGCTGGCGGCTTTGCTCGCCCCGGGCCAGCGTTTGGTTACCAGCGCTGGAGCCTTGTGGCGCTGGGACGGCCTTGTCGATGCCGGCGGTCGCACCGACGCCGCTGCGGCACGGTTGCGCGCGCGCCGCCGGGCCAACGAAATCGCAGTGGAACAGGGCGTTGCCAAGGCGGCGGTCGATACGGTCGCGGGCCGATTGGCCGATTGCGAGACCGCCGCCGCCGCTGCACAGGCCGCCGAGCGTAAGGCTCGCCAGGCGCGCGATGACGCCGCACGTACGCTCGCCGAAGCCCGTGCGCGCCTTGCTGCCGCAGACACGGCCGCCAGTCGTGTCGCCGGGGAGCAGGCCAGCCTCGCCGCCGCAATCATCCGCGGCGACGCCGAATGCCAACACCTTGCAAACGAACTCGACACCGCTCGCGCCGCAGTTCCGTCCAGCGACGAGCTTGCCCGACTTGCCGATAGTCTCGCCGAGGCGCGACGCGTCGCCGATGCCGCACGGGCTGCCGCCAGCGCCGCCCGCGCCATCGCCGAGGCACATGGGCGTGACGCCGACGCCGCGCGCACACGTCTTGCCGCCCTTGCCGCCGAGCGCGAGGGCTGGCAACGCCACACTGCCGCCAGTGCCGGTCAGCAGGCCGAACTGGCGGCAAGGGCCGAGGCCGCGCGCGGCGAACAGGCCGGCCTTGGCGCACGCATGGTCGCCATCGGCGCCGAGATCGCTGCGCTCGCCGACCGCGAGCAGGCGGTCGAGATGGACCGCGCCGCTGCTGCCGATGCGCTGGCCACGGCCGATGCCGCGCTGGCGGTGCTTGCCGCCCGCGCCCGCGCTGCCGATGAAGCCGTTGCGGCTGCGCGCGAGGCCCGCGCCACGGCTCGCGCCGAGGCTGAACACCAGGACGCGGCCCGACTGGAGGTGGAACGCCTGTCCGGCGAGCGCTTCGCCTGCCCGCCGCCGGTGCTGCCCGGCCGTTTTGGTTTTGCCCCTGTCGCCGGCAATCCTGCCGGGCTTGCCGAAGCCTTCCAGTCGTTCGCCGACGAGCGCGAACGCCTTGGCCCGGTGAACCTGCGCGCCGATATCGAACTCGCCGAGCTGGAAGAGCAGGCAAAGACCACTGCATTCGAAAAGACCGAGCTTGATACCGCCATCGCCCGTCTGCGCGGCTCGATCGGCAGCCTCAACCGCGAAGGCCGCGCCCGTCTGACGGCCGCCTTTACCGCCGTCGACGGCCATTTCCGCAAACTGTTCACCGATCTGTTTGGCGGCGGCGAAGCACAACTTGCGTTGATCGAATCGGATGATCCGCTCGAGGCAGGGCTGGAGATCATGGCGCAACCGCCCGGCAAGAAGCTGCAGTCGCTGACATTGCTATCGGGCGGCGAACAGGCGCTGACCGCGACGGCGCTGATTTTCGGGCTGTTCCTCGCCAATCCGGCGCCGATCTGCGTTCTCGATGAAGTCGATGCACCGCTCGATGACGCCAATGTCGAGCGCTTTTGCGACCTGCTCGACCGGATGGCGGCAGATACCGCGACGCGCTTCCTCATCGTCACCCACAATGCCGTTACGATGAGCCGGATGCACCGGCTCTACGGTGTGACGATGGGGGAGCCGGGGGTGTCGCAATTGGTATCGGTGGATTTGCAGGCAGCCGAACGCCTGTTGGCGGCAGAGTAGCACCCCGTGGTTGACAGTCCGCCACCCCGCCGATAGACGCCTGCCCGAACCCTGCCGGTCCGCCGACAGGGGCAATTGGCCTGTCCCGAACCTCGTGACGGCCTTAAGTTAATCCACAGGGGTGCTTCCCGCCTTGGCCATTGATCGCCACGACGACGACGATAATCTTTCGCGCCGCATCGCCGATGCCCGCGCGAAGGAAGCATCGTCGCGTGACGGTGGCAAGCGGGAGGAAAGCAAGGCCTGGTCCGTCGCGGTCGAATTCATCGGCGCCATGCTCGTCGGCGGCTTCATCGGCTGGTTCATCGACAGGCAGGCTGGCACCGGCCCATGGGCGCTGATCGTGCTGCTACTGCTTGGCTTCGGAGTCGGCTTGCGCTCGGTGCTCCGCCAGCAAAAATCAATCGACGGGGAATAGACGCGTAATGGCCAACCCGATGGAACAGTTCCAGATCGAAAAGATGGTGCCGCTGGCCGTCGCCGGCAAGGATGTGTCGTTCACCAATTCCTCGTTGTGGATGCTGGTGGCGATGCTGATAGTCGCGGCGTTCCTGTACATTGGCACGTCCCGTCCGCAGCTGGTGCCGGGCCGCGCCCAGGCGGCCGTGGAGTATCTGTACAGCTTCATACGCGACATGCTGCGGGAAAACGTCGGCAAGGAGGGGCTGCGCTATGCCCCCCTCATCTTTACGGTCTTCATCTTCGTGCTGGCCTGCAATCTGCTCGGCCTCATCCCGTTTGTCGGCGCCTTTACCCCCACCAGCCACATCGCCGTCACCTTCGGCCTGGCGATGATCGTGTTCGTGTTGGTGCTGATTGTCGGTTTCGCCAAGCACGGCCTGCATTTCTTCACGCTGTTCCTGCCGGAGGGCACGCCGGTCTTCGTGCTGCCGCTGGTCGCGGCGATCGAGTTCCTGTCGTTCCTGTCGCGGCCTTTCACCCTCGCCATCCGGTTGTTCGCCAACATGACGGCCGGCCATGTGCTTTTGAAGGTGTTCGGCGGTTTCATCGTCGGCCTCGGCTCGTTCGAAGCACTGCCCTATGTGCTCGGCATCATCCCGCTGTCGGTCAATGTTGCGCTGACCGCCCTCGAATTGCTGATCGCAGTGGTGCAGGCCTATGTCTTTGCGCTGCTTGCGTCGATCTACCTGAACGACGCCGTCAATCTTCACTAAGACCACTCAAGACGTTTCACTCGGAAGGACTATTCATGGATATCGGTGCTGCTAAGTTGATCGGTGCTGGCCTTGCTGCAATGGGTGCCGGCTTTGCCGCCATCGGCGTCGGCCTCATCTTCGGGATGTTCCTCCAGGGTGCGTTGCGCAACCCTGCCGCTGCCGACAAGCTCGGCGCGCGCCTCATCTTCGGTTTCGCCGTGACGGAAGCGCTCGGCCTGATCGCCGCCGTCGTCGCGCTCGCTCTCGCCTTCTCGTAAAAGCGTAGTCCGCCGTGCCGCAGTTCGATCCCGCCAATTTCCTGCCCCAGCTTGCCTGGCTGGCGGTGATCTTTGCGGTGCTGTATTTTGCCATCGTGCGTCCGACCTTGCCGAAGGTCGGACGCGTCATCGATGAGCGTGAGCAGCGTGTTTCGAGCGATCTCGACGCGGCGGAAGTCGCCAAGACCGAGGCCGATGCCATCCGCACGCGCTATGATGCCGGCATGGCAACAGCGCGTGAAGCTGCGCAGGCCGAGGTCGCGGCGGCGCGTGCCAAGGCCTCGCAGGCTATCGAAACCCGGATGAAGGCGCTGGCGGCGACGCTTGACGCCCGGTCCGACGAAGCGGCGGTTCGCATCGCAGCGGCGCGAAGCGCAGCGGAAGCCAAGCTGGCTGCCACGACTGCGGACTTGACCGGAGAAGCGGTGGCCCGGTTGACCGGTCTCACCGTCTCGCCTGCCGAAATCGACGCAGCCCTGGCATCGGCTCGCTAGGGGAATGGCAATGCAATCCACCACCGCAGGCACCACGACTGCCGTCCCCGCCAACAAAGCGCATATCGAACCCGTCCTGCTCGGCATGGGAGCCGAAACCTGGGTTTATATATCGATCAGCATTTTCCTGCTGCTTGCGGTGTTCGTCGGCAAGCTGCCGCATCGCATCGTCGCCGCGCTCGATGAGCGCATCGCTGCAGTGCGCCGCGAATTGGCCGAGGCCAAGGCTGTACGGGCCGAGGCCGAAGCGTTGCTGGCAGACGCCAATGCCCAGCGTGCTGCTGCCGAAACCGATGCCAAGGCGATCGTTGCCCGGGCCCATACCGAGGCAGCAGAACTGGTCGCCGAGGCCGAGAAAGCCGCTGCGCAGACCATCGAACGCCGGACGGTCGCTGCGGAGGCGAAGATCACCGTTGCCGAACGCGCTGCCGAAGCCAGCCTGCGTGCCGATGTCGCCCGCCGCGTCACGGCCGCAGCGACCGCATTGATCGCAGCCAAGACCGACAGTGCCATGCAGGCCAAGCTGACCGACGAGGCGATCGCCGGGCTGGAGCGCCGCCTGCACTGATCGCTTGTCTGCCGGCGGAACGGCAGCGGGCGTTCATTGCGCCGCAAGCCTGTGCATGCTAGTGCCTGCGCCAACATGGTGATGATCTTTCAGACGAGCCGACGAGGCTGATTTCCCCCGCCACCAGATTGGTTGCCGGGCGTATTGGCCTTTGTCGCTCATGAAAGTTTCCCTCGAATTGCTCAGCATCATCCCCGCGCAGTCGATCGACCTGCCCGAAATAGAGAACCTGCTCGACGCAGGATTTGGCCCCGCGCGGCGTAACCGCACCGCCTATCGGCTGCGCGATGGTGCGGTGGCAGACCCGGCATTGTCGTTCGTCATGCGCGATCGGGGCCGTATCGTCGGGTCGGTGCAGTGCTGGTCCATCGCACTGCGCGGCCGCCATGATTTGCGCCATCCGTTGACCTTGCTCGGGCCGGTGGCAACGGCCGCCAGCCATCGCGGGCAGGGCATCGCAACGCAGTTGATCGATCGCGCCCTCGCCGCTGTCGACGCCGGCAACCGTCCGCCGGTCCTGCTCATCGGCGACGTCGGTTTCTATGGCCGCTTCGGATTTTCCGCCGATGCCACTGCCGGCTGGCAGTTGCCTGGGCCGTTTGCGGCCGATCGCCTCTTGATGCGCGGTGACGCCGGTTCGTTGCCCATGACCGGCAATATCGAACCCGCGATACCGGTTCGCCGCGCGGCCTGATTCCCCAAGGCGGCGGTCCGGCATGCGGGTGGCAGCCACCGTCGCACCCACATTGCACCTTCGCCGCACAACTCTATGTATGGCGGGATGACCCAGTCGCCGACCCACACGCCACCCGAGATGCCGCGCGATTCCGCCGGACGATCGCTGGGGGAGATTGCCGCATTGCTCGCCAGCCACAAGACGCCACCGGTGCATCTGTGGCATCCGACGCATTGCGGTGACAGCTTCATGCGGATTGCCGCCGATGGCACCTGGTTCCACGAAGGTTCACCGATCGGGCGCAGGGAACTTGTAAGGCTGTTTTCGACCATCCTGCGACGCGAGGCGGATGGCAGTTTCGTTCTGGTAACGCCAGTCGAGAAGCTCGACATCGTTGTGGATGATGCGCCGTTCATTGCGGTCGAGGTTCTGAGCGAAGGGGAAGGCAAGGGGCGCACCCTGGTGTTCCGGCTCAACACCGACGATCATGTGCGTGCCGGACCAGAGCACGTCCTGCGCATCGATACAGCGGTGGATGGCACGCCGCGGCCCTATCTCCACGTGCGCGCCGGCCTGGAGGCCCTGCTCAACCGCGCCGTCTTTTACCAGCTTGCCGACCTGGCGCTGGCCGAAGGCGCTACGCCCCCCGGCTTGTGGAGCGATGGCGCCTTTTTCCCTTTCATGCCGGCATGACCACGCTGGCAAGGCTGCGTCAGGCCATGCACGACCCAGCGCTGCCGCAGGCTGTGCACGGCACGACAGGCGCCGGCTATCGTGGCGACTGGGATGTGACATCGAATTCTGCGCCGCAGCCGGACATGGCGCTAACCCCGGCAGCGGTGCTGATAGCCGTTACCGATGAAGCCGAGCCGCAGTTGCTTCTGACTCGCCGCACCACGACAATGCGTCGTCATCCAGGCCAGGTGGCGTTCCCCGGCGGCAGGATCGACCCGGGCGATGCCGATGCGGTCGCTGCCGCGTTGCGTGAAGCGGAGGAGGAGGTGGCGCTGGCGCGCGGCGATGTCGAGGTGCTCGGCACGCTCGATCCCTATGAGACGGGAACCGGGTTTTCGATCGCGCCCGTGGTGGGCATCGTGCCGCCCGGGCTGCTGTTCACGCCGCAGGCGCGCGAGGTGGCAGAGGTTTTCCATGTGCCGTTCGCCCACGCCATCGACCCTGCCAACCACGAACTGCGCCAGGGCGAATGGCAGGGGCAGGCTCGCCGCTATTATGTCATTCGCCACGATCGCCATGAAATATGGGGTGCGACCGCCGGCATCATCGTCAATCTTTCGCGGCGGCTGCCATGAAATTGCCACCGCAGGATTGGGCGACGACCGCGGGTGGGGTCGCCATCCTTGCGGCGCTGGATGCGGCGTCGGGGGCGACACGCCTGGTCGGCGGTGCGGTGCGCGATGCGCTGCTCGGGGTCGCCGTCAAGGACATCGATCTCGCCACCACACTGCCCCCCGCCGAAGTGATGCAGCGGCTGAAGCTGGCCGGGCTGAAGGCGATCCCGACCGGGTTGGCGCATGGTACGGTCACCGCGGTGGCGGACGGCCTGACTGTTGAAGTCACCACCTTGCGCCGCGACGTGGCGACGAACGGCCGCCATGCCGATGTGACCTACACCACCGAATGGCAGGAAGACGCCGGCCGGCGCGATTTCACCATCAACGCACTTTATGCGGGCTTGCCATCGGGAGAAATCAGCGATTTCTACGGCGGGCTCGACGATCTGGCGGCGCGACGGGTGCGTTTCATCGGTGAGCCTTTGCAGCGCATCGCCGAGGACCATTTGCGGATCCTGCGCTTCTTTCGTTTCTCGGCACGCTTTGCCGGCGATATCGATGCCGAAGGATTGGCAGCGTGCACGGCCCGCGCCAACGACCTGATGGCGCTTTCACGCGAGCGGATTGCCGGCGAAATGCGCGGCCTGTTGCAGGTTCCCGATCCGGTTCCGGCGCTGACACTCATGCTTCGGAACGGGATCCTGAAACCGGTGCTGCCGGAAATTAGCGCCGATCGCCTGCCGATGTTGGCACGAACCATCGCAGCCGAGGCAGCATGCGGGGTCGCACCCGACTGGCGGCGGCGGCTCGCAGCCTTGCTGCCCCCCGATGCCATGGTGGCGCAGGGTGTCGCGTCGCGGCTGCGACTGTCGAATGCCGACAAGGTCCGGCTGGCTTTGGCAGTGGTGCCGCTTGGGGATACCGCGCTGTTGCCGGCCGCGTGGTCGCTGGGCAGTGAGGCCGTGCTCGACCGCCTGCTGATCGCCGGGGAAACGGGTCCGCGCGTTGGTGAACTGCGTGCATGGCAGCGCCCGCGGCTGCCGGCATCGGGACGTGACCTGCTGGCGCGCGGCCTGCGTCCCGGCCCCGAAGTTGCTGCAAGGCTGGCGGCGTTCGAACGCGCCTGGGTCGCTGCGGGTTTCCCCGATGATGTGGCAACGGTCACCGCCCTTCTCGACAGTGCCGTCACCGATGTCTGAAGCCGATGCACCTGACTCGCCCCCTGTTAAGAGCGAGGCTGTGCGGCCTGAGACCTTAACTTTGGTTCATAATCCATCGGACGGTATTAACGCCAGAGCATACACCCCGGTTTTCCCGATATTGCCGTCAGGGCGTTTCACTTCCGGGACGGATGCGGGTCAGTCGCTACTGCCGTCGCCGCCATCGCCACCGTCGCCGCCGTCGTCACTGCTGTCGTCGCCACCGTCATCGTCCCAGCTTCCGCTGCTGCCACCGCCGCCAAAGTCGCCGCCGCCTGGTTCGATACCCCGGTCTCCGTCGTCGTTGCCGGCCGGGTTGCCGTAGTCGTCGACACTGGCCAGCGGCAAATCGCCATCGTCGGCGAATACACTGTCGATCGGCATCGGCACGCCGCCCCGACCCACACCGTTGCCGATGTCGGCGCCCCCGCCCCCGCCGGGCGATACGCGTCCGGCCTTCGAGATCATCGCCATCAGCACGATGGCAAGGATGATGACGGCAAGGACGATCATGCCGCGTCAGCCGAACTTGTTGTCGCGCGGGAACCCTGTTGGCGGCAGGCGACCGGCCGTGCCGCGGGCGCTCTTCCAGAAGCTCAGGTCGCTTTCGGTCCGGGTCCGGGTGCCGGCGCCACCCATCGCCCAGCTCAGCCCCTCCGCCATGATGAAGCTGCGTGCATCGGCGAGGCCACCATCCTTGTAGCGTTGCAACGTGACGCCCTGCCCACGCCCCATGGTCGGCAGCTCGTCGACACCGAACACCAGCAGCTTGCGGTTGTCACCAATCACCGCGATCATGTCGTCACCGGCAGGGATGGCGCGGACGATGGAGAGTTTTGCGCCATCCTTGGGGTTGAGAACCTGGCGCCCCTTGCGGGTTTCGGCGAGGATATCCGCCGCTTCGACGATAAAGCCGCGCCCGTCGCTGGCGGCAACCAGCAATCGCGCATCGGCCTTCCACACGGCAAGGGCAACGATATCGGTGCCTTCGCCCAGATCGATCATCAGGCGCAACGGCTCGCCGAAGCCGCGTCCGCCGGGCAGCTTGTCGGGTGTCAGTGTGTAGAAACGCCCGTCCGATACCGCGACCATGATCTTGTCCGTGGTATGGGCATGGAAGGCGAACGCCGCGCCGTCGCCCTCCTTGAACTTGATGGCGTCGCCGCTGGCCAGGTCGATATGGCCCTTCATCGCCCGCACCCAGCCCTTCTGGCTGGCAATGATGGTCAGTGGTTCCTTGTCGATCATGTCTTCATAGGCGATCAGCTTGACGTTCGGTGCAGTCTCCACGGTTGTGCGCCGGCGGCCGAGCGTGGTATCCTTGCCATAACGCTTGAGCATGGCGCCAAGGTCTGTCGTCAGCCGCGTGGTCTGCTGCACCGGCGACCCGATCAACTCGGTCAAAGCCTTGGCTTCCATCGTCAGCGCCTTGTTCTCGCGGGTGATCTCGATTTCCTCGAGCCGGCGCAACGATCGCAGCCGCATGTTCAGGATCGCCTCGGCCTGAACCGGCGTCAGGTCGAAGGCCGCGATGAGCTCCAGCTTTGCGTCATCGGCCTCGCGGATGATGCGGATGACCTCATCGAGGTTGAGATACGCCTTTAGGAATCCGCCCAGGATCTCCAGCCGCGCTTCTATCTTGCCCAGGCGAAAACGGCTTCGCGCCAGCAACACTTCGCGTTGGTGGACCAGCCATTTGCCCAGCACGGCCTTCAGCGACAAAACCCCCGGGCGCCCATGATCGAGGACGTTCATGTTGAGGGAAATCCGCACTTCAAGGTCGGTCAGCTTGAACAGGCTCTCCATCAGTACGGCGGGGTCAACGTTGCGTGACTTCGGCTCGATGATGATGCGGATGGCGGAATCCGATTCGTCGTCGATATCGCCCAGGATCGGCAGCTTCTTTTCGTTGACCAGTTCGGCCAGCGCCTCGATCAGCTTGCCTTTGACGACCTGGTAGGGAATTTCCTCGATGACGATGCGCCAGGTGCCATGGCCCTGGTCCTCGACCCGCCAGCGTGCCCGCAGCCGAAAGCTGCCGCGCCCGGTGGCATAGGCTTCGGCGATGCTCGCCGCCGGTTCGACGCAGATGCCGCCGGTCGGGAAGTCGGGGCCGTGGACATGCTCGAGCATTGCTGCTTCGGGAAGATCCGGATTAGCCAGCAGTGCCAGCGCGGCGCCGAGCACTTCGGCAACGTTGTGCGGCGGGATGCTTGTCGCCATGCCGACCGCGATGCCCGATGATCCATTGGCCAGCAGGTTGGGGAACATGCCGGGGAAAACCTCGGGCTCCTCCTCCTCGCCATTGTAGGTGGCGCGAAATTCGACACTGGCTTCGTCCAGGCCATCCATCAATTCGGTGGCGGCGGCGGTCAGCCGCGCTTCGGTGTAGCGCATGGCGGCGGCGTTATCGCCGTCGATATTGCCGAAATTGCCCTGTCCATCGACCAGCGGATAGCGCAGCGCAAAATCCTGGCTCAGCCGGACGAGGGCGTCATAGATCGATTGGTCGCCGTGCGGATGGTATTTGCCCATCACGTCGCCGACGACGCGGGCGCATTTCTTGTAACCGGCGGCGGGGTCCAGCTTCAGCAGCCGCATCCCCCACAGGATGCGACGATGGACGGGCTTCAGGCCGTCGCGCAGGTCCGGCAGCGACCGCGCCGTAATCGTGGAGAGCGCATAGACCAGATAGCGATCACCAAGCGCGGTATCGAAAGGTGTGTCGAGAATGCGGTCGGTTTCGGGTGGTTCTGCGGTGGTGATTGCCATGCACCGCGATAGCGTGCGGCGCGGACGGCGTCCATATCCCGGCGGCGATCAGCCCCCTCCCTCGTCACCGAGGAAGGGGGCCTGTCGTCAGAACTTGAAGGTCACGCTGCCGGCCAGTTCATCGGCATTGCCGGTGTTGGTCGACCGCGTCGCCACCTGCACTTGCGCCGGCGTGCCCGCGAAGATCGGGTCGATGCGGTTCACATCGGCGGTCTTGACGAAGATGTGCGCATAGGAAGCGTTGAGCGAGATCATGTCGTTGACCCGCAGCGTCGCACCGGTGGTGGCCCAGATGCGATTGCCATCCGGCACGCGCGTCGTGCGGAAGCCATCGACGGTCGGCGTCTGGTCGTACATCGCCCCGGCGCGCAGCGTCATGCGCTTTGACAGGTCAAATTCACCGCCAGCCGAATAGGTCCAGGTATCGCGATAATTCTGCTCTGAATCGAGAAAGACCTGGCCGGCGCCGTTCTGCACGGCGATCCGCTGGAACCGGCTCCAGTTGGTCCAGGTGACGCTGCCGAGCAGGCGGGCGTTACCCTGGCCGAAGACGCCGCTGACAGTGGCGATATCCGGGGTCGAAATGGGCGCGAAGGCGCGGATCGAGGCGTTCTGGCCCGCGAGCGGCCCAAGCAATCCGCTGATCTGGGCGACACCCGAAAGCTTGTGATCGACATGGCTGCGATAGCTGGCGCCGAGCTTGAGGGCCCCCAGGTCGGCCCGAACGCCGACATTCCAGCCGAATGCCATGTCTTGCCCGTGAATGCGCAACGCGCCATCGGGCAGGCCCGGGGCAAGATTGGGGAGCGCCGAGGTCAGGTCGGCATGCAGGGTCTGGACGTCGAAACCACCACCGATGGACAGCCGATCGTTGATCTTGAAGGCGATGCTTGGCTGGATGTTCAACGTCTTGAGATCGGAGCCGACCGAATCATAGCGCCCGAACCAGCCGTCATCGTAAACGACCTTGAGACCAAACGGCGCCGAGATGCCAAGGCCCAGCCACAAGCGCGAATCATTGACGTGGAAGCTGGCATAGCCCGACGGCACCAGCACCGGGTTGCTGAACGGGTTGCCACCGTTGCCGCCGCCGACGGGGAAGTTGCCGGCGCCGGGATAGCTGCGGGTGCTGCCCCTGTCCGACTGGCGGCTGGTCACATCGAGAAGGTGCGCGCCAAGGTCGATCTGGGCGCCCGGCAGGTTGGTCATGCCGGCGGGATTGTACCAGATCGTGGCGGGGCCATCGGCAATCGCCGCTTCGCCGGCAAAGGCGCGGCCAACGGCAGTCGGCGACTGTTCCTGCAGGTAAAACCCACCGGCAAGGGCCGAGGTGCTGGCGAGGGCAACGGGAGCGGCGAGGGCCGTCAGGAAGGCAGTACGCAAACGCGACATCGATACAAATCCCAAGCTAATCAAACAAGCAAAGCGCGTTGAACCCTTCGGCTGCGACTTTCAAGATGTTTCCGTTCGTTGTTCGAATCTTGCGACTAACCGTTGCCGTGCGGCGAGCACCTCCACTCCGCGACCGGTCAGCACGTCGCGGCCGAGGAAGTGTCCCGTCAGTCGCAATCCGTCCTGGATATCGGAAGGCGTCGCCGGGGCATTGCCGGTGAGGAACGCCGGCAACGGCAGCAACCGCGCCGCCCAGGGCAACCCGGCGTCGCGCGACACCGCCTGGCTGGACCGGGGGGAAACGAAGGTCAGGTCGTCACTGGTCCCGGTGGCGGCACAGCGCGACAGATCCGGCGCAAACCCGAGTTCGCCGAGCAGCAACAGTTCATACCGTACGATGCCCTCCCCGATACTGCCGGCCTCCGCGCCCGCTGCCAAGGCACTGACCAGTGCCTCCAGTGCCGTGTAGAGCATCGGGTGCGGTGCCCCTTCCGGCAGCGCCAGCGCGGTCAGCGCCGTCAGCCATTCGAGCCCGGCAAGGCCGATGCCGGTCGTGACCAGCGCGGCGCGGGCATGGGTCAATTCGACAGTGGCGGCTGCGAGCTGGGTGTCGACGCGGCCGCGCATCTGCAGCGCCACACCATTGCCGGGCTGCAGGATCGGACGCAGCCGCCGCGAGCGGCCGCCGCGCACATAGCCGGCGACAAGGCCATCGCCGGCGGTGAAAAATCGCACCACGGCGCCGTGCTCGCCATGCGGGAGCAGGGCGCAGACGATGGCAGGCGTATCGAGGTGCACCCGAGGCTTCTAGCGCAGGAGAGGGGGAACTGGGAAATTGCAGCACCCCTGGCGCGCACCGTTGTTAACCAAATATCCACTATCATTAACCAAAACTTTCCTGTAGTTAATGAAGCTGTAATATGTGGTGGGGGCGGGGAACGTGCTGGATCTGGTTGAACTGCGTGTTGTTGCGGCCGCACTGCTCCTGGCGATGCCGACCGCGGCCTCGGCGACGCATGGCAGCAGCGGGGTCGTCATCAACCTCACATCGGCCGATATCGGGCGCAGCTTTACAATCGCTTACACCGGATATGTCGATGGGCGGCAGACCAGCGGCTTGCAGGCGACCACCCAGTTCACGCTGCTCGGCATCTCGGCCAACAACAAGCAATGGACCTTTGGCATCGACGCGATCGCCAATCATTTCGCGCGGACCGACCACGCCGGAAAGATTACGGCGTTCGGCTTCAATACCGATCACGCGCTGGCATCAGGCACGACGATCGGCGGCAGCATCTTTCGCGCCACGGTGCTCGGTGGCCGCGACCCGAGCACGGGCCATGTCGCGAGCGTCTGCTTCGGCACCCTCAGCGGGCACAGCAACGGCTGTTCCAGTGACACCGGCGGCGGTGTGTCATTCAACGATGCAGTCTATGGCGGCAGCCTGGCGCTGAAGTTTCGCTCGGCGGTGACCGCATTGTCGCTCGACAGCTTTTTCCTGCGCTATGATGAGCTTAATGCCCGCTGTCGACGGGCCACCGGCATCGGACTTGGCACGTCGGGCGGGTTCAACTCCCAGACGCCGGAGCCGGCGGTTTGGCTACAGATGATCATCGGCTTCGGACTGGCGGGCGCAGTGATGCGGCGACGGGTTCAATCCACCCAGCCCAGCCCCGCATCGCGGTAAACCGCACGGTCTTCGGACCAGTCTTCCTTGACCTTGACGTGCAGGAACAGGTGGACCTTCTTGCCGGTCAGTTCTGCGATGCCGGCGCGGGCGTTGGTACCGATTTCCTTCAGGCGCGCGCCGCCCTTGCCAAGGACGATGGCGCGCTGGGTGTCGCGTTCGACCAGAATTTGCTGGTGGATGGCGATGCTGCCATCGCGCCGCTCTTCCCACTTCTCGGTTTCGACGGTGCTGGCATAAGGCAGCTCGGCGTGGAGCTGGTTATAGATCTGCTCGCGCGTGATCTCCGCCGCCATCAACCGCGTTGTCGCATCGGTCAACTGGTCCTCCGGGAAATGCCAAGGCCCTTCCGGCACGGCATTGGCAAAGGCGGTCTTCAGTTCGGCGACGCCATCACCGGTGCTGGCCGAAACGAAATAGGTTTCGGTGAACGCCGTCATGGCATTGGCATGGGCGGCCAGTTCGAGAAGCCGGGTCTTGGCGGTGATATCGACCTTGTTGAGCACCAGCAGCTTGGGCTCCGGCCGGGTGGCGATCGACTGCAATATGGCCGAAGGCTCGTCGCGAAACCCGGTCTTGGCATCGACAACAAAGGCGATCAGGTCCGCACCTTCGGCGCCTTCCCAGGCGGCGCGGACCATGGCGCGGTCGAGCCGGCGTCGCGGCGCAAAGATGCCGGGCGTGTCGATCAGCAGCAACTGTGCAGCGCCTTCGGTGGCGATGCCGATCAGCCGGGTGCGCGTGGTCTGCACCTTGGCCGATACGATGGCGACCTTTTGGCCGACGATGGCATTGACCAGCGTCGATTTGCCGGCGTTCGGGGCTCCGACAATGGCGACCGAGCCGCAGCGAGTAACGATATCAGTCATTTCGGGACCTTTTCGAGCATGGCGACTGCGGCGGCCTTCTCGGCTTCCTGCTTGCTGGTACCTTCGCCGCGGGCCGAAGCCTCGCCGCGCAGGGTGACTTCGATGGTGAAGCGCGGGGCATGATCCGGGCCCTGCCTGTCGATAACGGCATAAAGCGGCATGCCGCGCCGCCGCTTCAGCGCCCATTCCTGCAGGCGCGACTTGGGATCGATCAGCAATCGCGGCCCGGCTTCCAGCAACCGCGCCCATTCACGCCGCACAAAGGCCTCGGCCACCGTGTAGCCGGCATCGAGGAACAACGCCGCCACCAGCGCTTCGGCGACATCGCCCAGCACGTTGTCGGACTGGTGCAGCCCTTTTGCGCGCGCACTGGTCTCCATGATCATCAATTCCGGAACGCCGAGCGCGCGTGCCACCTCGGCGTTGGCCGGACCTTCGACCAGGGCGTGCAGCCGCGCCGTCAACCGCCCTTCCGCTTCGTCATGGCCGGTGTACAGCCATGCCGCGACCGCGCAGCCGAGCACGCGATCACCGAGGAATTCAAGCCGTTGATAACTGTCGGCGCCGCTGGCGGCGCTGCTGTGGGTCAGCGCCCGGCGTATCAGGCGAATATCGGCAAAATCATGCCCGAGCCGGGTGCTCGCCCATGCCGCCAACTGGGCATCCGTATGGCTCATAACGCCATGCCGATTCGCGACGATCGGATAGCGGCGGGCCAGCCTGCCGGCCCGGCGTGTTGCTGACCACGATCGATCGAAAAAAAGATCCGGTCGGCGCGGCCGACGATATTGTCGATCGGCACCAGCCCGACGCCGCCTTCCGCCAGTGTGAAGCGGCTGTCGGCCGAATCATCGCGGTTGTCGCCGAGCACGAAGACGTGACCGGCCGGCACCACGACCGCCGCGGTATTGTCGCGAACATCGTTGGCAATCTGGTCGAGGACGACGATGCGGCGGTCACCGAGGGTTTCGACAAAGGCCGGATAGCGGCAGACGCTGCCGCCCCGTTGGTCGCGTGCATGGAAATCCGGGCGACCCGGGCCCGAATCGCAACTGTCGCTGCGTGCTGCAGGAAGCTGGAAATCGGCGACGCGCTGCTTGGCGACGAGCACCCCGTTCAGCAGCACCTGGCCGCCGACCATTGCCACGGTATCGCCCGGCAGCCCGATGACACGCTTGATATAATCGGTGCGGTTGTCGCGCGGGGTCTTGAAAACGATGATATCGCCGCGCCGGGGCGTCGATCCGAAAATGCGGCCGTCAAACAGCGGCAGCCCCATCGGCAATGAATATCGGCCATAGCCATAGGGCCATTTTGCGACGAACAGATAATCGCCGATTTCCAGGGTCGGCAGCATCGATTCGCTCGGGATGTTGTAGGGTTCATAGGCAAAGCTACGCAGGCCGAGCGCGATCAGCACGGCGAGACCGATCAGCCGGACACTGCCGCCGAGCCAGTTTCGGGCGCTTGCGGTGCGGGCATCATGCCCGGCGCGGGCGGTGGAGAACGCTTCTGCCATGCTGGCGGGGTTGGCCCCCAAGTCGCGCGGGGTCAAGCTTTGTGGTCATTCAAGGGCGCCGAACCGCCTTGGATTGTTCACGCGGCTGCTGCACTAATGACGGATGACCAGCACCGATCCGCGCCTTCATGCCGCTGCCCAGACGCTCGATATGTCGCCGCCCGGCGCCCTGGCGGGATTGTTCGCCGCGGAGCCTGACCGGCTGGCGACCCTGACCCGCGGCGCCGCGGGCATCTGGTTCGATTTTTCCAAGGCACAGGTCGACGCCGCGCAATTGGCCCTGCTGCATGAACTGGCGGCGGCGGCGGACGTGCCGGCGTGGCGCACCCGGCTGTTCGAAGGCGCAATCGTGAACCCCAGCGAAGGCCGCGCTGCGACGCATGTCGCCGAACGCGGCAGCGGCACGCCGGCGGCAAATGCGGCGGCGGCGGTCGGGCAGGCGGCGATGCAGGCGCTGGTCGAGCGGGTCAGGGGGTCGGACATTGCCCATATCCTCCACATCGGCATCGGTGGCTCGGCACTGGGGCCGGCGCTTTTGCTCGATGCGTTGGGGCGGGATGGTGACGGGCCGGAAACCCATGTCGTCGCCAATATCGATGGTGAAGCGCTGGCACGCGCCTGTGCGCGCTGCGACCCGGCACGCACGCTGGTCGTCATCGTTTCGAAAACCTTCACCACAACGGAAACGATGACCAACGCCGATAGTGCGCTTGCGTGGCTGGCGTCGGCGGGTGTGGCCGACCCGCGGTCGCGCACCATCGCGGTTACCGCCGCGCCCGATAAAGCGCGGGCATGGGGCGCAGGGGACGTGCTGCCCTTCGCTGAAACCGTCGGCGGCCGCTATTCGCTATGGTCCGCCGTTGGCCTGCCCTTTGCATTGCGCTGCGGCTGGACGGCGTGGACGGCCTTGCTCGCGGGTGCCGCAGCGATGGACACGCATTTCCGCGATGCGGCGGATGCCGAAAATGCGCCACTGCTCGCCGGTATGCTCGATGTCTGGTCGGCTTCGTATCTCGGGCGGCAGACCCGGGCGGTCTTCGCCTATGACGAGCGGCTGCGTTTGCTGCCGAGCTATCTCCAACAGCTTGAAATGGAGAGTAACGGCAAGCGCGTGACGCGCGATGGTGCGCCGGTGAGCGGACCGACGGCAGCGGTCACCTGGGGCGGCACCGGTACCGATGCCCAGCATGCCGTGTTCCAGTTGCTGCACCAGGGCACCGTTGTCGGCCCCGTCGAGTTCGTCGCGGTCGCGGCGCCGGGTCATGGCCTGGCGGCGACCCACCACCGGCAATTGCTCGCAAATTGCTTTGCCCAGGGGTCGGCGCTGATGACGGGGCGAACCTATGAGGACGCGCTGGCACTGTCGGGCGGCGATCCGGCGCTGGCGGCGGCCAAGACCTTTCCCGGCAACCGGCCATCGGCGACGATCTTGCTCGACCGGCTCGACCCGGCGACCTTGGGGGCGCTGCTGGCATTCTACGAGCACCGCACGTTCGTCGGGGCCGTGTTGATGGGTATCAACCCGTTCGATCAATGGGGCGTCGAGCTCGGCAAGGAAATGGCGACGGCGGCGCTGGCAGGCGGCAGTGCGGGCTTTGATGTTTCCACAGCGGATCTGATGCGACGCGCCGGACTATAGGCGGCGGGCTGCCGGCAGCAGCCGTCAGGATTCCCGCCACGCCCCGCCGAGCAACTTCTCGAACGGCCTGAAGCGCGTCTTGTAGGCCATGCGGTCGCAACCCTCGATCCAGTAACCGAGATAAACGAACGGCAGCCCGGCGCGGCCGGCGCGGGTGATGTGGTCGAGGATGATGAAATTGCCCAGGCCGCCGCGGCCGCCGGCTTCGGTTTCGTAAAAGCTGTAGATCATCGAAAGCCCGTCGGCTTGCTTGTCGGTCAGGCAGCAACCGACCAGCCGCCCCGGGCGCCCGTCATGCGATGGCTCGCGATATTCGACGATAACGGTATCGACCGGCGATTGTTCGACCATGTCGGCATAGTCATGCCCGTCCATGCCCGCCATGCCGCCGACCGGGTGGCGTGCCGTCAGGTAACGGCGCAGCAGGCCCCATTGTTCCTCGGTCGACCACGGCTCGCAGGCATGGACTTCAAGGTCGGCGTGGCGCTTGAGCAGTTTTTTCTGGCTCGCCGACGGCGTGAAGCGCGGTGCCAGTACCCGCACCGATATGCAGGCCTGGCACATGTCGCAGCTGGGCCTGTAGACGACGTTCTGGCTGCGACGGAAGCCGATGCGGCCCAGCGCCTCGTTCATTTCGCCGCTGTCGCGGCCTTTCAGTTCGGCGAACACCTTTCTTTCGGTGCGGCCGGGAACATAGGGGCAGGGACCGGGCGCAGTGACGAAAAAACGCGGGAAACGAAAGCTCTGGTCTGTCACAAAGCTCCCCCTCCGGACGCCATGACGCCGGTAGAGTGTAGTGCGGCACGGCGGGCAAACACCATAGCCGAAATCATGGTTAATCGAGTTCTACCATGCGCACTTCATACGCCGCCGCCCGCAGCGCCTCGACCAGCCGGTCAAGATGGTCGCGATCGCGGGTTTCGCATTCGATGTCGGTGATCAACCCCTTGGCCGGCAGGTTGGTGAACACCCGCTGGTGATAGACTTCAAGGATGTTGACCTGCTGCTGGTCGAAAATGCGCGCCACTTCGAACAATTGGCCGGGGCGATCCTTGAGCCGGATGCGCAGCCGCGCCAGCCGGCCGGAGCGGGCAAGGTCGCGCAGCAGCACATTGGCGAGCAGGCGGGTATCGATATTGCCGCCGCACAGGACCAGGCCGACCTTTTGCCCCCGGAACTTGCGCGGGTGGGCGAGGAGAGCGGCAAGTCCGGCAGCGCCGGCACCTTCGACCACGGTCTTCTCGATGTTGAGCAGCATCGACACGGCGCGTTCGAGGTCACGCTCGCCGACCAGCACGATGTCATCCACGAGCGCGCGGACGACTTGCGACGTCAGCTTGCCCGGCGTCTTGACGGCGATGCCTTCGGCCAACGTGTCGCCGTCGCACACTGCGTCGGTGCCCCGCATGGCGGCATACATCGATGGGTAAAGTTCGGCCTGGACGCCGACGATGTCGATCGCCGGATTGATCGCCTTTGCCGCCGTCGCAATCCCGGAAATCAGCCCGCCACCGCCAATTGGCACCACAAGGGTTTCAAGATCGGGTACCGCCGCCAGCATTTCGAGGCCGACGGTGCCCTGGCCGGCCATGACCAGGGGGTCGTCGAACGGGTGGACGAAGACGAATCCGCGCTTTTCCGCCAGCTTGTGGGCTTCGGCGCTGGCTTCCTCGAACTTTTCGCCGTGCAGGACGACATTGGCGCCGTGGCCCTCGGTCTGCTGCACTTTCACGATCGGGGTGAACTGCGGCATGACGATGGTGGCGGGAATTCCGAGCCGTTTGGCGTGATAGGCGAGGCCCTGCGCGTGGTTGCCGGCCGATGCGGCGATGACGCCGCGTGCCCGCTCCGCTGGCGTCAGGCTGAGCAGCTTGTTGAGCGCGCCGCGTTCCTTGTAGGCGGCGGTGAACTGCAGGTTCTCGAACTTCAGCCAGACATCGGCGCCGGTCACCCGCGACAGGGTCTCGCTGCGCAGGCAGGGGGTCGCGATGACTGCGCCCGCAATGGCGATCGCGGCAGCCTCGATATCGGCAAGGCCGATCGGCAGGGCTTCGGCAGCGGCAAGGGCGGTGGCGGTCATTGCCACTGACTAGCGACGACAGAAGCGATTGGCTACAGGGGCGATCGGCTGGCATCGTCATCGTGCCAGTGCGGATCGGCACGGTAACGAGCCCGCTTCGGACTGCGACATGTTGTTTGCGCAAGCCGATCCGGTTGACTCCGCCCGCCGCACCGCGATTGGTGCACGGCTCTCATCACCCCTGACAGCGGGATCATCATGCGAATCAGCTTTCTCGGCCTTGGCATCATGGGCGGTCCGATGGCGCGCCATCTCGCGGCCGCCGGCCATGCCGTGACAGTCTTCAACCGCACGCCCGCCAAGGCGGCGGCTTGGGTCGCGGCCCATGGCGGGCAAAGCGCGCCCACACCCGCGCAGGCGGTGCACGATGCCGAGATCGTGCTCGCCTGCGTGGGGGCGGACGCCGATCTGCGTGCCGTCACGCTCGGCCCCGATGGCGCATTCGATGCAATGGCACACGGGGCGTTGTTCATCGATCACACGACTGTTTCGGCCGAAATTGCCCGGGAACTGGCGACCGAGGCGGACAAGCGCGGACTGCTCAGCGTCGATGCGCCGGTATCGGGCGGCCAGGCGGGCGCAGAAAACGGCCAGCTGACCATCATGTGCGGCGGCACGACGGAGGCGTTCGCTGTCGCCGAGCCGGTGATGGCGGCCTATGCCCGCCGCATCGGCCACATGGGGCCGACCGGCAGTGGCCAGCTTACCAAGATGGTCAACCAGCTCTGCATTGCCGGGGTGTTGCAGGGGTTGGCGGAGGCGCTGTCGTTCGGCAAGGCGGCAGGGCTGGACCTGGGGCAGGTCGTCGATGTCATCTCCAAGGGCGCGGCGCAAAGCTGGCAGATGGACAACCGTGCGGCGACAATGGCGAAAGGCGAGTTCGATTTCGGCTTCGCGGTCGACTGGATGCGCAAGGACCTGGGGCTGACACTCGACGAGGCGCGCCGGCTGGGCGTGTCGCTGCCCCTGGGTGCGCTCGTCGATCAATTCTATGCCGATGTGCAGGCCATGGGCGGCGGCCGGCAGGATACGTCGTCGTTGATCCGGCGGCTGACGCGTTGATCGGCGGCGGTGCCCCGGGCCGGATGGTTGCCGATATGGGAAAAGCCGATGCATGAAGTCCTGTCGTTTGTCTGGCGGAATTGCTAACCTCGCGCGATGATGAAATATCCGTGGCTCGCCCTGCTCGTCCCGATGGCCGCGGTGCTGTCCGGCCCGGCGGTTGGCGAGACCAGCTTCATTCATGCCAATGGCTACACGCTTAACGATGTGGGCGCCCTGGCGCGCTTTTCGACGCTGGTTGTCGATGATGCGGGACGGGTAAAGGCCACGCTTGCCCAAGGCGATGCGCTGCCGCGCGGCAAGCGCATCGATGTGCATGGTGCAACGCTGCTTCCCGGGCTTATCGATGCGCATGGCCATGTCATGAGCCTTGGCCAGCGGCTGCTGTCGGTCGATCTTACCGGCAGCGCCAGCCTCGATGCGGCACTTGCGGCGGTGCGGGCCCAGGCGATGGCCCGCAAGTCCGCCGCGTGGATTATCGGTGGCGGCTGGAACCAGGAAGTCTGGAAGCTGGGGCGTTTCCCGACCGCGCTCGAACTCGACGGCGCCGTGGCTGACCGTCCGGCATGGCTGTCGCGCATCGACGGCCACGCCGGCTGGGCCAACAGCCGGGCACTGGCACTGGCGGGGGTGACCGCCGCGACGCCGGACCCTGTCGGCGGGCGTATCGAGCGCGATGCCGACGGCAAGCCCACGGGTGTGCTGGTCGATGCGGCAATGGCGCTGGTGGACACCCGGGTGCCGCCACCGACTGCAGCGGAAGCCGATGCGGCACTATCGAAGGCGCTGGAGACCATCGCGTCGGTCGGTCTGACGGGAGTGGGCGACGCCGGCATCGACCGTACCACCTGGGACCGCTATCGGCGTTTCGCCAGCAGCGGCAAGCTGACAGCGCGGGTCTATGCCATGGCGTTTGGCCCGAAAAACCTGGCGGAATGTGCGCCGAACGGCCCGATAGGCTGGGAATATGGCGACCATCTCGCGCTGATGGCGATGAAGCTGCAGGAAGATGGCGCGCTTGGCTCACGCGGTGCCTGGCTGAAAGCCGATTATACCGACAAGCCGGGGCAGACCGGACTGCGCTTTATCGAGGAGGGCGAATTGCGTCGCATCGTGCTCGATGCGACCGCCAAGGGTTTCCAGGTCAACATCCACGCCATCGGCGATGCTGCCAACGGCGCCGTGCTGTCGGCCTTTGCAGCAGTGCCAGATGCGCGGCGAAGGGCGCTGCGCTTGCGTGACGAGCACGCCCAGATCGTTTCCGCCGAGGACCTGCCGCGCTTTGCCCGCCTCGACATCATCGCATCGATGCAACCGACCCACGCCACCAGCGACAAAGGCATGGCCGAGGCCCGGCTTGGCGAAGCGCGACTGGCTGGGGGTTATGCCTGGCATACGCTGATCGCCAGCGGTGCGCGCATCGCCGGCGGTTCGGACTTTCCGGTTGAACCGCCCAACCCATTCTACGGCCTGCATGCCGCCGTGACGCGCCAGGATCGTAGCGGCCAGCCCGAGGGCGGTTGGCGCGCCAGCGAATCGATGACGCTCGAGCAGGCCTTTGCCGCCTTCACCACCGGCGCCGCCTGGGCCGAGCATGCCGAAACCAAGGTCGGCACGCTGACCGCGGGCAAATGGGCGGATTTCATCCTTGTCGACCGGGATCCATTCGCGATTGCGCCCGCACAATTGTGGAAGGTCGGCGTCAACGAAACCTGGGTTGCCGGAAAAAGGGTGTTCAAGCGCCGCTGATGACGGCTGCCTCGCGGGTGAAGAAGATTGCCGACGCGGCAAAGTCGATGAACCTGGCTTCGTCATGGAACAGCATCGCGCTGGCGCGCTGGCCGGCTTCGCTCGACATTCCGGCGATCAGCGATGCCTCGCTCTCCCACCACAATTCCGCGACACCGTCATAGGCCGGCACCGCACAGCCGCGACCGTCGGCAAGCGCCGCATCGATCGCCGTGGCGATGGTGTGGCTTTGCACATAGCGCAGCACGCCCAGGGCTTCCGCCGCCTCGCGTACCAGCGGCGCATGGGTTGCCAGCCAATATTGCTGGAAGGCGTCGCGATCGTGCTCGGCGCGGCGACGCAGGCAGTAAATCAGCTTTATCATGGCTTTACCCCAGGGATACCAGCTTGGTGACGGTCAGGATCTGCGGCAATTCCTCGGCCTTCCCATCGGCGGAATAGAATACATAGGCCGGCACCCCGGCGCGGCCCTGTTCGGCCAGCCATTTCGAGATCGCCGGGTCGCCGCGGGTCCAGTCGCCTTCAAGGACGGCGATGCCCTTTTTCGCAAAGGCGGCGGCCACGGTTGAATCCGCCATTGCACCGCGCTCGTTGACCTTGCACGTCAGGCACCAGTCCGCCGTCATATAGACGAAAACCGGGGTGCGGCTGGCGCGCAAGTCCGCCAGCTTTTCCGGGGTGAACGCTTGCGCTGACAACAGGCGGGCGCCCTCGGCTTCGCGGGCCTGCGCCGGGCCGCTGGTCGGGATCAGCGCCACAGCGGCAACCCCCGCCGCCAGCGCCGCGCCGATCTGCAACCAGCCATGCCCGCCGCGATGCTGGCGACTGCCGAGCCACCATAGCAGCAGCCCGAGGCCGAGCGCGCCCGCCAGCCCCGCCGTCATCCCCGAAACACCGGCCTGCCGCCCCAGCACCCAGGCCAGCGCCAGCGCCGTCAGGAACATTGGCACCGACAATATGGCGCGCAGCCGTACCATCCAGGTGCCGGGTTTCGGCAGGCGCCGGCGCAGCGACGGCACAAAGCCGATGAGCAGGAACGGCAACGCCAGCCCCAGCCCCAACCCGGCAAATACCGACAGCGCCGCCGCCGCCGGCAACACCAGCGCCGCCCCCAGCGCCCCGGCCATGAACGGCCCGGTGCAGGGCGTCGCCACGAACGCCGCCAGCGCGCCGGTGGCAAAACTGCCTGCCATGCCGCCCTTGCGCACCATGCCGTCGCCAAGGCTGCCGGTCGAAAGCGTTACTTCGAACACCCCCGCCAGGTTGAGCGCGATGGCGGTGACGAGCAGCAGCAGCGCGGTGATGACCCGCGGGTCCTGCAACTGGAAGGCCCAGCCGATCTGCGACCCCGCCGCCCGCAGCCCGAGCACCAGGCCGCCGAGAGCGGTGCACACCAGCACGACGCCAAGGGTGTAGCCGATGGCATCGCGGCGGGCATCGGCCGCCGCGACATTGCCCTTGGCAAGGCTCAGCGCCTTGAGGCTGAGGATTGGGAACACGCATGGCATGACGTTGAGGATGATGCCGCCCAGGATGGCAGCGAGCAGCACCGGCAGCAGCGTCGGGCCTTCGCCCAGCGGCCGGTTGCTTGCCAGCGGCACCCCGGCGGCGGCAACGTCGCCCGGTTGCGCGGTGATGGCAAAGCCCAGCGGCGGTTCGCCCTTGCGTTCGACGCGCAATACCCCCGAAATCGCGCCCTGTGGTGCTGTCCCGGCCTTGGTCTCTATCCGCAGCGCTTCACCGGCGATGGTGACGGTCTGCGGCGCGGCATAGTCGATGGCGCCATCTTCGGCGGGGTAGAAATAGGCGGCGCGAACCTTGGCCGGGGCGCCGAACGGCACCAGCAGCGCCAGCCGGCCATTGCTGACCGCCCATTTCGCCGCCCAATCGACCGGCTTGGGCAGCGCGGCGGCGGCCATGGCGATGCGAATGCCCTCGTCGTCATCGGCGGCACCATCGCCGATGACCAGCGGCAGGGTCAGCGTCGCGCTCTCGGGTACGCATTGTTCGAGGCTGCACACCAGCCAGTCGACCTTGACGGTGACCGGAAATACCGTGCCCGGCGCCAGCCCGGCCGGCGGCGTCACGCTGGTCAACAGCACATTGGGGTGGGGATAGACATAGTTCATCAGCCCCGAAACGATCAGGCGCTCGGGCACCGGATAGGCAAGCTCCGGTGGCGGCGGCGTGCCGGCGGGCAGGGTCCAGGCCGTGCGGGTCTTGGCGCCGGCGTCCCCCGGGTTCGACCAATAGGTGTGCCAGCCGTCTTTGGGGCTGAGCATGATGCCGATGCGCACCGCGCTGCCGGGCGCGGGTCTCAGGCTTTCGGCGATCAGTTCGACCCGGGTATGCGGCTGGTCGCTGACGCTTTGTGCCGCCGCCGCCGGGACGGACAACAGCGCGGCGAGGGTGAGCAAAAGGCGAAGGATCATCGCGTGCTTATGCGCGGCTTTGGCAGGGCAGGGAAGCGACGGGCTGTCGCTGCGGGTGGATCCGGTCAAAGGCATCGGCACGCCACGATCACCTGCCTTTGTAGGAAGCAGTGACTTTTCGAGATCGTTGATTTTATTGGACATTGCCTTGGAAGGTCAGCCCCGGGAGCCATTTTCCTGACCTTTCGATTTGGGTGGGCGGTGATGGCCTGCAAATGAACTTGGGTACAATGATAATGGTTCAGCGTCCTGTAGGACAGGCGCGGGCCTTCCAATCCCTTCAGATCGTGCGACTCTCCAGCGGCTTCGACAATCATGGGCGCCGAATGGCAGCTAACCCGATGCCGTTCGTCAGCTTTTCAATTGGGCTTTGAGATGGTCGAGGTCTCCGATTACCCAGACCTCGGCAATCCGGTCGCTGGCAATCCGGAAGAATGCTGCGCCGTTCCATTGCACTTGGCGACCAGTCGCCTCGAACCCCATGAACGTCGCGCGATGGTGTCCAGAAAAAACCATCTTGGCTGCAACCTCGCTTTCGGTCGCTATCAGACGATCGATGGTGCAGCGATAGTCTGATAGCGCGGCATGAACTGACCTCACATATTCCAGGAAGCCGGCAATCCCGTGCGACTCATAACCGAGCGAACCACGAAATATGAGTTCGGGATCGAGGATCAGCGGGGCAGTCGTCTCGTCGGCCTTGTTCCATAAGGAATCATAAAACGCCGCAACAAGTTGCGTTGAAGTGGCCGGACCAACGGCGCGATCCCATATTGCGCTTTGAACTGCGATCGTCATGACAATAAACGAGCGTTATCATCTGCGTCGCAAGAGTTCCAGCCTTTCGGCAGCCCCACGACCGGGGGCGACAACAATGCTGTCGCTCGGCGATGCAACAGGGCTGGCGTTATCGCCGACGGGCGGGGTCTGGCCGACGGACGAAAGGCAAAAAAAGAGCGGGGGCGAGGCCCCCGCGTCGGACGGGTTCGGCGGAGGAGTTCCGCCGCCCCGCCGGCCGGCGCGCACGCGAGTCCGCGGCCAAGCCAGAAATCGCCAAGGGGCAATTTCCGTCTTGGCCGCAGCCGCTTAGCGCTTGGAGAACTGGAAGCTCTTGCGGGCCTTTGCCTTGCCGTACTTCTTGCGCTCGACGACGCGCGGATCGCGGGTCAGGAAGCCGGCCTGCTTGACCGTGGTGCGCAGCGCCGGTTCGTAGCGGGTCAGCGCCACCGAAATGCCGTGCTTGACCGCGCCGGCCTGGCCCGAAAGGCCGCCGCCGACGACCGTGCACATCACGTCATACTGGTCGCGGCGTTCCGTGACGTCGAAGGGTTGGTTGATGACCAGGCGCAATGTCGGGCGGGCGAAATACACCGTCTGGTCGCGGCCGTTTACGACGATCTTGCCGCTGCCGGGCTTGAGCCAGACGCGGGCAATGGCGTTCTTGCGCTTGCCGGTCGCATAGGCGCGGCCATAGGCGTCGATTTCCTGGTCGCGCAAAGGCGCCGGCGGGCCGCCACCACCGGTGTGGGCGGTGTTTTCCGGGGCAGCGGCGCCAAAGCCACGGCTGCCATCCTGCATGCCGCCGAGATCGGCGAGCGACTGACGATTGTCGTCCATTATTCTGCGGCCTTCTTATCAGACGTTTTTGGCTTATCGGCAGTGAGGGTGCTGTTCTTGCGGTTCATCGATGCGACATCGAGCACTTCGGGGCTCTGTGCTTCGTGCGGATGGACGGTGCCCTTGAAGACGCGCAGGTTGCGCATCTGCTGGCGACCCAAGGGACCGCGGGGGACCATGCGCTCCACGGCCTTGACGAGAACGCGCTCCGGAAAGCGGCCCTCGAGGATCTTGGCGGGGGTCGTTTCCTTGATGCCGCCGGGGTGACCGGTGTGGCGGTAATAAATCTTGTCGGTGGTCTTCTTGCCGGTGAAGCGGACCTTCTCGGCGTTGATGACGATGACATTGTCACCGCAATCGACGTGCGGCGTGAAGCTCGCCTTGTGCTTGCCGCGCAGGCGGTTGGCGATCAGCGAGGCGAGGCGGCCGACGACCAGGCCCTCGGCGTCGATAATCAGCCACTTCTTGACGACCTCGGCCGGCTTGATCGAATCGGTAGTGCGGGTGAGCATGGTTTTTGTCCGGTCAAAATGCGAAACGGCCGAGGCATCACCCCCGGCCGGATGGCACCGATATCGCCGAAGTGCCCGAATGCGTCAAGTTTTTCCGCAGGTTTGGGGTGTGGTGCCAGGATACCGTATCAATCAATGGCTGCCGCATGCGCCTGCAGATGCCCCAAGGCGGTTATTTCCAAGGCCTTGGCATGGGTCGCCTCGAGGACGACTTCGGGGGCGAAGCCGGCGATGCGGGCTTCCTCCCAGCGTGCGGCGCACAGGCACCAGCGGTCGCCGGGCACCAGTCCGGGAAAGCCATATTCGGGGCGCGGCGTCGAAAGGTCGTTGCCGGCGTGCTGGCTGAAGGCGAGAAATTCCGCGGTGACGACGGCGCAGACGACGTGGAGTCCGCGATCGCTGGCATCGGTGTTGCAACAGCCGTCGCGCTGCCAGCCGGTCAACGGCTCCAGCGAGCACAGCGACAGCGCGCCGCCGAGGACGTTGAGAGCCGTCATGCCGGCTTCTGCACCGCCCAATGTGCCAGCACGACGGTGATGACCACCAGCAACGCCGCGCCGGCCTGGTGGGCCGCTGCCAACGGGATGGCGACGCCGTTGACGATCGTCAGCACGCCGAGCGTAAACTGCACGACCACCATCGCGCCCAGCGCCAGCGCACGGTTGCCGGCACCGGCCTTGCCCAGCCGCCACGCGACCAGCAGCGCACTCGCCGCAACCGCATAGGCGAGGCTGCGATGGATGAAATGCACCGTCACCGGGGCGTTGATGAAATCGGCGGCGGCGTCGAACACACCCGTCGGGACCAGCGTCTCGAACATCAGCGGCCAGGTATCTGAGACATGGCCGGCGTGCATGCCGGCGGTGAAGGCACCGTAGATGATCTGCGTCGCCAGCAGCAGCGCAAAGGGGATGATCCACGCGCGCGGGCGGGCAACGGCTGGGCGGGCGACGGCGGGCCGGGCAACGGCGGGGCGGGCGCCGCGCCGCAGGTCCAGCGCCGTCCAGATGCAGCCCGACATGATGACCAGCGCCATGGTCAGGTGGACGGCGAGGCGTTCATGCGCGACCGCCGCGCGCGAAACCAACCCGCTCGCGACCATCCACCAGCCAATGGCACCCTGCAAGCCGCCGAGCGCCAGCAGCGCCAGCAGGCGGGGCTTGTAGCCGGCCGGGATCGCCCGCCTTGCCCAGAACCACGCCAGCGGCAGCGCGAACGCCACGCCGATAAGCCGCGCCAGCAGGCGATGGGCATATTCCCAGAAAAAGATGCCCTTGAAGGCGGCAAGGCTCATGCCCAGGTTGATGAGACGATACTGCGAGGAGGCGCGATAGGCATCGAACTGCGCCGCCCAGTCGGCATCGCTCAGCGGCGGCAATGTCCCCGACACGACATCCCATTTGACGATCGACAGCCCCGATTCGGTCAACCGCGTGATGCCGCCGACGACGACCATGGCAAATACCAGCGCGGCGACGGCAAACAGCCAGGCGGCAATGGCACGCGGACGCGGCAGGGCACGAGCGGGCGAGGCGGGGGCGAATGCGGAGGCGGCGATACTGGCCATTGCCGCCCTTTGCCGCAAAGCCGCGGCAACGCCAAGCGCCGGATGGTCGCGGTGCTTGCGCGGCGCGATGAGATATTATATCACCACCTCATGCCTGCCCGCTTTTCCGCACTGCTCGACAAATCGGCGATGACCTTGTCGGGCCTTTGCCTGCTGCATTGCCTGGCGGGGTCGTTCCTGCTGACGGTGTTCGCTGCGTCGGGCGGTTTTTTCAGTCATAATGTCCACGCCGTCGGCCTTGCGCTGGCCTTGCCGTTGGCGGCGGTGGCGCTTTGGCGCGGCGTTGCCCTGCATGGCCGGGCGCGCGTCGCGATGCTGGGTTTCGCCGGGATCGCGCTGATGGCGATTTCCCTGTTTGCCGGGCACAATGGCAATGAAACGCTGTTGTCCGTGGCAGGGGTCAGCCTGCTCGGCCTCGCGCACATCTGGAATTTGCGCGCGTCGCGTCTCCAGGGTGGCCGCGCTGCGCCATAAGCGTCCGATCGGCTTGCGATATCGGCGTTGAAAGCCGATATTCCGTTTATATGGATGCCGCCAAAATCGATTCCGGTCATGCACACCGGCACAACAGCGGCGCTGCGCTGACTGCGGCGGCCGAACGTGCGCTGGTGCAGTCGGGTGAACAATGGACGACGATGCGTGCGTCCGTGTTCGCAGCGCTGGCCGCGTTCGACAAGCCTGCCAGCGCCTATGACGTGACCGAGGCCGTGAGCATATCGCAAGGGCGCCGGGTGGCGGCGAACAGCGTCTATCGCATCCTCGACCTGTTCGTTGCCAGCAATGTCGCGCTGCGGGTCGAAAGCGCCAACGCCTATCTGGCCAACGCCCATCCCGATTGCTGGCACGATTGCATTTTCCTTGTTTGCGATGCGTGCGGCAAGGCGATGCACGTCGACGACGACCAGCTTTCGGCGCGCATCCGCGAAACTGCCAAGGCCCTGGGGTTCCAGCCTGAAAAGCCGGTCATCGAAGTGCGCGGGCGCTGTGCGGCGTGCGGCAAGTAGAGTTTGCAAGCACGGCATGACGTTCGCTTCGCATCGACAGGGCGGTCTGAAACCGCTAGCCTTGTCATCAACAGGCAACAATGTCCGGGTGGACTTCAGGTGAAACTTTGAACGCTACCGTAACGCCTAAGGCGTCATCGAGCATGCCCCAGGCGTCATCGAGCATGCCCCAGGGGTCATCGATCCGCCCGGCAACCCCGCTTCTCGATAGCGTTGTGCTCCCGGCCGACCTGCGCAGGTTGCGACACGAGGACTTGCGCCAGGTCGCTGACGAATTGCGCAGCGAACTCGTCGACGCGGTGTCGACCACCGGCGGGCATCTTGGTGCCGGGCTTGGCGTCGTCGAGCTGACCGTGGCATTGCACTATGTCTTCAACACCCCCGAGGACCGGCTCATCTGGGATGTCGGCCACCAGGCCTATCCGCACAAGATCCTGACCGGGCGGCGCGATCGCATCCGCACGCTGCGCCAGGGCGGCGGGCTGTCCGGTTTCACCAAGCGCACCGAAAGCGAATATGATCCGTTCGGGGCGGCGCATTCGTCGACGTCGATTTCGGCGGCCATCGGCTTTGCCGTCGCCAACAAGTTGAAGGGCCAGCCCGGCAAGGCGATCGCCGTGATCGGCGACGGCGCCATGTCGGCGGGCATGGCCTATGAAGCGATGAACAACGCCAGCCAGGCGGGCAACCGGCTGGTGGTCATCCTAAACGACAACGACATGAGCATCGCGCCGCCGGTGGGCGCGCTTTC
>JANXVZ010000032.1 GCA_025351405.1 Sphingomonadales bacterium | reverse complement strand
TGTTGATCGCCGAACTTCTGCGTCGTGGCTGGAGCGATGCCGATTGCGCCAAGCTGGCGGGCGGCAACGTGCTGCGCGTTCTGGCTGCGGCGGAAGCTGTGGCGGCGCGGCTGAAGGATGATACGCCCAGCGCCGCCGCGGCAAACCTGAAGTAGGGAGCGCGCCGACCCCAAGCTACCGGCAGCAAAATGGCGGTCGGTGAAGCCACCGGCCGCCACTCTGTCGTGCCTACGGGCGGTATCGCGTTGCTTTCGCGCCGCGTGCCTGCCCATGTCACGGCGCTTCGCCATGTGTGAACGGTCCTGGCCCGAAGCCCAAAATCATCCCCGCATCGCCGGACCACTGTTCCAAGGATGCTGCGCCCGACACCGCTCACGCAATGTCGCCGGCTGCACACCGCATTGTCCACCGCCCCGTTCCAGGCAACGCCAACGATTTCTCGCAGACGAGACCCGGGTGTAACCTCCTGTTTTCCGACAGTATTTCTGCCGCCGTCCAACCTCTGGCCACATGCAAATACTCTCATCAACGACCGAGTCGTCCTAGTGAAAACGCACCCGCAACTCCTGTGGATAACGAGGATAACGGGGATAAGTCGGCTTATTGTCCGGCTATTGCATAAATCCGACATCGCTTGACCCCGCTGCCGGCACGGCGCAATTTCGCGCTACAGGCATCCCGGGGGGCGTCATGATTGCGCGTTGGCTGGCGATTACGGCGATTGCGCTCGCACTGGCGGCGTGCGGACGCAGCGGCGGCGATGACGAGGCAACCCAGGCAGGCATCACCGACGCGCAACTCAGGCATAGCGATGTCGATTTCTTCAAGGCCATGGATGGCGGCGTCAAGCTGACCCGCGATGAAGTCATCGGTCGCAACATGTGGATCGTGTGGACAGGCGGCGACGATCGCTTCTGGGACACGATGAGCAAGCCGACCTATGGCGGTTTCGACCTGCTCAAGATCGTCGCCGGGCCGCCGACCAGCGACCGCGCACGCGCGAAGCGCTGGCAGGTGCTCGGCCTCATCAACGAGCCATGCTTCAGCGGCGCGCAAGTCCCCGACGCACGGCATTTCGGCCTGTATGTCGACCAGCGCGACACCGCGTGTGCACCCGACCCGTTCGCTGACGAAAAAGCCTATCCCGGTGCGAGGGTCGGCGCGCGCGGAACGCAGATTGCGCCTGGCGAAAGCCTGCCGGTGGGCAGCTACTATGGCGAACCCAGCGGCATCGTCGGGCTGCGGCTGTTCCCCAACCCGGCGTTCGACGCCAAGGCCCGCGCCGCCTGGGATCCGGTGCGGTTCTACAGCGATCCATCCTATTATAATCGCAAGGACCTCGTTCGCCCCTATCGTGTCGGCATGAGCTGCGGCTTTTGCCACATAGGGCCGTCGCCGGTGAACCCGCCGGCCGATCCCGCAAATCCGAAATGGGAAAACCTCAGCTCGACAGTGGGCGCGCAATACATGTGGGTCGACCGGTTGTTCATGGTCGATCCCAACCCACGCAATTTCATGTACCAGCTTGTCCGCACCTTCCGCCCCGGTGCCATGGATACCTCGCTGGTTTCCACCGACAACATCAACAACCCGCGCACCATGAATGCCATCTACAACCTGCCCGAGCGGCTGGAGCTGGCAAAGGTTCACGGCCGGGAGACGCTTGCTGGCGGCGGCAAGGACAACAAGCAGTTCAACGATTTCGTGCATGATGGACCGCTGACGGCGTTCTTCAAGAGGCCCGATACCGTATTCACCCCGCATGTCCTCAAGGACGGGTCGGATTCGGTCGGCGCGCTTGGGGCGCTCAACCGCGTCTATCTCAATATCGGGCTGTATTCGGAAGAGTGGCTGACACACTTCAACCCGGTGGTGGGCGGCAAGCCGATCTCGCCGATCCGTATCGCCAATGCCAACGCGCATTCGGCCTATTGGCGCGCCACCGAGGCGGGAACGCCCCAAATGGCGCGGTTTTTCCTCAAGGTCGGCCGGCCCGACCTGCTGTCGGCTGCACCCGGCGGCAAGGCCTTCCTCGGTGCCGATGCCGCGCAAGTGCAAAAAGGCGCGATGGTATTTGCCGATACCTGCGCGCGTTGCCACAGTTCCAAGGCGCCGGCCCTGCCGCAGGACATCCGGCTTTCGGGCGGTGGCCCCGATTATCTCGCGCGCTTTGCCAGATGGTGGGGGTGGACGCAGACGCCGCAATACAAGGCACAGATGCGCGCCATCGTCGCGGCGCCGAACTTTGCCCAGGGAAATTATTTCTCCAGCGAGGTGCGGATTCCAGCCACGTTGCTGCGCACAAACGCCTGTTCGCCGTTGGCATCGAATGCCATCCGCAACAACATATGGGATAATTTCAGTAGCGAGAGCTACAAGACACTGCCCTCTGTCGGGCAGATCACCATTGTCGATCCCTTCAGCGGCGAACGTCGGCCTTATGCAATGGCGGGCGGCGGGCGCGGCTATACACGGCCGCCCAGCCTGATTTCCCTATGGTCGACAGCGCCCTATCTGCTCAACAATGCGCTGGGGCCGTATAACCAGGATGTCAGTGTTGCCGGCCGTGTGGCGATGTTCGATGCCGGCATCCGGCAATTGCTGTGGCCCGAAACGCGCGAGATGGATGCAGTGCTGGGGGCGAGGGCCGATGGCACGATCGATCGGACGACGGCGCGCAGTTATGTGCTGATCCCGGCAGGTTATGTGCCGCCGTTCCTGCGCCGGCTGGAAGGGCCGGCCGGCCGTGCGGTGCCGCAGCTGGTCGACGCCAATGGCGACATTCACCTGGGGCCGATTCCTGCAGGGGTGCCGGTCAACCTGCTGGCCAACATCCAGCCGCTGGCGGAAACCGGCGATGTGAAGGCCATCGCCCGGCACTATGGCGACGTTGCTTCGATGCTGGTCAAGATCAAGGTCGATCTGGCGCGGCTGCCGCAAGATGCCGATGACGCGGCGCTGCGCCAGCATTTCGCCAATTTGGCCAAGCCGATGCTGGCGCTCAGCAAATGCCCGGATTTCGTCGTCAACCGCGGGCATTACTTCGGGACGGCGAAGTTCAACGAGACGGCAGGGCTGACAGCGGATGAACGGCGCTGGGGCACCGAACCGGTGCTGGCGGATGCCGACAAGACGGCCCTGATCGCATATCTGAAGACGCTGTGAGCGACGACGCTGTCGATGCCGACTATATAATCGTCGGGTCGGGGGCGGGCGGCGGCACGCTGGCGGCGGCGCTGGCGGTGAAGGGCTTTTCCGTGCTGGTGCTGGAAGCGGGGGCCGACCCTGATGGTGCCTCCGCCCATCCCGAAGCGGGGATGCCCGAGGATTATGAGGTGCCCGCCTTCCACGCCCAGGCGTCCGAAAATCCCGCCATCGCCTGGGACTTTTTCGTCGAGCATCACGCCGATGCCGTGGTGGCGAGCCGGGACAGCAAGCGGACGCCACGCGGCATATTCTATCCGCGCGCCTCGACGTTGGGCGGATCGACCGCGCATCATGCGCTGATCTCGATGCCGCCGCCGCGGCAGGATTGGGACGCGCTGGCGGAATTGAGCGGGGAGCCGGCGTGGCGCGGCGACGCCATGGAGCGGCATTGGCAGGCGATGGAGGATTGCCGGCACCGGCCATTCTGGCGCCTGTTGCGGCATTTGGGGCTCGGCGACACTGGCCATGGCTGGCATGGCTGGCTGACGACCCAGATGGCGATGCCGGTCGCGGCGCTGCGTGACCGAGCGATGATAGCAATGATGGCGGCCTCTGCGCTGGCGGCGTTCGAGGGCATTCCGCATTGGTGGGCGACGCTGCGCACGTTGTTGAGCGCACGCGGCGACCCCAATGACGTGCGTTGCCGTGACGCCGAAATGCTGTGTTACGCGCCGCTGTCGACCCAGAATCATGCCCGCCACAGCGTGCGGGAGAGGCTTCGCGCCGTGGCGCGTGACGGGCGGGTGACCATGGTGTTCAACGCGCTGGCCACCGGGCTGGTGTTCAGCGATGCCGGCCGCGTCATCGGCGTCGACGCGCGGGCGGGGCCCAGGCTTTACGACGCGCATCCGGGCGTGCGCGGTACGGCGATCGCGTCCCGACGCTTTCGCGCCGGGCACGAGGTGATCCTCGCCGGCGGCACCTTCAATACGCCGCAACTGCTGATGTTATCGGGGATCGGCGCAGCCGACGACCTGCGTGCACACGGCATCGCGGTGCGCGTCGATCTACCCGGGGTCGGCCGCAACCTGCACGATCGCTATGAAGTCGGCGTCGTCCACCGCCTTCGCAAGCCTTGGGCCGCGCTGAAAAAGGCGCGTTTTGATCGTGCGGATGCGCTGTTCGCACAATGGCGCGACCGCCGCGATGGCATGTATGTTTCGAACGGTGTCGCGCTTGGCGTCACCCGGCGCTCATCGCCTGCCCAGCCGCTCCCCGATCTGTGGATGATGGCGTTGCTGGCGCGCTTCGAAGGCTATGTCCCCGGCTATTCGCGCACAATCGCCAACGAACATGACGCACTGACCTGGGCGATCCTGAAGGCGCGCACCCATGGCCGCGAGGGCCGGGTGACGTTGGCCTCGGCAGACCCGACCGACATGCCGCAAATTCAGTTCAACAGTTTCAAGGGCTCCGGGGCGGATGCCGACCTCGATGCGGTGGTTGCCGGGGTGGTGATGGCGCGCGCCATCGCGGCGCCGCTGGTGCGCGCCGGACGGATGACCGAAACACTGCCAGGGCCGGCGGTGCAGGGCGATGCATTGCGGCAATGGGTGCACGACAATGCCTGGGGCCATCACGCGGCAGGCACCGCCAAAATCGGCGCGCGCGAGGCCGACGGTGTCGTCGATGGTCGATTGCGGGTGCACGGCGTACCGGGATTGCGGATCTGCGATGCCTCGGTCTTCCCCGATTTGCCTGGCTTCTTCGTATCGGTACCGATCATGATGGTGGCGGCGCAGGCTGCCGAGTTCCTTGCTGAGGATGCAGGATGCTGACGCCGCTGCATCGCGCGCTCGAAGCCTCGCTTCGTGCCGAACGTCGTGTCGATCCGTTCTTTCGCCCGCTGTTTGACGCTGTGTTTCGCGAACCGCTGACTGCGGCGATCCAGTGGTGGAAACAGCAGGGACTGCCGGACACCGGGCTCGCCATCGCGCAAGAAGGCCAGCCGCCAGAGGAGGCCGGACAGATCGACGCGATCATCGCCCAGATGCAGGCGCACCTCGCCAAGGATTTTCCGCCCGGACGGGTCGAACGTGCCGGTCAGACCAAGACCCATGGCATGTTGCAGGCAAGTTTGACGGTGCGCGAAGACCTGTCCGAACACCTGTGCCGCGGCATCTTCATTCCCGGTCGCGTCTACCCGTGCTGGCTGCGATTTTCCAACGGCGGCCCGCACGACACCCCCGATATCGACGACCCAGGCTTCACCTCGATGGCGGTGAAGCTGATGGAGGTCGAAGGCCCGCGATTGATGGCCGACGAAGCACAGACGCAGGATTTCACAGCGGTTTGCACCCCCACCTTCACCACCCCGGATGTACGGTCCAATGTCCGGCTGCAGCATTGGTCAACGCAGGAACTCGGCCTGTGGTACTTCCTCGATCCGCGCGACAGCCATGTCCTCGATGCGATCCTGCAGGCGCTGTGGACGCGAACCCAGGCCAACCCGCTCGGCATCCCGTACTTCAGCACTGTTCCGTGCCTGATGGGGGCAGGCCAGGCGATGCAGTTCCGTTTCCGGCCGTTGACACCGGTGCCTGGCCGCATCCCACGCCTGCCGCTGCGCCCGCCGGACAATTACTTGCGCGATGCGATGCAGGCGACACTGGCAACCGCGCCGGCCCACTTCGAGATGTCGCTGCAACTCCAGACCGATGCGAAACGGATGCCGCTCGATCGCGCCGATATCCGCTGGAGCGAGCGGCTATCCCCCCCGGTGCCCGTGGCTCGCCTTGAAGTTGCTGCGCAGCATTTCGACACGCCGGGGCGATTTGCGTTGGCGCGATCGTTCCGTTTCAACCCGTGGAATGGCGTTGTCGATCATCGCCCGCTCGGCGGCCAGAACCGCGCCCGCGGGCGGATATACCGTGCCATGGCCGAATACCGCCAGGCGATGAATGGCGTGGCGCATGTCGAGCCCAGGGCGGGGGATTTCGCTTAGGCTTGGTCGGCGGCCCCCGGCCCCGCACGCGCGGACCGGCGGAGACCGTCAATCCCGCTCGACCGCGATCGCCGTCGCCTCGCCGCCGCCGATGCACAGCGCCGCGACACCGCGCTTGCCGCCGGTGCGCTCGAGCGCCGCCACCAGCGTCGCGATGATCCGGGCGCCAGAGGCACCGATCGGATGGCCCAGTGCTGTCGCGCCGCCATGGATGTTGAGCTTTTCGCGTGGGATGCCAAGGTCGTGCATGGCGATCATCGCGACCGTCGCAAAGGCTTCGTTGACTTCGAACAGGTCGACGTCGGCGATGCTCCAGCCGGCCTTGGCAAGCAGTTTTTCGATCGCCGGCACGGGGGCGGTGGTGAACTTGCCGGGTTCATGGGCATGGGCAGCATGGGCGACGATGCGCGCGCGCACTGTCATGCCATCGCGCGCCGCGACGCTGGCGGTGGTCAGCACCAATGCGGCGGCGCCGTCCGAAATCGACGAAGCATTGGCCGCGGTGATGGTGCCGTCCTTGGCGAAGGCGGGCTTGAGCCCGGGAATCTTGTCCGGCCGCGCCTTGCCGGGCTGTTCGTCGACGCTCACCACAATCTCACCGCCGCGACCCGAGATCGTCACCGGCGTCACTTCATCATCGAAGGCACCGGACGCGATCGCGGCGCTGGCCCGGGACAGGCTTTCCAGCGCGAATTCGTCCTGCGCGACCCGCGTGAACTGGTAATCCCGGGCCGAATCCTCGGCAAACGAACCCATCAGCCGGCCGGGATCATAGGCATCCTCCAGCCCGTCGAGATACATCGAATCCTTGACCGCATCGTGCCCGATACGAGCGCCGCTGCGGTGTTTCATCAACAGATACGGCGCGTTCGACATCGATTCCATGCCGCCGGCGACGATGACTTCGGCGCTGCCCGCTACCAGCGCGTCATGCGCCATTATGGTCGCCTGCATGCCGCTGCCGCACATCTTGTTGACGGTGGTCGCCTCGACCGACAGCGGGAGCCCGGCGCCCAATGCCGCCTGTCGCGCCGGTGCCTGGCCGAGCCCGCCCGGGAGGACGCATCCCATGAAGATCTGCTCGACCTTGTCGGGCGAAACGCCCGAGCGCGCCACTGCCGCGCGCACCGCTGCCGAGCCGAGTTGCGTCGCGGTGGCGCCGGCCAGCGCGCCCTGGAAACCGCCCATCGGGGTGCGGGCAAAGCCGGTGATGACGACGGGATCGATGGGCAGGGTCATGCGGGGTTCCTTGGCAAGCGGAGACTTTGGCGCGAGATAGGGGCTGGTGGCGGGGAATCAAAGCCTCGGCGCCATGTGGATCGAGGATTGGCGGCAATGCAACTCAACCATGTCACCCTGCCTGCGAATGACTATGCCGCCAGTGTCGCCTTCTACACGGCGCTCGGCTTGCAGCAGATCGTCGCCGCGCCGCCCCGCTACGCCCGCTTCGAAATGCCCTGCGCGACCGGTGCAGGGCCGACGCTCTCCTTCGAGGTGGTCGCCGGCGGGCATGCCGGGACGGCGGAGATTTTTCTCCATTGCGACGATGTCGACGCCGAGGTGACGGCCGCCGAGGCGCGGGGTATCCGCTTCGATCATCCGCCGCGTGACGAAGCCTATCTCTGGCGTTGCGCGCCAACCCGCGACCCGGCGGGGAACCGTATCATCCTATACCACGCGGGGGCCGGCCAGCGCTTTCCGCCTTGGCGCATCGATGGGCGGACCGGCGACTGAGAGACTGTTACGCCGCCCGCACCCCGACCGCGCCCGACCCCGTGAGCAGAAGCTCCTCGACACCATCGCGTACCCGGAAAACGGTGCCCTGCGGCGCGTCGACTGCGACCTTGACGCCGTGCCAGTCCGCGCCGCCGACCAACAGGCCGCGCAACACCCGCGCCGTGATGCCGTGGCTGATCGCCAGCACCGGCCGCGCCGGATCGAGCTGCGCCAGCCAGCTTTCAAGGCGCGCCGCAATCGCCGGGAACCATTCGCCGCGGGGCGCCTGCACCGAAAACAGCCGGCGTTCTGCGTCGATGATCGGGCCCTGTTCGGCGACGATATCGGCATAAAGCCGGCCCTCCCAGTCGCCGACATCGATTTCGAGCAGGCGCTCGTCCTTGCGCCAATCGAAGAAATCACGGCCGAGATGCTCGCCGACGATGGCCGCCGTCTGCAGCGTGCGCCCCGATGGCGACACCCACAGGTCGCGGTCCGGGCGTGGCCCGAGCACTTCGGCGAGCGCGGCGCCCATGGTTTCGGCCTGGCCGATTCCGCGCCGGGTCAACGGCGTATGCGCCATATGGCCCTGCATCCGCGCTGCGGCATTGTAGACGGTCTCGGCGTGGCGGGCGATGATGATGTCCATGGCGACTGCTCTAGCGGTTGCGCGGCGATCGGCAAATGGGCGCGAAAACTCTCGACCGCCGTTGCAACTTGGCCACTACCGCCGCGCCACAGGGTCGCTATAGTCGCCGCAAATCATCCTATGACGAACAGGCAAGGGCAATAAATGAAGGCGACCGTCGAACGCGCGACGCTGTTGAAATGTCTGGCGCATATCCAGTCGGTGGTTGAGCGCCGCAACACGATTCCCATCCTGTCGAACGTGCTGATCGAAGCGCGGACCGAAGGATTGCGGCTGATGGCGACCGATCTTGACCTGCAGGTCGTCGAAACCATCCCGGCGGCGATCGACCTCAACGGTGCCACCACGGTGGGTGCTCATACGCTGTTCGATATCGTCAGGAAGCTGCCCGAAGGCTCGCAGGTCGAACTGGCGGTGGTGGGCGACAAGATGACCGTCGTGGCCGGTCGCGCCCGGTTCAGCCTCGCGACGCTCAAGCGCGACGATTTCCCGGTAATTGCCGAAACCGAGCTGCCGACGAGCTTTTCGCTGCCTGCCAAGGACCTGCGCGAAATCATCGACAGCACGCGCTTTGCCATCTCGACCGAGGAAACCCGCTATTACCTCAACGGCATCTACATCCATGCCGTCGATGGCCCGGTTCCCAAGCTGCGCGCCGTCGCCACCGATGGCCATCGCCTGGCGCGTATCGAGATCGACCTGCCCGAAGGTGCCGCCGCCATGCCGGGCGTGATCGTACCGCGCAAATGCGTCGCGGAAGTGCGCAAGCTCCTTGATGAAATCGACGGCGAGATCGAAATTTCCCTGTCGACGACGAAGATCCGCTTCAAGTTCAGCGAGGCTGCGACCCTGACGTCCAAGCTGATCGATGGGACTTTTCCGGACTACAGCCGTGTGATCCCCACCGCCAACGACCGGCTTTTGAAAATCGATGCGAAAAGCCTGTCCCAGGGTGTCGATCGTGTTGCCGCCATCGCCACCACGGAAAAGACCCGCGCCGTCAAACTGGCGCTCGGTCGCGACAAGGTCACATTGTCGGTGACCAGCCCCGAGAACGGCACGGCCGCCGAGGAAGTCCCGGCCGAATACAGTTCGCCGGAGTTTGAGGTCGGCTTCAACTATCGCTACCTGCTCGACATTCTGGGCCAGGTCGGCAGCGACCAGGTCGATGTCCATCTGTCCGATGCCGCGGCGCCAACGCTGATCCGCGAATCGGATGATTCACGGGCGCTCTATGTGCTGATGCCTATGCGGGTCTGACGCTCCCGCGTCAGCCCCGCTCCGCCAATATGTGCCGCACGGTCGGCTGCATCCGGGCATTGTAGCGCGCCAGCACCGGGTGCTCGCCGCCCGAGCCGAAATGCGTCACGAGGTCGGTGCCCGTCCAGTAATGCAGCGCGAACCCCGGTGCTTCGGCGATGACCATGTCGCGGCCGTCGGGGTCATCGGCGTCCAGGGCGCGAAAATCGATTGCCACCTGTGGGGCGGTGGAAGGGCAGACCGCCAAAGTCGTTCCGGCCCAGTTGGTGACGATGGCGCGATGCAGATGGCCGCTGAGCAGCCGGATGACGTGCCGGTGCCCGGCGACCACGTCATGGAGGCGGCGCACCCAGGGCGCATCGCTGCGCTCGGTCATCCAGCCGTTGCCGGTCTCGATCGGCGGGTGGTGCAACACGACGATCGTCGGCTTGGACGAAGCTGCCAGCGCCGCCGCCAACCACGCCGCCCGCCCATTGTCGAAGGCGCCGCCGTGCAGGCCTTCCTCGACTGTGTCGAGCACGATGATGCGCAGCGGGCCAGCCTCGGCGACATATTGCACATAGCCACCGTCCATCCGCTCCCGGCCGAAGACGCTGGTGAAATTGCGCCGGACGTCGTGGTTGCCGATCGCCGGCAACACGGGAAACGGCAACGCATCGAACACTGTCTTCAGGCTGCGATACGACGCAATGCTGCCGGACTCCGCGAGGTCGCCCGTGGCCAGCAGCACGTCTGGCCGCGGCTCCAGCGCCAGCAACGATGCCATGACGTCGTCGAAGCGCCTGCGGTTCAGCTCCGCCGGATCATCGGGCTGGAAGCCGAGATGAATATCGGTGACCTGCGCGATCAACATCGACCCAGCCTATCCTCCCACAACCCCCGATACGCCAGGCAATGACAGCCTGACGCAATGCGGCACCGGGCGCAACATGGTGCGTGCCGTGGTACAGGCTGCAGCCGCTCTAGAAGCGCCGCCGCCTGACATCGCTCAGGACCGCGCGCGCAGCATTGTGGCCGGGCGCGCCGGTGACGCCTCCACCGGGGTGGGTGCCGGCGCCGCACATGTACAGCCCCTGCAAAGGACCGCGATAGTCGGCATGGCCCAGCATCGGGCGGGCCGAGAACAGTTGGTCGAGGGTGAGCTTGCCGTGGAAGATGTCGCCGCCGACCAGCCCGAAATCGCGTTCCAGGTCGAGCGGCGATTTGATCTGGCGCCCCAGGACGGAGGCAGCAAAGCCCGGCGCCGCCTTGTCGACGGTGGCAATCATCAGGTCGGCGACGTCGTCGCGGTGGTCATCCCATGATCGACCATCGGACAGTTCCGGTGCGACATGCTGGCAGAACAGGCTGGCGACATGCTGGCCCGGCGGCGCGAGGCTGTCATCGAGCGTCGATGGGATCAGCATCTCGACGATCGGCGCCTTTGACCAGCCGGTCTGGCGCGCATCGATCCACGCTTGCTCCATGTATTCAAGCGTCGGCGCCAGGATGATCCCCGCCGACAGATGCGCGCCTTCGCCGGGTTTGCAGGTAAAGCTTGGCAGCCGCGACAGGGCGACATTCATGCGGAAAGTGCCGGAGCCGGATTTGTACCGCGCCATGCGACCGCGGAAGTCCGGTGCCAGGTGATGCGGGTCGACAAGCTTTTCATACAGCAACTTGGGGTGGATGTTCGAGACGACGCGGCGGGCGCGGATGGTGTCGCCGGCTTCGGTAACGACCCCGGTGGCGCGGCCACGTTCGACTAGCACTTCGGCAACGGCGGTATCGGTGCGAACACTGACGCCGCGTGCGAGGCAGGCCTTGTGCATGGCCTGGCTGATGGCACCCATGCCGCCGATCGCGTGGCCCCAGGCGCCCTTTATGCCGTTGACCTCGCCAAAGACGTGATGGAGCAGGACATAGGCCGACCCGGCGGCGTAGGGTGAGGCATAGTTGCCGACAATGCCGTCAAAGCCGAGCACTGCCTTCAATGGCGCGCTTTCGAACCAGCCGTCGAGGAACTCCCCCGCCGACGTGGCGAACAGCTCCAGCAGGGTGCGTTTTTCATCGAGGCTGAGCTTGCGCATGCGGTTGCCGAGCCGCGCCGCGCCGATCAGTTCGGGTATCGCATCGCGCCAGCCGCTGCTGGTCAGGTTGGGCGGGGTTTCGAGCACGAGGTCGCGCAGCAGGTCGGCAATGGTCTCAAGCATCGCTTCGTAGGCCGGAAGCGCCGCGGCGTCGCGGGCAGAAAACTTCGCCACCTCGGCTTCGGTGCCGCCGCCACCCGTGAGCAGATAGCGGCCGTCGTCGCTAGGCAGGAAATTGGCATAGGGACGGTTGACGACGCGCAGGCCATGGTCTGCCAGTTGAAGATCGGCGGCGACCTTCGGGTTGAGCAGCGATACGGTGTAGGCGGCAACGGAATTGCGGAAACCGGGATGAAATTCCTCGGTCACCGCCGCACCGCCGGTTACGCTGCGCCGTTCCAGCACGGTGACCTTCTGCCCCGCCGCTGCCAGATAGGCAGCGCACACCAGCCCGTTATGCCCCCCGCCGATGATGACGACGTCGGTCTCCGCTGCACCCAAAACCGTTCCCCTGCTGACCTGCCGGTCTTTCCTAGAACCAATCCCGGTCAAAGGGAAAGTCCGCCGCCGGGTGGCTGCGGCGCGCTGGCGAACACCCTGCACCACAGCCTTGTGGCGTTGGCCGCGTCATGCCTCGTAGTGGAATTCCACCAGGTAAACATGATCGCCAGTGCCGTGCCTGGCCACCTTCAACAGATCGATGCGACCTTGAAAGCCGGAGCGACGCGCCAGTTCCGGGGTGACATCGTCCAATCCGATCTCGCGAATTGACGTCACGCATATGTGGCCCGGGCCGAGGCGATAGCGACCACCAGGCTTGACGCGCGGGTTTTGCCAGATCCGCACGCTGCAGGTGATCCGGCCGTCCATCACCGCATCGCGCAGCTGCTTGGCGAACATCATCGCTTCACGCCCTTTCGACGGCTTTGGCCGGGCACGACCGGTCGCTGCAGAGCAGTCATGACAAGGTGGTCATGGCAAGTCTGGCGGGCGCTGTGCAGCAAGGCCGCGAACGTGGTATTTGTGTCGCGGCGCCGCCACATCGCCGCCCCGGCCGCTACTGTTGTCGCCACCATCGCTATCGCCGTCGCCAAAATGGTAGCCATGACAAGTAGCGCAAGTCGAAGGGGCACTGATCGCTGTCCTGGCGGCACCGTGGCATTCCCGGCATTTCGCTATCGGTGGCAACAGGACGTCACTGGCGCGTGCCGAAGTGACGACGCTGCTGTGGCAGGCGATACAGGCCGCGTCGCCGGTCCGGCCGTTGTAGCTGGTGTGCCTGCCATGGGGAAAGCGGCCCTTGGGCAAGTAGTGCCCGTTCAGCGTCACGGGTGCGATGGCGTATCGCAATGCGGCGTTGCGCGCGCCGGTGGCGACGACGCTGTGGCAACCGGCGCAGACACCGCCCGGCGCAAAGATGCTGGCGATGGCCGCGTCGGCTCGGGCATTGGCGCCGCCGATATTTGCAAGGCGCAGGTCGGCGGCCTGGCGCTCGGCAGCGTGCCCGGGCTGGCGTCGGTCATCGGCCAGCCACTGGACGCCGGCCCGAGGGGCAACAGCCTGCGACCGATAGAAATCGTGGATGATGCCTGCCACTTGTTCGGGCTTGCCGTGGGGCAGGGTGCGGGTCACGCCGCCATCACGCGCAAAAGCCAGGTCGTGGCAAGCGCCGCAATTCCGTTCCATCTCGATCGGCTTGAAGCGGACCCGGTCGCTATCGAGTGCATGGCAATAGCCACAGCCGAGGCCACCGCCCTTTGCCGGCAGGCCCTGCCGGCGAACCATGTTGGCGACGCTGTTGGTCGCCGACAGGTGAAGCGCGTGCGGATAGACGAGACCGCTGTTTTCGTGGGGACGTGCATCCAGCGACACGCGCTCGAAGCGTGGCGCGATCGGTGAAGGCGTGGTCACCAACGTCGGCTTGAACTGTGGATGGCGGCTCCAGTCGGGAACATTGGCCAGGCTGGTGTCCGACAGCCGCGACGCAAGCTCGGCATGGCAATCGGTGCAGAAATTCGCTGCGACCTGCAGGGCGCCCGCCGGGCCTTCATGCTCCTTGTGGCACGATGCGCAACGGCCTTCGGGCAAGTTGAAGCGGCGGTGGATCGCGGCGGTGAAGGCGGGCATCCCCGTTGCCACGACACGGCTGGCAGCCATGCGGTCGGCGGGCGCATGGGCGGGGCTTTGCGCCGGCGTGTGGCAAGCGATGCAAGCCGTGTCGGTAACCGACACAAACGCCTTGTGGTGGCAGGCGCCGCAGGTGTTGGACAGGCTTGCATGGGCGGTGGACAATGGCCCGCTGCTCCATAGCGTATCGGGGTGGAAGGAGCGGGCTGCTTGGCGGTGCATGGTCGATAACGGCCAGGCGACGAACACCGCCAGGATGCCGATCACCAGCGCCCAGGCCATGCCGCGCTTGCCCGGCAACACCCGCCGCAATGAAAAGATTTCGACTTCGCTGGCGGCATTGGTGCTTTCACCGGCTGCGACGACGCGTTCGGTGGTGATGGTGACGCTGTCCGGCTCCTCGCCAGGGGCAAAGCTGAGCCGGTGGCTGGCAAGACCGACGTGCGGACGCGATGCGACATCAAGCTCGGCATGGGTGACAAAGGCGCCGCCGATCTCGAGCGGGATGCCGCCTGTCGCTTCGACAGCGATCACGCCGCCGGCCATCAGGCTGATGCGGGCGTGGCGCAGCATGATGCCGAGGTCGGTCAACTGGATATCGCAATCGGTACCGCGACCCACGGTGATGTCGGGCCCGGCCAGCACCCGCGTCCGCACGATCTCCCCGCCATCGGCCCGCCGCGTGATCTGGCGGACGCTGAACCCCATCACCAGTACAGGAAGACGCTGAGGACATGGGCAGTCAGCGCCGCCAGCAGCGCGAAAGTCGCGGGGACGTGGATATGGAGCCACAGTTCCAGCCGGGTCTTGATGGCGATATGGCGCCGGACCTGTTCCAGTGCCGCGTCCTTGCGTTCGAGTAGGAACAGCAATTGCGTCAACGCCGGGTCGGGCTTGCCTTGCCGCCGCTGGACGTCGACCCGCGCCGCGATGGCATCACGCGCACGCCGATTGCCGCACCCCGGCTGGCGGCCGGTCAGTCGCTGGCGGAGGCTGCCGCCGACTCGGCATTGTTCGAGGCTGAGCCGTACGGTCGCCGCGTCCTCATGGCCCAAGGGTTGCGCCGCGGTGTCGAGCTGGCGGTCGAGCGCACGGATCGCTTCGAGCATTTGCGGCTGGGTTGCCTCGTGGCGGTTGGCGCCAAGCTGGGCCGGCAGGTTCGCATAGGCATAGACGCCGTAAAGCCCTGAAAGGATCACCACCATCATCAGTGCATAGGCGAGGCCATGAACGTTCCAGCCGATCTGGAAGCCCGTATGCAGCGTCGCGATGACAATGAGCGACAGCCCCAGCCAGACATGGGCCGACGTCCATGCCTTCAAGGAATAGGGACCGCGGGTGATGATGCGCTTCCTGAGCCCGAGCATCGTCAACCAGAGCACAAGCAGCGCCGCCAAACTGCCGAGTAGATACCCGGCAAAGGTGCCGCCGTTCGGCCGCGGCGTCGCGTCTGTCAGTGCATAGACGGCGATGGCGAGGCCCGAGACAAGTATCGCAACCTTGCACCAGCGACCGTTGGCGTGACGCAGAAAGCCCTCATGCGCGCTGCCGCGGGACGCCATTCAGCCGCTGTCCCGGTCGAGCAGCGCCACCGACAGGAATTGTTCGGGCAACACCCGGATCGCCGCGCCCGTCGGGCAGGCGCGTACGCAGGCCGGACCGCCGCTCTGGCCCGCGCACATATCGCACTTGATCGCCTTCTTCGGCTTTTCGGGGCGTTTTCGGGCGTGTTCATAGCGCCATGCGCTGTCGGGCTCGCCCGGCCCCGGTCCCTGCCCGAACAGCAGCCAGCCGATCAGCCATGGTTTCCTGGGCGGCACGCTGTCCATGCGGATGACGCCATAGGGGCAGCCGCGCTGGCAGTTGCCGCAGCCGATGCAGGTGTCGTCGATTGTGACCTCGCCTGCCGGACCGCGCCGGATGGCGTTGGGCGGGCAATCGGCCATGCAATGCGGGTGTTCGCAATGCCGGCACGATGTTGGAACGTGCAGATGCGCATAGGTGCGCCCGGCCTCCCGATCGAGCCGCGACAGCCCGTCATGGCTGTCCGCGCACGCCTTCTCGCAATTGTCGCAGCCGACGCAGAGCTTTTCATCGATGAGCAGCACATCGGTCGCTTCACCGATGCCGTTGTCGACAAGGAAGTTGGCGATGCCGGTATACATCTCGACGACGCCGCCAAAGCTGTCCTTCCGCGATTCGATGAACCTGTTGAGCGCGGTGCGGCTTGCCATCTCCTCGCGCAGCCGCGTCGCCAGACCCGGGCGGTTTGCAAGCAGGGCGCGGAACGCCTCGCCCTCCAGCCTCACCACCTCGGACTTGACCGCAGCTCGCACCGTGGCGCTGCGTCGCCCACCGTCGATGACTGCCATCTCGCCGACATGGGAACCGGCGGGAACATAGTTGAGGAAGATCGTCTTGCCGCCGATGGCCTTTTCGACAACCATCGACCCCGACCGGATGATGAAGATGTCGTCGCCGACCTCGCCTTCGCGGATGATCGTTTCGCCGGCGCGCACCGTTTCGACCTTGGCGGAAGCGATCACATCGGTGAGGTCGGCAGGCGTCAGGCCCGATTTGAAGATCTGCAGCAGGCTGCGCTCCGTGGTGATGCGGGCGACTTCGCGTGCTGCGGCAGGCACGGCCGACATAAGCTTCAAAGCGGCGGTCCGCGAGATTTCGACAACTATGCAGTCGCTGCCGGCGCGGATCGTGGCACCGCGCGGACGGCCCGAGATCAGCCCGACTTCGCCGACGATGCTGCCAGCCGGAATCGGCACTGTAATCGACGTGTCGGCGGGGTCGACTTCCACCAGCACCTCGCCCGACGCTATACCGAACAACGACGAACCGGGCGCGTTGCGGGCAAATATCACGTCGCCGGCGCGATAGGACCGCACCGCGCTGTCGAGCATGAACTCCCGCATCTGCAAAGGGCTCATACCGTTGAGAATGGTGATATTGCTGCGCAGCATCTCGAGCCAATAATCGACGCCGTGCCGGCCAGGCAGCCCGGCAAGCCGGGCTTCCAGCAGCGGTTCATCAGCGGGCTTCAGCGCCCGATTGCCGTTGATGAACTCGACGACGTCATAGCCCTGGTTGATGCAATGCTTGATCAGCGGATAGCCGGCCAGTGCACCGACGACGAAAATGCCCGGCGCGGTCGATTCGAAAACCGCGGAAAGCGGGGGAAAGGCCAGCCGGTCGCTGCTGGCGAACGCGACGCCGCAGCTTTCGACAAAACCGCGCGGCGGGGCGGAGCCCATGCGCGCGATGATCCGGTCGCAGCGGGCGCGAACTTCGCCTTCGCCGGTGTCCAGCACCAGCCAGCCGGGTCCGATGCTGCGCGTTGTCGTGCCGGTCATGATGCTTATCCGGCCGGCATCGCGTGCCGCCATCAGCGCGGTGACGTTGGCATCCTTGGCGGTCGAGAACTCGGCCGAACGATTGACGAGGGTGACGACATTGCGCTGCGCCGCATCGGCGGCCAGCCCCAGCGCATTTTCTATTCCGGCGTCGCCGCCGCCGATCACGAAGATGTGCTCGTCATTATAGGCAGCGGGGTCGTCGAGTTGATATTGCACATTGGCGTTGTCGCTGCCGGGGCAGGTCATGAGGTTCGGGTTGCCCTGCGTGCCGATGGCGAGGATGACCGCATCGGCGACGAGGCTGTCGCCATTTGCCAGCATCAACCGATAGGGCGGGGCGCAGCGCTGCAGTTCGCGGCGATCGCTGCCGCCGTCGCGCCTGCGCGTCACGACCTGCTGCAGGCTGCCGGCGATCGGTTCGCCGGTGCCCATGATCGCGATGACTTCGGCATGGTAACGGACATTGACACCGGCGCGTGCCGCCGCTGTTTCCCACGCACCGAGCACCGCTTCGCGCTTGCCGGCCTCAAAGGCGATGTCGGCGCGCAGCACGAGCTGCGACGGCGTCGCCATCACGTGCTTGCCCTTCTGGTATCTGGAGATGGTATCCGAAAGATGGCCGGTCTTTTCGATCAGCACATGGCTGAGGCCAAGGGTTGCGGCATGGGCGGCAGCGCTCAGCCCGGCCGGGCCGGAGCCGATGATGGCGATGCGATAATGTTCCGCCAACCTGCTGTCCCCTGCGCGGCGGGCCCCCTGCGACCGATATCCATACTACCATCTGCCGCGCGGTCGGCTAGAGTGACTTTGACCAACGGCGCGCAATGCCGGCAGGGTTGGGGAGTTGTACGCGTCCATGCTGGCCGAAATCGGGCTTTTCGCTCTCATTCTCGCACTTTTGACCGCGGTTGCGCAGGCCGTTCTGCCGATGGTCGGCGCCGTGCGTGGCAACGTCGCCATGATGATGTTCGGGCGCACCGCGGCGCAGCTGCAGGCGGTGCTCATCGTCACGGCCTTTGCCATGCTGATGATCTGCTTTGGTCGTGCCGACTTTTCCGTACAGCTGGTCGCAGAGCATGCGGCGCTGAGCCAGCCGCTGCCCTATCGGCTCGCCGCGACCTGGGGCAACCACGAAGGCTCGATGTTGCTGTGGGTTCTGATCCTCGCCATCTTCGGTGCCGGCATCGCGCGCTTTGGCGACAATCTGCGGCCCAGCCTGCAGGCGCGGGTCCTGTCGGTGCAGGCGATGATCAGCGTCGCGTTTCTCGCCTTTTCGCTGTTCACTTCCAACCCCTTCCTGCGGCTTTTCCCGGTTCCGGCAGATGGTGCGGAGCTCAACCCGCTGCTGCAGGACCCTGGCCTGGTTTTCCATCCGCCGCTGCTTTACCTCGGCTATGTCGGGTTCTCGGTCACCTTCAGCTTTGCCGTCGCGGCGCTGCTCGAAGGCCGCGCCGATGCAGCATGGGCGCGCTGGATGCGGCCCTGGGTGCTGGCGGCGTGGGTGCCGCTGACCTGCGGCATCGCACTGGGCAGCTTCTGGGCCTATTATGAACTCGGCTGGGGTGGCTGGTGGTTCTGGGATCCGGTCGAGAATGCGTCGCTGATGCCCTGGCTGATCGGCACTGCCTTGCTCCATTCCGCCATTGTCACCGAAAAGCGGCAGGCGCTGGCCGGTTGGACGATCCTGCTCGCCATCCTCGCGTTCTCGCTCAGCCTGATCGGCACGTTCCTCGTGCGCTCGGGCATCCTTACCTCGGTCCACGCCTTTGCAGTCGATCCGCAGCGCGGCGTCTTCATCCTGGCGATGATCGTGGGTTCGACGGGCACGGCACTGGCACTGTTCGCGTGGCGGGCGCCGCAATTGAAATCCGGCGCGCTGTTCGCCGGCATCAGCCGCGAGGCCGGGCTGACCCTCAACAACCTGTTCCTGATGGCAGTCACCGCGGTGGTATTTCTCGGCACATTTTACCCGGTCATCATGGAGGCGGTGAGCACCGACAAGATTTCGGTCGGGCCACCCTATTACAACCTCGTCTTCGTGCCGTTGATGATTCCGCTGCTGCTGCTCGTCACGGTGGGCCCGGTGCTGCAATGGAAGCGTGACGGGGCGGCACGGGTGGGCGACAAGCTGCGCTGGACGGCGATCGTTGCGCTGTCCGCATTTGCCGGGCTGTGGATTGCGCTGGGTATCAGGAACGCCGCCTCGGCCTTCGGCTTTGCACTGGCGGTCTGGCTGGTGCTGGGCGGCGTGATGGTGCTGGTGCGGCGCTGGCGCGGTCCAGACGGATTTTCGGGGCGGCTGGTGCGCAACACGCCGCCCGCTGTCATCGGCATGGCGCTTGCCCATGCCGGGCTGGGCGTGATGACAGCCGGCGTGGTGATGATGAGCGGCTATGCCACCTCAAAGATCCTGGTGATGACACCTGGGGAAACGACCATGCTGGGGGCGATGCAGGTGACGCTCAACAGCGTCGGCGAAGTCCGCGGTGCCAACTACACCGCCACCCAAGCGCGCTTTGCCGTGCGCGAGGGCGATCGCCTCCGCGACCTGAAGAGCGAGCGGCGTTTTTATCCGATAAGTCGCAGCCAGACGACCGAAGCCGGCATTGGCACAAGTATCCTTGGCAACAGCTATGTCGCCATCGGTGATGTGCAGGCCGGGCCACGCGGGCAGGGCATCGTCGTGCGCATCTACCATCACCCGCTGGTCGGCTGGATCTGGTTCGGCGCGCTGATGATGGCGATGGGCGGGGCATCGAGCCTGGCCGACCGGCGTTTCCGCATCGGCGCGCCGGTCAGGGCGCCCCGGCCGCTGTTTTCCGGCAATCTGGTGCCGGCCGAATGAAACGGCTGTTGTTCATCGCGCCGGTTATCGCCTTTGTCGCGCTCGTCGGTGTCTTTGGCTATGGGCTGACACAGGACCCCAAGAAACTGCCGTCGGCGCTGATCGACAGGCCTTTGCCGGCGTTCGACCTGCCCGGCATCACACCCGGTGGCGGGTTCGCCAGTGCCAGCCTGAAGGGCGAGCCGATGCTGCTCAACGTGTTCGCAAGCTGGTGTGCCGCGTGCCCGCAGGAACACCCGATGCTGACCCGTATTTCGGGCGAAGGCGTGCCGGTCTATGGCCTGGCGTGGAAGGACAAACCCCAGGACACGCGGGACTGGATCGAACGCTTCGGCAACCCGTATCGCCGGATTGCCGCGGACGAGGCCGGCCGCACTGCCATCGACCTTGGTGTTACCGGGGTTCCGGAAACCTTCATCCTCGACAAGAAGGGCCGGGTTCGTTTCAAGCAGATCGGGCCGATTTCGCCCGAGGATTGGGACGGCACACTGAAGCCGTTGATCGCCAGGTTGCGAGCCGAAGCATGAGACACGTTGTTCTGACGGCATTGTTGCTGCTGGCGTCGCCGCTGCTCGCGGTGCAGCCCGACGAGATGCTGTCGGACCCCGGCCTCGAAGCCCGGGCCCGCGCGATCTCACGGGATTTGCGCTGCGTCGTTTGCCAGAACCAGTCGATCGACGATTCCGACGCCCCACTCGCCAAGGATCTGCGCATCGTCGTCCGTGAACAGCTGAAACTTGGCCATAGCGATGCCGAAACCATGGACTATGTCGTCAGCCGCTATGGTCATTTCGTGCTGCTCAAGCCGCCTGTCGAACCTGCGACCTGGGCCCTGTGGCTCGGGCCGTTCGCCGTGATCGCTTTCGGCGGGCTGGCGCTGGCCTTCTGGTCCCGTCGCCGCACCGCGGCAGAAGTGCAGCCCTTGTCCGACATCGAGGCCGCCGAGCTTGCGGCCTTGTCGGACCGTTAGGTCCCGATGCGGCACGATCCATCGCCACCCGTTCGCGCGCGCCGCCCGGTGCCATCGTTTCCCCAAATGAATTCACGCCATGTTGCCCGGAACAATTTGATATCATGACCCTCTGGATCATCCTTACCCTGATGGCGGCGATCGCTGCCGCGGTCCTCACCATTCCGCTGGTACGCCGGCAGGAGGCGCGTTCCGATGCGCGCGCCGCGACGTTGGCGGTGCTCAAGGACCAGCTCGTCGATGTCGACGTCCAGCTTGCGGCGGGTACAATTCCGCCGGCTGATGCCGAAGGGCTGCGGGTCGAGATCAAGCGACGGATGCTGGCCGCCGGGCATATTCCGGCGGACCTCGACCGCCCGATCGGCGCGCGGGCACTGGGCGGGCTGGCGATCGGGCTGGTGGCACTCGTCACCTTCGCCGCCACCGCAATGTACGCCAGTATGGGCAAGCCCGAAATCGAGAATGGCGCACCGGCCGTTGCATCGGGCGCCACCGCAACGACGAACGCCCCTGCGGAAACCCAGGCTGCGCCCGAAATCGCCCAGCTCGTTACCGGGCTGGAGCGCAAGCTTGCCGCCAATCCCCAGGATGCCGAAGGCTGGCGAATGCTCGGCTGGTCGTATTTCCAGACCCAGCGTTTTGCCGACGCGGCCAAGGCCTACGCCAAGGCCGTGGCCTTGAAACCGGACGGCGAGGGCCTGCAATCGGCCTATGGCGAAGCGCTGGTGCAGGCCGGCCAGGGCGAAGTCACCCCGGCCGCAGTTGCGGCGTTCACGGCGGCAAGGGCCAAGGATGGCGCCGATGCGCGGGCGCGATATTTCCTTGCGCTGGCCCGGCAACAGCGCGGCGACGGCAAGGGTGCGATCGACGACTGGTTGGCGCTGCTCAGCGTATCGCCGGGGGATGCGCCATGGGTGCCGCAATTGCGCCAGGTCATCCAGCAGACGGCGGATGCCGCCAAGATCGATGTGACGGCGCGGTTGGCGGCTATCAGGCCGCCAACGAGTGGCGGCGCGACAGTGCCATCGTCGTTGCCCCCGGGAATGGCCGCTGCCAATGCCGCTTCCGGCGCGGGCCGGATGCCGGGGCCCGATGCTGCCCAGGTCGCCGGCGCGGCGGCAATGACACCGGCCGATCGACAGGCGATGATCCGCGGCATGGTCGACGGGCTGGCCACCAAGCTCAAGGCCAATCCCCGGGATGAAGCGGGTTGGTTACGGCTGATGCGGGCGCGCAGCGTGCTTGGCGATGCGGCAGCGGCGACTGCGGCGCGGGATGAAGCGATCGCGGCCTTTGGCGATGACAAGGCGGCCCAGGACCGTATTCGTGCCGCTGCAACCGAGATCGGCATCGCCGGTTAAATCGCCGGGGTAACGATCTGGGGCCTTGTCGGTGGCGGTGCCTGGCTTATGTTGCATTGCACCATAGGACGAGTCGCACCGGGCGATGATGCTGGCAGCATGCCGGCTCGAAAGGAACGCGATTGCGCAACCTCAGCGATACGATCGGTCGGCTCAAGGCCAGCCGCAATGCCATGGCGGATGCAATGGTCGATATCATGCCCGGTACCTTGGCCGGCACCTTGGCCGGCGGAATGCAGGGGATGCCGTTTGCCGGCAACGCCGACCGGCTGAGCGATTTCTCCGGATTCGGCAGCAATCCGGGCGCGTTGAAGGCGCGCGCCTATCTCCCGGGCGGCCTGCCGCACAATGCACCGCTCGTCGTCGTCCTCCACGGCTGCACCCAAACCGCTGCCGCCTATGACCAGGGCAGCGGTTGGTCGCAACTGGCCGACGAGCGCGGGTTCGCGCTGCTTTTCCCCGAACAGACGCGTGCCAACAACGCAAACCTGTGTTTCAACTGGTTTGCCCCCGGCGATATCCGCCGCGACGGCGGCGAAGCGCAATCGATCCGCGACATGGTGGCGGCAATGGTCGCGGTGCATCGGCTCGATCCCGCCCGGGTGTTCATTACCGGGCTGTCGGCGGGCGGCGCCATGGCTGCGACCATGCTGGCCACCTATCCAGACGTGTTTGCCGCCGGCGCAATTATCGCCGGTGTCGCGCACGGCACGGCACAGGGCACCGCCGAAGCCTTCGACCGGATGCGCGGGCACGGCATCCCGGCACCCGCCACCCTCGCCGCATTGGCACGATCCGCCTCGCCGCCGCGCAAACGCTATCCGCAGGTGTCCGTATGGCAGGGCAGTGGCGACCGCACCGTCGATCCTGCCAACGCAGAGGCATTGCTGGCACAATGGCGCGGCGTCCATGGGTTGCCCGCCGAACCCACCCGCACGGATTCGGTTGGTGGCTATCCACGCCGGGTCTGGCGCGATGCCTCGGGGGCCGCGCTGGTGACGGCGCACGACATAACCGGCATGGGCCATGGCACGCCCATCGCCGCTGCCGGACCGGATGCGCTGGGCGCACCGGCGCCGTTCATGCTCGATGTCGGGATATCCTCGACCCGCCATATTGCGGCGGGCTGGGGTCTCCAGCCCGGCGTTGCCGATCGCCCGGCCGTTGTCGAACCGGCAAAGTCCCACGATGTCCTGTCGATCGTCGAGAGTGCCTTGCGCGCGGCGGGAATCCTGCGGCCCTGACCTGCGTCAGCGCACCTCGCTGCTGAAGCGGATGTTGCCGGCAGCGATGCCTGCGACCACCACCGCCATTCCGCCCGAACGGATCATCCATTCGAGCCGGTGATCGCGGTATTCCCGCTGGAATTTCCCGGCCGCGATTGCGACCGGCACGATCCTGGCAACGATGTCGACGACCGCCTGTGCCTCCGCGGCGGTCGATGCGACGCTGGGGCGTTCAACGCACCGCGCCAGCCATGCCGCCAGCCTGCTGCCCGGTAAAGGCGGCGCCCCAAACCCGGCTGCATTAAGGACGAACGGCACCACCGCGATATCGCCCCAGCCAAACGCTGCGCCATTGAACCATTCGGCATCACCAAGCTGGCGTTCCAGCCAGCCGTTGAGGTCGGCGACCTGCGCCGTCGCGCGCGCCATCAACGCGTCACCAGTGGCACCCGGGGCCCGGCCAAAGACCCGCACCTCCATCATGCCCCACACGGTGGCCTCGTACTGGGTGTCGATGACCTCCTCGATCATGCGGACACGGGCGCGGGCTGCGGCACCTTCGGGCAGCAGCGCCGGCGTCGCCCAGCGTTCCTCGATATAATCCTGGATGATCGTTGAATCGAAGACCGCAAAGCCATCATCGACAAGCGCCGGCACTTCGGCGCGCGGGTTGGCGGCAACAAAGGCGCCGCCTGCACCGCCACTGCCCATGCCATCCGGCGTGACAAGGTCGAAGGCAACGCCCTTTTCCCGCAAGGCTATCTTGTTCTTCTGCGCATAGGGCGAGAGCGGATGTTCATAAAGCAGGGGCTTGGTCATGCCGCATCATCGCCGCGGATACGCCGGCGAGCAAGGGCAAGCAGATAAGGGCAAGCGGCTCGCCGGTCAGGGCCGTGCCCGCGCCGCCGCCGGCCGGCACAGGCGCCACCCGGCGAGCACGCCATAGCCCGTCGCCAACAGCGCCAGATGCAACAGCGATCCCCGTACCTCGGCAAGGCTGGCACCCATCTGGTTGACAGCGACCAGCGCCGCGATTCCCGGCGTTGTCGGCAGCAATTGCGCCACGAGGTACAGCGGCAGCGGCGCCGCCGGCCAGGTGAACCCGGATAGGAAGAACATCGGCAGCGTCGTTATCGCCAGAAGCTGGATGCCACGCTCCCGGGTGCGAAAGAAACTGCCGATGAACATCGCGAACATGACCGTTGCAGCGATGAACACCAACGTGACCGCCACCGCCGTTGCGATGCCGCCGTTGACCGGAAAATCCTGCAGCCAGTACATCCAGCCCTGGTAATAAAGCGCGTTGGCAACGCCGAGCAGGCCGAAGGCGCAGGCCACCCCGGCAAACCCGGCAGGGCTGAACAGCAACCGCCCGGATTTTTCGCGCCGGGTGCCGGCCAGCAAGACCATGCCGAACAACAGCGTCTGATGGATGATGATCGGGGCCACCGCCGGCACCACGGCGCTGCCATAGCCTTCACGGGTATTGAACAGCGGACGCTGGACCAGCGTCACTGTCGGCGGCGCGGGGGCGCCGGTAAAGCGGGCGCGGTTGACGGCCGCCTCGCGCGCGGTCGCGGTCAGCGCCTCGCCGATGGCGGTGAGCGTCGTCTTGGCGCGGGTCAGGTTGAGCCCGCTGCCCAGCAGCAGCACCTCGCCGGCGCGGCCACGGGCTGCGTCATGGGCAAGGCCCGCAGGGATGACGAGGATGGCATCGACCGTGCCGCCGCGCATCAGCTGTTCCGCCTCGGCAACGCTGGCCGGCATCGCCGCCAGCTGCGCACCCTGGGTTGCGGCGGCGCGGCGCACCAGGGCCCGGGAAAGACCCGTGTGATCAAGATCGACAACCGCCACCGGCAACGCGCTCGCGACCTGGGCGCGGTAGGCGGCGGGATAGAAGAACGAATACAAAATGACGGCGAGGATGATGGTCATCACCGCCGAACGATCGGCAAAGACGCTGTGCAGCGCCAGTTTGAAGGCAGCGCCAAAGCTCATCGCTTGCCCCAGCGCGCCGGGTCGCGCGCCAGCCCGTGCACCAGCGGCAGCCCAAGCCCGAACGATACCGCCGCGAAGGCGGCAAGAATTCCCAGCAGCAGCAGCGTCGCGGCCATGGGGGCGGCGCTTTCAAGCTGTTGCGATTGCACCTGCGCGAACCAGCGATACGGGGTCAGGGCGCTGAAAATCTGGGTGAAAAGGGGCGCGCCCGCAGTAGGGAACAGTGCGCCGCTGAAGGCCAGCGAGGCGCCGGCATAGACCCCGACCAGCGACAGCGCCGTCACCATGCTGCCCGATAGCCCGACAAACAGCAGCCCGATGCCGGCATAGGCCAGATAGAGCAGGAATTGCGCCGCCACCAGCACCCAGACGCTGCCCGCGACGGGCCAGCCGCCCAGGCTGAAGACCGCCAGCCCGAGCGCGCCGAGTACGGTATAGGCGATGACATAGGGCGCGAGCTTGCCCAGCACCGCGGCGCCGATACTGCCGCCGGCATCGGCCAGCCATCCTGCCGCGGTGCTGTCGCGCAATTCGCGCCCCACCGAAGCCGCCGCCCCGATGCAGGCCAGCAAATGCAGCATCGCCGTCTCGATCAGCGGCACCAGCAGCAGTTCATAGCTGGTCTGGGGGTTGAACAGCGTCCGCGCCTCGACGCGCAGCGGTGGCGGCATCGTGGCGGCGGCGCCCTTGAGCCTTGCGGCTGTCCCGCCCGCCAGCAGCACGCCGAGGCGCTGCGTGGCGTTGCCGATGTCACGCATGACGGCGCCGCTCTGGGTGTTGTAGGCGGCATTGGGATAGGCAAGCAGCGTCGCCTGCATGCCGCGGTCGATGCGGCGCGTCGTTCCCGCCGGCACCACCACCACCGCCCAGATGGCGTTGCGCCGGACCAGCGAAAAAGCCTGGGCAAGGTCTGTCGGCTGGTCACTGACCCGCAGCCCCGGGGTGGCCTCGAGCAGGCGGATATACTGGCGCGACACGGCGCCATGGTCTGCATCGACCACGGCTATCGGCAGGTCGCGTGCCACGCCGGCAGAGAACAGCCACGCCACCAGCGCCAGCATCAACACCGGGATCCAGGTCAGCAACGCCAGGTCCCAGCCGTTGCGACGGAGGAAATCCAGCTCGCGCTGCAGCGATTTGCGCAGCCCGGGCTGCACGGTCAGTGCGCCAGACGGTCGAACAGCACGCTCATGCCGGGGCGCAGCGCCGGCGTGGCGGCCACCGGCCGGGCGCGGACTTCGAAACTCTTGATGTCATAGCCCGACGATTGGCGCGTCGCCCGCCAGGTCGCATAATCTCCGGCCGGGTTGACGAAGTAGACGCGAAAATCGACCCGCTGTCCGCCGAGCGCCGGCACGTTGCCGCTGACGATGCTGCCGGGCTTGATGCCGCGCAGCTGGTCCTCCCGCAGGTTGAGCGCCACCCAGGCGTGGTCGATATCGGTGAGCGTAAACACCGGATATCCCGCCGGGACGAGTTCGCCGGTATCGACCATCTTGCGGGTGACGACGGCCGCCAGCGGCGCACTGATACGGGTCTCCGCTTCCGCCGCCGCCACCTCGGCGAGGGCGGCCTTTGCCTGCTGGACTTGCGCGCCGCTGGCCGCGAGGTCCTCGCTGCGCGCGCCGGCCCGTGCCTGGGCATATTGGGCATGCGCTGCGGCGGCGGCTTCGGTTGCCGATTTGAAGTTGGCGAGCGCTTCGTCGCGGCGCTGGGCGGCGATGACGCCTTCGGCAAACAGGTTCTGCGTGCGGGTATAGGTGACTTTGGCAAGGGCGGCGCCGGCATCGGCGCGGGCGGCGTTGGCGCGTGTCGCCTCGATCTCCTCGCTGCGGGCGCCGTTGCGGGCCTTGCGCGCCTGAGCCTCAGCGGCGGCGATCACGGCTTCGGCCTGCGCGCGCTTGGCGGCAATCTCGGGTCCGGTGAGGACGAACAACGGCTGACCCGCCGCGACGCGATCGCCCTCGGCGGCATAAAGCCGCTCGATCCGGCCGGCGACCTTGGCCGATACCATCACCTCGTCGGCGTCGACCATGCCCTGGACCTGGTCTGGCCCCGCTTGCCGTGACAGCCCGAGCCCGACGGCGATGATGATGGCAATGATGATGAAGGCCGCAATAGCCAGCAGCGATCTGCGGTTCGGCGGCGGCACCTCTGTCGGATGGGCGTCCGGCGCGGGAGGCGGTGTCACGGCCGCGTCCGGCGGCGCTGGATACCCTTGGCGCTCGGCCGCCGCCAGGCTTTTGGCCGATGCCTCGGCGCTGGCAAGGCTGTCGGCATGGTGGCTGCGCAGCTTTTCCAGCCGCACTGCCGCTGCCTCCGGGCTGTTGTCCGATAATGTCATGGCGCGATGCTCTTGTCGGCACGGGATATATAGCTGGCGAAGCGCTCGGTCTGGCCACTGACGGCGAGAAGCTGGGCGAGAGTCACGTCGAATTGATACGCTGCCTGTGCGCGCTGGACGAGAACGCCGATCAATCGCAGCCGGGCATCGATGACATCGAGCGAGGTCGCCAGCCCTTCCCGATACGAAAGCTGTTGCAGCCGCAGGTTTTCCCGCGACGCGGCGATGGCGGAATCGAGCAACAGATACTGGCTGCGGGCGCTGTCGAGATCATTGTAGGCGCGCGTCGTCGCGGTCGCGAGGTCGTTGCGCGCCTGCCGCAGGCCGGCTTCGGCAGCGGCTTGGGTGGCCCTTGCGGCATTGACCTGCTGGCCGCGGTCCGCGCTCGACAACAGCGTGTATTTGAGGCCGATGCCATAGATATAGTCGGGCTCGGTAAACAGCGCCTCGCGGCGGTTCAGGTCATATTGTCCGAACAGATAGACCTGCGGCAACTGCTTGGCCTGCTGGATGCGAACGCCCTCGCGCGCCTGTTCGCCGACCGCTTTCAGCCGCGATACCTGCGGATGGTTCTGGTCTGCGGATCCGATGAAATCGTCGAGCCGCTCCAGCGGGGCGGAAATGACGAACAACGGCGTCGTCGGCTGCAGCGCGGTTTCGCTGCGCAGCAGGTTGCGCAGATAGGCGGTGGCGGTCGCCAGGTCATTGGCGGCCTTTTGCAGGTCGCGTTCGCTCTCGTCGCGCGCCACCTGTGCCTGCAAGGCCTGGCTGCGACTCGCAAAACCCTGTTTTTCGAGCTTCAACGCATCCTGGTAGTGCCGTTCGAGCCCCGCGCGGGCATCGGTACGGACGGCAAGCACCGCGGTTGCCAATTGCTGGCCGAAATATGCCTGGACCAATTGCAGGGTCAGCGTCTGGGCCGTGTTGGCGGCGTCCGCGCGCGCTTCGGTGACGCCGGCCCGGGCGGCGCGCTGGGTCGCCTCGATCTGCCCGCCGGTGTAAAGCGGCATCGTCGCGTTGACGAGCGGCCGGAATTTCCAGCCCCCGGTGGCAAGATCGAGTGTTGGCGGCAGGCCCAGCGAAGGCCCGATGCTGCCGGTGCTCAACGACAGCGACTTGCGATAGTCGAGCTCCTTTATGTCGATGCTCACCTCGGGCCGGTGCAGGGTTGCAACGGCACCGGCTTGCGCCTCGCGGGCGCGGACCTGTGCGGCGCCTGCTGCAAGGCTGTCGGAAACGCCGACCAGCCGGGTGGCGGCAGCATCGAAGCTTATGGCAACTGCCGTCCCCTCCACCGATGCGGCGGGGGCGGTGTCCGCCGTGAAATGCGCCAGCGCCGGGTTGGCGAAGCCGGCAAGCATTGCCACGGCCAACCTTTTGCTCCCGCTGCAGGCATGGCGGCGCGTTTCGGTCATAACCCTCGCCCGGCAGTCGAATTGTGAAAACCCTGGGTCATCGCCCCCGATAGCACAGTGGCAATGTTCACAAAATGCAGGCCTTTGCACAGAAACGAATCGCCCTCTGGCGGATGAAAATACGCTTGTGATGCCACCTGCCCGGTCAGCAAGCCCTGCCATGCCAGAAACGACCACTGATGACGGCGATCAGTTGCGGCATCGTGCCATTTGCGTCGTTGCGGCGGGCTAAATGTCAACGCCGGAACTTGCACGCCGGTCCGGATAGGCAATTCCAGCGTGCGCCGCACGCACTGTCGACGAGCGAACCTTCGGTACCGGTGGAGATTATGGTTGGGCAAATGTTGTCGCCGATTGTTCTGCCACCGTATCGAACAGGTTGGAGATCTGGCCGGCCGAGACAGTGCCGAGATGGAGTAGAGAAAGAATAGACCATGTATCGATAGAATAATCTACTAAGCAAATGTTGCTGCGCAAAAAGTTGCATTGCAAGAATCCACATCCTGATCAGGCGATGCCGGAAAAAAATATACCTGGTGATGCGTCCGTAACGACGGCTGCTTCGTATCGAGGCAACTGCGCGGCAACGAGTAATCATGAAACCCGGCCAGACGGTATCACAATCGATTACAATCGTTAACTCGGAGTAAAAAAAGACGTTCCAAGGAAGATTCTTGCAAAGGACGATGACCATTTGGTCCCGAAAATTGACGACAGAATCCGCTCTTGACTCTTTATAATTGCAGGTTGATCATTAATTCAAGAAACGGGGTAAAACAAAAGAGGGAGCCAGTGCATAGCCTTGGCAGCGTAATATGAATATTACGCGTGCGGCACGATACGCTAGATTCGTAGATAATCTTTTTCTTAACAGGGGAAATGTATGTCTTGTATCATTCAAGCTCGTCTGAACGCATGCCTGCCATCCGTGAGGCATTCATCGGTTTTTCGTCGTGGGAATTCGTCCTGCCTGGCAATCGCAGCCGTTATGCTGGGTGCATCGGCGCCTGTGTTCGCGGCGCAGCCGACGTCGCTGGTCAGTGCCTGCTCCGGCGTCAGCTTGCCGCCCTCGGTGGTCACCAATATTCTCAGTCCTGTTCTTACGGGCATTGTTTCCCCCATCCAGAACACCATCAACCCGGCGCTTGGCGTGATCCAGATCATCCCGATCGTCGGGCAGGTCATCCCGCCGCTGAACATCAACCTGACCGGATTGCTCAGCACGGCGGCGTCGGGCGCGCCGATCAGCCTGTCGGTCCTCGACAATAACGGCACGATCATCGGCCCCGGCGCCCAGTGCAACACGGCCAGCGATTCGTTCCAGCTCAACACGCCGGCCGGCATCGCAATCGGCGGCAACCGCATAACCGGGCTTGGCGCGAATGGTCTCGATGCGTCGGCGGGTGAACTCGGTTCGATCGCGTTCGGCAACAATGCCGCGACGGCCGCGTCGGCCACCAACGCCGTCGCCATCGGTACCAACAGCGTGGCAACGGCCGGCGCAACCGGCGGTGTCGCCATCGGCAACGATGCCTCGGTGAGTGTTGCCAACAGCGTCGCCATAGGCGCGGGTTCGGCTGCGACGCGCGGCGCCCAGGCGGGCTATGCCGCCCTCGGGCTTGCCGCACCACAGGTGTCGGTTGGCGAGGTGTCGGTCGGGTCGGGCGGCAGCGCGCGGCAGATCACCAACGTTGCGGCTGGATCGGCGCCGACAGACGCGGTCAATGTCAGCTAGTTGGCGGGGATCGGCGTGCTTGCGGCCAACGCCGTGCAGTATGACGTCGGCGGCCTCGGCAACCGCCTCAACACGGTAACGCTGGCAGGCGGTGCACCCGGGCCGGTCACCATCACCAATGTCGCGCCGGGCGCACTTGCGGCGGCATCGACGGATGCGGTCAACGGCGCACAGTTGTTTGCAACCAACAACCAGGTCGGCGCGAACACGACGGCAATCACCAACAATACGGCAGACATCGCCAACAATACGACCAACATTGCCGGCAACACGACCAACATCAATAACCTCACCATCGGCACGACGGGCCTTGTCAGGCAGGTCGGTGGCGCACCCGGGGTCGGCCAGATTACCGTCGGCGCGGAAACCGGGGGTACCAGCATCAGTGTCGCCGGCACCGGCGGCACGCGGACCATCTCGGGGGTAACGGCGGGTGTTGCTGCCACGGATGCGGTCAACGTGGGTCAGCTCGGGGTTGTAAGTGCCGCGGCTTCCAATTCCGTTCAATATGATCTCGATGGCCTTGGCGGCCGGCTGAACAGCGTTACGCTGCTGGGCGGCGCCGCAGGACCGGTGTCGATCACCAACGTCGCCGCCGGGGCATTGAACGCCACCTCCCTCGATGGCGTCAATGGTTCCCAGCTTTTTGCCACAAATGCGAATGTGGCGGCGGCGGCTGTCGCAGCGGCGAATGCCAATACCGGCGTATCGGGGCTGACCAGCGTGCTCGGCGGTGCCTATGATCCGGCAACGGGCATTTATGTCGGACCGACATACAATACCGTCAACGGAACGACGGCGACGACTGTCCAGGGCGCCTTCGACAACTACAATTCCGCCATTTCCGGCATTTCCGGCGGCACATTCGGGCTGGTGCAGCAAGTCGGCGGCTCGCCGGGCACGGGTCTCATCACCATCGGCGCCGCGACGGGCGGAAGCGCCATCAGCGTCGCCGGTACCGGCGGCACCCGTACGATCTCCGGCGTCAGCGCCGGGGTCGCCAGTACCGATGCAGCCAATGTGGGCCAGTTGACAGCGGTCAGCGCAATCGCCGGCAACTCGGTGCAATATGACAAGGACGGCGAGGGCAACAAGCTCAACAGCGTCACCCTCGCCGGTGGCGTCGCCGGCCCGGTCACGGTTACCAACGTGGCGCCGGCTGCGTTGACCTCGACCTCCACCGATGCGGTCAACGGCTCGCAGCTCTTTGCGACAAACACCCAGGTTGCCGGCAACACAACGGCGATCACGACGCTGACCACCAACATCAACAACGGCGCGGTGGGCCCGGTGCAGCGCGGGCTGGCACCCGATACGCTGACGCTGGTCGCCGCGGGCGGCACCGCCGCAGCGCCCGGCAATGCCCAGGCACTCGGCAATGTCGCGGCAGGGGCGCTGGCCGCAACATCGACCGATGCGGTCAATGGCAGCCAGTTGTTTGCCACCAACACCAATGTCGCGGCGGCGGCTGCTGCGGCGGCCAACGCCAACACCGGCGTCGCAGGCGTTAGCGGCGTCCTCGGCGGTGCCTATGATCCGGCGACAGGCGCCTATACCGGGCCGACGTACAATACCGTCAACGGCACCACCGCGACGACGGTGCAGGGCGCCTTCAACAACTACAACAGCGCCATCGATGGCCTTTCGAACGGCGCTCTCGGCCTTGTGCGGCAGGCAACGCCGACATCGCCGGTGACGGTGGCGGCGGCCACCGGCGGCACCGTTGTCGATGTGACAGGGACGGCCGGCACCCGCACGATCACCGGGGTCTCCGCAGGTGCGGTCGCGCCGGCCTCGGTCGATGCGGTCAATGGCGCGCAGCTCTACGCCACCAACGTCAATGTCGCTGCGGCACAATCGACAGCGACCAACGCTGGCAACGGTGTGGCGGCGGTCGCGACTGCGCTCGGCGGGGGTGCCAGCTATAACACCACCACAGGCGTCTCGACGGCTCCCAGCTACACGATCCAGGGCGGCACCTATACAACCGTCGCCGGCGCGCTGGATGCGCTCGATGGGGTGGTGGGGACGACCGGACCGACGTCGCCCTTCCGCGGCAACAACACGGCGGGCCGTGCCATTCCCGTGGCCTCGGGCGCCAACGCCACCGCCGGCGGTTATGGGGCGGTGGCCAGCGCCGCCGGTTCGCTGGCGCTCGGCACGCTGGCCAGCGCCAGCGGGACCAATTCGGTGGCGATCGGCGCAGGCTCCAGCGATGGCGGCCAGGCCAATGTCGTTTCGGTCGGCGCGGTCGGGGCGGAACGACGAATCACCAATGTCGCCAATGCCGTGAATGGCACGGATGCGGTAAACCTCGGGCAGGCCACGGCGCTGGCCAGCGGTGCGCTGGTGCAGGCCAACAGCTATACCGATACCCGCATCGGTGCCCTCAACTACGACCTGACCCGCAAGATAGACCAGTCGGCAGCCAGTTCCGCGGCGTTGGCCGGCGTGCCCCAGGCCATCGAGCCCGGGCGGGGCTTTGCCGGCGCGGCGATCGGCGGCCGCGGAAACGCCGTCTCCCTGGCGTTCGGGCTTTCGACGGTTCTTGCCGACGAGCACAACATGATCTTCAAAGCCGGGGTCGCCATCGATACACGTGGTGGGTATGCCACCTACAACGCCGGGGTCGGGTTTCACTTCTGACGATGACATCCGCCAACGTCCAAAGGCGCAAGCGACTGGGGGACCCGGGTATTTGCCTCGGTTCCCTTGTCCTTTTGCTCAGCGGCGCGGCACCGGCGCCGTCCCCGGCAAGACCCTTGAAAATATGCGTCCTCAGCCAGGCCCGGTTGATGCGGGAATCGCCGGCGGCGCTCGAAGCATTGGCACGGTTCCGCGACACCCGGACCGCATTTGCCAGACAGGTCGCCAACGAGCGCGCCCTTCTCCAGTCCGAAACCCAGGAGACGGAACGGCTTGTCCGCGGCGTCGACCCCAAGACCATCGCCGCGCGCCGTGCAGCTACGGCCGAACGACAGAAAAAGCTCGACGAGATGCTGTCCCAGGATTCGACCGCGCTGGATGTCTTCAACCAGACGTTGACGGGCGCCGTGAACCGCGCCGCCGCACCCGCGATCATGGCGGAGGAAAAGGCGCAGAAATGCTCCATCCTGCTGGCACGGGAATATGTGCTCAATGTCGACGACAGCTCGCTCGACATTACGGCGCAGGTCCTGGCGCGCATGTCGGCGCGGCCC
>JANXVZ010000019.1 GCA_025351405.1 Sphingomonadales bacterium | reverse complement strand
GATCTTCGTCGTCGCCGGCAAAGGGATCATCGCGGCAGGATCGACAGCACCCGGGCAAGGGCGTCGGTGTCAACGCCGGCGTCGATGCGCAGCTTGATGCCTGATGGAAGCTCGATGCAAATCCGGCTGCTCTCGCATGGTAGTAATGGAACCGGCGGTGATGCCGGCGACGGTGAAATCGCTGGTATTAACTCCATCGTCGTCGGCGTCTCGGCAACCTGAACTTCCGCGAAGGCAGGCCGGACCGCCGGCACCGAACTGCGCAACGCACCCGACATCGCCTCGCGCCGCCAAGTGTAAAGCTGACCGCTGCTCACCTCGTGCCGTTCCATCGCCGCCCGGACCCGCCCGTCCGGCCCGAACGCGTCGCGCAGCATCTCCAGCTTCTGCTCGACCGTCCAATGCCGGCGCCCCGAAATCCGCCCGATCACCTCGATCCGACTGCTCATACGACCACTCGTATGACCAGTCCCTTCCTCGCCGCCCAAATCTGACACCAGCACACCCCAGATCAAAGGGTGGCAAACAGCGCGGCTATGCCGTCATGCGCAAGGCGGCCTTCAGACCGCGCTTACTATTCACGCCCCCGCTCATTCTCATCGCCAGATCGAAACGGGGCATTTCGGCGCACGGCCGGCCAGTCTGGAAGGTCAGGATTTTGCCGCCTGGGGCTGACCTTCCAACTTTAAGTGCAATGAAATCAACGCTGGCAAAAAACCGGCAGAGCCTGCAAGACCTAGCCGATCCGCAGCCAGGCATAAGCCAGCGGCAGCACGAATGCCGTCGCCGACGCTGCGACGCCGACCAGCAATGGCTTGGGTCCGGCCTTCAATATTTCGCCCAAGGGCGAACGGATCGCCGTCGCCGCCACCGACACCGCGAGCATCGCGGCTGCCAGGCTTGCAGCGCCATGCGAGATCGCCACGGGAATGACGCCCAGCGAATTGACCCCGGCCACGCCGAAAAATCCGACAACGAACCACGGCACGATCGCGACCGCCCGCTTGCCACCGGTAACAGCCAGCTTTGCCGGAAACAGCAACGACAGCACCGCCAGCACCGGGGCCAGCAAGGCAACGCGCGCCAGCTTGACGATCGTCGCGGTTTCACCCGCCGCCGGCGAATAGGCGTAGCCGGCACCCAGCGCCTGCGCGACATCGTGCACCGAACCGCCCAGGAAATAACCGGCCTGGGCGTTGCTGAACCCCAGCCAGTGCGCGACGACGGGATAAAGCACCATTGCGATCGGGCTCATCGACGAAATGCCGACAAGGACCAGGGTCAGCTCGCTCTGCTTGACCCGGCGCTCCCCGAGTGTCGCGGAAAGCGCCATCGCCGCCGAACCGCCGCAGATCGCCACGGCGCCGCCCGACAGCACGCCAAAGCCCGTTGAAAACCCCAGCGCTCGGGCCGCCGCGACACCCGTCAGCATGACCGCGACGACGGTAATGATGACCGCCAGCAAGGCTTCCGGGCCCAACGCTGCGATTTGCCCGAAGGTCACCCGGGCGCCGACCAGCACAATCGCCCAGCGCAGCAGTTCACGGGCAGCCAGGGTCAGGCCCGGGTTGAGCCGATGATCCGCCGACAGAAAGTTCAGCGCCAGCCCGATCAGCAACGACATCAAGGTCAGCGGAGCACCATAGCGATCCGACAGGCTGGCCGCCGCGAGCGTTGCCAGGGCGGCGACGGTCAACCCGGGCAGATAGTCGCGCAAGCGGACCTTCGGCGTGGCTTCGATATCGCCGAACAGATCGGCGGCCTGGGGGGATTTGGGGTTCATCGCCGCAAACGGTTAAGCGGTCGCAGGCGAAGCGCCAACCCTGATTTATCGATGAGACGCCGTTGGCCACCGCAACCCAAACCGCCGGCCAAACCGCCGGCCAAACCGCCGGCCAAACCGCCGGTGTTCAGATGCGCAGCAAATCGGCTAGGTTGCCGTCATGGCTCCCACCGCGTCGCCGCTGAAATTGAAAGCCCAGGTCCTGTGCGACGGGGAACTTGCCATGGGGCCGGGCAAGGCCGCCTTGCTCGAGGCCATCGCCATCACCGGATCGCTGTCGGCGGCAGGGCGCCGCCTCGGTTTCAGCTACCGCCGCACATGGTTGCTCGCCGACACGATGAACCGGTGCTGGCGGACCCCGCTCATCACGACCGCGCATGGCGGCAGCAAGGGCGGCGGCGCCAGTCTGACACCGCTCGGCGAGACAGTCTTGTCACGCTATCGTGCCCTGGAAACGGCGATTGCCGATGCGGCATCGGCGCCAGGCGCGGCGTTGCTCGAGGATCTCTTGCCCGAACCGCGATCGTCCAGGGCGACATAGACCCGCCAGCGATATATATCTTCGCATATCTCGATTCGGCGGGGGTGGACGTGGGCAGGACTAGATCGCTCTGTGGCGAGGGCAGGCAGCACGGCCTGGGGGCGCCGTCCGACGGCCGCCGAAACCTTGCCCGTGGCATGAATCCCATGCCATACACCATTGTTGTTTCGATACTTCTTGGCGCCACCAGTCCGGCATTTGCCGCCGATGCCATCGTCGCGGTTGCTGCCAATTTCACGGAGCCGGCCAAGGAGATCGCGGTCGCCTTCAACAAGGCAACGGGCCATACGGCGACGCTCAGCTTCGGTGCCTCGGGCGCATTTTATGCGCAGATGGGGCACGGTGCGCCGTTCGAGGTGTTTCTGTCCGCCGACGCGGAACGGCCGGAAATGGCTGAGCGGGATCGCCTCGCGGTGCCGGGCAGCCGCTTCACCTATGCCATCGGGCGCCTGGTGCTATATTCGGCGACACCCGGGTTCGTGGACGATGCCGGTGCGGTGCTCAAGGCGGGAACGTTCGACCACCTCAGCATCGCCGACCCGACTGCCGCGCCCTATGGCATGGCGGCGATGCAGGTGATGCAGGCGCTGGGCGTATATCCGGCGCTTGCTCCCAAGATCGTCAAGGGAAGTTCGATTACCCAGGCCTATCAGTTCGTCGCCACCGGTGCCGCCGCGCTGGGTTTCCTGGCACAGAGCCAGGTTTTCAACATCCAGGGCGGATCGCGCTGGCTGGTGCCGAAACGCCTGCACAAACCCATCAACCAGCAGGCCGTGCTGTTGAAGACGGGCGCCGACAACCCGGCCGCCCTGGCGTTCGTCAAATTCCTGAAGGGGCCACGGTCGATCGCCATTATCCATCGCTATGGCTATGAAACGCGCTGACTGCAGCTTTAGCGCGGGCGTTCCGGCGTGTAGCGCGTCGCCGGGATGAACCTGGTCATAGCCACGACGGTCGAGCTTGCGGCCGTCACCACCGTCCTGCTGCTCGTATTGGCGACACCGCTGGCCTGGTGGCTGGCGCGGTCGCGGCGCTGGTGGAGCGAAATCATTGGTGCCATTTCGGCGTTGCCGCTGGTGCTGCCCCCCACCGTGATCGGATTTTACGTCCTCGTGGCGCTCGGCCCGGCCAGCCCGCTGATGGCACTGCTGCATCCGTTCGGCATCCACACCCTGGCGTTCAGCTTCAGCGGGCTTGTCATCGGATCGTTGTTCTATTCCTTGCCCTTCGCTGTGCAGCCGCTGCGCACCGCCTTTGAAGCCATCGGCGATCGCCCGCTTGACCTGGCGGCGACCATGGGGGCAGGGCCAATGGACCGGTTCTTCAGCATCGGGCTGCCAATGGCCCGCCGCGGCTTTCTATCTGCCGCAATTCTGGTGTTCGCCCATACCGTAGGCGAATTTGGCGTCGTGCTGATGATCGGCGGCAGTATACCCGGCAAGACAGAGGTGCTCTCCATTCGCATCTATCAACTCGTCGAAGCGCTGCAATATGGTGAGGCGCATCGCATCGCCGCCGGCCTGGTGGTGTTCGCATTCCTGACCCTGCTGGCGTTGCTGCTTGTCGAACGTCGCATCAGGGGCGTCCAGCCTTGATCGAAGTGGCACTTGCCGATCGCGCCGGGGAGGGGTTTCGCCTCAATGTCGACTTTTCGGTCCCCGCGGAGGGCATCACGGCACTGCTCGGGCCGTCTGCATCGGGAAAGACCAGCATCTTGCGCGCTTTGGCAGGGTTGGACCGGCGACCCGGCGTAATCCGTTTCGATGGTGAAACGTGGCAGGATCGGCACAGTTTCTGGCCGGCGCACAGGCGCCAGGTCGGCTATGTCATGCAGGGCCATACCCTGCTGCCGCACCTCAGCGTCGCCGGCAACCTGGACTATGCGGCGCGCCGCAACCCGGCGGGACCGTTCGATCGCGATGATATCATTGCTCGCACCGGCATTTCCGGACTGCTCGAGCGCAAGCCGCATCGGCTTTCGGGCGGGGAGGGGCAACGTGCCGCCATCGCCCGCGCCTTGCTCGGGCAGCCACGGCTTCTGCTGTTGGACGAGCCGCTTTCGGGTGTCGACAGCGAGGGCCGGGCGGAGCTGCTGGCAGCACTTGCAGGGTTGTTCAATACGATCGTGATTCCGGTGATCTATGTCAGCCATGATCTTGGTGAAGTCGCGGCGTTGACCCGTCGCATCATAAGCTTGCGTGCCGGACAGATCGAACGCATCACGCTGGCGGGATGATCGACGAAATGACCACACCGCTGCGTTTGACCATCGCCGTCGTCGAAGATGTGCCGATGCTGCATGCACTTGTCGAAAGCGCTTACCGCGGCGCTTCCGCACAAAATGGCTGGACCCACGAGGCGGATCTGATCGACGGTCAGCGCACCGACAGCGCCGCACTGCGCGAGATATTGGCCGACCCGCAGCAGCTCATATTGCTGGCCTGGCGTGGCGATCGCCTGACAGGTTGCGTGCAGCTTTCCAATAACGGGAATGGCCTGTGCTACATGGGAATGTTGTCGGTGACGCCGACAATGCAGACACATGGGCTTGGGCGTCTGTTGATCGCCGAGGCGGAGGCGCGTGCCATCGGCCAATTCGGCGCGACGCGGATCGAGATGACAGTGGTGCGCCAGCGCGTCGAATTGATCGCATGGTACCAGCGGCGCGGCTATGCGTTGACCGGGGAGACGCGCGCATTTCCGTACGATGATGTGCGGTTCGGTGTGCCAAAGCGACCGGACCTGTCGTTCGTGGTTCTCGAACGAGCGCTGCGGCAGGTCTGAGCGTGGCATTATTTAACATAATGTATATTATCGGGATTGCACATCGCAGTGTGGGGCTGGAGTGTCGTCCCTTTACTTGATCCCATTGCCTCGCGCTAACGACGCCAATGGCGCCCCCCCACTTGCCGCAAGCCGGAACTTTTGATAACCAGAACTTAATGGTCGATTAAGATCATGGCATCGACAACGCTCCGCAACATGTTCGTGATAGCTTCGTTGGGTGCAATATGCGCTGCCCCGGCCAGCGCGGTCACCTTCGATGCCTTCTCCAGTTTCGTCGCCGTCAATGGTGCCGGCCATTTTGCTTATGTCAGCTTCAAGAACGGCTCCGCGACCGGTCTCAACACGGCAGGCAATTGCGTGATAGCCGGCACGACCTGCCTGCAGGGCGGCAATGCCAATGTTCCAGGCGTTTACAAAACCACGGGAGGTGCTTTCACCACCGGCACCGTCAAGGTGCCCGGAGGCGCCCTGATCCTTCACCCCGGCATCGACAATAGCGTCGAGGCGGTGTTCTTGGCACCCGGCCCGGGCCGGTTCCGCATCGATGCCGTATTCTTCCAGTCCGATACCAACCCCAATGCGGTGGCGATATCGCCGTTCTTCCGCCCGTTCGGCGGCGCCTCGGTCGTCGATCCGTACACCCTGCTGACGAGGGCAAACAACAGCTTCAGCTTCAGCCGAACCCTTGACTTCGGCGCCGGCGATCTCTTCGGTTTTGATGTCAACAATGCCGGCAACTATTTCAACGACTCTACCGGTATGCGCTTTTCGGTTACCGCTGTTGCCGGTGTTCCGGAGCCCGCCACCTGGAGCATGCTGGTCGCAGGGTTCGCGATCATCGGAGTCGCCGCACGCCGAAAGGCTGCCCTCGGGGCCGTTTAAAAGCGGGCGGTCACTGCAGCGTGGACGGCAGGGAAACGACCTTGGTTAATTGCATCCGCACATATCCGGGGTGACGACAAACCACTGGCACGCTAGTCGCATTCGATGCACGCCCCAGCTTCGCTTCCCCAATCGCTCGACAGGCTGAAGGCTATCATGGCGCGCTTGCGTCACCCCGATGACGGTTGCCCCTGGGACCTGGTGCAGAATTTCGCCACCATCGCGCCGTATACGATCGAAGAAGCCTATGAAGTCGCCGATGCGATAGCCGTTGGTGATATGGCGGAGTTGAAGGCCGAGCTCGGCGATCTGCTGTTCCAGGTCGTCTTTCATTCGCGCCTCGCCGAGGAGGCCGGCCATTTCCGTCTTGACGACGTTGTCGCGGCGATTTGCGACAAGATGGAACGCCGGCATCCGCATATATTCGGCGAAGCCACACGCGCCGCCGATGCCGTTGCGCAAAAGGCCGATTGGGAAGCAATCAAGGCGGCTGAGCGCGCCGCAGCCGGGACGTTACAAGCCTCGACCTCGGCGCTCGATGGTGTTGCCACCGCCCTGCCCGCACTGATGCGCGCCGAAAAGCTGCAAAGCCGGGCGGCGCGGGTTGGCTTCGATTGGCCCGACATCGCCGGGGTTCGCGCCAAGGTCGACGAGGAGCTCGGCGAATTCGACACCGCGACCAGCGCCGAGCACCGCCATGAGGAGGCCGGCGATCTGTTGTTTGTCGTCGTCAACCTGTTGCGCCGCGAAGGCATCGACGCCGAAGACGCGTTGCGTGCCGGAAACGCCAAGTTCGAAAGGCGGTTCAGGGCAATGGAAGCACTGGCCGGCAAGTCGTTCGCGGCGCTGTCGCTCGATGCGCAAGACGTCCTTTGGCAACGCGTAAAAGCGTCGGAAAAACAGACTGCAACTGTATTGCCGCCCTTTGCCGACGACGATACACTGCCGTAATATCTTCGCGACGTTGGGAGCAAGATCGTGCCCGTAAATGATGCCCCGGACCGTGAAGATGCAATGGCCAACTGTGCGCTATGCTGTGTCGCGGGGCTGGTCGGCTCGACCGCCGAGACCGAGCGCAAGCTTGTCCAGGCAGAATTGACCGGGGGCAGATTGAGCGCGGAGGATATTTTCCTCGAATATGCCACGCAGAAATTGAACATCGCGCGCAGCAATATGGGTCGGGAAACACTTCCGGCGCAAGTTTCGGGGGTGCAGCACTGGCTGACCAGCCACCACGGCCTCAATGTAAACGCGATTTCGGACACGACCAACCCGCTCACCCTCGGCAACCTGGTCGACCGGATGAACCAGCTCGCCATCGGTACGCGTTTCGTCGTGCTGGTCATGCAGTGGGGCATATTCGCAGGCCAGGCCAGCGCCGCTCACTGGCTGATTGCCGAACGGATCGCCGGCGGGTTCCGCTACACCGATTATCAGCTCGACGTGCCGGCGGAAATGGCAGAACTGTTGCAAAGGCGCCGCGGCACCATTCCCTACGGCGCACCATCGGTAACCGACGGGCCACGCGAAGCGTTCACCGCCGCGTCGGATCCCGGCAATCGCTACATGGCGCTATCCGTCGCCAATGCGGCGGGCGAGGCCACCGGCTGTTGCGTGCAATGCTATATCACCACGGCCACTTGCGGGGCGATGGGGCTTGCCGACGACTGCGACGAACTCGAAAGCCTGCGGGCATTCCGTGACGAGGTGCTGCTCGCGACCCCCGGCGGCGCCCGCGAAGTCGCCGAATATTATGCCACCGCCCCCGGTATCGTTGCCGCGATCGACCGGCGTCCCGATCGAATGGCGATTTATCGTCTGCTTCACGCCGATCATATTGCCCCGGCCGCCGCCGCCGCAGCGGCCGGGGACAATGCGACCGCACACCGGCTTTTCCGCGCTGGCGCCTTGCGCGCCGCAGCGCTCGCCGGCTCGGAACAACTGCTGGCGGCGTCCAGCTAAAGCGCGGCGAACCTTGCCCGGTCGGTGTCGCTCAACCGCACCTGAAGCGTCATTCCGGCTTCATCGTCCAAACGCCCGACGACTTCCCCATGATCGTAAAGCCAGGCCATGCGGCGGCCCTCGCCGGCCCCCAGGTGAATATCGTGAACATGGCTGCCCGACCGCAGCAGGATAGCGGTCTGGGCGCGCAGGGCGTCGAGCCCCTCCCCCGTCAACGCCGACACGGCAATGGCATCTTCACCGGCCCGCTGGATGACGGCAGCGCGCTCGTCTTCATCAAGCGCATCGATCTTGTTGAACACGGTCAATAGCGGAACGCGTTTGAGTTCATCGGCAAGGCCAAGTCCCGTCAGCACCGCCATCACGTCGGCGGCCTGCGCATCGCTGTCCGGGTGCGAAATGTCCCGGACATGGATGATGAGATCGGCCTCGACCACCTCCTCCAGCGTGGCGCGGAAGGCGGCCACCAACTGCGTCGGCAGATCCGAGACAAAACCGACCGTGTCGGATACGACGACCTTGTCATAACCCGGCAGCTTTATGGCGCGCATCGTCGGGTCGAGCGTGGCGAACAACAGGTCCTCGGCGCGAACCTCGGCCCCTGTCAAACGATTGAAAAGCGTCGACTTTCCGGCGTTGGTGTAGCCGACAAGCGCCACCACCGGCCAGGGCGCCTTCTGGCGCTGGCGCCGATGCAGGCCGCGGGTGCGGCGCACATCCTCCAGTTCCTTTTTCAGGCGGACGATTCGATCCTTGATAAGGCGCCTGTCGGCCTCGATCTGGCTTTCACCCGGGCCGCCCATGAAGCCGAAGCCGCCGCGCTGGCGCTCGAGATGAGTCCAGGACCGCACCAGCCGGCTCGCCTGGTACTGCAGATGGGCCAGTTCGACTTGGAGAGTGCCTTCCCGTGTCGAGGCACGTTCACCGAAAATTTCGAGAATAAGCCCGGTGCGGTCGATGACCTTGGCTTTCAACGTCTTTTCAAGGTTGCGTTGCTGGATGGGCGAGACGGCACCGTCGATGATGACGATTTCCGCATCATGCGCCGCCACGGCTGCCGCCAACCGTGCGATCTGGCCCTTGCCGAACAGCGTCGATGCGCTGGTGACACGCAGCTTTATGACCTCGGAATAGACCACATCGAGCGCGATGGCGCGTGCCAGTCCTTCGGCTTCCGCCAACCGCGCCTCGGGCGACCGCATCACGTTCCGGGCGGATTTGCTCTCGTTATAGGGCAGCACGACAACCGCGGGGGCGCCGAAGCGCACCCCCCGGCCATCATCCCAACCCGCTGCCGGCCGATCTGGCCGGGGATCATCTGTAACGACGATATCGGCGTTGAAGTCATCGGCGACATCGTCTTCCGGGCCGGTCATATCACTCAATCATCTTCGCCTTCATCAAGCTTTTCGGCCTCGAAAAGCTGCACCGGGCTCGCCGGCATCACCGTGGAAATCGCGTGCTTGTACACCAGTTGGCTGTGGCCATCGCGGCGCAGCAGCACCGAGAAATTGTCGAACCAGGTAATGACGCCCTGCAGTTTGACGCCATTGACCAGGAACATCGTTACCGGCGTTTTGGTCTTGCGGACCGTGTTGAGGAAAATATCCTGCAAGTTGTTGGGTTTGTCGGCCATGGTTACACACTTTTCCGATCTTGTTGGCGACTTTGTTGTCGCGATCGCCACGTTGCCCGGCGTCAGCCGTTACACCATCGCAGTGCAACATGGATAGAATAGTGCGGCTCGCCGGACTTCTCAATGGCCCCTCGCGCCCGACAGCAATCAGGAAGCATCGTCCTCGCTGGTTTCACCGGGGTCATCGCTCAAGCCCAGGGCCTTGAGTTTGCGGTGCAGCGCCGACCGCTCCATCCCGATAAAGGCCGCGGTGCGAGAGATGTTCCCGGAAAACCGCCTGATCTGGGCACGCAGATACTCGCGCTCAAAGGCTTCGCGGGCTTCGCGCAACGGCGTCCCCATGATCGACCGCACCGCCTGGTTGGGCACCAGGCGCGCCGGCTCCGCGGTCAGTTCGGGCGGCAACATATCGATGTCGATCATGCCGATCCGTTCGGCGGGCGTGAGGATCAACGTGCGTTCGACGACATTGCGTAGCTGGCGAACATTGCCCGGCCAATCATAGGTCTGCAGAGCCGCAACCGCATCATCGCTCAGCGCCGGTGTCGCTACCCGGCGCTCGGCAGCATAGCGGGCGAGGAAATACTGGACCAGCTCGGCCACATCCTCGCGGCGTTCGGACAGCGAGGGCAAGCGCACCGGGACGACATTGAGGCGATAGTAGAGATCCTCGCGAAAACGCCCCGCGGCGATTTCGGCTACCAGGTCGCGCGACGTCGCACTGATCACACGCACATCGACCCGCACCCAGCGCGCGCCTCCGACCCGCTGGAATATCTGCTCGGTCAGCACCCGCAGCACCTTGGCCTGGGTCGGCATCGGCATATCGGCGACATCGTCGAGAAAAAGCGTGCCGCCGTGCGCCTGCTCGAACAGCCCCGCCCTTTCGAGGTGGCCACCCTCCTCCACGCCGAACAGCGCTTCCTCGACGGTTTCCGGCGTCATCCGCGCAGCGCTGACCACCACAAAGGGTGCCGCTGCCCGCGGCGACCATTGGTGCAGAAGCCTGGCGGCAACCTCCTTGCCCGACCCCGCGGCGCCCGTGATAAGCACCCTCGAGCCTGTGGCTGCCACACGCTTCAGCGTGGCCCGCACGGCGTTGATCTGCGGCGACGACCCGGTCAACTCGGTGTCATAACCCACCCGTTCCTTCAGCGCTTCGAACTCGCGCTTCAGGCGCTCAGTCTCGGTTGCCCTGCGAACAACCAGCAGCAACTGTTCGGCTTGAAAAGGTTTCTCGATGAAGTCATAGGCGCCGCGCTTGATTGCGGCGACAGCGGTTTCAATATTGCCATGGCCTGAAATCACCACCACCGGCAGGGTCGGGTCGCGCCGCTTGATCTCGTCGAGCAGTTCGATCCCGTCAAGCCGGGAGCCTTGCAGCCATACATCGAGAACAATCAGTGAGGGCCGACGTTCAGCGATGGCAGCGAGCGCGCCGTCACTGTCGCCTGCTACGCGCGTTCCATAGCCTTCATCGCCAAGCACCCCGGCAATCAGGTCTCGGATATCGGCTTCGTCGTCGACAATCAGGATATCTAGGGCCATCTAGCCGGTCATCCGCATGGTTTGCATTGGAGGGTCGCTTTCGGTCAAATTCGTCGAAATGGCGCGGCTGAAGCGCGCCTTGGCATAGGCGCCCAGGAAGCACCCCGCAGCGTTGGCGACACCTGCGTCACCCAGTTCCAGCGTCCCGCCATGGTCCTCGATGATCTTCTTGACGATGGCCAGCCCAAGCCCGGTGCCCCGTGCCCGCGTCGTCATATAGGGTTCGGTCAAGCGGTCGCGGCTCTCACGCGGCAGGCCGATGCCGTTGTCGGTTATCGTCACCGTCACGGCATCGGCACCGTCGACAACATGGATATCGATCAATCCTTCGGCGCTGAGCTGGCCAGCCGCGCTCTCGCGCTCGATCCGCGCGGTGACAGATTCGCCAGCATTCTTGATGAGATTGGTCAGCGCGCGTGCAACCTGCTGGCGGTCGCATGGCAATGGCGTCGCCGTCGTCCCGATCAGGTTGAACCGGATTGCCGGGAAGGCGACTTCCTGCAAAACCAGCGCCTGGCGCACGATTTCCTCGATATTCTCAAGCTCGAATACCGGCTTGGGCAGCCTTGCAAAGGCAGAAAACTCATCAACCATTCGCCTCAGGTCGCCGACCTGGCGAACAATGGTATTGGTCAAATCGGAAAAGGTGTTGGCATCCTCCGATATTTGGCGGCCGAACTTGCGTTGCAGACGCTCGGCGGCGAGCTGGATCGGAGTCAGCGGGTTCTTGATCTCATGGGCGATGCGCCGGGCCACGTCCGCCCAGGCTGCGCGCCGCTGGTCGGCAAGTTGTGCCGAAATATCATCGAATGTCAGGACATAGCCGCCGCCAGTCACACGTTCGGCGGCGATGCGCACCGACAGCGTCTGGGTCTCGGCATCCCGGACGATCTGCACTTCCCCGGACGCAGCGCCGGTTTCGCGCGCCATGTCGAGCAATTCGGCGAGCTCGGGCACCGCGGCGCTCAGCCGTTGGCCGGCGAGCACGGTCTCCGGCGTTTCGAGCAGTTGCGCCGCTGAACGGTTGGCGTGGCGGATATTTCCGCCGGCGTCGATCGACAACACCCCGGCCGAAACGCCGGACAACACCGCTTCGGTGAACTGGCGCCGGCGATCGAGCTGCTGGTTGGCACCGATCAGCGCCGTCTGTTGCGATTTCAACTGCGTCGTCATGCGGTTGAAGGCGCGCGACAACGTGCCGATTTCGTCGGGCGCGCCCCTTAGCGAGACCCGGGCATCAAGGTCGCCTGCCCCCACCCGCTCCGCCGCCAGCGCCAATTGCGCGATCGGCGCGACAAGCCGGTTTGCCAGCCACAGCGCGAACCAGATCGCCACTGCCAGGGTCAGCAACGATACAGCCATCAACACCAGGTTGAAGCGCAACTGCATGATGCGTGACCGTTCGATCAGCGAGCGATATTCGCCCAATGCATCCGCGGCCCTGGCGGCGCGAGCAAGCACGGCAGGATCGACCTTGCGGCTGACATAAAGATAGCGGTTGTTGTCACGATCGATCTTGAGGACAGCCTCGATGCGGTCGCCACCCTTTGCCGCGATGATTGCCGTGCCCGATGCTGCGGCGGCGATATCGACACCGCCCAGGCGCGAAGGCACGGCCGCGGCGGCAAGGCCGGTGCTGGCCAGCAGCTGCAAGCGACCGTCCGGCAAGCGGGTGAACACCGCCGCCTCGCTGAGATTGCGCGCCGCCACCTGGAATTGCAGCCCCTTGGCATAAAGCGGCGTACCGACGCCAAAGTCCCGGGCGTAGTTGTTGACGTCCGTGGCGGTCGCCAGGATATCGTCGGCAACGCGCTGGCGGTTTTCCTCGACATAGGCCTGCGCGACCTGGTTGGAGCCGTCGAGCACGGTCCGCACCCGGTCAGAGAACCAGAACTGCACCCCGAACTGGAACAGCAGCGACGCAAAGATGACCACAAGAACGGTCGGCACGGCCGCGATTGCGGCGAACAATGCCACCATGCGGACGTGGAGCTGCGCCCCTGCAATGCCGCGCCGGCGATTGGCCAGCAGGATCGCCACACGACGCGCAATCAGCACGACCAGCACCATCACCGGCAGCAGGTTGGCGACAAGGAGTAGAGTCACCAGTGGTGGCGAAACGCCCCGGGCCGGCGCCGCACCCCCGGTCAAAAGTGCATAGCTCGATGAGCCGAGCACGATGGTCAGCACGACCGCCGCGATCTCCAGGCGCGGGTACAAATCCACCCGTGATACCCAGCGATTAAAGCGCCGACGTAGCTGGCGCAACGGCTCGGGCTTGGTTCGGGAAGGCGGTCCTGACATTGTCGTGTGTCTTACGGCAAAACCGTGGCTAAAGGAACACAGGCGTTGCGCGCTTGCGACATGCCGCGTTCTGGCGCGTCAAGCTGTGGCCGCGAAGATCACGGGCGCCGCGCCGCCCCGGCATCGAGCCCCAGATCGGTCAGCTTCTTGCGCAAGGTATTGCGGTTGATCCCGAGCAATCGTGCTGCTTTCAACTGGTTGCCGCCGGTGGCCTCGAGACAGGCGCGGAGCAAAGGGCGTTCCACCTCGGCCAGGATGCGATTGTACATGTCGCCGGGCGGCAATCCGTTGCCGAATTCGGCAAAATACCGCTCGATATGGCGGGCGGCGGCTTCGGCGAGGCCTGTCGGCTCCATTGCCGCGGTGGTCACGGCCGGGCGAGACCCCTGCCCCAAGCCGGCCAATACAGCCGTGGCGCCGATCGTGTCACCCCGTTCGAGCGCCGCCAGCCTGCGCATGAGGTTTTCGAGCTCGCGAACATTGCCGGGCCAGCTGTGGCCCCGCAGCGCATCGATGGCCGAGACATCAAGCGTTTTGCGCGGCAATCCTTCGGCCGCGGCCGCCTCAAGGAAGCGCCGGGCGAGCGCCGGCACGTCCTCGGCGCGCGCGCGCAGCGGTGGCAGGTGCAGCGGCACGACGTTAAGGCGGTAGAACAGGTCCTCGCGGAACTTGCCGGCCTCGGTCAGCGCGCGCAGGTCCTGGTTGGTGGCGGAAACGATGCGGACATCGGCACGCTGGGTGCGGGTGCCGCCGACCGTGGTGAATTCGCCGGTCTGGAGCACGCGTAGCAGGCGGGTCTGCGCTTCGATCGGCATGTCGCCGATTTCGTCGAGAAACAATGTGCCGCCCTGCGCCTGCTCGAACTTGCCTGCAGCACGCGCCTGCGCCCCGGTAAAGGCGCCGCGTTCATGGCCGAAGAGCTCGCTTTCGATAAGTTCACGCGGGATGGCGGCCATGTTGATCGCCATGAAAGGCCGCGACGCACGGGTTCCCATGTCGTGGATGGCGCGCGCCACCAGTTCCTTGCCGGTGCCGCTTTCGCCAAGGATCATAACCGTCAGGTCGTTGGGCACGACACGGGCAATGAGGCGATAGACTTCCTGCATTGCCGGCGAACGGCCGATGAGCGGTGCCTCGTCACCGCCGAAATCGGCCTCCTCGGTCTCGACACGGCCTTCCAGCGCCGCCTCGACACAACGGATCAATTCGTTGAGATCGAAAGGTTTTGGCAGATAGTCGAAGGCACCCTGTTCGGTGGCGCGGACCGCTGTCGAAAGGGTATTCTGCGCGCTGATGACGATGACCCGCAAGCCGGGGCGCAACGCCAGCAAACGCGGAATGGTATCAAGCCCATTGGCATCCGGCAGGATGACATCGGTAATGACGACGTCGCCGCGCCCCTCTTCGACCAGCTTGATGAGCCCGGCGGCCGTTTCGGTCAGTCGGACCTGGTAGCCCGCCCGCGTCAGCGCCTGGCGCACGACGGTGCGGATTGCACTGTCATCATCCGCAACGATTATGGTGGCCGACATCGTGCGTTACCCTGCCACCGGCAGCAGCACCCGGAAGACCGTTTCCGCCGGGTCGCCGCTGCGTTCATATTCCACAAGGCCGCCATGGTCGGCGATGATCTTGGCGACCAGTGCCAGCCCCAGGCCAGTGCCGCCGCGCTTCGATGTCACGAACGGCTCGAAGACATGGTCCGCCAGATTGTCGGGAACGCCGGGGCCGTTGTCGATAATGCGAACTTCCAGCGGCAACGATACCGCCGGCCCGCCCCCCGCAGGACGCACGCGCAAGCCCTGCCGATAGGCTGTGGTCAACTTGATCGAGCCTTTGTCACCAGCAGCTTCCGCCGCATTCTTCAACAAATTGAGGAACACTTGCACCAGCGCGTCGCGGTTGCCCGCGATAGGCGGCAACGATGGATCATAGCGTTCGCGGATCTCGATGTTCTGGGCAAACCCCTGTTCGGCGAGGCGGCGGACGTGGCCGAGGACTTCATGGATGTTTTCCGGGCGCATTTTCAACGTGCGCGTGTCGGTAAAGCTTTCCATGCGGTCGACCAGCTTGGCGATCCGGTCGACTTCGGCGACGATCAGATCGGTCAATTCGCGCTTGTCATCCTCGCCGCTGACGCCTGCGAGCAGTTGCGCTGCGCCGCGGATGCCCGAAAGCGGGTTCTTGATCTCATGCGCCAACATCGCGGCGACCCCCACGGCCGAGCGCGCCGCCCCCTGTTGCTGGACCTGACGCTCGACCATCGTGGCGACGGAGCGAGTCTGGAACGCCACCGTCAACCAGCCGGGCCGTTCGCCCACCGGCGCCACCAGCACGTCGGCGCGCGCCGTGCGCCCACCGCTGAAATGCAATACCATGTCGTATGCGGCGCAACCATTGCCCTCGTTGCGGGCGCGCTGGACGAGCGTTTCGACAGGACTGTTCGGGCCAAAAGCCGCCGCCCAACCCCGCTCCGCCAGCGCCGGCTGGCTGGCATTGAGGAAAATTTCCGCGGCAAGGTTGGCCAGCACCGGGACGCCATCAGGTTGCACCAATACCGCCGGCACGGCCAAACCGGCAAGCAGGTCTGCAGACGTCGCCATCAGGCGGCCACATCTGTCGACGCCGCCATCAGGCGGTCACCTTCGACAACGTCACCAGAAAACGCCGCCATCAGGCGGCCAGGGCAGCGTGGCGCATCTGGCCTTCATAGAATGCGTCGATCATCCCGCGAACCTGCATGGGATCGCTCAACTGGTTGACTGCGTTACGGAAAGTGCCTGAATCATGCAGGCCCTTGGTGTACCAGCCGAGATGCTTTCGCGCGAGGTTGATGCCAATCACCGGCCCGTAAAGGTCCAGCATCATCGCATGATGTTCGCGTACCAGCGCGTGCTGTTCGGCAAGGCCGGGGTCCGCCGGTACGGGGCACCCCGTCAGGGCAGCCATGACCTGGGCGATCAGCCACGGCCGCCCATATGCCCCGCGGCCGATCATCACGCCATCGGCGCCCGACTGCGCCAGCGCCGTCTCAGCATCGTCGATAGAACAGATGTCGCCATTAACGATTACAGGGATTTGTACAGCGTTCTTTACTCGGCGGACAAAGGCCCAGTCCGCTGTACCGGTGTAAAGCTGGCAACGCGTCCGGCCGTGCACAGTGATCAACTGGACGCCCAGATCCTCCGCGACCTTCGCCAGCTCCGGCGCGTTGAGGCTGGCATGGTCCCAACCCATGCGCATCTTGAGGGTTACCGGCACCTTTACCGCCTTGACCGTCGCTTCGATCAGCCGCCGTGCCAATTCCGGCTCGCGCATGAGGGCTGAACCGGCATGGCCATTGACGACTTTCTTGACGGGGCAGCCCATGTTGATGTCGATGATCGCAGCGCCCATGCCTTCATTGAGTTTTGCGGCTTCGGCCATGCGTGAGGGCTCGCAACCGGCGAGTTGCATCGATACCGGCTCCTCGCTCGGGTCCCACGCCGCCTTTTGCAGTGATTGGCGGGTTTCCCGGATCATCGCCTCGCTGGCGATCATCTCGGTGACCGTCAAGCCGGCACCATAGCGCTTGACCAGGGTGCGAAACGGCCGGTCGGTGACGCCGGTCATCGGCGCCAGGATAACCGGCAGCAGCCGCAACGGGCCGATCGGGATGCTGGCAAGTGTCACAGGTCGTCGGGTGCCTCAAAAACAGGCAGAGCACCTATCGGCTTTCGCCCTGTTCGGCAAGCAAAGGGCACGGTAGGGAGCGTGGATGACTGTTCACGCCCTCGTTGTTGCAGCCGGCAAAGGTGTTCGCGCCGGCGGCGACCTGCCCAAGCAATACCATGACATCAACGGGAGACCGTTGCTGCGCCATGCAATCGAAGCCCTGCTGGCCCACCCGGCAATCGACGGTGTGACCGTGGTGATCAACCCCGATGACCGCGCGCTCTACGACGCCGCCGTTGCGGGACTTTCCTTGCCCGCTCCGGTACAGGGCGGCGCGACGCGGCAGTTATCGGTGCGCGCGGGCCTGGAGGCGCTTGTGGTCGCAGCTCCCGATATCGTCATGGTCCATGATGCAGCGCGCGCCTTTGTTCCAGCAACCGTCATCGATGCGCTGATGGCGGCGATGGCCGACGCCGCCACCATCGGCGCGGTCCCCGCCCTGCCCGTTACCGACAGCCTGCGCCATGGCCACACATATTTCGATGGCAGCGTCGATCGCGATGGCCTGCAGCGCGTCCAGACACCGCAGGCCTTCCGTTTTGCAGCGATCCTTGCCGCGCACCGTGCCGCTGCCTGCGGTGCCACCGACGAGCTCGGCATCGCGCTGGCTGCCGGGCTGCGTGTCGCGGTTTCGCCGGGTGACGAACGCGCTTTCAAGGTGACGGAGCCTGCGGACTTTGCCAAAGCCGCCGCGATGACTGCCCCCAGCCTTACCTCGCGCGCCGCCACCGGGTTCGATGTTCACCGCTTTGGCCCGGGTGACCATGTCTGGCTGTGTGGCATCAAGGTCCCGCACAGCCACGGCCTTGTCGGCCACAGTGACGCGGATGTCGGTTTGCACGCAATCACCGACGCCTTGCTCGGCACCATCGGCGCCGGCGACATCGGTGACCATTTTCCGCCGTCCGATGTGCGCTGGAAGGGTGCCGCGTCCGACCAGTTCCTCGCCCATGCCGCAAGCCTGGTGCGGGCGGCAGGCGGACATATCGACCATGTCGACCTGACCATTATCTGCGAACGGCCAAAGGTGGGTCCATACCGCCCGGCCATGCGCGATCGCATCGCCGCCATCCTCGGGGTCGACGTGTCGCGGGTCAGCGTCAAGGCGACGACGACCGAAGGCCTCGGCTTTACCGGGCGGAGCGAGGGCATGGCAGCGCAGGCCATCGCCAGCGTGCGTTTGCCGGCGTAAAGACAAGCCATGGACCCCGATCTCATCGCCGCCGCCGTGCGCGTACTGGATGCGAACCGCAGCGCCGGTCGCACCGTTGCCGTCGCCGAATCCTGCACCGGCGGCCTCGTCAGCGCCGCCCTGACCGAGCTTGCGGGCGCTTCCGACGTTTTCGATCGCGGCTATGTCACCTATTCGAACGATGCCAAGATGGAAGCGATCGGCGTCAACCAGGATATCCTTGAAACCTTTGGCGCGGTATCGATTGCCGTGGCCTGGGCGATGGCGCAGGGCGCGTTAAAACACAGCGGCGCGGATATTGCGGTGGCGATTACCGGCATCGCCGGCCCGGCGGGCGGTAGTGCGAAGAAGCCTGTGGGGACGGTGGTGTTTGCCCGCGCCGAGCGCGATGGTGACCCCGATGTCGTCGTGGCCGATGTCCGTCACTTCGGCGACCTTGGTCGCAGCGAAATCCGGCGTCAGGCCGCCTTGGTGGCACTCGAATTGCTGATGCCGGGCGCAGGCGAACCCGCCGGCTCCCCCGCGGCCCCGTAAACCGCAGCGGCGCGCTGTTCGAACGCACCGACCATGCGCCGGAAGGCTTCGGAGAAGAACATCCCGGCCAATCGTTCGAACATCTTGTTCTTGAATTCGAAATCGACGCTGAAATCGATGTCGCAACCGCCGGGGGCGGCGCGGAAGACCCAGTCGTTCTTCAGATACTTCAATGGCCCCGAGATATAATCGACATGGATGCGGTCGGGCCGGTGCAACGTCACCCGGCTGGTAAAGCGTTCACGCACCATCTTGAAGCCGACGACCATATCAGCGGTGACCACCTCGGATCCAGCTTCCTCGATCCGGGAAATGATCCGCATCGCCTGCACCCAGGGCAAGAAATCGGCATAACGCCCGATATCGGCCACCAGTGCGAACATCTGGTCGGGGGTATACGGCAGCCGCCGCGTTTCGGCATGGCGTGGCATTTCAGCCGGCTTTCGCCCGGCGCTTGGCCTGCATTTCGGCAAAGTCGGCGCCGGCATGATAGGACGACCGGGTCAGCGGTGACGCGGCCACCTGCAGGAAGCCTTTCGAGCGGGCGACCTGCGAATAAGCCGCGAAGGTTGCCGGCGGTACAAACTCGATGACCTTGGCGTGGCGCGGCGTCGGCTGAAGATATTGGCCAACGGTGAGGAAATCGACTCCGGCGGAGCGCATGTCGTCCCACACCTGGTGCAGCTCCTGCGCCGTCTCGCCCAGCCCGACCATCACGCCGGATTTCGTGAACACCTGCGCGTTGAGGCTCTTGACCTGATCGAGCAGCCGCAAGGAATGATAATAGCGCGCGCCGGGACGGATGGTGGGATACAGGCGCGGCACCGTCTCGAGGTTGTGATTGTAAACATCCGGCCCCGCGGCGACGATCATCTCCACCGCCAGTTTGGCCTTGTTGCGAAAATCCGGGGTCAGGATCTCGATCGTCGTCCTTGGCGCATGCTTGCGCAGTTCCTCGATCACCCGGACAAACTGCCTTGCGCCGCCATCGGGCAGGTCGTCACGGTCGACCGACGTCACGACGATATGCTCAAGCCCCAGCGCCCCCGCCGCTTCGGCGACATGCGCCGGTTCCAGCAGGTCGACCGGCCCCGGCATCCCGGTCTTGACGTTGCAAAAGGCGCAGGCCCTGGTGCAGGTATCACCCAGAATCATCACCGTGGCGTGCTTCTGGCTCCAGCATTCGCCGATGTTCGGGCAGGCGGCTTCCTCGCAGACCGTATTCAGCTTCAGCCGGCGCATCAGTGCCCGGGTTTCGGCAAACGCCGTCGAGGTCGGCGCCCGCACGCGCAACCAATCAGGTTTGCGGGCGCGAAGCAGGACGGCGGGGGTTTCACTCATGCGCCCCAGATAGCGATTGGCGGGGCTGCTGCCAACCTGTCGCGAAAGTCGGGGATGACGCACCATGGTGTCTCTGCTAACCACCCGCCATGTCCGAATTCAGCGCGCTTCTAGATGGCTATCGTCGCTTCCGTGCCGGACCCTATGTTGAACAGCGCCAGCGCTACGATGCACTCGCCAACGAAGGGCAGAGCCCGCGCACCATGATCATCGCCTGTTCGGACAGCCGCGTCGATCCGACCCGGATTTTCGATACTGGCCCCGGGGCGCTCTTCGTCGTCCGCAATGTCGCCAATCTGGTCCCGCCATACGAGACCGATCGCGGTTACCATGGCGCATCGGCGGCCATCGAATTCGCCGTCACCCAGATCGAAGTCAGCGAGCTGATCGTCATGGGCCATGCCCAATGCGGTGGCATCACGGCCTCGCTTACCGGCAAGTTCGGCGGCGCCAAGCACGGTGAAGGCGGCTTTATCGATCACTGGATGGACATGATCGGCCCGGCCCGCGAGGCCGCCGTGGCCGCCGCCGCCGCACACCCGGATATCGACGCCCAGGAGGTGCTCGAACTGGCGGCGATCCGGCTGAGCCTCGATAACCTGCGCAGCTTTCCGTTCGTCGCGGCGCGCGTCGATGCCGGCACGCTGACGTTGCGGGGTGCCCACTTCGGCATCGCCGATGGCACGCTGCGTGTCCTCGACCCGGCTACAGACCGGTTCGAAGTCATTGACCTGAATGGGTTATTGTCGGCAGGCGCCTGAGGCCTAAGGCGTGCTGCCAAATCGAAAGGTCAGCCCCGGAAGGCATTTCACTGACCTTCCAGATGTTTTGACCTTTCAAACCTTTCGGTCAATCGGCCGGTTTGCGATGAGAAAGAACGTCGCTCCCGTACCGTTTTCGTGTGTCGTAGGACAGCCGCCGCATCGCCGCCGCCGACCTTGCGGCGGCACCGCCGGTGTCCACCGCAATCGGCCGGGTCCGCATTGTCGGCCTCCAGAACCTTTCGCCGCGACGATGCTAGAAGTGGATCGCCCGTCCATAGGCGCCCAGCACGCTTTCGTGCATCATCTCGCTCAGCGTCGGATGCGCGAAAACGGTGTGGATCAGGTCCTGCTCGGTGGTTTCCAGTTGCCGGGCGATGACATAACCCTGGATCAGCTCGGTAACTTCGGCACCCACCATGTGCGCGCCGAGCAGCTCGCCGGTGGCGGCATCGAACACCGTCTTCACAAAGCCCTCCGCCTCGCCCAGCGCGATCGCCTTGCCGTTGCCGATGAACGGGAACTTGCCGACCTTTACTTCGTGCCCGGCCGCCCTGGCTTTCACCTCGGTCATGCCGACGCTCGCCACCTGCGGGCGCGAATAGGTGCAGCCGGGTATGTTGCCCTTGTCGATCGGGTGGGTGTGGAGGCCCGCCATCGTCTCGACGGCGATGATGCCTTCGTGGCTGGCCTTGTGCGCCAGCCATGGCGCGCCGGTGACATCGCCGATCGCCCATACGCCGTCGATGCCGGTGCGGCCAAAGCCATCGGTGACGATGTGGCCCCGATCGGTGGTGATGCCGAGCGCCTCCAGCCCGATGTTCTCGGTATTGGGGACGATGCCGATGGCGACGATGACATGGCTGAAGCTTTCGGTCGTCGCCTTGCCATCGGCGGTGGTGATCACCGCGCTGACCGCATCGGCACCCGGCTTGACGTCGGACACCTTGGCGCCGGTGAGGATGCGCATGCCTTGCTTGGCCAACGTCTTGGCCATGAAGGCGGAAACCTCCTCGTCCTCCACCGGCAAAACCCGGTCGAGCATTTCGACAACGGTAACTTCGGCACCCATGTCGTTGTAGAAACTGGCAAATTCGATACCGATTGCCCCTGATCCGATGACCAGCAGCTTTGTCGGCATTTCGGGCGGGACCATGGCGTGGCGATAGGTCCAGATGCGCTGGCCATCTGCGGGCACGCCGGGCAGGTCGCGGGCCCGGGCGCCGGTGGCGATGATGAGGTTTTTGGCGTCGAGAACCCGCGTCTGGTCGCCGGTGGTGACGGTGACCTGCGTGGCCCCGGTGAGCGTGCCGGATCCTTCGACCACGGTGATCTTGTTCTTCTTCATCAACGACTTGACGCCGGAATTGAGCTGCCCCGCGACCTTGCGGCTGCGTTCGGTCACCTTGGCGAGATCGAAGCCGATGCCGGTGGCGCTGAGGCCATAATCGGCGGCGTGCTGCATGTAATGGTAGATCTCGCTGGTGCGCAGCAGGGCTTTCGTCGGGATGCAGCCCCAGTTGAGGCAGATTCCGCCGAGGCGCTCGCGCTCGACAATCGCGACCTTCTGGCCAAGCTGCGCGGCGCGGATGGCGGCGACATAACCGCCGGGGCCGGAGCCGAGGATGACGAGATCGAAGGATTCAGCGGTCATGGAGCGCTACTTTCTTCCCTCTCCCCTTGAGGGAGAGGGCGACTCGCGGTCTTGCGCGAGCGGGGAGAGGGGTCGGTTAGAGCGGCATGGATGGCCTGCGCGACATCATCGGGATGCAGCAGAATGTCGGCATTCCAGAAGCGCAACACTCGATAGTCGCATTCTTGCAGCCAGTCTGTCCTGCGGGCGTCGCCTTCGCTGTCGGCGTGCTGCGAGCCATCTGCCTCAACGATCAGGCAAACCGAGTGGCAAACAAAATCGGCAATGAATGGGCCGATCGGCTGCTGGCGCCTGAGCTTGAAGGCGTTGAGCCGTTTTGCACGCAGGATGCGCCACAGCTTGGTTTCAGCGTCCGTCATGTCGACGCGAAGTTGTTTGGCGCGGTCGAGCGTCAAGTGTGCGCAGGAGGAAACCCCTCTCCCCGCTCGGCGCAAGGGCGCCGAGTTGCCCTCTCCCTCAAGGGGAGAGGGCAAAGGCGCAGGAAGAGTCACGCCACCAACCCCAGCGGCGCCTCGACCAGCGCCTTGAACGCGCCCATCAGCGCCGCGCCATCGGCGCCGTCGATGGCGCGGTGGTCGAAGCTGCCGGTGACGCTCATCACCGTGGCGATGGCGAGCGCATTGTCGATCACGACCGCCCGCTTTTCGCCGGCGCCGACGGCGAGGATCATCGCCTGGGGCGGGTTGATCACGGCATCGAACTGCTTGATGCCGAACATGCCGAGGTTGCTGAGCGACGCCGTGCCGCCCTGGTATTCATGCGGTTGCAACTTGCCGGCGCGGGCCTTGTCCGCCAGCGCCTTCATTTCGGTGGCTATCGTCGACATCGCCTTGCCATCGGCGCCAACGATGATCGGCGTGATCAGCCCGGACGGCGCCGCCACCGCCACCGAGATATCGGCGCGGGTGTAGCTGATCAGATTGTCACCGGCGAAGCTGACATTGCATTTCGGCACCTCGATCAACGCCAGCGCCAGCGCCTTGATGATCATGTCGTTGACCGAAAGCTTGATGCCGCGCGGCTCCAGCGCCGCGTTGAGTTCGCCGCGCAGCTTCAACAGCGCATCCAGCCGGACATCGACGGTGAGGTAGATGTGCGGAATGGTCTGCTTGGCCTCGGTCAGGCGCCGGGCGATGATCTTGCGCACCGCACCGAGCCTGGCGACCGTGTGCGGAATATCGGAGACGGCCGGCGCCGGCGTCGCGGCCGCCTTCTTTTCCTCGGCCGCAGCAGGCGGCGTTGCGGATGGGCTCGTGGTCGCAGCTGGGGGTGCCGCGGCGGCCGCAGCAACCGGTGCCTTTCCCGCCCCCGCGCCCGCCGCCGCTTCGACATCCGCACGCACGATCCGCCCGTTGGGACCGCTGCCCTTCACGGCGGCGAGATCGAGACCCTGCGCTTCGGCAATGCGGCGCGCCAGGGGCGACACGGCGATGCGTGCGGCGTCGGCTTGCGGCGCTGCGGGTTGAACGGCGGGTTGGGAAGGGGCCGATGCCACTGCGGGCGCGGTCTTTTCCCACAGCGCCTTGCGGTCGGCTTCGGTCGGCAACGGCTCCGCCACCACATTGGGCAAGCGCCGCACGAATGCTTCATCGACGTTTTGCTTCGCGGGTGCAGCCGCCTCGCCTTCCTCGCTCAACCGCATGATCACCTGCCCGACCGGCACGCCCTCCGTCCCCGCCGCGACGACGAGTTCGGTAACAGTGCCTTCGTCGATGCTCTCGACCTCCATCGTCGCCTTGTCGGTCTCGATCTCGGCAAGCACATCGCCCGACTTGACGGTATCGCCGACCTTGACCAGCCATTTGGAAAGCGTGCCGGTCTCCATCGTCGGGGAGAGCGCAGGCATGGTAATGTCGATGGGCACGATTAACGGCTCCCCAATTTCTTTGTATCTATGCCAATCAGCCCAGCAACCGAGCCGGCAAAGAGACCAGCCAAAATCGCGGCAAACACTACGGCAATGTCTTTCGGCTTTCCCGTCCAACCAACAACGATGAGACCAACTCCAGGTCCGCCAAGCGCGTCTGAGAAAACAGCCAGAGCAGGACTAAAACCTAAAATTCTTCCGACATAAAGAACGACGGGTAGGGCTATTACGGTAGCCACCAGCGAAATCGGAAACCCGTAAATAAGCGCGAATAACAACACTGGAGGAAAGTGTAGAACAGTTGAGGGAGATACCGTAAAATAAAACACTATCGGTGCCACAATCGCAGCTGCTAGCACTGCCAGAACAACGCGATTTGTGCACAAATCGCCCGACGCGAACGGCGTGGAAAAAAACGGAGCCAGCCTCACCGGTAGCAAACCTTCTTCGCCGCCGTCACCACATCCTCGACCTTCAACAGCGCCAACTTCTCCAGATTCGCCGCATAGGGCAGCGGCACATCGACATTGGTCACCCGCAGCACCGGCGCGTCTAGGTCGTCGAAGCCCTGCTCCATTGCGATGGCGATGATCTCCGACGCGATCGAGCAAGTTGGCCAGCCTTCCTCCACGACGACCATGCGGTTGGTCTTTTTCAGCGATGCCAGCACCGTCGCGCTATCCAATGGCCGCAGCGTGCGCAAATCGACGATTTCGGCGTCGATGCCCTGTTCGGCGAGGATCTTGGCTGCCTCCAGCGCCACGCCTACGCCGATCGAATAGCTCACCACCGTCACGTCCTTGCCGGACCGCACCACCGATGCCTTGCCGATCGGCACCGCGATATCGCCTTCAGGCACGTCGAAGCTCTGACCGTAGAGCAGTTCGTTTTCGAGGAACACCACCGGGTCGGGGGACCGGATGGCGCTTTTCAGCAAGCCCTTCGCATCAGCGGCGCTGTAGGGCGCGATCACCACCAACCCCGGCACGCTGGCATACCAGGGCCCGTAGTTCTGGCTGTGCTGCGCCGCCACCCGCGAGGCGGCGCCGTTGGGACCGCGAAACACGATCGGGCAGCGCATCTGGCCGCCGCTCATGTAATTGGTCTTGGCTGCCGAATTGATGATGTGGTCGATCGCCTGCATGGCGAAATTGAAGGTCATGAACTCGACGATTGGCCGCAGCCCGCCCATCGCCGCGCCGGTGCCGAGCCCGGCGAAACCATATTCGGTGATCGGCGTATCGACGACCCGGGTGGCGCCGAATTCCTCCAGCAACCCTTGCGTGACCTTGTAGGCGCCCTGGTATTCGGCAACCTCCTCGCCCATCACGAAGACTTCGGGCGTGGTGCGCATTTCCTCGGCCATGGCGTCGCGCAGGGCCTCGCGGACGGTCTGGCGGTGCATCGTTTCTGCCCCGCTCGCGGGAGGGGCTGGGGGTGGGGAATCCTTGGCGACAGGCGCCGGCTTGGGCGCTTCTGCCGGGGCGGCCGGTGCTGGCGGGGGAGACTTCCCACCCCCGGCCCCTTCCGCGAGCGGGAGAGGAGCAGCAGGAGCGGCAGCCTCCTCGCCTTCCCCCGCAATCGTCGCGATCAGCGTCCCGACCTTGACGCCTTCCGACCCCGCGGCGACGTGAAGCTTCGACACCACCCCGCCCTCATCGGCTTCCAGTTCCATCGTCGCCTTGTCGGTCTCGATCTCGGCAAGGACGTCGCCTGGCTTGACGGTGTCGCCTTCCTTGACCAGCCATTTGGCCAGCGTGCCTTCTTCCATCGTCGGCGACATCGCGGGGAGCTTGATTTCGGGCATCAGTATTTCCCCACCAGCACATCGGTATAAAGTTCGGCCGCATCGGGCTCAGGGGTCTGTTCGGCGAAATCCGCGGCCTCGGCGACGATGGCACGGATGTCCTTTTCAAGCTCTTTCAACGACGCCTCGGTCGCCGCGCCCATTTCGATCAATTCCTTCTTGGCGTGCTCGATCGGGTCGGACTTGTCGCGCATCGCCTGCACTTCCTCGCGTGACCGGTATTTTGCCGGGTCGGACATCGAATGGCCGCGATAACGATAGGTCTTCATTTCAAGCAGCAACGGCCCCTTGCCGGCGCGCACCCAGGCAACGGCAGCGTCTGCCGCGCCGCGCACGGCCAGAACGTCCATGCCATCGACCTGCAACCCCGGCACCCGGAAGCTTTCGCCGCGGCGGTAAAGCTGGTCCTCCGACGACGAGCGATTGACGCTGGTGCCCATCGCATATTGATTGTTTTCAATGACATAAATGACCGGCAACTTCCACAGCTCGGCCATGTTGAAGCTTTCATACACCTGGCCCTGGTTCGATGCGCCATCGCCGAAATATGTCACGGCAATGCCGCCATCGCCCTTGTATTTATGGGCAAATCCCAGGCCGGTGCCGAGCGGCACCTGCGCCGCGACGATGCCATGGCCGCCGTAGAAACCATGCTCGACCGAGAACATGTGCATCGAGCCGCCCTTGCCCTTGGAAATGCCGGCAGCGCGCCCAGTAAGCTCCGCCATGACCACCTTTGGGTCGATCCCCGCCGCTATCATGTGGCCGTGATCACGATAGCCGGTAATAACCGAATCGGTTGCCCGCAACGCGCCCTGCATCCCGGTGACAACGGCTTCCTGGCCGATATAGAGATGGCAGAAACCGCCAATCATTCCCATGCCGTAAAGCTGGCCGGCGCGCTCCTCGAAGCGGCGGATCAACAGCATCTCGCGATACATCGCCAGCAGTTCCGGACCATCGGCCTTGTACCGTTTCGGTTCGGCAGGGCGTGGCCAGCCGGGCGTCTCCGGAACGGTCGCAACCTTTGCAGGCGTTTTTGCGGGTGCGGAACGAGCCAAGATGCCGGCCTTTCGGGTATTTCAGCCCCCGTATAGGAGCCTGCTGGCCGCCGCTTCAAGCCCTTAGATGCGGGACTATTTCTGGTCGAGCGGGACGATGACCTCGTCCGGCTTGACCACATTGAGGTTCTTGCGGACCAGTTCGTCGGCAAGATCGGGGTCGACCTTGCGCGGGTCGAGCAGCTTTACCTCGCGCTCGAGCGCCGCCTTCGCCTCCGCGCTGGCGGATACCTTCGCCGCGAGCTGTGTCCGCTCGGCGCGGTAACCTTTCCAGGCGACGATGCCATTTGGCCCGCCGACGGCGTGGAAGACGAAATATCCGATCAGCAGGATGCACAACGCCGGCGGCACGGCGCGGTAGAACAGGCCCTTGATGGCGGTGCGCGTCTGCATCCCCAAGCGATAGCCGAGGCGGATTCGACGGGCAAGCCGCAAAGCCTGTTTCGGGCCTCGCCTCTGCCGCCGGGCCTGCTATGAACGGGACAAATCACGCTTTCAGTCGTGCCTCTGGGGAGAGCAGAATGCCTACCGACACTATCGCCATCAATAACGTCGTCGCCCTGGGTCGCGACGGCGAGATCGCCATCGTCACCATCGATTCGCCGCCGGTGAACGCCTTGTCCGCCGATGTTCGCGACGGCCTCGCCGGGGCGTTTGCCGCCATCGGCTCCAATGCGGGGGTGAAGGCGGTGGTGCTGGTCTGCGCCGGGCGCACCTTCATTGCCGGTGCCGATATCAGTGAATTCGGCAAGGCGCCGCGCGGCGCGTCGCTGCACGCGGTCATGGATAACATGGAGGGTGGGCGCGTTCCCGTTGTCGCCGCCATCCACGGCACGGCGCTTGGCGGCGGCCTCGAAGTTGCCTTGACCTGCCACTACCGGGTCAGCGACGCCAAAGCGAAGTTCGGGCTGCCCGAGGTCAAATTGGGATTGTTGCCCGGCGCTGGCGGCACCCAGCGCCTGCCGCGCATCGTCGGTGCGAAAAAGGCCCTCGAAATGGTCACCAGCGGCGCCCAGATGGGGGCGAAGGATGCACTGGCATCGGGCCTCGTCGATGCAATCGTCGATGGTGACCTGACCGCCGGTGCCGTGGCGTTCGCACGGCAGGTCGTTGCCGAAGGCCGTCCCCTGAAGCGCGTTCGCGACGACAATTCGCGGCTCGGCGGCGATGCCGCGTCGCTGGCACCGGTGTTCGCCGCGTTTCGCGCTGCCAACGCCCGCGCCTTCAAGGGCTTTGACGCCCCCGAAGCCAACATCAAGTGCATCGAGGCCGCGGTCGCCCTGCCGTTCGAGGATGGCATGAAGGTCGAACGCGCCGAATTCATCAAGCTGATGGGCGGCCTGCAATCGACGGCGCAGCGCCATGTGTTCTTTGCCGAGCGACAGGCCGCCAAGATCGACGGGCTCGACCCCAAGGCCGAGCTGTTGCCGGTCAAATCGGTCGGCATCATCGGCGCCGGCACCATGGGCGGCGGCATCGCCATGAACTTCCTGTCGGTCGGCATCCCGGTGACGATCGTCGAGACGAAACAGGACGCGCTCGACCGCGGCGTCGCCACGATCCGGCGCAATTACGAGAACAGCGCCAAAAAGGGCCGCTTCAGCATGGAGGAAGTCGAAGCGCGGATGGCCCGGCTGACGCCGACGCTGGCACTCGAAGATCTTGGCCAGGCCGACCTCATCATCGAAGCCGTGTTTGAGAACATGGACATCAAGAAGCAGATTTTCGGGCGGCTCGACACCATCGCCAAGCCCGGCGCGATCCTTGCGTCCAACACCAGCTACCTGAACGTCGATGAGATCGCCGCAAGCACGTCGCGGCCTGAAAGCGTCGTCGGCATGCACTTCTTTTCACCCGCCAATGTCATGCGGTTGCTCGAAGTCGTGCGCGGCGCCAAGACGGCGCCGAACGTGCTCGCCACGGCCATGGCGACCGGCAAGGCAATCGGCAAGATCGGCGTCGTTTCGGGCGTCTGCCACGGTTTCATCGGCAACCGCATGCTCGGCGCGCGGCAGGAACAGGCCAACAAGCTGATCCTCGAAGGGGCGAGGCCCGCCGATGTCGATCGTGTGCTGACCGAATTCGGCTTCCCGATGGGGCCGTTCCAGATGGCCGATCTCGCCGGTCTCGATATCGGCTGGTCGGCCGATACATCGAAGGGCGTTACCGTGCGCGACCGGCTTTGCGAGGCAGGGCTGCGCGGCCAGAAGAACAGCCACGGCTTCTACGATTATGACGAGGCCCGCAACCGCACGCCCTCGCCTGTCGCTGAAAAGATCATCCTCGATTATGCGGCGGAAAAGGGCATCAACCGCCGCGAGATCGACGACGCGGAAATCCTCGAACGCTGCCTTTATCCGATGGTCAACGAAGGCGCCAAGATCCTCGCCGAGGGCATGGCGCAGCGCGCCAGCGACATCGATATCGTCTGGATCAACGGCTATGGCTGGCCCGTGTACCGCGGCGGGCCGATGTTCTGGGCCGAACATGACGCCGGCCGCGCCCGCATCGCTGCGAGCCTTGAGCGCATGGGCATGGCCGTGTCGCCAAAGCTGGTCGAGGGCTGGTAGGATGCGTTTGACGCACGTCGTCGCAATGGTCGCCGCGCTGCTGTCGGCGCCGGTCGTTGCCCAGGCCCCAGCGGCCTATGGCGCACCGGATTATACGCAGGACGCAAACTGGCTGTGTCGTCCCGGCCGCGCCGATGCATGCGGCGGCGACACCGCCGTCACCAGCGTCGCCGCCAATGGCAAAACACAGGTGGAACCGGGGGCGGTGCCCCGCACTGGCCCGGGCATCGACTGTTTCTATGTCTATCCCACCGTCTCGACCGACCAGACCGACAATAGCGACATGATTGCCCATGCCGCCGAAACCAACGTCGCAAAGGTCCAGTTCGCCGCCTTCCGCAGCGTCTGCCGGACCTTTGCGCCGATGTATCGCCAGGTCACGCTGAAGGCGTTGCGCGACGTTCTCGCCGGGCGCGCCACGACGGCGGACCGTGTCATGGCCTATCGCGATGTCGCCGCCGCCTGGGCCGATTATCTCGCCCGCGACAACAAGGGCCGGGGTGTCATCCTGATCGGTCACAGCCAGGGCAGCGGGCTGCTGAAGGCGCTGCTGCAAAACGCCATCGAAGGACGGCCGGTCGCTGCACAGGTGATTTCCGCATATCTGCCGGGCAACAATGTCCTGGTGCCGATCGGCAAGGACGTCGGCGGTGACCTGAAATCGACGCCGCTCTGCCACGCCGCCAGCCAGACGGGATGTGTGCTGGCCTGGGTATCGTTTCGCGACGGGATGATACCGCCGGCAGACAGCCGCTTTGGCCGAACGGCAGTGCCGGGCATGGAGGTGGCATGCACCAATCCGGCGGCACTCGGAGGGGGCCGGGCGACGCTTCGTGCCATGTTGCCGAACGGGGCTGCCATCGTCGACAACGCCGCGCCGCCGGTGGAATGGGCCAGGGGTGCCGTGGTGAAGACCCCGTTCGTCGCCCTGCCCGGCTTGCTGTCCGCCGAATGCCTGGCGCCCGGCGGCGCCCATGTGCTCGCCGTGCGCACCGAAGCCGATGCCACAGACCCACGTACCGACAGGATCGGCGGCGATGTCGTCTATGATGGCAAGATCGTCGAAAGCTGGGGCTTGCACCTGATCGATGTCAACGAAACGCTCGGCGATCTTGTTGCGCTGGCCGGAACGCAGGGCAAGGCATGGCTGGCGATGCGTCGCTGAGTCCCGCGGCGCATCGTAACCTTTTGGCCGCGGCCCGCGTATAGGAAGGCATGATCAGTCGCCGCACCTTCGTCGTCGCCGGGCTCGGGGGCGTTGCCGCCTTGCCCTTCCTGCGTTTCACCGAACAGCCGGCGCTGGCGGCGGCCACGAAAAAATTCTCCTATGTGCTCACCGAAGCGCAATGGCGGGCGAAGCTTTCGCCAGCCGCCTATGCCGTTCTGCGGGAGGAAGGCACCGAACGGGCCTTCACCTCCCCGCTTAACGAGGAGCACCGTGCCGGCACGTTTGCCTGCAAGGGCTGCGCTTTGCCGCTGTTTGCATCGAAAACCAAGTTCGACAGCGGCACCGGCTGGCCGAGCTTTTGGGCACCGCTGCCCAATGCCATCGGCGCCACTACCGACACCAGCTTCCTGATGGCGCGCACCGAAGTCCATTGCGCGCGCTGCGGCGGCCATCTCGGCCATGTCTTCGATGACGGGCCGAGGCCGACAGGCCTGCGCTATTGCATGAACGGTGTCGCCATGACCTTCACTCCCAGCAAGGCCTGATCCGGTGAAACCCGTGTATCTTCTTGCCGCCGGTGCGTTGCTGGCCGGCGCTGCACTCACCAACCTTGCCACCGCGGCGGAGCCGACCGTCGTTGCGCCGGTTGCCGCCACCGACGCACAGTTGAAGACCGGCCCGCTGCAGACGGCGGTGTTCGCCGGCGGCTGTTTCTGGGGCGTCGAAGCGGTGTTTGAACATGTTGCCGGGGTGCGCTCGGTGCGCTCGGGCTATGCCGGCGGCGCGGCGATTACGGCACATTATGAAGTCGTCGGCAGTGGCCTGACGGGCCATGCGGAATCGGTCGAGGTCAAATATGACCCGGCCATGGTCAGCTATGGCACGTTGCTGCGGGTGTTCTTCTCGGTTGCGCACAATCCGACCGAGCTGAATCACCAGGGCCCCGACAGCGGCAGCCAGTACCGGAGCACGATCTTCGCGCAGACTCCGGAGCAGGCGAAACTGGCGCGGGCCTATATCGCGCAGCTCGGCGCCGCAAAGGTCTGGCCGGGCAAGATCGTCACCACCATCGAGGCTGGAAAGACCTTCTATCCCGCAGAAGCCTATCACCAGAATTTTCTGAAACTGAACCCGGACTACCCGTACATCGTCATAAACGATGCGCCCAAGCTGGTGGCGTTCAAGGCGCGGTTGCCTAAGCTGTGGAGCGAGAAGGCGGTCGGCTGAAACCGCCCTCGGCGCAACGGGGTCTAGTGCCCCAGCGCCTTGACGATGGTTTCGACCATCTTCTTTGCATCGGCCAGCAGCATCATGGTGTTATCCATGTAGAACACCTCGTTGTCGACGCCGGCATAACCCACCCCGCCCATCGAGCGCTTGATGAACAACACGGTCTTGGCCTTTTCGACGTCGAGAACCGGCATGCCGTAGATGGGTGACGTCTTGTCGGTCTTGGCGGCGGGATTGGTGACATCGTTGGCGCCGATGACAAAGGCGACGTCGGCCTGGGCAAAGTCGCTGTTGATGTCCTCGAGTTCGAAGACCTCGTCATATGGTACGTTGGCTTCGGCGAGCAGGACGTTCATGTGGCCCGGCATCCGCCCGGCGACGGGGTGGATGGCATAGCTGACCTTGACGCCTTCCTTCTTGAGCAGGTCGCCCATTTCACGCAGCGCGTGCTGCGCCTGGCTGACGGCCATGCCATAGCCTGGCACGATGATGACGCTTTCGGCGTTTTGCATGATGAAGGCAGCATCTTCGGCCGACCCGGCCTTGTAGGCCTTCTGGACGCCGCCGCCCTTGCCGCCCGCCGCTTCCGGCGCCGCGCCGAAGCCGCCGGCGATGACGCTGATGAAGCTGCGGTTCATCGCCTTGCACATGATGTAGCTGAGAATCGCGCCCGATGAGCCGACAAGGGCCCCGGTGATGATCATCGCGGTGTTCTGCAGGGTGAAACCCATCGCCGCGGCGGCCCAGCCCGAATAGCTGTTGAGCATCGAGATGACGACCGGCATGTCCGCCCCGCCGATCGGGATGATCAGCAGAAAGCCGATGATGAAGCTCAACCCGGTGATGGTGAAGAACACCCAGGGGCTCTGGTCGGTGACGAAATAGCCGACGAGGCCGAGGATGCCGACCAGAAGCCCCAGGTTGATGATGTGGCGACCGGGGAGCATGATCGGGTTGCCGCCCATCCGCCCCGAAAGCTTGAGAAAGGCGATGACCGAACCCGAGAAGGTGATTGCACCGATGGCGACGCCAAGCCCCATCTCGATACGGCTGACCGCATGGATTTCTCCGGTGGCGGCGTCGAGGATGCCGAATGCCGCCGGGTTGAGATAGGCCGCACAGCCGACCAGCACGGCGGCCATGCCGACAAGGCTGTGGAAGCCCGCCACAAGTTCGGGCATCGCGGTCATCTTGATCTTCTGGGCGATGAACCAGCCGATCGAACCGCCGATGGCGATGGCGCCGAGGATGAGCGGCAGGCCGACACCGTGCAGGACCAGCGTCGTGATGACCGCGATGGCCATGCCGATCATGCCGTTGCGGTTGCCGCGCTGGCTCGATTCCGGCGATGAAAGTCCGCGCAGCGACAGGATGAACAACACGCCCGCGACAAGATAGGCGAGCATGGCCCAGGCGGGCGTGGCGGTAACGGCTTCGGCTGTCATGATATCGTGCCCCTATCCCGCGTGCTTACTTTGCAGCCGCCGGCTTTTTGTCTTTTTTCTTGTACATCGCGAGCATCCGCCGGGTGACGGCAAAGCCCCCGAAGATGTTGACGCTGGCCAGGACCACCGCCAGCAGCCCCAGCCACTTGGAGGTTTCAGAACCACCCGCCGCCGCCGAAGATGCAATCAGCGCGCCAACGATAATGACGCTCGAAATGGCATTGGTCACCGCCATCAGCGGCGTGTGCAGCGCCGGGGTGACCGACCAGACGACATAATAGCCGACGAAGCAGGCCATCACGAAGATGGAGAGGATCGAAAGGAATTCCATGGTGTCTCTCCTCAGGCGGCCGTCAGGCGTTCATGGACGACCTTGCCGCCCTCGGTTAGCTTGACACCCTTGACGATGTCGTCGTCGGGCGCAAAGGCTGCGGTCTTCGCTTCCTTGTCCCAGAAGGCATTGATAAAGTTATACAGGTTTCGCGAATATAGCGCCGACGCGTCCGCCGCCAGGCGCCCGGCGGCGTTGCGATGGCCGATGATCTTGACACCGTGAACCTCGACGATTTCGCCGGGGCGCGAGCCTTCGACGTTGCCGCCACTTTCGACCGCCAGATCGACGAGGATCGAGCCCGGCCGCATCGTTGCGATCTGGGCGTCCGACACCAGTCGCGGTGCCGGCCGGCCGGGGATGAGCGCCGTGGTGATGACGATATCCTGCTTGGCGATATGCGCGGACACCAGCTCGGCCTGCGCCGCCTTGTATTCGTCCGACATCTCGCTGGCATAACCACCGCTGCCCTCGCCCTCGATGCCCTTGACGGCCTCGACGAAGATCGCCTTGGCACCCAGCGATTCAATCTGTTCCTTGGTCGCGGCGCGCACATCGGTCGCCGAAACCAGCGCGCCGAGGCGCCGCGCCGTGGCAATCGCCTGCAGGCCGGCAACGCCGACCCCCATGACGAACACGCGCGCCGCCGAAATCGTGCCCGCAGCGGTCATCATCATCGGAAAAGCACGACCATAGGCCTCGGCCGCGTCGATCACCGATTTGTAGCCCGCGAGGTTGGATTGCGACGACAGCACGTCCATCGATTGCGCCCGGGTGATGCGCGGCATCAATTCCATCGCCATCGTCGTCAGCCCGGCAGCGGCATAGCCGTCGATGCGCGCCCGGTCGGCGAACGGCGACAGGATGGCGGCAAGCATCGCACCGGGCTTGACGCCGGGCAGGTCGGCAGCGGCCGGCCCCTGCACCGCCAGGATCAGGCCGGCGTCGGCGATCGTCGCGCCGCGGTCGCCCACGGTTGCACCCGCATCGCCATAGGCGGCATCGGAGATGTTGGCACCTGCGCCGGCGCCGCTTTCCACTGCAACGGTGGCGCCGAGTGCAATGAGTTTCTTGACGGTTTCCGGCGTCGCGGCGACGCGTGGCTCTGCATCGGCGGTTTCACGCAATATGGCGATCTTCATGTCTGTCCCCCAAGGACGTTTAGGTCAGGCGAGAAACAGCGCCATCATGATCAGGACGATCGCGACTGCGATGATGCTCCACTTGGTAACCGACATGAAGCGGTCATAGGTGGCGCGGTGGTCGGTGGATCCGCCCTTTTTGGTGCCGTCGTTGGCCATCATGGTTTCCGTTGCCATATTGTTGCGTCAGTCCCGCCCCGACGGCAATCATTGCCCGGCGGAGCGACTTGATAGCAGATGCAGCATGGCTGTGAAGATGTCACGCCTTTGCTGTCATCCGGTATTCGCCTGCCGCCACACCGCGAGCGCCTGAACCGTCTCAGGCACGTCATGGACACGGACCAACTGCACCCCGCAGTTTGCGGCGTGAAGCGCCAGCGCGATGCTGCCGGGCAGTCTTTGATCCGGCGGCACGTCTGCCGCCGGGCGTCGGTTCGGCTGCACTCCTGCCCCGAGGCGCTGATCCGGCGCCACGCCTGCCGCGAGGCGCGCGATCAACTGCTTGCGGCTCGCCCCCAGCAAAAGCGGCACCCCCAGCCCGTGAAACAGCGTCAAACCGCGCAGCAACGCCAGGTTGTGCGACACGTCCTTGCCAAAGCCGATGCCGGGATCGGCGATGATGCGGGTGCGATCGATGCCGGCGGCGATGCACGTGGCGATGCGTGCCTCCAGCCAGTCATAGACATCGAGCAGTGCGTCGCCATAGCGCGGCGCGTCCTGCATGGTGTCGGGCGTCCCCTGCGCGTGCATCAGCACCACGGGCGTGCCGCGCGCCGCCACCAGCGCCAGTGCATCGGCATCATGGCCGAGCGCCGAAACTTCGTTGACCAGCGCCGCCCCTGCATCGACCGCCAACGCCATGATTGCGGCCTTGCGGGTGTCGATCGACCAGTTGAGCCCCGCCAGCCCCGGCATCACTGCCGACAGCCGCGAAGCCTCCGTGGCGGTATCGACATGCGGTGCACGCGGCCGGGTCGATTCGGCGCCGACATCGATGATGTCCGCCCCCGCCGCCGCCATGGCCTGCGCCGCCGCGACCGCTACATCCGGCGCAGCATGGCGGCCACCATCGGAAAAACTGTCCGGGGTGACGTTCAGAATTCCCATCACCGCGGTGCGATCCCGCGGCAAGCCGGCAATCTGTGGCCGGGGTGCCGTCAGCGTCGCAAGGATGGCGGGATCGATGCTGTCGGTTGCCACCACGCGCGATGGCTGGCCGCGTTGCAGCACCTCGACCAGGGCAAAACGCTGCGGGCCACCCGCAAGGGGTGACCCGCAACCCGGGCCGCAACCGAGCCCGACAGGTCGATAATAGACGCGATGGGCTACCAGACCTTCACCCGGTCAGCCGGTGCCAGGTACAGGCTTTCGCCAGGCTTGACGTTGAACGCCGTGTACCAGGCATCGAGGTTGCGCGACACATACGGGCGGTAATGCCCGGGCGTGTGCGGATCGGTGGTCAGGCCACGCAGCAGCGCCGGATCACGATACTTCTGCCGCCAGACCTGGGCAAAGCCGAGGAAGAAGCGCTGGTCACCGGTAAAGCCGTCGATGACAGGGGCCGTCTTGCCGCCGAGCGCCTTGTGGTAGGCGTCATAGGCAACATTGACCCCGGCGAGGTCGGCCATGTTTTCCCCCAGCGTCAGTTCGCCGTTCACATGGCTGCCCTTCAAGGGTTCATAAGCGGCATACTGCTTGACGACCTTGTCCGTCAGCACCTTGAAACGGGCGATGTCCTGCGCGGTCCACCAATCCGCCAGCTTGCCGAACTTATCGAACTTGCGGCCCTGATCGTCGAAATGATGGCTGATTTCATGGCCGATGACGAGGCCGATGCCGCCGTAATTGACCGCTGCGTCGGCGTTGGGATCAAAGAACGGTGGCTGCAGGATCGCGGCGGGGAAGACGATCTCGTTCCACAGCGGGTTGGCATAGGCGTTGACCGTCATCGGGGTCATGCCCCACTCGCTGCGATCGATCGGCTTGCCGATCTTGTCGAGGTTGCGCTGGTACTCGAACTCGGTAGCGCGCAGTTGATTGCCCAGCGCATCGCCGCGAACGACCTCGAGCTTCGAATAGTCCCGCCATTTGTCCGGGTAGCCGATCTTGGGGGTAAACGCGGCCAGCTTGGCACGCGCCTCCACCTTGGTCTTCGGGTCCATCCACGTCAGGTTTGCAAGGCGGTTGTCCATTGCGGCGATGATGTTGTGAACCAGTTCATCGGCCTTGGCCTTTGCCGCCGGCGGGAAGTATTTGGCGACATACAGCTTGCCGGCAGCTTCACCCAGGTTCTCCGACGTGGCATCGACGGCGCGCTTCCAACGCGGCTGGATCTGCGGTTGGCCGTTGAGGACCGTACCGTTGAACGCAAAATTCTCGTCGACAAAGACCTTGGGCAGCAGCGGCGCTGCACTCTCCAGGGTTCGGAAGGTCAGATACGCCTTCCAGGTATCGAGCGGTTCGCTGGCGATCAGCTTGGCGGTGCCGCTGATGGCGCTGGGCTGGGTGATGATCAACTGTGGCTGGCTGGCGACGCCCGACGCGGTCAGCATCGCGGTCCAGTCGAGACCGGGATAACCGGCATCGATGGCGTCGCGGGCGACCGGATTGTACAGCTTTTCAACCTGGCGCTGTTCGACCTGGCTCCAGTGGACTGTCGCGATCTTGTGTTCGAGGTCATAGATCGCCTTGGCCTTGGCGGCGGCGTCGGCGACGCCGGCCAGCGTCAGCATCTTTTCGATGTGCGCGACGTATTTGGTGCGGACTTCGGCGAACTTGGGGTTCTTCTCGTCGAGGTAGTAATCGCGGTCCGGCAGGCCAAGCCCGCCCTGGCCGACATAGACCGCCATGGCATCGGGGTTCTTCAGATCCGACTGCGGGCCCATGCCGATCGGCATGTCGATGCCCTTGCGCGCCGCCTCGCCCATCACCCTTGCCAGTGCAACCCGGTCGTTGATCGCGGTGATTTCGGCGAAGGCGGGCGCCAGCGGGGCCAGGCCCTTGGCCTCGATGCCGGCTTCATCCATGTAGCTGGCATAAAAATCGCCGACCTTCTGGGTCTCGCTACCCTTGGGCGCGTCCTTTTGGGCGGCCGCTGCCTCGATGATGGTGCGTGTACGCTCCTGGCTGAGGTCACGCAGCTTGGTGAACATGCCATAGTTCGATCGGTCGGCAGGAATTTCGAGGGTCTTGAGATAGGTGCCGTTGGCGTATTCCACGAAATCATTGCCGGGCAGCACGCTGCGGTTCATGCCGGCTTCGTCATAGCCGAACGTGCCATAGGTCGGTGCGTTGGCGGCCTTGGCGACGGGGTGGGACGCGGCAGCCTTGGAAACGCGCTTTGCGGAAACCGGGGCGGCGACGAGAGCGAGCGCCGAAGCGCCGAGGAGAAAGGACCGATACATATGCATGCTCCATTGCGGGATGGAGGTGCTTTAGCTGGTCAACACGGTCGCTGCCAACGGAATTATGACATTGCCTGGCCTGGCCGGCTTGCGTCACCCTGCCTCGCTGACGCTGGCGCGATAGACGTCGCGCTTGGCATCCAGCGGTACCAGCTTGCCGGCTTCCTCGGTGTGCCAGAAAGTCCAGCCGTTGCAACTGGGCAGGCCCTGCGCCGCGGCGCCAAGCTGGTGGATCGATCCGGTCTTGGTGCCCATTTCAAGCGATCCATCGGCCCGCACGCGGGCTGCGTGGCGGCGGCTGGGGTCGGTCAGGCAGGTGCCGGGCTGGACGAGCCCCGACGACACCAGCGACCCGAACGGGATACGGGTTTCGGCGCGCTTGCCCTGTGAAACCGCCCAAATAGACCCCGGCATGTTGCCGCCCGACAGTGGCAGCAGCCCGGCGATGCGCTTTTCCGCCACGGCGACATATTTTTCTTCGCGTTCGATACCGATGTAATGGCGGCCGAGCAGCCTTGCGACGGCACCGGTGGTGCCGGTGCCAAAAAACGGATCGACGACCAGGTCGCCAGGTTCCGTGCAGGCGAGCAGCACCCGATACAGCAGCGCCTCGGGCTTTTGCGTCGGATGCGCCTTGACGCCATCGGTTTTCAGTCGCTCGCCGCCGGTGCAGATCGGGATCAGCCAGTCCGACCGCATCTGCAGCTCGTCGTTCATCGCCTTCATGGCGTGATAGTTGAACTTGTAGCGCGAATTCTCGGATTTCGACGCCCAGATCAGCGTCTCATGGGCGTTGGTGAACCGGGTGCCCTTGAAGTTCGGCATCGGGTTGGCCTTGCGCCAGACGATATCGTTGAGAATCCAGTAGCCGGCGTCCTGCAGGGCGGCGCCGACGCGAAAGATGTTGTGGTAGCTGCCGATCGTCCAGATGGCACCATCCGGCTTCAGGATCCGCCGCGCCGCTTTCAGCCAGGCCCGGGTGAATTCGTCATAGGTCGCGAGGCTGGAAAATTTGTCCCATTCGTCATCCACCGCAGCGACCTTGCCGCCTTCGGGGCGGTGCAAATTCTGCTGGAGCTGGAGGTTGTACGGCGGATCGGCGAACACGAGGTCGGCACAGCCTTCGGGCATGGCATTCATCGCGGCGATGCAATCACCCAGGATGATGCGGTCCTTGATGAGACCATCCCTGATGATGCCGGTCGTGCTGGTGTGATCGGTCTGCACTTTGCCCCCGGTGGAAATGCCGTGGAATCGCCTTTGAGTCAGTCGCTACTCGGCGTCAATGGCCCAGGGATTCGGCGTTGAATCAAGGCATTGGCCGAAGTATCTGGATTTTGGAGGACCGACGCTAGGGGTTGAGTCTTGGCGGGCGCCCTGCCCCCATGGGTGGCGTGTTGCCCAAAAGACTCTGTCGGCGCACTTTCCTCAGCCAGCCTCGACAAGCCGCCTCGCGACGGGTGCGAACGAGCGCCTGTGGTGGTGGGTAACCCCAAGCGCGGCCAGCGCCGCAGCATGGACGGCGGTGCCATAGCCCTTGTTGCGCCCCCAGCCATAGCCGGGACATTCCGCATCCAGCGCCGACATCATCCGGTCGCGCGTCACCTTGGCAATGATCGAGGCCGCCGAAATCGACCAGCACAAGGCATCGCCGCCGACAATGGCGGTGGCGGGGTGTGACCAGCGCGGCAGCCGGTTGCCATCGACCAGCACATGATCGATCGCGCAGCCGAGCCCCGCCACCGCGCGCTCCATTGCCAGCATCGTCGCCCAGTGGATGTTGAGGCCGTCAATTTCGGTGACGCTGGCCATGCCGATGCCGATAACCGCGCAGCCCAGCAGTTCGCCGTGCAGCCGTTCACGCGAGCCTGCGCTGAGCTTCTTGCTGTCATCGAGCCCCGCCGGGCAGCAGCTGCGATCGAGCACGACCGCCGCCGCGACCACTGGCCCTGCCCACGGCCCACGGCCCGCTTCGTCGACTCCGGCGATGCGGCCGGGGAATCGCTGCTCCCACGCAAAGTCGCCCGGCCCGCTCACGCCAGCGGCCAGAAGCCCAATGGCCCGTGCCCGCCGCCAAAGCCCGGGGCGCGTGCAATGCCTTGCGCAACGAACGCCCGGGCCTGCGCCACCGCGTCCTCCAGCGCCATCCCCGCACCAAGGCCGCAGGCCAAGGCGCTCGCCAGCGTGCAGCCGGTGCCATGGGTATGTCGCGTCTCGATACGCGGACCGGTGAACGCGCGATGCCCGCCGCGCGTCACCAGCCAGTCGGTGAGCAGCTCGCCGGGCAGATGGCCGCCCTTGGCAAGCACTGCCCTTGGTCCGCGCAACAGCAGTTCCTGTGCTGCCAGCAATGCGTCGGCGGCATCCTCGATATCGGTATGGGTCAGCGCCGCCAGTTCGGGCGTGTTCGGCGTCACGACTGTCGCCATCGGCAGCAATCGTTCGAAAAGCATCGCCGCCGCCTCGTCGCCCAGCAGACTCGCGCCGCCCTTCGCCACCATCACCGGGTCGAGGACGACCGGTACCCTGATATCTGCCAGTGCATCGGCGACCGCCGCCACCGTCTCCGCCGACCCGATCATGCCGATCTTGACGGCATCGATGCCGATGTCGTCGATGCAAGCCCGGATCTGGGCCGCGACAATCGCCGCCGGAATGGCGTGGATGCCGCTGACCCCCAGGGTATTCTGCACGGTCACGGCGGTAACGGCGGTCATCGCGTAACCGCCAAGACACGTCACCGTCTTGATATCGGCCTGGATGCCGGCTCCGCCACCGCTGTCGGACCCGGCGATGACAAGGATGCGCGGTTGTGCCGAAATCACCCCGCAACCACCGCCGCGCAAATGTCCTCGACGACGGCCTTGACCAAAGCCTTGTCGTCACCCTCCGCCATCACCCTTATCACCGGTTCGGTGCCCGATTTGCGGATCAGCAGCCGGCCGCGGCCGTTCAACCGCGCCTCGCCATCGGCGATCACCGCCTTGACCTTGTCGCTGTCGAGCGGCTTGCCGGTAAAGCGCACGCTTTTCAGCAATTGCGGCAGCGGGTCGAACAGGTGCAGCACTTCGCTCGCCGGCTTGCCGGTGGCGACCAGCGCCGCCAGCACCTGCAACGCCGCCACCAGTCCGTCGCCGGTCGTCGAATGATCGGCGAGGATGAGATGCCCCGATTGCTCGCCACCGATGTTGAAGCCGCCGGCGCGCATCATCTCCAGCACGTTGCGGTCGCCCACCGCCGCACGGTGCAAGGTCAGGCCCTGTCGGTCCAGCAGGCGCTCCAGCCCCAGGTTCGACATCACCGTCGCCACCAGGCCGCCGCCCTTCAACGTGCCGTCGGCGGCGGCGCGCAGGGTGATCAGCGCCATCAGCTGGTCACCGTCGACAACCTGGCCCTTTTCGTCGACGACAATCAGCCGGTCGGCGTCGCCATCCAGCGCGATGCCGATATCGGCGCCGGTTTCGAGCACGCGCATCTGCAAGGCCCGGGGATGGGTGCTGCCCATCTGGTCGTTGATGTTGAAACCGTTGGGCGAAACGCCGATGGCATCGACTTCGGCGCCCAGTTCCCACAGCGCCTCCGGGGCGACCGCATAGGCAGCGCCATGGGCGCAATCGACGACGACCTTCAGGCCATCGAGCCGTGATTTTTCGGGGAAGGTCGATTTGGCGAAGTGGATGTAGCGTCCGCGGGCATCCTCGATGCGGCGCGCCCGGCCGATGGCGCGCGGCTCGGCAAGCGGGATTTCGGCATCGATCAGCCTCTCGATTTCGGCCTCATCCTCGTCCGACAGCTTATAGCCATCGGGCCCGAACAGCTTGATGCCATTGTCATGAAACGGGTTGTGGCTGGCAGAGATCATCACCCCCAGGTCGGCGCGCAGCGACCGTGTCAGCATGGCCACCGCCGGCGTCGGGATCGGGCCGATCTGGATGACATCCATGCCGACCGAGGTGAAGCCCGCCGTCAGCGCCGATTCCATCATGTAGCCCGACAGCCGGGTGTCCTTGGCGACAACGACCCTGTGCTGGTGCCCACCCCGCAGGAAGCGTGTTCCCGCCGCCTGGCCCACCTTCATCGCCATCGCCGCCGTCATCGGGGGGGTGTTGGTCAGGCCGCGAATACCATCGGTGCCGAAATACCTGCCTGCCATGATCTTCCACACTCTTTCAGATTTGGCCGCTGTTTACGCTGCCGCATCGGTCTTGTCGAAGGGGTCTGATCGGTATGGGCGGCGGTTTTCCCGGGCCCGCCCGAAACCGGCTGGCACACAGGCAAATCGGCAAGTATAGTCCCAACAAGCAAGTCGAAGATGGGGAAATGATCCATGCGCCAGGCATTGTTACTGTCATGTGTCGCTGCCGGTCTGATGGCCATGGCACCTGCACAGGCCGCAGGCTACCGGCCATCGGCGCTGTACATATTCGGCGATAGTCTGGTCGATGCCGGCAACATATTCCTTGCCACCGGCGGCATCTACAATCCGCCCTCGGCCGGTTATTTCATGGGTCGCTTCACCAACGGACCCGATTACACCGATCTGCTGAGCCAGCGCCTGTATGGCACGCTGACGACGCCGTCGCTTGCGGGCGGCAGCAACTATGCCTTTGGCGGCGCCCGTGCGGCACAGCCGGGCGGCCTTGTCCCTGACCTGACGATCCAGCTCGGCGGCTATCTCGCGGGGCACGCCGTCGATCCGAACGGGCTGTATGTCCTCAATTTCGGCGGCAACGACGTATTTGCACTGAATGCGGGCGACTACAGCGGCTTCCCCAGCGCATCGGCCTATGCCGCCAACATCATCGGCACCTTTGTTGGCGCCGTCCAAACGCTGAGTGCACTTGGCGCCGAGCATATCCTCGTCACCGGCATCCCCAATGTCTCGCCGGCCTATCCGGGCTTGGATGCCCAGTTGCAGACTGCGCTCGACGGCGCCGTGCTGGCCCCGGGCACCGACCTGCTGCGCTTCAGCTATCTCGACTTCTTCAGGGGCCTTGTTGCCAATCCGGCGCAATATGGTGTCGCGCCTTTCACCCAGGCGGGCAATTGCTTTGACCACCGCACGCCCGACCCCATCACCCATTCGATCGACTGCAGCGGCTATTTCTCTGTCGATGGCGTCCACCCGATCGCACCGATCCAGGCCGCCATTTTTCGCCAGGTGGCGCATATCACCGGTGTCGGCACCGTGCCCGAACCAGCCAGCTGGGCCATGCTGATCGCCGGCTTCGGGCTGACCGGCGCAGTGCTTCGCCGGCGCAGGATGCTGGCAAAAGCCTGATCCTTGCGGCACGGTTGACGGGCCGAGGCTTCCCGCACACGCTGATGCGGTGCGGTGCCAATGGGCCGCAATTGGGGGATGCCATGCCGATCGACCGACGCCTGTTCCTTGGTGGTGGCGCTGCGGCATTGGTCGGCCCGGGAATTGCCAGGGCCAGCATCATCGCCGCAGGTGCGACGCCGGCGCAGCGATCGGCGCTGACAGCCATCGCCGGGTATCTGGAGGATCATCGCCGCCACTTCGGCCTGCCGGCAATGGGCATGGTCGTTGTCGATGGCGGGTTCACGGCACTCATCCATTCCGGCCACCGCAACTTCGAAAGGACCGAGCCCCTGCGGCCCGATGACCTGTGGCAGATCGGTTCGATCAGCAAATCCTTTGTCGCGGCGATCTGCCTGCAATTGGCTTCGGAGCACAAGATCGACCTGGAAGCCGACATCCGCAGCGTCCTGCCAGAGGCACCGCTGCCCGATGACGGCGCCTTCACCATCCGCGGCTTGCTCGATCATACCACCGGGTTGCCGGACTTTGCCCCGCAATTTCAGCCTGATGGCGGCAAGCTCTGGCGTGGTTTTGCGGCTGGTTCGCACTGGTCGTACAGCAACACCGGCTATGATCTGCTCGGGACCATGATTGCGCGCATCGAGGGCGTGCCGTTGGCGCGCAGCATCGAAACGCGGGTGTGCGCGCGCTTGGGGATGGCCGCGACGCACGGCATCATCCCATGGCGGGACCGCACGCGATTTCCCGCAAGCTATAGCCCGCTGCGGCCCGACCGCCGCGGCGGCGATCGCGTCGCTCTGGCTCCGGCGCCTTGGGGGGATGCCGCGCTCGGCGCCGGCTCGGTTGCCTCCACCCTGCCCGATATGGCGAAATACCTGCGCTTCATGATCGGGGTGGGCAATGGCCATGGCGGGCCGGTGGTGCCGGACGCGATGGCTAGGCTGTGGCTGGCCAAGCCGGTCGTGCAGGTTCCGGCAATCCCTGCAGAGACTTACGGCATGGGGCTGATGCATCGCCTCGCCAACGGCCGCGCGCTGTTGCACCATACCGGGGGCATGGTGTGCTTTTCATCGTCGTTTCACGTCGACCCGGCGGCAGGCACCGGGGCGTTTGCGAGCTGCGCCGTCGGCGGTACCGGCTATCGCCCGCGCCTGCTGACGATGTTCGCGGTCGAGGCGATGCGCTGCGCCGGGGCGGGATTGCCACTGCCGACGCCGACCGATCTGGGGCGACCCCCGGTAAAGGCCGCGGATTTTGCCGGCAGCTTTGGCCCTGTGACGATCCGGCCGGACTTGCAGATCGTCGCCTTCGGCAAGTCCTCCGCGCTAGAACCTATCGGTCCCGATATGTTCATCAGCCAGATCGACGATCTTCCCCTGCTGTTCAACCGTGAGGCGGGGGCCGTGACCAGCCTGGCCTGGGGCAGCGCGCGCCATGTCCGCGACGGCAGGACGGTGCCGGCGCTGCCGCCGGTGCCGCCGCACATCGCGGCGCGTGCCGGGCGATACCAGACCGACGACCCCTGGGTCGGCGGCATTACACTGGTGGCGCGCGGCGATACACTGTTCGCCGATGGCACCGATCCGCTGGTCGATATCGGCAGCGATACCTGGCGATCCGCGGCAAGCGACTGGGACCCCGAACGGGTGCGTTTTGCCGGCTTCGTCGATGGCCGCCCGCAACTGCTGATCGCTTCGGGCCGGGTGCTGGAGCGCCGCGACGATTAGGCGCACATCGCGACGCAGCGGTCATGCCCCGAAATATCCCTGTGGACGCTACTCTGCAGGCCTGCTGCCGCCACCATGGCCTGCACCGCCGCGGCCTGGGTCGATCCGATCTCGACAATCGCGGTGGCGCCGACCCCCAACAATCCAGGCAGTTGCGGGACAAGCCTGCGGTATTCCCTGAGCCCGTCCGGCCCGGCGAACAGTGCCCTTGCCGGTTCATGGTCGCGGACATCGCGCGCCAGTTCGGCATCGGTTTCGACATAGGGCGGGTTGGCGAGGACAAGGTCGAACCGTTCGGAAAGGTCGTGGCCCCAGTCCCCGATGCGGAACGTGCTGCGGCCATCAAGACCCAGCCGTCCGGCATTGCCGCGAGCGACCGCCAATGCTCGCGGGGAGATATCGACACCGACGCCGGATGCTGCCGGCCAGTGCTGCAACGCCGCGAGCAACAGCGCGCCGCTGCCGGTGCCCAGGTCGAGGATTCGTGCGGGCGGCACGGCGCAGGACGCAATGGCGACATCGATCAATGTCTCTGAATCGGGCCGCGGAATCAGCACGTCCGGGGTAACGCGCAGGTCGAGGGACCAGAATTCCCGGTGCCCGATTATATAGGCGACGGGTTCGCCGGTCACACGGCGCTGGACTAGCATTTCATAGCCTTGCGCGTCGATGCTGCGGTCCGGATTGAGCAACAGCGCCATGCGGTCGATGCCGAGCAGGTGCGCGAGCAGGACTTCGGCATCAAGCCGGTCAATCTCGCGCGCCGCCGCAGCGAGCGCCATCGCTGTCGTCGTCACGATGCCATGCCGGCGCCGGTGTGGCCCTGGTCCTGCGGTTGGTGCACAGCGCAATCGGCCCTGGGTTCCCGGTTGCCGGCCAGATTGCCGTGGCGGGCGGCGGCGACGCTCACCCCAGTTCCGCCAGCCGCGCCGCTTCATCCTCCGAGATCAGCGCCGCGATCATCTCCTCCAGCCCCGGGCCTTCGAGGATTTCGGACAGCCGGTGCAGCGTCAGGTTGATGCGATGGTCGGTAACCCGCCCCTGCGGGTAATTATAGGTGCGGATCCGCTCCGACCGGTCGCCCGATCCGACCATGGCCTTGCGATCCGCCGAGCGCGCCGAATCGACCTTGCTGCGTTCCAGGTCATAAAGCCGTGAGCGCAGCACTTTCATGGCCTTGGCCTTGTTCTTGTGCTGGGATTTCTCATCCTGCTGCTGCACCACCAGCCCCGAGGGCAGATGGGTGATGCGCACCGCGCTGTCGGTGGTGTTGACCGATTGGCCACCCGGTCCCGACGACCGGAAGACATCGATGCGCAAATCCTTGTCCTGGATATCGATATCGACCTCTTCAGCTTCGGGCAGCACCGCGACCGTTGCCGCACTGGTGTGGATACGGCCCTGGGTTTCGGTCGCCGGCACGCGCTGGACGCGGTGGACGCCGCTTTCGAACTTCAGCCGGGCGAAAACGCTGTCGCCGGTGACGCTGGCGATGATTTCCTTGAAGCCGCCCATCTCCCCGGCCGACGCCGACATCAGCTCGATCCGCCAGTTCCGGGTCGCGGCATAGCGCTCGTACATGCGATAAAGGTCTCCGGCGAACAGCGCGGCTTCGTCACCGCCAGTGCCTGCGCGAATTTCGAGCATCGCCGGCTTGCTGTCGGCGCTGTCCTTTGGCAGCAATTTCAGTGCCATGGCGCGTTCGGCGGCGGGAAGCTGTTCTTCGATGGCGACAAGCTCCTCCTGCGCCATCTCATACATTTCGTCGTTGGCCGCGATGGATTTGAGGCTGGCGGCCTCCTCGCGCAGCGCCCGCAACGCGGCGGCCGCTTCGACGACGGGGGTGAGTTCGGCATAGTCCTTCGACAATTGCACGAACTTGTCGGCAGCAAGCGACGGGTTGCCCATCTGGGCGGCGAGGTCGGCGTGGCGGCGCTCGATCTGGGCTATGCGCTCGGGGGAGATGATCATTTCAGTTGCCAGTTACTGCAACGCCAATCGCAGCCACAATCTCTTGCTGAGTAGCGTGGCGATCATCGTCGTCAGTTTCGAGGTGCTGTATATGCAAGGGACGTTCAGTATCTGCGCCGCGTACAATCAGAACTGCTCTAGAACCCCGCTTTTTGGCGATCTCTACTTGGCGTTTCGTGTTACCTCGATAAGCTATCTCGGAAGGGACATTACCCCGACGCAGCAAAAGCAGATATTTGCGCGCTAACTCGTCTTGTTCGGGAGAGTCAGCGACGACAGCAATGGTAGCTGTTGTTCGCGGCTCCGCCACTAGCATCGCTAGCCGCTCGATCCCCCCTGCCCAGCCCACCGCAGGCGTCTCCGGCCCGCCCATCGTGCCAACCAGTCCGTCATAACGCCCGCCGCCGATCACAGTCCCCTGCGCACCCAGCGCCTCGGTTACGAATTCGAACACCGTGTGCCGATAATAGTCCAGCCCGCGCACCAACCGTGCGTTGGCGACCCAGGCAATCCCCGATGCCTGCAAGCCCTTTTGCAGCGCTTCGAAAAAGGCCCCCGCGTCCGACGTCATATAAGCGTCGATCTTGGGCGCGGCGGCCACCAGCGCATGGTCGGTAGCATCCTTGCTGTCGAGAATGCGCAGCGGATTGGTGAGCAGCCGCCGCCGGCTCTCCTCACCCAAAGCATCGGCGTTGGCAGCGAAATGCGCTGCGGTCGCCGTGCTCCACGCGGCACGGGTTTCAGGATCGCCCATGGTGTTCAGTTGCAGCGTGACATCGCCGGAAACACCCAGCTCGTCGAGGACCTGCTGCGCCAGCGCGATCACCTCGACATCGGCAGCGGGCTCCGCCGCGCCCAACACTTCGGCGTCCAACTGGTGAAACTGCCGGAAACGGCCCTTTTGCGGGCGCTCGTAACGAAACAACGGCCCCCAGGTCGCCAGCTTGAGCGGGCTGTGCATCTGCCAGCCGTTCTCGATATAGGCGCGGGCAATCCCGGCGGTGAATTCCGGACGCAGGGTGAGCGAATCACCGCCGCGATCCTCGAACGAATACATCTCCTTCGACACAACATCGGTGGTTTCGCCGAGCGACCGCGAAAACACCGAAGTCGCCTCGAAAACCGGCACCTCGACGCGCCCAAATCCGTAAAGCTTGCGCACGCGGTTGAAGGTTTCGATGACATGGTCGAAGCGCGCTGCCTGCTCGCCGATCATGTCCTGGGTACCGCGCGGGCGTTGCTGCGGGCGCTGTTGCGGGCGTTGTTGCTTGCTCATGGTCGGCGCGGGATAGGCGAGACGCGCGCGATTGTCATCCTCGCCATCGTCGCTGCATCACTGGACAGCCGCCTGCTTCCCCGATTAGCCTGTGCCATCAAGGGGTAATCAATACATATGCGTATCGTCCTGTCCGCCATTGCGGCACTGCTCGCCACCAGCGCCATCGCCGCCGTGCCCAACAGCAAGCCACAGCCGCTGCCGTTTGAAAACACCATTCCCGCGGCGCGCGACATCGCCTTTCCGGGCACGATCCAGTTGAAGGTCGACGCCACCGATATCACCCGCGGCATCTTCAAGGTCCAGGAAACCATTCCCGTTGCCGCCGCTGGCCCGATGACGCTGCTGTTCCCCAAATGGCTGCCGGGCAACCACAGCCCGACCGGCCAGCTTGAAAAGCTTGTCGGCCTCGTCATCCGCGCCGGCGGCAGGGAACTGCTGTGGAAACGCGACCAGGTCGATGTCTATGCCATCACCGTCGATGTGCCCGCTGGGGCCAAGGCGCTCGACGTGCAATTTGCCTTTGCTTCCGCCACGAACGCCAACCAGGGGCGCATCGTGGTGACCACCGACATGATGAGCCTGCAGCCGAACAGCGTTTCGCTGTATCCGGCCGGCTATTTCACCCGCAACATCCCCATCGAAACCCGCGTGACCTGGCCGGCAGGCTGGAAGGCGGCCGGGGCACTGCGGCCGACTGCCACGAATGGCGACATCATCACCTATGAAACCACCGACTATGAAACGCTGGTCGATTCGCCGTTCATCGCCGGGCGGTATTTCCAGAAATGGGACCTTGGCCACGATGTGACACTCGACGTCGTCGCCGATGCACCGCGCTTCCTCGTCGCGTCGGCGGCACAGATCGATGCCCACAAGCGATTGGTGGACCAGGCGGTCAAGCTGTTCGGTGCCCGCCATTTCGACCATTATGACTTCCTGGTGTCGCTGTCCGAGACGATGGGGGGCATCGGGCTCGAACACCATCGCAGCAGCGAGGATGGTGTCACCACCGACTATTTCACCGATTGGGACACCAAGACGAGCAAAGGCCCCGGCCGGCGCAACCTTTTGCCGCATGAATTCACCCATAGCTGGGACGGCAAGTACCGCCGCGGCGCCGATTTGTTCACCGCCGACTACAGCGTTCCGATGCGCGACAGCCTGCTATGGGTCTATGAGGGGCAGACCCAATTCTGGGGTTATGTGCTGGGCGCGCGGTCCGGCCTGGCGACCAAGCAGGAAACGCTCGATTCGCTCGCCGCCATCGCCGCCAGCCTCGACAATCGGCCCGCCCGGCAATGGCGGTCGCTCGACGACACCACCAACGACCCGGTGATCAGCCGCCGCGCCCCCAAGGGCTGGGTCAGCTACCAGCGCAGCGAGGATTACTACAACGAAGGCCTGCTGATCTGGATGGAGGCCGACGCCATCATTCGACGCGAAACCAAGGGCAGCAAGGGCCTCGACGATTTTGCCAAGGCATTCTTTGGGGTCAACGATGGCGATTGGGGGACGCTGACCTACACATTCGACGATGTCGTCAAGACCCTCGACAGCGTCGTGCCCTACGATTGGTCGGGCTTCCTGCAGAAGCGGCTGACCGAAAAATCCACAGGCGCGCCGCTCAACGGTTTCACCATGTCCGGCTACAGGCTGGTCTATACCGACACTCCCACCCTTGCGTTCGCCGATGGCATGAAAGCCGGCAAGGTGCTCAACCTCAGCTATTCCGGCGGTCTCGTGGTCGGCAAGGACGCCAAGGTCGAACAGGTCGCATGGGACAGCGCTGCCTTTGCTGCCGGTCTCACCGTCGGCGACCAGCTGATCGCGGTCAACGAACTGCCCTATTCCGACGATTTCCTGAAAGCGGCGATCATCGCGGCAAAGGGCGGCAAGGTTCCGATCCGACTGATGGTAAAAACCGGCGACCGGGTTCACGGCATCGACATGGCGTGGAATGAAGGGCTGCGCTTTCCCCGGTTTGAAAAGACCGGCAAGGGCGATGGCGCGCTCGACCGGCTGCTGATGCCGCAATAACGTCCGACCCGCCGAAAATTCTGGCCTTTATCAATCAGGCCTTCAGCAACTTCAGCCCGACGATGCAACCGATCAGCGCTGCGATGAGCAACAGACGTGGCGCGCTGGCCACTTCACCATAAAGCGCGATCCCGACCAGTACCGTTCCCGTGGCACCGATGCCGGCCCAGATCGCGTACGCGGTACCAAGCGGAATGCTGCGCGAAGCATATTCGAGCAGGCCCATGCTGAGCGCCACGGAGGCGAGGAAGGCAAGCACCCAGGGCAGGTTGCGAAAACCATCGACGTGGCGCAGCGAAGTGGTGAAACCGACTTCGAACAGCCCGCCAACGATCAGTGCCAGCCAAGCCATTTCATTCCCTTGCAGTGGACGAATCGCCCTGCAGCCCTTACGCGGCAGCGCATCATCAGGAGAGCAAGATGCGGATCGATCAAATTCCGATCGGGGTCAACCCGCCCCACGACGTCAATGTCGTAATCGAATGTCCGCTTGGCGGCGAGCCCGTGAAGTACGAGCTCGACAAGGCGTCCGGCGCGCTGTTCGTCGATCGCATCCTCCATACCGCGATGCGTTATCCGACGAACTATGGTTTCATCCCGCACACCCTGGCCGAAGATGGCGATCCCATCGACGCGCTGGTGGTGGCACGCACGCCCTTCATTCCGGGCTGCATCAGCCGGGTACGGCCCGTCGGCGTCATGATGATGGAAGACGACAAGGGCGGCGATGCCAAGCTGTTGTGCGTGTCGGTCAACAGCGTCCATCCCTATTACGACGATGTGAAGGAATACAAGGACTTGCCGGATATTCTTCTCCAGCAGATCGAACATTTCTTCACGCACTACAAGGATCTGGAGCCGGGCAAATGGACCCGCTTCGACGGCTGGCGTGACCGGGCGACCGCCGAACGGCTGATCCTCGAATCGATCGAACGCTATAATCTGGCGGAAAGCGGTGCCGAAGTGCCGACCCCGCGCGAACATCCCGGCGCTCCACGCGGCTGAGACAGGCTGCGGTTGACCGGGGCGTTGCTTGCGGCGACGTCCCGATCAAGGCCGGGGTGGCGTACCCGCCAAGGCAGCCAGCGCAGTGCCGTCGACGCGCATGGTTGTCCATTCATCCAGCATGCGGGCGCCCAGCGCTTTGTAGAACCCGATCGCCGGCGTGTTCCAGTCGAGCACTGCCCAGTCGAAGCGGCTATAGCCGCGGGCCAATGCAATGCTGGCAAGATGGACGAGCAGCGCCTTGCCGGCGCCTGCCCCGCGCGCCTGTGGCCTGACGAACAGGTCTTCAAGGTAAAGCCCGGGCTTGCCCGTCCAGGTCGAATAAGTGGTGAAGAACAGCGCCATGCCCACGGCTTCACCATGCTGTTCGGCGATAACCGCCTCGGCGACGGGCTTCGGACCGAACAACGCCGCGTCGAAGTCGGCGATGGTGGCCATCACAGCATCCGGCTCGCGCTCATAGGCGGCAAGATCGCGGACGAGTTGCAGGATGGTGGCGGTATCGGCCGGCAATGCAGCCCGTATATTCAACATGTTATTCGACAACACGGATATGCAGCTCGCGCAGTTGCTTGGCGGTGGCGACGTTCGGCGCGTTCATCATCAGATCTTCCGCCTTCTGGTTCATCGGGAAGACCACGACCTCGCGAATGTTGGGCTCATCGGCGATCAGCATGACGATACGGTCAACACCCGGCGCCGAACCGCCGTGCGGCGGCGCGCCGAACTTGAAGGCATTGATCATGCCGGCGAAATCGCGGTCGACGTCGTCCCGGCTGTAGCCGGCGATCTCGAAGGCCTTGTACATGATTTCCGGGCGGTGGTTGCGGATGGCGCCAGATGAAAGTTCGACGCCGTTGCAGACGATATCATATTGATAGGCAAGGATATCGAGCGGGTTCATGGTTTCAAGCGCCGCGAGTTCGCCCTGCGGCATCGAGAAGGGATTGTGGCTGAAGTCGACCTTTTTGGCGTCCTCGTCATATTCGAACATCGGGAAATCGACAATCCAGCAGAATTTGAAGGTGTTCTGCTCGATCAGGCCCAGATTCTGTCCGACGCGGGTGCGCGCAAGTCCGGCCAGTTTCGCCGCCTCGCTGAGTTTCCCGGCGGCGAAAAAGCAGCCATCGTCCGGGCCAAGGCCCAGCTGGTCGTAAACCGCCTGCATGCCCGGCTCGCCGTGATTCTTGGCGACCGGTCCCCCGAACTCGCCGGCCTTGCGCGTTACATAGCCAAGCCCGGCATAGCCTTCACCGCGGGCCCATTCGTTCATGTCGTCGAAGAACTTGCGGCTCTTTTCCGCTGTATTGGGCGCTGCGATGGCACGCACGACATTGCCGCTTTCCACCATCTTGGCAAACAGGCCGAAGCCTGAACCACGGAATTGTTCGGTGACATCCTGGATGATGATCGGGTTGCGCAGGTCGGGCTTGTCGTTGCCGTATTTCAGCATTGATTCCGCATAGGGAATGCGTGGAAAGGCCCCTTGCGTCACCGCCCAGGGCGCGCGTCCGCCAAAGCCGGCAAACTGTTCGAACACGCCCGCCAACACCGGTTCGATGGCAGCAAAAACATCGTCTTGGGTGACAAAGCTCATTTCGAAGTCGAGCTGGTAAAATTCACCGGGGCTGCGATCCGCGCGGGCATCTTCATCACGAAAACATGGTGCGATCTGGAAATAGCGATCGAAGCCGGCCACCATCAGCAGCTGCTTGAACATCTGCGGCGCTTGCGGAAGGGCATAGAATTTGCCCGGGTGCACGCGGCTCGGCACCAGATAGTCGCGCGCACCTTCCGGCGAGGAGGCGGTGAGGATCGGCGTCTGGAATTCGGTAAAGCCTTGCGCGATCATGCGTTGGCGCAAGGACGCGATGACCCCTGAACGCAGCATCATGTTGGCGTGCAGGCGATCGCGGCGCAGGTCGAGGAAGCGGTATTTCAGCCGGATCTCCTCGGGGTATTCGGCGTCGCCGGCGACCGGCAACGGCAGCTCGGTCGCTGCAGACTGAACGACCACGTCCGCGGCGCGAACCTCGATTTCGCCTGTGGCAAGATTGGCGTTTGCGGCCCCCGCCCCGCGCGCCACGACTTCGCCGGTGATTGTCACCACCGATTCGAGCCGTGCCCTGTCCAGCGTGTCGAACGCCGGCGCGCCAGGCCCGACGACGATCTGGGTCAGGCCGAAATGATCGCGCAGATCGATGAACAACACGCCGCCATGGTCACGCTTGCGGTGGATCCAGCCCGACAGCCGCACCATGCAGCCGGTGTCGGAGGCGCGAAGGGCAGCGCAGTTGTGAGTGCGATAAGCGTGCATGTGAAGCGTTCCGGATAATCAGACAAAGAAGCAGGGAATACGGCGGGTGACACACGCCGCTTGGCGCTTTGTCAAGCGCTGCGGGTGCGCTATGGCATCCCATGCTCATACATCCATTGGTCACCGACACCAAAACCCTCGCCGCGCTTTGTGATCGTCTCGCCGATGCAGACTTTGTCTGCGTCGATACCGAATTCATGCGGGAAAGCACTTATTACCCGGATTTGTGCCTGGCGCAGGTCGCGAGCAGCGAGGAAGCCGCGGCCATCGACCCCAAGGCGGCGGGGATCGACCTCGCCCCCCTGCTCAAGCTGCTGGTCGAAGATGACGTTCTCAAGGTTTTCCATGCCGGCGGCCAGGATCTCGAGATCATCTACAACCTGACCGGCAAGACGCCGTCGCCGTTGTTCGACACCCAGATTGCGGCCATGGCCCTCGGGTTGGGCGAACAGATCGGTTATACCAATTTGGTCGCGGCCTATTCGGGTGTTCAGGTCGACAAAGGTGCACGTTTTACCGATTGGGGCCGTCGGCCGCTCAACGAGCGCCAGCTCGATTATGCCATTGGTGACGTCACCCATCTGGCCAAGCTGTTTCCCAAGATGGTCGAGAAACTGCGTCGCACCGGCCGCGGCGAATGGCTGGACGACGAAATGGCCAAGGCGTCCGACCCGGCGACATATGCCAATGACCCCGAAAAGGCGTGGACGCGCCTGCGGTTGCCCAATCGCAAGCCCGAGGTTCTTGGGCGCATGAAGGCACTGGCACGGTGGCGCGAGCTGGAGGCGCAGGACAAGGACGTGCCACGTGGCCGTATCGTCAAGGATGAAACCCTCGGCGATCTGGCCGCCACGCCGCCGCGCACGCAAGCCGAACTGGCGAAGGTGCGCGGGCTGTCGGCGGCCTGGGCCACCAACAACATCGGCGAGCGCTTGATTGCGGCGCTCGAACAGGCGGGGCCCTTGCCGGCCGACGAAATGCCGGCGCGGGAAGCACAGCGCCCGGGGCTTTCGAGCGAGGGCGCGCTGATTGCCGACCTGTTGAAGCTGCTCTTGAAAATCCGATCGAAGGAGACCGGCGTGGCGCCGCGCCTCATCGTTCGGGGCGACGACCTCGATGCGTTGGCGGCCGGCGTTCGCGATGGCCTGCCCGTTCTCGACGGGTGGCGGCGCGATGCCTTTGGCAATGATGCGCTGGCACTGGTCGAAGGGCGGCTGGGCTTTGCGGTCAAGGACGGCAAGCTGACGATGAGCCGGATCAGCGACTGAACGATACGGCCATCGGGCTAAGGCGCCGCCACCCGCGTTTCGAGCCCCAAGGCCGTACCAAGCAGCTTCAGCCGCCGCCCGACCGCATCGCCGAACAGGCTGGCCGAGCCTGCGTCGAGGCGCAGTTCGATGGCGTCCCCGACACGCGCCAGATGGCTGGCCATCAATGCCGCCGCCGTTCCGCCCGACAGCCGCTGCCCCAGGCGCAAAGCCAGCCCCCAGGCGCGTGCCTGTGCCAGCAATTGCGGCGGAGCCAGCTTGGCAAGCAATGCCAGCACCGGCGCGTCGGCTGCGCCGCCGAAGGTATAGTGCAGCGCCATCGCCAGCGCGCCGCGCTCGGCAGAGGTGATTGCCACCCAGTTGCCGTGCAATGCCGTGTCGACGCCGCGTTCCGCCCGAAAGTCCGGGTGCGCGCGCCAGGCGATATCCGACAACAGGCAAGCGGCGAGGCGCAGGCGACGTTCCGCGGGGGGCTCGCCATTGGCAGCGAACAGCGGATTCATCCAAGTGAACAGCAAATCGCCATGTTCGGCGAAACGACCCTGCCGGGCACCCTCACCGCGTGCGGCCTCGATCAGCGGGTCCAAACGTTGCTGTTCGGCGGATAGCTGGGCGAACAGTAGGCCCTCGCGCAAGCCGAAGCCCGACGCTATCACCGACGAACTGCCAAGGCGCTTGACCGTTGCAGCAAGCAGCATCGCTGCACCGGGCAGCGACGGCAGCCGCGAGGTGGAGACATTCGGCACCGCCTTCAGCGACGATATCTCGATCTGGCTGAGCATCCGTACCAGCGACGCCGGCGCGGTTGCAGGCATTTCATACTGGTGGACGATCGGCAACGGGTGGCCACTGTCGTAGATATGGACCTGCGCCAGCGCTCGCCACGACCCGCCGACCATGTAGAAGGGCTTGCCACGACCCGCTTCCGCCCAGTCGACAAGATCGAGCGCCCTTTTGATGAACGGCGCCAGCGAACGGCGATCGCGTTTCCGGACGGCATCGAGCCGCAGCGAACCGATGGGCAGGGAAATGCGTTCGAACGCCTCGCCACCAGCGACGCGGATCAGTTCGAGACTGCCACCGCCGAGATCGCCGACGATGCCATCGGCATCGGGAATTCCGGCGATGACACCAAGCGCGGCGCCGCGCGCCTCTGCCTCGCCGCTGATGATCTCGATGGAAAGGCCGCACTCGCGCTCCACGCGGGCGATGAATTCACCGGAATTGTGCGCCTCGCGGACCGCAGCGGTTGCGACAGTGCGCATGGTTTCAACGCCCATGGCATCGGCAAGGGCGGCAAAGCGCGCCAGGGCACCAATGGCGATTTCCATCGATCCCTTGCCAAGTCTGCCACTGCTGGCGAGGCCGCGGCCAAGACCAGCCATGACCTTTTCATTGAAGAGGGTTGGCGAAGTCCTTGACAATCCCTGGTAAACCACAAGCCGAACCGAGTTCGAGCCGATATCGATTATGGCATTGAGGCCCCGCAACGGCGCAGGCAGGCCGGCAAGCAGCGCCGGCTGGGTGATCATCGATAGGCTGGCCACGTTCGGGATCGACCTCGTCTGCACCGCGATTTTCGGCATCGCTTGTCCGCAACGCTTATGAAGCAAGCCGGGCAAAGCACAAAGCCTCTATCCCGCCACGACGTCATCCTCGTCGTCATCCAGCACCAGCCTTGGCACCGTGCCGGGGTCTTTCAACGCCGCACCACGCCCGGAAAGCGATGGATTGGTCATGAAATAGCGATGCAGGTTGAACGGCGGCTCATGCCCCTTCAGGCGCTTGTAGCTGCCATCGGCGCGAAGCTGCCAGCTTTGCTCGGTATCCTTCAGGTTGGCGACCATGACCTGGTCGAGCACCTGCGCGTGCACGGTCGGATTTTCGATCGGCACCATCACCTCGACGCGCCGGTCGAGGTTGCGCGGCATCCAGTCGGCGGAGGAGATGTACAGCTTGGCGGCGCGCGATGGCAGGTCCTTGCCATTGGCAAAGGCAAAGATCCGGCTGTGCTCCAGGAAGCGTCCGACGACCGAACGGACATGGATGTTCTCCGACAGTCCAGCGACGCCGGGCCGCAGGCAGCATATGCCGCGAATGACGAGTTCGATCTCGACGCCGGCCCCGCTGGCTTCGTACAGCTTGTCGATAATGCCGGTATCGACAAGGCTGTTGAGCTTGACCCAGATAGCGGCGGGCTTGCCGGCGCGGGCGTTGGCGATCTCGGCATCGATGAGGCCGTAGATCTTGCCGCGCATGGTCAGCGGCGCCATGCCGAGCTTTTCGAGCCGGGTCGGCTGGACATAGCCGGTGATGTAGTTGAGCACCTGCGCCGCATCGCGCGCCAGCACCGGATCGGCGGTGAAAAACGACAGGTCCGTATAAATCCGCGCCGTCGCCGGATGGTAGTTGCCGGTGCCGAAATGCACATAGGTGCGGATGTCGCCACCCTCGCGCCGGACGACCATCGACAGCTTGGCGTGGGTTTTCCATTCCATGAAGCCATAGACGACCTGGACGCCGGCACGCTCCAGCGCCGCCGCCCAGACGAGATTCTGTTCCTCGTCGAAGCGTGCCTTCAGTTCAACGACGGCGGTGACCGACTTCCCCGCCTCGGCAGCGTCGATGAGGGTGCGCACGATCGGCGAGTTCTTGCCGGCGCGGTACAGCGTCTGCTTGATGGCGATGACATCGGGGTCGGCCGCGGCCTGCTTGAGGAAAGCGAGCACCACCTCGAAACTTTCGTAAGGATGGTGGACCACAAGGTCCTTGGCGCGGATGGCGGCAAAGCAATCGCCGCCATGCTCCCGGATGCGCTCGGGGAACCTTGGGCTGTAAGGCTCGAACTTGAGGTCGGGTCGGTCCTCGTCGACCAGCAGCGCCAGGTCGGCAACGCCGAGGACGCCGGTGACGCTGGTCGTATCACGCTCCCCGACATTCAGGGCTTTCTGCACCAGTTCATAGAGATCGTGTGGAGTCGCGGCCTCGATCTTCAGGCGGATGACTTCGCCGCGCCGGCGCCGCTTCAACGCGGTCTGGTAAAAACGCACCAGATCCTCGGCCTCCTCCTCAACCTCGATGTCCGAATCGCGGATAACGCGAAAGGCGCCGTCGCCGATAAGGTCGTAACCGGGGAACAACTGGCCGAAAAAGGTACGGATGGTATTTTCAAGGCTGATGTAGCGAATTTGGGCACCCGGTAGCCGGATGAAGCGTGGCAGCATCGACGGCAGCATCAGCAGCGCGCGCAGCAGTTCGTCATCCGACTGGCGGCGCAACTCCAGGATAAGGCTGAAGCCCTTGTTGGGGATGAACGGAAACGGGTGCGCCGGGTCGATTGCCTGCGGGGTCAGCACCGGAAAAATCTGTTCGAGGAAATGCCGTTCGAGCCATTTGCGTTCGGTCGCCGTCAGCTTGTCGCTGGTGATGACGTGGAAGTCGGCACGCGCCAGTTCCGAAACCAGGTGCCCCCAGACCGTTTGCTGGGCTTCCATCAGCCGGTCGGCGCGCGCGGCGATTGCGGCGAGCTGCTGCGCCGGCGTCGTGCCTTCCGGCGAAAGCGTCTCGATGCCGGCGCGCACCTGGCCCCGCAGCCCGGCAACACGCACCATGTAGAATTCGTCGAGATTGTTGCCCGATATCGACAGGAAACGCAGCCGCTCGAGCAGGGGATGGGCCCGGTTGGTCGCCTCCTCCAGCACGCGGTCGTTGAAGGCCAGCCAGGAAATCTCGCGGTTGAAATAGCGGTCGGCGTCGGTCATCGGCGCTTGCAAGGTGGCAGGCGTCGTCGTTGCGGGTGCTGTAGCCATGCCGCAGTCTAGCCCAGCATGGATGACAGGTCGATGACAGGAAATTTGCACACGCCCGTGAAACCCCGGCTATAAATCCAGCCGGAACTGGGTCTCCAGCAGCGCACGCGCCAAGGGTACGGTAATGTCGCGCCGCTCGGCAAGCGACAGGATATCGAGCGCCGCGACGGCATTTGCCACCGCTGCGGCGCTACGCTCGAGCCGCGCCAGCAGATAATCGCGAACATCGTCATGCACCCGCAAGCCGCGGTCGGCGAGGTGCTTGGCGAACAGCGCCGCCAACAGCGCATCATCGGGGTCGCCAAGCCGCACCAGCGGCGACGCAGCGAGGCGGGAGCCGAGATCGGCGAGGCCGTGGGACCAGTCGCGCGGGTTGCGGCGCGCGACGAACAGCAACGGCCGTTGCGGCGTCGCTGCGTTCCAGGCGTGGAAAAGCGGCTCCCCCTCGGCGATCATGTCGGCATCGTCGATGACGCGCGCCGCATGACGTTCCGCGAACATGCGTGCCAGATGGCTCTTTCCCGATGCAGCGGGGCCGATCAGCAGCGTAACCGGCAGCGGCCAGCGGTCGGGTTGCGCCAGCCATTCCACTGCGTCGCGGTTGGTGTCGGTGACACAGAAATCGCCCTCGCCGAAATGCTGGCGATAGTCGAGCGGCAGCGGCGGTTGGTCGTGCCGCTCGGCCATCATCGGCGCATCACAGCGCACCCGGCCTCGCCGGCAGCTTTGCGGGCGGTTTTGCGGCCGGCTTCGCGGCTGGCGGTTCAGCCGGATCCGGCAGCAAGTCGACAGGGCCACGACCTTTGCCTGCCGATTCTGTTCGCGGTTCGACGCGCGGCTCGGCGCGCGGCTCGGCTCGTGGTTCGATACGCAGGTCAGCGCGCGATTTCCGCGTCGATGGCACAGGCTCGGGCAGCAGGTTTTCAGGCGCCGCGGTGGCAGGCAATGACGAATCACCCGCCGGCCTCTCGCCCTTCCCTTCGGGACGCAGCACTTCGGGGCGGGGCAGCGCTGCTTCGCCCTCCCGCCGGCGGCGCAAGATGGCGATACCGTTTTCGGTCAACAATCGGAGGCCGCGGGAATCGAGCGCCAGCGCCAATGCTTCGCGGCTGCCGGCGTAGCTGACGAGGGCGCGTGTCGTGCCGCCCAGCGACAGGCTGGTAATCGTCACCCCGGTAACCCCGGGCGTGCCGCGCAGGGCATTTTCAAGCTGGGTGGCAGTGGCGACATCGGGAGTCGCCATGCTGATCTCGACGCTCGCCGCAGCCGCAGCCGCGTCGCCGCCCTCGACATCGCCCGCCCCTTCGAACACCGCGCCTATCATGGGTGGCGGCGCCACGGCGGCGTTCAGATCGACGCTCAAATCGGCTTCGGCGCGCAGCCGACCATCGCGCAGGGCCGTGGCGAACACGGTGTCCATGTCCCGCACGCCGGTATCGAGCATGGCGTCCAGCCCGGCTTCGTCGGCGCTCGACAGGCTGAACCGGCCAAGCTCAGTACCATCCGGCCCGTGGCGGGCGATGAACAGCGCCGTCACCGGCCCACCGGGCCAGCTCCGCGTCAACCGAACTTCGGCCGTCAATACATCGACCGCGTCGAAGCGGTTGAGAATATTGCGCCACGTCGGGCGGTCCGGCCGGCTGACCTGCCATGCGGTCAACTGGATATTGTCCGCCGCCGACCCCGACGGCACGACATAATCGATCGTCGAAGCGCTGCCGCCAAAGCGTTGCCAGGCCGATCGCCACGGCGTTTTCGACTGGTAAAGCGTTCGCGCCCCGCCGTCATTCGTTACCACCAGCAGCAGCATCGGCGGTGATTGCAGGGTGCCGGCAATCCCGCCGAAATAGTCGCTGGCGCGCGCCCGGTCGAACACGACGCCAAGTTTGGCGATATAGCGCGTCATCGAAAAGCGTTCGCCTTCGCTTTCGATGCCGGCGACGATCGAATCGAGCTGGCTGTCGGACAGGTGCGGCGCGCTTGCCTCGCCCTGCCCGGTAAGCCGCGCCCACAGCAGCGGCCATGCCTTGCGCTGGGCGATGCGATACCCCGCCATGCGCGCATCCTCGGGTGTCGTTGCCGAAACATCGACCGCGATGCCGCCGATGGCATAGGCGCCACCGGCGATTTCGGTGGAGGGTGCCGGCGGCTCGGCCTTTGGCACCGGTGCGGCGCCAGCGAGCGCCACGACGGCAGCAAGCAACATCGGAAACGGGCGGCGGGTGGGGGCAAGCACAACAGGCACCGCGCACTTCTAACGGCGATGTGGCGAATGCCAAGCGCACTTGTTGCCTGCACCAGTTGGCGGCGTCGCTTGCGCCCGCTAGGGATGGGCAATGTCGGACATGAAACCCATCACCCCAGCGCCCCTGACCTATGCCGATGCCGGCGTCTCGATCGAGGCGGGCAATGCGCTGGTCAAGCGCATCGCGCCACTGGCCCGCGCCACCGCCCGCCCCGGTGCCGATGCGGAACTGGGGGGCTTCGGCGGCTTTTTCGATCCGCGTGCGGCGGGGTACCGGGACCCGTTGCTGGTTGCCGCCAATGACGGTGTCGGCACCAAGCTGAAGCTCGCAATCGAGACCGGCAACCATGATGGCGTCGGCATCGATCTGGTCGCCATGTGCGTCAACGACCTCATCGTCCAGGGCGCCGAGCCGCTGTTCTTCCTCGATTATTTTGCGTCCGCCAAGCTCGATATCGCCACTGCCGAGCGCGTCGTCGCCGGCATTGCCGAAGGGTGCCGCCAGGCCGGCTGCGCCCTTATCGGCGGTGAAACGGCCGAAATGCCGGGAATGTATGCGGCGGGCGATTATGACCTTGCCGGCTTTTCGGTCGGCGCCGTCGAGCGCGGCGAACAATTGACCGGCAAAAACGTGGCGGCGGGTGATGTGCTGATCGGCATTGCCTCGTCGGGTGCCCATTCGAACGGCTTTTCCCTCATCCGCCGCATCATTGCCGATCGCGGTCATGCGCTGGCGGCCGCAGCCGCGTTTGCGCCCGGGATGACGCTGGGCGAGGCGCTGCTGGTGCCGACCCGGATTTATGTGAAGGCGCTGCTGCCGGTCCTGCGTGGCGGCGTCGGGATCAAGGCGTTGGCGCATATCACCGGTGGCGGCCTGCTGGAGAACATCCCGCGGGTGCTGCCAAAGGGTGCTCGCGCCATCGTCGATGCACCGCCGCTGCCGCCGCTGTTCGACTGGCTGCGCGCCGAGGGCGGCATTGCGGCGGGGGAACTGGCGCGGACCTTCAACTGCGGCATCGGCATGGTGGTGGTGACGAGCGCCGACGCTGCCACAGCCGTAATCGCCGCACTTACCACCGCCGGCGAAAGCGCCAGCCGCATCGGCCGCATCGAAGCCGGGGTGCGCGGTTGCGACGTTTCGGGAGCCGCCGCAAGCTGGGGTTCGCCAACACCATGGACAGCGAGCCATGATGCCTGAAAAGGCCCGCGTCGGCGTCCTCATCTCCGGCCGCGGTTCCAACATGGCGGCGCTGATTTATGCCAGCCGCGCCGATGATTGCCCCTATGAGATCGTGCTTGTTGCCGCCAATGATCCCGCCGCGCCGGGGCTGGCGCTGGCCGCTGCCGAGGGTATTCCCACCTTTGCCCAACCGCACCAGGGTCTCAAGCGTGCCGAATTCGACGCATTGATCGAGGCTGAACTGGCACGCCATGGCGTCGAATATGTTGCGCTTGCCGGCTATATGCGGCTGTTGTCGGGCGGCTTCGTCGCCCGCTGGCAGGGCCGCTGCCTCAACATCCACCCATCGCTGCTGCCGGCGCACAAGGGCCTCGATGTCCATGAAGCGGTGCTGGCGGCGGGCGAAACCGTAACTGGCTGTACGGTCCACCTGGTCACGCCTGAACTCGACGGCGGCCCCATCCTTGGCCAGACGCGGGTGGCGGTGCTGCCCGGTGACACGCCCGATAGCCTGGCGACCCGGGTGCACTATGCCGAACACCAGCTTTACCCCCGCGTGCTGGCCGGGCTGGTCCGCGCCGAAACCGGCCCCGAGGCGTTGCTGGGCCGCATCCGCAACCTCGCGCTGGCGCTGCCCGAGGCCGAGGAAAAGCTGTCCCACGGCATGAACGGCTTTTTCGTCCGCGGCGGCAAATTCTTCGCCTATTTCATTCGCGACCAACATGGCGACGGCATCACCGCGCTGCTGGTCAAGGCCGACGGCCTGGAGGAACAGGCGCAACTCATCGAAAACGACTCAAATCTCTACTATCGTCCCGCCTATTTCGGCCCGTCGGGCTGGATCGGCATCCGCCTCGACACCGGCGACAACGACTGGTCGCACATCGATGACTGGCTGACCCGTAGCTGGCGGGCGAGTGCGCCCAAGCGGCTGGCGATGCTGCCGTTCTAGAGTGACGAGTTCGGCCAGATGCGGTCGGTCGGCCGCTCAAGGCCTGACACTGCAGCAAACACTGACCTTTCGGGATGGTTGTTTTAATTGGATATTCGCTCGGAAGGTCAGCCCCGGGAGGCGTTTTCCTGACCTTTCGATTTGGCTGACCTTTGGAGTCAGCGCGTTTGTGGACCGGTTATGAGAAAGAGCGGTAGCCTCTAATTATAGCGGGACCTGACAATGTAGGACAGCAGCGAGGCCCAGCACATCGCCGATCGAAAACAAATGCCGACCGACACCGCAGAAAAAAAGCACGGGCAAAGCCCGTGCTGTCGTTGGACGGGTTCGGCGGGGGAAGGCCCCGCCGCCCCGCCGGCCGGTCTTGCGCCTGTCGGCGCGCTTGGCTGTGCCCTGCGCGCTCGCGGCGCTGCGACTATCCGACAATCTCTTCCGGCTTGAAGAAATAGGCGATCTCGATCGCGGCATTCTCGTCCGAATCCGATCCGTGGACGCTGTTGGCCTCGATCGATTCGGCATGGACCTTGCGGATGGTGCCGGCGTCGGCGTTGGCGGGGTTGGTGGCGCCCATGATGTCGCGATAACGCGGCACGGCGTTTTCGCCTTCAAGGACCTGGACCACAACGGGCCCCGAAATCATGAACGACACCAGTTCACCAAAGAAACCGCGCTCGCGGTGGACGGCGTAAAAGCCTTCGGCCTGGTCCTTGGTCAGGTGGATGCGCTTTTGCGCGACGATGCGCAGGCCGGCGGCCTCGATCATGGCGTTGATGGCGCCGGTCAGGTTGCGGCGGGTGGCGTCGGGCTTGAGAATCGAGAAGGTGCGCGTGGCGGCCATGGGCTGTCCGTTTCAATGAATATTGGAGGGGTTTGGTCGCGGCGCGTCTAGTGCGGTGCGGCCTGAAAGGCAAGGTCAACCGGCCTTTTCGAAGCGACCGCCCTCGCCTTCGCGCCAGTATACCGGCTTGACGCCATCCTGACGCGCCAATGCGCGCCAGCGGGCACGGGCGACATCGACTCCATCCGCATCGAACAGGAACAGCACGCGGGTCAGGCCGTCGAGGCTATCGGGCAAATCATCCCCCACTTGCGCCAGGCAATCTGCACCATTGGCAGCCCTGTTGCCGGCCCTGTTGCCGGAACCGTTGCCGACTGGCAGCGGCGCCAGGCTGAGCAGGACGGGCTGGCTCGCCGCGCGGTCCGGCCCGACGTCGCTGTCGATGCCGTGCGGCACAAAGCCATCGGCCGGTTGCGCCCAAAGCGCCAGGTCGAGCTTGCCCAGCATCGCCGCGTCCGGCGCCCGCACGATGATGCGGTGCCCGGCCGCCAGCGCCTTGGCCACGAGTTGCGGCAGCACGGCATCGGCCGTGCGGGCGCCGAGCTGGTAGAAGCCGATGTCGATCAATGCCGCACGACCCTGTCATGCCAGCGCAGGCTGGCATCGAGGTTTCGAACGCGCGTTGATGTGCATCGTCCTGCGCCCGGGCTGGATGCCAGCCTGCGCTGGCAGGACGGCGACAAGCGTGCGGCGTTCACCCCTCGAAATTTGCGGCGATGAAGCGGTCGAGCAGGCGCACGCCATAGCCCGTTGCGCCCTTGTCGAACAACGGCCCGGCCTTTGACGACCATGCCATGCCGGCGATATCGAGGTGTGCCCATTTCACCCCCGGCTTGACGAAGCGCTTGATGAATTGCGCCGCGGTGATGGAGCCGCCTTCGCGCGGACCGACGTTCTTGATGTCGGCGATCGGCGAATCGATCAGCTTGTCGAAGCTGTCGGCCAGCGGCATCCGCCACAGCTTGTCGCCGCTGGCATCCCCCGCCGCGATCAACTGCGCGGCAAGGCCATCATCGTTGGCGAAGATGCCGGCATATTCATGGCCGAGGCTGATGATGATCGCGCCCGTTAGCGTCGCCAGGTCGACGACGACTTCGGGATCATAGGTTTCCTGCGCCCACCAGATCGCATCGCACAGCACGAGGCGGCCTTCGGCATCGGTATTGATCACCTCGATGGTCTGGCCGTTCATGCTGGTGACGACGTCGCCGGGGCGCTGGGCATTGCCATCGGGCATGTTTTCGACCAGCCCGACGACGCCGACGACGTGCGCCTTCGCCTTGCGTGCCGCGAGCGCGTGCATCGCCCCGGTGACGGCGCCTGCCCCGCCCATGTCCCACTTCATGTCTTCCATGCCGGCCGGCGGCTTGAGCGAGATACCGCCGGTATCGAAGGTGACGCCCTTGCCGACAAAGACCACCGGCCTGGAATTGGCGTCGCCGGTGCCGTTCCAGCGCATCGCCATGATCCGCGGTGCCCGCACCGAGCCCTGCGACACGCCGAGCAGCGCGCCCATGCCGAGTTTCTCCATTGCCGGCTGATCGAGGATGGTCAGCTCGATGCCGAGATCGGCGAGATCCGCCGCACTGGCGACAAAGCTTTCGGGATAGATGATGTTGGCGGGCTCGCTGACGAGGTCGCGGGTGCGGAACACGCCCGCCGCAATGCCGGCAAGCGGCGCAAAGGCGGCTTCGGCGTCGGCGGCCCCCAAGATGTCGAGATGTGCCAGCGTCGGCTTGGCCTTGTCCTTCATCGTGGTGCGGTATTTGTCGAAGCGATAGCCGCGCAGGACGGCGCCATGGCCAAGGTGTGCCGCGGCGGTGGCGATCGGCACGGCGGCGCTGATGCCCGACAGGTCGACGCTGGCGCGGGTTTCGCCGCTGGCCAGCAACCGCGCGGCGATGGCGCCGCCGATCTTTTCGAAGGCTGCCGCGTCGGCGGCGTCGAGCTTGCCGGTGCCGATGGCGATGAGGCGGGTCGCTGCCATGTTGGCCGGAGCCAGCACCTCGACCAGCGCCGCGGCCTCGCCGTCGAAGCGCGCGGCGGTGAGGGCGCGCCGCAGCTGGCCACCGGTGGCGGTGTCGGCAGCGGTGGCAGCGGGGCTCATCGCCCCGCCGGGCCCGACAAGCACGACCTGGGCATGGGGGGCGGAATCAGCAACGGGCGGGAAGGCAATGATCATCGATGGTCCTCGATCTTGAATCAGGTGCATCGTCTAGAACGCGACCCGGCGCCACGCAAACCGGCCCGGCAGCGATGGGTCAATCGGACACGCCGTCAACGCCGCCCTCCAGAGACGGGGTGGCATGAACGAGGCGAACACGCGGGCGTTGACCCGTTACCGTCATTGTTGAAATATTCGAACACGGATTGAACAATGGGGGCGTCGATGTTGACGAGCGTGGTTGGCATCGGCCTGATGGTCATCGGGCTTGTGTTCATCGTGCGCCGCATTGCCGGCGACGGCAAAGGCGAGTTCCTGGGCCTGAAGATCGAGGGTCCGACCGGGTTGGTCGTCGCATTTTTCGGGGTGGTGATATTCCTCAGTCCGATTGCATTCAACAAGTCGCAGCCAGTCACACAGCTCCCGACGACCGTCACCGCCCACAAAAATCAAGGCGAACAGCAATATGATGCCGCCACGAAGGCCATCGTGTTCGTGCATTACCGGTCGCCGTCGCGAAAGGCGGTTGCGGACGCTGTCGCGGTGGCACTACGGAACGAAGGGTTTTTCGTGCCGCGCATTGTCCTCGACATCGCCGTCGGTAACCCGGGTGCCGACGTGATCTACTGGAATGCCCATGACGGCAACGAGGCCGCCACGATCGGCCGGATCCTGACGACGGTCGCCAGTGTCGCAAGCCCGAGAGTCGTGCATCGCGGCACTGACGCGGACCCCAATGCAGAGTCGCGCCGGTATGAAGCGTGGCTATGAGCCGGTGAAAGCGGTGGCTTGACCAACGTTGTGCTAGCGCCAGTGGACGCGGCGGAACGGCCCGGCTAAGCCCATCAACCGAATCCTGGCTGTTGAAAGCGTTGCTTGCCCCTTCGTCCACTCCTGCTTGCCACGGCCATGCTGATCGGTTCAGTGCCCGCGCTCGCGTGGTCCGCCCCAGCGGCGCAGCCGCCTGAGAATACGCTGGCGCAGCCGCCTGAGAATACGCTGGCGCCCGAAGTCGCAACGCCCGCACGGGACGGCGACATGGTCGCGCCGCGCGATGGCGGCGACGTCATCGCACCCGGCGACATGATCGATTTCGCCGCCGATACCATGAGCTATGACGAGACCAGCGACGTCGTCACCGCCACCGGCAATGTCAGGCTGGCCCGGGACGCCTATAAACTCAGCGCCGACCAGATCGAATATAATCGCAAGACCGGCGTGGTCCTCGCCACCGGCCATGTCGTCAGTGTCGATCCCGATGGCAACCAGGCCTTTGGCGACAAGGTCGAACTCACCGATTCGCTCCGCGATGGCGCCATCGACAACGTGCTGTTCGTGCTCAACGACGGTGGCCGGCTGGCCGCGGCCAGCAGCAGCCGCCATGGCAATGTCATCACGCTCAACCGCGCGGTCTATTCGCCCTGCGCCGTCGTCGACAGCGACGGCTGCCCGCATTCCCCGGTCTGGCAGGTCAAGGCGGTTCGCGTCACCTACAACCGCGCCCGCCACCGCCTGAGCTATCGCCAGGCCAGGCTTGAGATGTTCGGTGTCCCCGTCATCTACCTGCCGAGCTTCTCGCACCCCGATGGCGAAGCCAAGCAGGTCACCGGCATCCTGCTCCCCGAGATCCAGTTGCGCCGCCAGCTCGGGCTGGGCATCGGGCTGCCGTTCCATTTTGCCGAGGCGCCGGATCGCGACAGCACGATCACGCCCTATCTCTATTCGGCCGCCAACCCGGCGCTGAAGCTGATGACGCGGCGGCTGTTCGCCCAGGGGCCGGTGCAGGCGGATGCGTTCTTCACCTATTCGAAATTCATCGATTATGCCGCCGACGGGATCACGCCCATCGACCGCGGCGACCGGTTTCGCGGCTATTTCGGCATCCATGGCCAGTTGCAGCACAGCCCCGAATGGCGATCGACGTTTTCGCTGCGGCTGACCACCGACGATACCTTCAACCGGCTCTACAGTCTCGATTACGACGATTCGCTGCGCTCGACCTACGCCCTCGAACGGCTGCGTCCCGACAGTTACCTGTCGATATCGGCCTGGTCGTTCCAGGGCCTGCGTGCCACCGATCGCGGCGGCGAGATCCCGTTCGTGCTGCCGCTGATCGAATATGACTGGCGCCCGCAAGCGCCAGTGCTGGGCGGGCGCCTGCGCTTTGGCGCCAACACCCTCGTCCTCGAGCGCACCAACGGCCAGAGCGAGCAACGCGCCCTGGCGTTTGCGCGGTGGGACCGCAGCCTGATCACCAGTTGGGGCCAGCGCTTTACCGCGACCGGCATGCTGCGCGGCGACCTGTACAACGTCGTGTCGCCCGACAAGGCGACCTTCCCCGATTATGCCGGCCAGAATGGTGTGCGCGGCCGCGCCATCCCGCTGGTGGCGATCGACGCCGAATGGCCGCTGGCCGGGCCGATGCTCGGTGGCACCCAGACGATCACGCCGCGTGTGCAGTTTGTCGCGGCGCCCACCGGCCTCAACAACGATCTTCCCAATGAAGACAGCCGCGCCATCGAACTGGAAGACACCAGCCTGTTCGATCTCAACCGTTACCCCGGTTATGACCGTTTCGAAGGCGGCACCCGGCTGACCTATGGGGTCCAGTACAAGCTGGACCGCCCGGGTTGGGCGCTGCGCAGCGAAATCGGTCAATCGGTGCGCCTGCAGGGCCAGGGCTTCGATTTTCCCGCCGGGACCGGGCTTTCCGGCCAGCTCAGCGACTTTGTCGGGCGCACCAACCTGAAGTTCGGCAGCATCGTCGAGGTTACCCACCGCTTTCGCCTCGACCGCGCCACGCTGGCGGTGCGGCGCAACGAATTCGACGTTTCGCTGGGGTCGCGGACCACCTATTTCACCGTGGGCTACCTAAAGCTCAATCGCAACATTCAGCTCGAAGACCTTGCCGACAGGGCAGAACTCGATGTCGGCGGTCGCGTGGCGTTTGCGCGCTTCTGGTCGGCCTATGGCACGGCAATCATCGACCTGACGACCAGGCGCGACGACCCGGCCGCCATCGGCAACGGGTTCCAGGCGATCCGCCACCGCGCCGGAATCGAGTATGAAGACGAATGCTTCCGCTTTGGTGTCAGCTGGCGGCGCGATTATATCACCGACCGCGATATTCGCGCCGGGAACACCTTCCAGCTCAGTATCGCTTTCAAGACGCTCGGCAAATAAACCGTTCGGTGCCGCTTCAGCCCCTGTTAACCGCTGGGCCGGCACTATCCATTCATGTGCTGCATCGAGACGGGCTTTGCCCCGGCCCGGTGCTTGCGCTAGAGACGCGGGGCAGGCTCCCGGTGGCACCACCACCGACAGGCTTTTCCACACGGCCATGACGCTTCGGTCATGTCGAACACAGGCTTTGCCGGGCAGATTTTCCCCGGTCCGGAGACAGGAATGCGTTTTACCCGTTCGTTGCCGTTTGTTGCGCTGACGGTCCTGGGCGCCTTTGCCGCTGCCCCGGCCGCGCTTGGCGCCATTGACAAGTCGCCATTGTTTTCCGCCACCGACCTGCCGGAATTGAAGGTAATGGGCGATGTCGATCCGACGGTTCGCAAGGCCCAGGCGATCGTCAACGGTGACGTCATCACCGATACCGACATCGACCAGCGCCTGAACCTGGTCGTTGCGGCCAATGGCGGCAAGATCACCGACGACGAGCGTCCGCGCCTGCGCCTGCAGGTGCTGCGCAACCTCATCGACGAAAAGCTGCAGGTCCAGGAAGCTGCCGCCAACGACATCAAGATCCCAGATGCCGAAGTCGACCGCGCCTATGACCGTGTCGCCGCCAACTTCAAGCGATCATCGGCGGCATTCGAGGAGTTCTTGCGCGCCAACAACACCTCGCCTGCCTCGATCAAGGCCCAGATCCGCGGCGAGTTGGCGTGGAGCCGCGTGTTGCGCCGCAAGGTCGAGCCATTGGTCAACGTCGGTGACGACGAAGTGCAGGCTGTCATTGCCAAGCTCAATGCCTCCAAGGGCAAGACCGAATATCACGTCGGCGAAATCTTCATCTCGTCGACGCCGGAAACCGATGCAACGGTCATGCAGGACGCGGCGCGCATCGTCGGCCAGATCCGTGGCGGCGCATCGTTTGTCGCCTATGCCCGGCAATTTTCGGAGGCGTCGAGCGCGGGTGTCGGCGGCGATCTCGGCTGGGTCCGCGCGGAACAGCTCAACGATGCTGTCTCCCCGGTGGTCACGACGCTCATCCCCGGTGACCCGACGACCGCTGTCAGCGAACCGATCAAGGTGCCGGGCGGTTATGCCATCATGGCGCTGACCGAAAAACGCCAGGTTCTCGAAGCCAACCCCGACGACGCCGTGCTCAGCCTCAAGCAATTGTCGTTGCCGCTGGCGCCCAACACCACCGAGGCGCAGGCCCGTGAAAAGGTCAAGATCTTCCAGGCGGCGACGCAAAACATGGGCGGCTGCGGGCGGACCGAGGAAATCGGCAAGCAACTCGGCGCCGAAGTTGCCACCAACGATGCCCTCAAGTTGAAGGACCTGCCGCCGGCGCTGCGCAACATCATGGGCAAGATGTCGATCGGCGAAGCGACGCCGCCGTTCGGTTCTGCCAAGGACGGCTTGCGCGTCCTTGTGCTTTGTGGCCGCGACGACACCGCCGCACAGGCCAAGGCACCGGATTTCCAGGCGATCTACGCCCAGATGAACGAAGAGCGCGTCAACATGCGGGCGCAGCGCTACCTGCGCGATCTGCGCCGCGATGCCATCGTCGATTATCGCTGAGATGGCGACACATGCCGCCGCACCACTGGCGGTTTCACTCGGCGATCCCGCCGGCATCGGCCCCGAAGTGGTGGCGCGGGCCTGGGCGATGCGCCGCGAGGAACGCCTGCCCCCGTTCTTTGCCATCGGCGATCGCCGATCGGTGCAGGCGGTCTGGGACGGTCCGGTCGAAGTTCTCGGGTCGCCTGGGGATGCGGCGGGCGTATTCGATGCGGCGCTGCCCCTCGTGCAGGTTGACGACCCCGGCGATATCGTTCCCGGCGATCCCAACCTCGCAGGGGCGCGCTGTGCGCTGGACAGCCTTGAAATCGCCGTGGGCCTGGCGCGCAATGGCTTTGCCGGCGGCGTCGTCACCGGACCTGTCAGCAAGGCACAGCTTTACGCCATCGGCTTCACCCACCCCGGGCAGACCGAATTCATCGCCGAACGCTGCGGCATCGCCAGCGCCCGCGCCGTGATGATGCTCGCCGGGCCAACGCTCCGCACCGTGCCGATTACCGTTCACACGGCGCTGGCAGATGTGCCGCAGCAATTGACGACCGAGCTGATCCTGTCGAAGGCGCGGGTGACGGTGCGCGCCTTGATCCGTGACTTCGGGATCGAGAACCCGCGGCTGGTTTTCACCGGGCTCAACCCCCATGCGGGGGAAAGCGGGACGCTGGGCCGCGAGGATATCGACATCATCCGGCCTGCCGTCGAACAGCTCATCGCCGAAGGCATCGACGCGCGCGGGCCCATGGCCGCCGATTCGCTGTTCCATGCCGATGCCCGCGCCCAATATGACGCGGCGATGTGCATGTACCACGACCAGGCGCTGATCCCCCTGAAGACGCTGCACTTCGAAGACGGGGTCAATGTCACCCTGGGGTTGCCGATCGTCCGCACCTCGCCCGATCATGGCACGGCCTTCGGCATCGCCGGGCAGCGCATCGCGTCGCCGCGCGCCATGATCGAGGCGATCCGCATGGCCGGCGAATGTGCGGCGCGGCGGCTGGCGAATTGAGCGCGGAAGACCTGCCACAATCGCTGTTGCGGCTGCCGCCACTTCGTGAAGTCATCGCGCGCCACGGCCTTGCCGCCAAGAAATCGCTCGGCCAGAATTTCCTGCTCGATGGCAACCTGCTCGATCGCATCGCGCGGGTGCCGGGACCGCTGGCAGGGCAGACTGTCTATGAAGTCGGCCCCGGGCCGGGTGGCCTGACCCGGGCGCTGCTGCGGGCCGGCGCCCGGGTGATCGCGGTGGAGCGTGACGACCGCACCCTGCCGGCCCTGGCCGAGCTTGCCGAAGCCGCCGAGGGCCGGCTGACGGTGATTTCGGCCGATGCCATGGCCATCGACGCGGAGGCCGTCGCTGGACAAGGCGCGCATATCGTCGCCAATCTTCCCTACAACATCGGCACGGCGCTGCTGACCGGCTGGATGGGCGGCGAGGCCTGGCCGCCGTGGTGGGCGAGCCTGACGCTGATGTTCCAGAAGGAAGTCGCTGAACGCCTCGTCGCGGCACCAGGCGGCGGTGCCTATGGCCGGCTGTCGGTGCTGGCGCAATGGCGCACCACGGCAAAAATTGCCTTCACCGTGCCGCCGCGGGCATTTGTGCCGTCGCCGAAGGTTGAATCGGCGGTCGTCCACCTTGTGCCGATGCCGCCACTGTCGCTTGCCCGTCCCGCAGCGCTATCGGCGTTGACCGCCGCTGCATTCGGCCAGCGCCGCAAGATGTTGCGCGCCAGCCTCAAATCGCTTCCGGGGGCATTGGAGGCGATGATCGCCGAAGGCGTCAACCCCGAAGCTCGCGCTGAGACGGTCGACGTGGCGGCATTCGCCAGGGCGGCCGCACGGCTGGAGCAGCGGCGGTGACGGCGGATCGAAAACTGGCGCGTACCGTCGCCATTGTTGCGATCCTCAACCTTGCCTGGTTCGGCGTCGAATTCGGCGTGGCAAATCGCATTGGATCGGTTTCGCTGTTCAGCGATTCGATCGATTTCCTCGAGGACGCCTCGGTCAATTTGCTCATCCTCATCGGAATGCGTTGAAGCAGTCGGCGGCGGGCAAATCTTGGCTTTGTGTTGGCGGCGGTGTTGCTGGTGCCGACGGCTGCGACACTGCTAACGGCATGGCGAAGTTTGCACGCGGGACTTCACCCCGAAGCGATCCCGCTGACACTGACCGCTTTGGGAGCGCTCGCAATCAACCTGTTCTGCGCCGCTCTATTGGCACAGGTCCGCGGTCATGGCGGCAGCTTGACGCGCGCGGCATTCCTGTCCGCCCGCAACGATGCGTTGGCCAATATCGCCATGATTGGGGCCGGCCTGGTAACCGCCTGGGTGTGGCAATCGGCATGGCCCGATCTTGTCGTCGGCCTGGCCATTGCCGCGCTAAATGCCGATGCTGCCCGGCAGGTCTGGCAGGCAGCTCATGGTGACCGCCTGGCGAGCGCCGACGCCAGACCCTGACGCTAGTTCTTCACGACCGGAGGCGATTTTGCCGGCGCATCCGCCGCTGCGACCGCCGTGTTCAACGCCGTCTGCAAACGCGTTGCGGCCGAGCAATCGAGCTTGCACAGCGCCTTGATGCGCGCGAGGTTGATCTGGGCACGCGCCGTCGCACCGCGCGCGATCAGCACCTTGCCCTGGCCTTCGAGGGCGCCGAGATCGGACGGATTGAGCGCCAGCGCCTCGCGGTAATATTTCACCGATTTGCCGGGCAGGCCAAGCTTTTCATAGGATTGGGCGATCCCAACAAAGGCGCCGACATTCTTGGGGTCACTGGCCAGCGCGGCTTCGAAATTGTCGATGGCCACACTTGCATCGCCCTTGCCAAGCGCCGCCTGCCCGGCCTGCATCATGCGCACCGATTCCGGCTTCAGGACATCGTCCCCCACGGCAGCGTTGGTCGCGCCGACCGCGATCGACGCGGTTCCACCGGCGAGGATGAGAAGCAGGGGAATGATTGTCTGGGCACGCATATCGCTAACTCCGGTCTCGAGCCACTTTTCTAGCAGACCCGCTCCAGCCTTGCGATGAAGAATCCGTCGCACCCCTGTTCTCCCGGCGTGAGCACGAGAGACGATACCGGACCCGGCAGCCCTGGAAGGTGGAAGTCTTGTGAACGAAAATCCACGTTGCCCGCAAGGAATGCCGCGACCCGGGCCTCGCCTTCCGCCGGCAACAGCGAGCAAACGACATAGGTAATGCTGCCGCCGACACGCAGCAGCTTGCCGGCGAGGTCGAGCAGGCGCGATTGCTCGGCCTCCAGCCGCATCAGGCGTTCAGGCGTCAGGCGCCAGCGGGCTTCGGGATTGCGCCGCCAGGTACCGCTGCCCGAGCACGGCGCATCGACCATGACACGATCGACCGTCCCCGCCAGATCGACAAGCTTTTCCCATTCCTTGCCCGGATTGAGCAGCCGGTCCTCCACAATCGTCACCCCGGCGCGTGCGAGGCGCTGCGGCATGGCGGACAAACGCCCACGGTCGGTATCGGCGGCGATCAGCCTGCCGCGATTGCCCATCGCGGCGGCCAGCGCGAGCGTTTTGCCGCCGGCGCCGGCGCACAGGTCGACAACGGTCTCACCCCGCTCGGCACCCACGGCGAGGGCCGCGAGCTGTGATCCTTCGTCCTGAACCTCGATCTCGCCTGCGTGATAGGCGGGAACCTGATCGATATTGAGCCCCAGGGGCGCCCGCAGCCCATCGGGTGCCAACGCGGTGGGTTCAAGGTCCGGCAAGGCTGCGAGCACCGCATCGCGGCTGGCCATCAGCGTGTTGACCCGCAAATCGAGTGGCGCGCGGGACAGCAAGGCCGCCGCTTCCGCCGGCATCCTCGCCCCGAAACGCACCCGCAGCTGATCGAGCAGCCAGCCCGGCGCAACGGCAACGGTGGCTTCCGCCTCACCCGGCACCAGCGCGGCCGGGGCATGGCCGCCGGATTCCTTGGTGCCGGTGAACAGCGCCAGCAATTCGGGGGCATTGGCACGGGCATGGCCGATCAACGCCGCGCGCCCCGTTTCGGGACGGTTGCCGATGGCGCGGATGACGTCGAACACCAGGTCACGGACGGCGCGGCGGTCTTTTGATCCGGCATAACGGCGCGTGGTGAAATAGCGTTGGACAATGGTATCCGCCGCAGCGCCACCCTTTGCGGCCGCCTCGATGATCTGGTCGAGGCATTCGATTGCCGCCTGGACGCGTGCTGCTGGTATCAAGGCTTATCCTGTCGTCGGGTAATTGGGGGCTTCGCGCGTGATGGTCACGTCATGGACGTGGCTTTCACGCAGGCCGGCGTTGGTGATGCGGATGAATTCGGCGCGGCGACGGAAATCCTCGAGCGTCGCCGACCCGGTATAACCCATCGCTGCCTTGACGCCGCCGACGAGCTGGTGAAGCACCGCGGTTGCGGGGCCCTTGTACGGCACCTGGCCCTCAATACCTTCCGGCACCAGTTTCAGCTGGTCCTTGATGTCCTGCTGGAAATATCGATCCGCCGAACCGCGCGCCATCGCAGCGACGCTGCCCATGCCGCGATAGCTTTTATAGGTGCGGCCCTGCCACAGGAACGTGTCGCCCGGCGCCTCCTCGGTGCCGGCCAGCAGCGAGCCGACCATGACCGCTGCCGCACCCGCGGCGAGCGCCTTGGCGACATCCCCCGACGTGCGCAGGCCCCCATCGGCGATGACCGGGATACCAAGCTTGGCCGCGGCTTCGGCGGTGTCGATGATCGCGGTAAGCTGTGGGACGCCAACGCCCGCAACGACGCGCGTCGTGCAGATCGAGCCCGGGCCGATGCCGACCTTGATGCCGTCGGCTCCGGCGCCGATGAGCGCGCGTGCCGCTTCGGCCGTTGCCACATTGCCGGCAATGACTTGCGCCGAATTGCTGAGTTTCTTGATGCGGGTGACGGCCTCTGCGACCCGGTCGCTGTGGCCATGCGCGGTATCGACGACGATGAGGTCGCATTCGGCATCGAGCAACGCCTGGGTGCGTTCGAACCCGAGGTCGCCGACGGTCGTGGCGGCGGCAACGAGCAGCCGGCCGGCGCTGTCCTTTGTCGAATTGGGGTAGGTGACGGCGCGTTCGATGTCCTTGACGGTGATCAGGCCGATGCAATGGCCATCATGATCGACCACCAGCAGCTTTTCGATGCGACGGGCGTGGAGCAGGCGCCGCGCTTCGTCCTCGCTGACACCCGGGCGGACGGTGACGAGGTTGCTGCTCGTCATCAGTTCCGAAATCGGCTGGTCGGCGTTTTCGGCAAAGCGCATGTCGCGGTTGGTGACGATGCCGACAAGCTTGCCCGGCCGGCCGTTGGCGCTGGCCTCGACGACCGGAAACCCGGATATCCGGTGGTGCGCCATCAGCGCGCGCGCATCGCCGAGCGTCTGTTCGGGCGTCATCGTCACCGGGTTGACGACCATACCGCTTTCGAAGCGCTTGACCTGGCGCACGGCCAGCGACTGTTCCTCGACCGTCAGGTTGCGATGGAGGACGCCGATGCCGCCGGCCTGCGCCATGACGATCGCCATCTCGGCCTCGGTAACCGTGTCCATCGCGGACGACAGGATCGGGATATTCAGGCTGATGCCGCGGGTGACCCTGGTGGAGGTATCGGCGGCACTGGGCAAAACAGCGGAAGCGGCGGGCACCAGCAGTACGTCATCGAAAGTGAGGCCGAGACGAATATCCATGGGGTGCGCGACTCCGGGGGGTTGAGTCGCGCCTTCTTAGGGTGATGATGCCGATAAGGGAAGCGCAGCCATTGTCCTCCCCCCGAAAGGGGAGGACAATTTCGTCAGGCCTTCTGGCCGATCCAGATCATCCAGTATTTTGCCAGCGTTTCACGGGCGCCGCCCTTGACGAGGCTGAGCGCCGCGGTGGCGCCGGCCTTGTCGCCAGCGCGAGCCAGCGCCGCACCAAGCCGCAAGTTGGCAATCGACTGGTCGATCGTCGGTACACCGACGGCATATTTGTACAGCGTCGCCGCCTTGGCATAATCGCCATAGCCGTAATAGGCATCGCCGGTCCCCAGCGCGAGCTTGGGATTGCTGCGCGATTCCTTTTCAAGCCCGGCGAGCGAGGCCTTGTCGGTCGGGATTTTGCCCGTGGCGCTCTTCATCAATTCCACGACGATCGGCTTCGTCGGTGTCAGCATCTTCTTGGCGATGCCGTCCTCCAGCGCGGTCTTGGCTTCACCCGGCAGACCCTTGCCCAGCGCCGTATCGGCATATTCGACAAAATCACGCTCACCGTTCAACGATCCGGTGGCGGCCTGCAGGCGCATGAAGTCCAGCGAGCCCACGTCATCGAGCTTGTAGCTGTCCCGGCTGATGATCAGCGCGTCGCGCCAGTTGACGGCGTTGGGATAGGCAGCGACCAACGCTTGCGCGGCTGGCTGGATCTGTGCGGTCAATTTGGCGTCATAGGCGATGCCGAGCTGGCGGCGATACCAGTTTTCCGGCGGCACCTGCCCCGCAGCCTTGCTGGCGGCGATCGCCTGGCCGAGCATGTCGATGGCCTTGCCGGTCTGCTTTTGCGCCTGGTACAATTCCGCCAGCCCGACGATGGCGTCGGGGTCGTTCGGCGCAATCTTGACGAGCTGTTCAAAGGCCTGGGTGGCGCCGTTGTAGTCCTTGCGCTGCAGCGCCATGGCACCGATGTTGCGCAGGAACTTGGGCTGATCCGCCGGCGAAACGCGGCCCGTGGCGAGCAAGGCCTTCAACGTCGATTCAATCATCGCATTGTCCTTTAGGGCAATGGCGGCATTGAGGCGAAGCTGGCCTTCGAAATAGATGTCGTCCGGCGTCTGGTTCGGCGCGGCCTCGGCCTCCTTGATCTTTTCAAGGGCACCGGCGTTGTCGCCGGCGGCCATCAGCTTCTGTGCGGCCTGCAAGGCGATGGCAACAGGCTTTGAAAGCTTTGGCGCGGGGGCAGCCGGCGCGGCCTTGGCGTCCTTGGCCATGGCCGGCGCTGTCATTGCGGCGCCGGCGATCAGTGCCGCGGCGAGTGTGCGAGTGATCCCGTTCATTCAAATCCTCCCAAATTCATGTTCGCCGGGCTAGGCCAAAGCCGCGCCTGTCGTCAATGCCGGCGTTGTTCGCGTCGATCACCACCACGGCGCCCGATATCGCTGCGACCCTGGCCCCTCAGCGCTGAACGCCGATTGAACGACCGGTCGTGCGCAAGACAAGAAAAAGGCCGGACCCGCGATGCGGACCCGGCCTGTTCCCTGATATTTCAGCGTCGCAAAAAAGCGATGCTTACTTCTTCATTGCGTCCGCAGCCTTGTCGGCACCGGCCTTCATGGCATCGGCGGCCTTGTCGGCGCCTTCCTTGGTCGCTGCGGCAGCCTTGTCGGCGCCGGCCTTCATGGCATCGGCAGCGGCGTCGCCGGCAGCCGGAGCAGCGGCGGGAGCGGCCATGGCATCGGCAGCCGGAGCGGTGGCGGCGGCATCGGCAGCGGCCGGTGCAGTGGTGGTGGTTGCCATCGCGTCGGTGGCGGCCGGAGCAGCAGCTTCGGTCGTCGTCGTCGTCGTGGTGGTTTCGGCAGCCTTCTCGCCGCAAGCGGCCAGCAGGCCGAGGCTGGCCACAGCCGCCAGGGTAAGAGCAGTCTTCATAAAGGAATTCTCCGTTGACATCGCGCAGTCCTCGCGCGTTTCGCTCTTTACAGTCAAAAGCCTGCGTTGCGAAGCACTAAGATTCAGGCCCATGATGAAACCATGACGGATCCGAAAATTCTGCCGGAAATCGAGATTTTTCGGGCAGTTGCGCCAAAATCTCCAGCATTGGCCAACAGCCGCGTGCCAATTGCGGCGGCGCTGGTGGCGGCAATATTATATGCGCTGGTCGGGCATCGACTCACGCCCGGGCTGCATGTTGCACTCAAAGGCAGTGTTGTCGGTATCCTGGCGATTGCGGCCGCGCGCCTGGCGATTCGACGCGAAATCACCGGCGGCTGGTGGCTGGCGGCGATCCTTGCGGCCGGCGCGCTGGGTGACATGCTGCTCGATGTGCCAGGGCTGTTCCTGCTGGGTGGCGGGTCATTCGCTGTCGGCCACCTGTTCGCAATCGCATTCTACCGCCGCTATCGCCGCGCTGCCGGGCTATCGCTGTGGCTCGGCGTGGCGGCGCTTGTGGCGTGGGGTGCGGCGCTGCCATGGCTGATGATTGGCGGCGGTGCCCCTGGCTTTGCCGGGGTGGCGCTTTACGCACTGTTGGTCAGCGGCATGGCTGCCACGGCGCTTTTGAGCGGCTTCCCAAAGTGCTGGACGGGGCTTGGCGCCATCGCGTTTCTGGCTTCCGACTCGCTGTTGATCATGCGCCTGGGCGGCCATCTGGCCGGCGGCGCGGCTGTCCATGACGTACTCGTCTGGTCGAGTTACAGCCTCGGCCAAGTCGGCATCTTTATCGGTGTCGCCATCGGCCCGGCCCGCGATTGATGCTCCAGATTCTCGGCAATCTCATCGAACGCGGCGGTTACGCCGGCATCGCGCTGCTGGCGTTCATCGAGACGATTTTTCCGCCCATCCCGTCGGAAGTGTTCATGCCGATGGCCGGATTTGTCGCAGCGCGGGGCACGCTGTCGCTGCCCGGCGTCATCGCGGCAGGCACCATCGGCTCGCTGGCGGGGGCGTGGCTGTGGTATCTCCTGGGGCGCGCAATCGGGCTTGACCGCATGATCACCCTCGCCGCCCGCCATGGCCGCTGGTTGACGCTGCACCCCGGCGACATCGAAAAGGCGAGCCGCTGGTTCGCGCACCATGGCTCGGCAATGGTCTTGCTGGGCCGCATGGTGCCGGGCATCCGCTCGGTGGTTTCGATACCCGCCGGAATCGCGCACATGAACAACGGACGATTCCTGCTCCTCTCAGGCATCGGCAGCTTGCTGTGGACCGCTCTGCTGATGACGGCGGGCTATCTACTCGGCGACCGGTATACCGTGGTGGCCGGCTGGGCGGGGCCGGTCTCCAACATCGTCATCGGGTTGGTGGTGGCGACATACCTTTGGCGACTGGTGACTTTCAAGCCAGGTTGAGCGCCGCGCAGTACCCTCAGGCCGGTTCGGCCTCCATATCGTCCCCGGTCGCGTCTTCGGCGGGAATGAGCGCTGCCGACACGACATGCTCATCCTTGGCAACATCGAACAGCGTCACGCCGAGGGTCGACCGACCCTTGATGCCCACCTGGCCGACCATGGTGCGGATAAGCTTGGCCTGGTCGGTGACGAGCATGAGCTGGTCGCCGTCCCTTGCCGTGAAGCTGGCGACGACATCGCCGTTGCGGTCCGATTCGCCGATATTGCGGATGCCCTGCCCGCCGCGCCCGGAACGCCTGTATTCAAAGGCGCTCGACCGCTTGCCATAGCCGTTCGCCGTCACGGTGAGGATGAACTCCTCGCCGGCGGCAAACTCGGCCATGCGGGTTTCCGACAGGATGCGCTCGCCGGGTTCGGCCTTCCACGCGGCGGCCTTGAGATAATCCTCGCGTTCCTGGGGGCTGGCGGCAAAGGCCTTGAGGATCGACATGGAGATGACCTCGTCTCCCTTGGCCAAGGTCATGCCGCGAACGCCGGTGGAGGTACGACTGACGAACTCGCGGACGTCATCGACCGGGAACCGGATCGCCTTGCCACTGCGGGCTGCGAGGAACACATCCTCTGCCACGTCGCACAGCGCCACCGCGATCAGGCGATCGTCGTCGCCGTCTTCAAAACGGATGGCAAGCTTGCCCGCCGTCGGCACGTTGGTGAAGGCGTCCATGGCGTTGCGCCGGACGCTGCCGTGCGCGGTGGCGAACATGACGTTGAGCTTGCTCCATTCCGCCTCGTCTTCCGGAAGCGGCAGGACCGTCGTGATCGTTTCGCCGGCTGCGAGCGGCAACAGGTTGTTGAGCGACCGGCCCCGCGCCTGGGGGGAGCCCACGGGAAGCCGCCAGACCTTCTGCCGATAGACCTTGCCGGCCGAGGAGAAGAACAGCACCGGCGTATGGGTCGAAGTGACGAACAGCGTCGTGATGACGTCCTCGTCCTTCGTCGACATTCCCGACCGGCCCTTGCCGCCGCGGCGCTGGGCGCGGTACTCGCTCAAGGCGACGCGCTTGATCCAGCCGTCCATGGTCACCGTTACGACCATGTCTTCGCGTTCGATGAGGTCCTCGTCCTCAAGATCGTCACCGCCGGCAACCAGCTCGGTGCGACGCTTGGCCGAGAACTGGTCGCTGACCGCTTCGATTTCGGCGCGCAGGACGGCAAACAGCTTGACTCGGTCACCAAGGATTTCCAGCAGCGCGGTGATTACGCCGGCAAGCTCCTTGAGCTCGTCGCCGATTTCCTCGCGGCCCAGCGCCGTCAGCTTCGACAGGCGCAGCTCGAGGATGGCGCGGACCTGGGCTTCGCTGAGCCGGATGGTCTCGGCATCCACGGAGACTTCGCCGGCTTCGACCAGCGCCAGATAGGGGCGGATATCGGCGGCGTCCCAATCGCGCGCCATCAACTGTTCGCGGGCATCGGCAGGGCTGGCCGAACCGCGGATGATGCGCACGACCTCGTCGAGGTTGCTGACCGCGATCACCAGCCCGATCAACAGATGCGCCCGGTCGCGTGCCTTGGCGAGCTCGAACTTGGAGCGCCGGGTGATGACCTCCTCGCGGAACTGGACGAAGGCCTGGATGATGTCGCGCAGGCCCATCAGTTCGGGGCGGCCGCCGCGGATGGCGAGCATGTTGATGCTGAAGGTCTGCTGCGCCGGGGTATGGCGATAGACCTGGTTGAGCACGACCTCGGGAGTGGCGTCGCGCTTCAGTTCCATGACGATCCGCACGCCTTCGCGGTTGGATTCGTCGCGCAGGTCCGAAACGCCCTCGACGCGCTTGTCCTTGACCGCCTCGGCGATCTTTTCAACGAGCGCGTTCTTGCCTTGCTGGAACGGAATTTCGGTCAGCACCAGCGAGCGTTTCTCGCCCCGGCCTTCCTCGACGATCGAGCGCGAGCGCATGATGATGGTGCCGCGCCCGGTCTCGTACGCCGATCGCAACCCCGATGTGCCGACGATGAGCGCGCCGGTGGGGAAATCGGGTGCCGGCAGGTGCTTCATCAGGTCTTCGATGCTGATCGTCTGGTCGTCGAGCCAGGCGCGCACCGCGTCGATGACTTCGCCGAGATTGTGCGGCGGGATATTGGTCGCCATGCCGACCGCGATGCCGCCGGCGCCGTTGACGAGCAAATTGGGATAGCGCGCCGGCAGGACGGCGGGCTCATGCTCCGAGCCGTCGTAATTGGCGATGAAGTCGACGGTGTCCTTGTCGATGTCCGCCAGCAGCGCATCGGCCGAGCGCGCCAGACGCGCCTCGGTGTAGCGCATCGCCGCCGGCGCATCAGGATCCATCGAACCGAAATTGCCCTGGCCGTCGATCAGCGGCAGCCGCATCGACCAGTCCTGCGTCATCCGCGCCAGCGCGTCGTAGATCGAGCTGTCGCCGTGGGGATGGTATTTACCCATCACGTCGCCGACGATGCGGGCCGACTTGCGATAAGGCTTGCCGGCGACGAACCCGCTTTCATGCGCGCCCCAGAGGATGCGGCGATGCACCGGCTTCAGGCCGTCGCGAACATCGGGCAGCGCGCGGGCGACGATGACCGACATGGCATAATCGAGAAAGCTCGTCCGCATCTCGGTAACGATCGAGATCGGCTGAATGTCCGGGCCGCCCGAAGGCCCTTCGGGTGGGGGCGAAATAACTGATGCCATTGGGTTTTTTCTGCGCCTTCAACCGGCTGTCGCGGATGTGTCACGAATAGGCGGTTCGGGTTCGAAATGCCAGAGATTTACGGCCCTAGCGCGCCCCCGGGACCGCGCCGACTATTCCGCCGCGACAGCCATTGCCGGCACCTGCACGAACCCCTTGCGCCGCGCGATCCGCGCTTCGACTTCGGGTCGGAAATGCCGGATCAAGCCCTGGATCGGCCAGGCCGCGGCATCGCCGAGCGCACAGATGGTGTGGCCCTCGATTTCGGTGGTGACTTCCAATAACAGGTCGATCTCGTGCATCTCGGCATCGCCGGTGACGAGGCGTTCCATGACGCGCCACATCCAGCCGGTGCCCTCGCGGCACGGCGTGCACTGTCCGCAGCTTTCATGCTTGTAGAAATAGGAAAGCCGGGCGATGGCGCGCACCACGTCGGTGGATTTGTCCATGACGATGACGGCAGCGGTGCCGAGGCCGGATTTCAGGTCCTTCAACCCGTCGAAATCCATCGGCGCGTCGAGGATCTGGTGCGCCGGCACCAGCGGCACCGATGATCCGCCGGGAATGACCGCCAGCAGATTGTCCCAGCCGCCGCGAATGCCGCCGCAATGGGTGTCGATCAGCTCGCGAAAAGGCAGGCCCATGGCCTCCTCGACGACGCACGGCTTGTTCACATGGCCGCTGATCTGGAACAGCTTG
>JANXVZ010000020.1 GCA_025351405.1 Sphingomonadales bacterium | reverse complement strand
ACATCGGATTGATTTCCCTGCCAGCCACATGGCTAGCCATATGTCCAAGCCCCCCGCGGCGATGCAAAAGCCCCGGCTTGGCGGGCTTCGCGTCGTCCTTGAACAATACCCGCCAGTTGCCAAATCGCTTCAGCGGCAGGTCGTACAACTCGCAATATTCCCGCTGGTTGAGCCGCCCGCGCACCCATGCGTCATCATGAAAGCGCCAAAACGCCCCCAATTCCCGACCCTTACCCCGTCTCGCACGGTCCATCGTTGACCTCCGTCCACGGCAATATCCGTGAACCCAAGGTCAGAACCGCCAAGCCGGCCTGCAAGTGTGCAATCCCTGCACGCTTACTTTCCTTCCCTGATATGGGCGTGTTCGTTCCCTGTTACGCGCATTTAAATTCCCTGTTATTCTTACAGGAAATTTCTTCGTAACTCACTGGTCTAGCGCTATTATATGGTGAAATCTGATCGGATTTCGCCTGCAAAATTTGCATTTTTCCCTGTTTACAGGGAATATGTCGCCGAGACCGGTATGTCTCGGACTACGTGGCGCACCACGCATTTCAACGTGACACACAGGCCGGGGTGGTGACTTTCACTGCGCCGGCTTTTGTGCGTGTTTGCCGCCGGTTGGGCGAACGCCGATGTGCATGATCACGCGTCGGGCCGGAGTGGTGGAGTGCGAATGGACGAATTGCGGACGATGCAGCGCAAATGGCGACCGGTCGCGCTGGTGGGGCTGGCTATCGTCACGGCCGTTATCGCTGGACTGGTGATCGCCAGGTTGGTGCGTGTCCCGCATCGCGACGCCGCGCCATCGGCAGCGACGGGTGCGACCGCTGCCCCGGCCACCCGGCATCGCGGGCCGGCTGTCGATTATGGCCGGCTGGAAGAACGCATTGCACAGCTCATGCAGCAGCCGGATATGGTCGGGCTGGCGGTCGGCACGATCGAAGACGGCAAGGTACGCTTTGTCCGCGGCTACGGCGAGACACTGGCAAACTCCGGCGATCCCGTGACGCCGGACACGGTGTTCCGATGGGCGTCGCTGTCCAAGGGCGTGGCCTCCGCTCTCGTCGTGGGGCTCGCCCAGGACCGAAAACTGTCGCTCGATGCGCCGGTGGCATCAATGGGGACAACGCTGACGTTGCCCGGCGGCACAAGGAACGTCACGGTGGCGGACGTGCTCTCGCAGCGGGTCGGCCTCGAGCGCAACGCCTGGGATGGACGCCTTGAAGCGGGGGAAGATCCCCGGGTACTGCGCGCCGCGCTGGGCAGCTTGCCGGCGCTGTGTCCGCCGGCAAGCTGCTACGCGTATCAGAACATCGCTTTCGACACCGCAAGCGAGATCGTCGAGCATGTGACGGGCAAGGGCTATGCGAGCGTTGCCCGTGCACGGCTATTTGCACCCCTGGGCATGGCCAGCGCCACAATCGGTCGGGTGGGGCTGGAAAGCGCCGCCAGCTGGGCCCGTCCCCACCATCGCGGCAAAATGCCGGTGACCGTCGGCGACGCCTATTATCGCATTCCGGCGGCGGGCGGGGTGAACTCGTCGATCCGCGACCTGCTCCGCTGGATGGATGCGCAAATGGGCAATGCACCGGGCGTCGTGTCAGCGGCGGCGATTGCGACGATGCATCGCGCCATCGTGTCGACGCCGCCCCATCGACGGCGCCGCCCGATGGATCGCGCCCTCGACCATGCAGCGTACGGGCTCGGCTGGCGGACCTACACCTACGCCGGGCATACCCTCGTCGGGCATCGCGGCGCGGTCGATGGCTATGGTTCACTCATCCTGTTCGACCCGGAGGAACGGAGCGGCATCGTGATGTTGTGGAACAGCAACTATTCCAACGCTGCAGCCCTGCAGCTCGAATTTTTCGACCTCTTGTATGGTTTGCCGCAGAAGGACTGGATGGAGCTGCCGCCGCCGGAGAAAGCGCCCGCCGCGCCCGCCGCCGGAGCGCCGAGGGTCACAGCGCGATAATCCGCACGCCCGCTGTCGGCGCCGCCTTCGCGAACCTGTCGACGCCTGCCGGCCGCGGTCACACTCGGCGCAGGAGCCGGCGCGCATGTTGATGTGTTGTGGCCTTGGCGATGGTGCGGAACCCCGGTGCCGCCGGGTTGACGAGAGACCGTTCGCTCTCATTTTTCGTGTGCAAGGTTCCAGATGTTGAAACGATCATTGCCCCGGAACGTCTATGCCGCCGCGGTCGAAGTTGGCGGCCCGGCGGCGCTCGGCACGATATCGCTGATCGCACTGCTGTTCGTCTGGCTCGGGTCGGAGGTCGGCGAAGGTGAAACCCGGCGTTTCGACAGCCGGATCCTCCTCGCCCTGCGGCAGCCCGGCGATCTTGCGCAGCCGGTCGGGCCGCACTGGCTGCAATCGGCGATGCTCGACCTCACCGCGCTCGGTGGGGGTACCGTCCTGGCGCTGGTCACGTTAATGGCGATCGGGTCGCTGCTTGCCCTGCGCAAACGCGCAGAGGCGTTGTTCATCGCCGTCGCGGTCGGCGGTGGCGGGGCCCTCAGCGCGCTTTTGAAAATGGGCTATGCGAGACCGCGACCTGAACTGGTCGCGCATCTGGTCGAAGTCACTTCATCGAGCTTCCCGAGCGGCCACGCGATGAACTCGGCAATCACCTATCTGACCCTCGGCGTGCTGCTGGCACGCGCGGTGCCTGACCGGCTCCTGAAAATCTATGTGCTGTGGGTAGGGGTGCTGCTGACACTGATCGTCGGCATCTCGCGCGTCTATCTCGGCGTCCACTGGCCGACCGATGTGCTGGCGGGTTGGGCCATCGGTTCGGCGTGGGCAGGTGCTTGCTGGATTGTCGCCGAGGCGCTGCGGAGCAGATATGCCGGCGGTGCATTCAGCGCATAGACCGCCCTCGCCGGGGTAAGCTTCGGTATCCGCGACACGGGCGTCACCCTCCGTTAAGGCGCCGACCCGCATGGACCTGATTCAAGGCACCCGCCTTGCGGAGACGACACCATTCGGGCAAGCACGCCGACTGAGGCGGCCCAGAAGTGCGGCCATCGCACATCCTGTCCCCGTTCAGGCACTGCGGGTCGAACAGACGCTCGCCGGCGCCGCGTCAGCGTGCCAGCAGCGCCTTGAGTGCTGCGTCGATGAACATCGCGTCCTCCGGGTTGATGCCGCCGCCGGCCATGTGGCCCCAGACCGATGGGATGACGCGCAATTCGGCATCGCGCATGTGCGACACCTCGATCTCGCTGTCCTCGGGCGGGAAATACAGGTCGGTGCGACACGGCATGACGATGGCCTTGGCCGTGATTGCCGCCAGCGCTGCTGCAAGATCCCCACCGAAGCGCGGATCGGCGCTGATATCGGCCGCTTGCCAGGTGGCCAGCATTGCCAGCAGGTCGTTGGCGTCATGGGCGAGGAAGGACGGCTCCCACGCCTGGGTCAGGAAAGCCTCCATGGAGGCAAGGCCAAGCTTCTCGATATCCAGCCGCTGCCGAAAGAACGTCTGCGACCACGCCCAGCCGGCATAGACGCGCGCAAAGGCCCGGATCCCGCGGACGGGCGGCACGGTGTAGCGGCCGTCCGCAAAGCCGGCATCGGCGACAAGCGCCGATTTGCAGCCTTCGAGGAAGAGCCAATTGTGTCGCGACGTCCGCGCCGAACCGCAAAAGGGCGCGACCCGCTGCACCATGTCGGGGAACAGGGCCGCCCATTGATAGGCCTGCTGCGCCCCCATCGAATGGCCGGTCACAAGCTGCAGCGTGGTGATGCCGAACAGTTCCGTCACCAGCCGGTGCTGCAGCAGCACGTTGTCGCGCACCGTGACCGCCGGAAACGCCGGGCCAGCATCGGGTGCCGGCGTGTTGCTGGGTGATGACGACAGGCCATTGCCGAGCATGTTGGGGATGATGATGAAGTATTTTTCCGGGTCCAGCGCCATGCCGGGTCCGATCGCCCAGGCATTGCTGTCATGGGTGCCCGAATAATGGGTGGGATAGACGATGGCATTGGCGCGGGCGGCATCCAGCCGGCCATGGGTGCGATAGGCCAGCCGGGCGGCGGGCAGGACCTTGCCGGACTGCAATGTCACGTCGCCACAATCGAAAATCTCGTGGTTTGCCATCTGCCGTTTTTTCCCCGGGTTGCGTCGTGTGCTGTGGTGCCATCTGCGCTCAAGCATAGCGATGGGCAGGGCCCCCGTACCGCGGGATTTCATCGCGGCGTGGCAGGCGCTAGACAGGTGGTGGCAAGGGGAGACGCATGCGTGACGACAGCCGATGAGATGACCGCGCTTTCGGCGACCGAGGCGGTCGCGGCGATGCGTGGCGGGCGTTTTACCGCACTTGCCTATGCCGAGGCCTTGCTGGCCCGCTGCGCCGCCGGGGCGGATCTCAATGCCTTCATCACCCTCGATGCCAATTCGGTGCGCGCCGCGGCCCGCGTCGCCGACGCGCGCCGCGGCGCGGGCGAGCCGCTGGGGCCGCTTCATGGCCTGCCGATACCGGTGAAGGACAGCATCAACACCGCCGACCTGCCAACGACAGCGGGCACGGCGGCACTCCGTGGTTTCCGTCCTGCGGCGGATGCGAGCGTCGTGGCGCGGCTTCGCGGCGCGGGGGCGATCGTGCTCGGCAAGACCAACCTGCACGAGCTGTCGCTGGGCTGGACGAGCAGCAACATGGCCTATGGCGCGGTTCGCAACCCGTGGAACCTGGCGCGCATCCCGGGTGGCAGCAGCGGCGGCACCGCGGCGGCGGTTGCCTCAGGCATGGCACCGCTGGGGGTGGCCGAGGACACCCAGGGTTCGATACGGGTCCCGGCGGCGCTGTGCGGCATCGCCGGGTTCCGGCCCACGACCGGGCGATATCCGAACGATGGCTGTGCGCCGATCAGCGGGCTTTTCGACCAGATCGGACCGGTGGCGCGATGCGTCGCCGACCTGGCGTTGTTCGATGCGGTGATGACAGGCGACGATGCGCCGCTGGTCGTGCCGAAGCTGGCGGGGTTGCGGCTGGGCATCGTCCGCGAATTCTACTTTTCCGGCGTCGATCCGGCAGTAGCGGCGGTTGTCGAGGAAACACTGCGGCGCCTTGCCGATGCCGGGGTCGCGATCATCGAGACCGATTTGCCGGGGCTGGGCACGCTCGTCGACACCATCACGCTGCCGATACAGCTTCACGACGTCGTGCCATCGCTGTCGGCCTGGCTTGCATCGTCAGGTGCAGCCATGGGCCTTGACGAGGTGCTCGCCGCAGTCAGCCCGGATGTGCTCGGCACCCTGCAACAATTCGCGCTGCCCGGTGCGCCGCGCGCCATTCCCGAGGATTATTACGCCGCCGCGCGCGACGTGCGCTTGCCGGCGCTGCGGGCATCGCTCGCGGGCTGGTTTGCCGCCCACCGCGTCGATGCGATGCTGTTGCCCGCAACCATGGCCACGGCAACGCCGATCGGCGATGACCGGACGGTGCGCATCGGCGACGAGGATGTCACATTTGCCACGGTGATGGGGCGCAACATTGCCCCTGGCAGCACCGCCGGCTTGCCGGGGCTTGTGCTGCCCGCCGGGCTTGCAGATGGCTTGCCGGTGGCGATCGAACTCGACGGTCCGGCCGGAAGCGACCGGCAACTGCTTGCCATCGGCCTCGCCATCGAAGCGATGCTCGGCACGCTGCGTCCGCCGGCCTGACACGGGCCGGGGCGCGGCCCGTTGTCGCGGTCGCGGTCCCAAAGCAGCCCGGACGCCGACCCGCATCACCGGAGGCGGGTGCCACGGGTACACCCGCGTCTCCAGCGTGCGGCGCGCGCACCACCGCGCCCCCCTGCCACCTGCGTGCTCGGCGCGCCGCAGCCGCGATCACGCCTGCCACATCGCGCCGCGCAAATACCATTGAGCCAAATCACCCGCCGGGCGTTGTGCTGACATCGCCATTGCCGATGGCGGCGATTCAGCAAGGTCCGGGAGAGGATGATGCCGGTGACGCGTCGAGATGCGATGATGATTGGCGGTGCTGCGGTCGCGGCCGCGGCGACGGGCGGCAATGCAGCCGTGCCGCATCAGCCCCCTGCGCCTGTTGCCATCACGCTGAGGGTCAACGGCAAGGCGCGGCGGCTCAGCATCGATCCGCGCGTGACGCTGCTGGATGCCCTGCGTGAACATCTTCACCTCACCGGCACCAAGAAGGGCTGCGACCATGGCCAGTGCGGCGCCTGCACCGTGACCGTCGAGGGCCGCCGCATCAATTCCTGTCTCAGCCTGGCGGTGATGCACCACGGCGATGCCATCGGCACGATCGAAGGGTTGGGACGGCCGGGCGCGCTGCACCCGATGCAGGCGGCGTTCGTTGCCCATGACGGGTTCCAGTGCGGATATTGCACGCCGGGGCAGATCTGTTCGGCCGTTGCCATGCTGGCGGAGATAAGGGCCGGCATCCCCAGCCATGTCACCGACGACCTGATGCAGGTGGCATTTTCGGATGCCGAGGTGCGGGAACGCATGAGCGGCAACATCTGCCGCTGCGCCGCCTATCCCAACATCGTCGCGGCCATCCGTGACGTGCAGGAGGCCGGGGCGTGAAGGCCTTCACCTATCAGCGCGCCACGTCGCCGGCGGAGGCGGCGGCTGCTGTTGCCGGCCACCACGGCGCGCGCTTCATCGCCGGCGGCACCAATCTGCTCGACCTGATGAAGCTGCAGATCGAAACCCCCGGTCACCTCGTCGACATCAACCATCTCGGGCTCGATCGCATCGAACCGACCGCTGGCGGCGGTCTGCGCATCGGGGCGTTGGTGCGCAACACCGACCTTGCCGCGGACCATCGCGTCCGGCGCGACTATGCTGTGCTCAGCCGCGCGCTGCTCGCCGGCGCATCGGCCCAGTTGCGCAACAAGGCGACAACCGCCGGCAATCTGCTGCAGCGAACCCGCTGTCATTATTTTTATGACACCACAAAGCCCTGCAACAAGCGGGTGCCCGGCAGCGGCTGCGCGGCGCTGGGCGGCAGCAACCGAAACCTCGCGGTGCTGGGCACCAGTGACCAGTGCATCGCCACGCACCCGTCCGACATGGCGGTGGCGATGCGCGCCCTCGATGCCATTGTCGAAACCACGGCACCGGACGGCACGGCGCGTGCAATACCGATCGTCGATTTCCATGTCCTCCCCGGCGCGACCCCGCAGGTCGAAACCGTGCTGCAGCCGGGCGAGCTGATCACCGGCGTCGCGTTGCCGCCCCCGCTCGGCGGCACCCATGTCTATCGCAAGGTCCGCGACAGGGCGTCCTATGCCTTTGCCGTGGTTTCGGTGGCGGCGGTGGTCGCCCCCGGCACGCTGCGCGTCGCGTTCGGCGGGCTGGCGCCAAAGCCGTGGCGGGTCGAGGCCGCCGAGACGCGGGCCGGCGCCGACGCCATTGCCGATGCGGCTTTCGCCGGCGCGCGAACCACCCGGCAAAATGCATTCAAACTGCCGCTGTCGAAGCGGCTGCTTGCGTCGGTGCTCGCCGACGCCCGCGGATGAGGGCGCGCGTGGCCCTGATGGAGGTATGGCGATGAAGTTCGAAAGCCCGGCAGGACGCAATCCCATCGACCAGGGCCGTGTCGTCGGCGTGGCCCAGCCGCGCATCGATGGCCCGCTCAAGGTTTCGGGCCTGGCGCCCTATTCCCACGAATATCACGCCGAAGCCCCGGGTGTTGCCTATGGCGTCATGCTGGGTGCCGGCATCGGCAAGGGCCGCATCACGGCAATCGATACCAGTGCGGCCGAGGCGGCCCCCGGCGTGCTGCTGGTGCTGACCTACAAGAATGCACCGAGGCAGTTCGACATCGGCCATGCACCGCCGGGGTCGCCGGCACCGAAAAAGGGTGAAAAGCCCGGAAGGCACAACGCCCCGCAGCTTCAGGGGCCGGCGATCAAGCATTTCGACCAGTCGGTGGCCCTTGTCGTTGCCGAAAGTTTTGAACAGGCGCGCGCCGCGGCGCAGCTTGTCCATGTCAGCTATGCGGCAGCGCCCGGCAAGTTCGACCTTGCCGCCGAAAAGCAGCACGGCACCGTGCCCGAAGATGCGCCCGACAGTGTCGTCGGCGATTTCGATGCTGCCTTTGCCGCCGCCCCGACGACGGTGGATGTCACCTACACCACGCCGGACCAGGCGCATTCGATGATGGAGCCCCAGGCCAGCATGGCGCGCTGGGATGGCGACACGCTGACCTTGTGGACGTCGCACCAGATCGTCCACTGGGCGGTCGATGGCGTTGCCGGAACGCTGGGTATCCCTACCGATAAGGTGCGCGTCATTTCCGCTTATGTCGGCGGCGGCTTCGGCTCCAAATTGATGATTTATGGCGATCCGATCCTCGCGGCGCTGGCGGCGCGCCAGCTTGGCCGGCCGGTCAAGGTGGCGTTGACCCGGCCGCAGATCTACAACCACACCAGCCATCGCCCGGCGACGATCCAGCGCTTGCGGCTGGGCGCCGACAGCAACGGCAAGCTGCTTGCCATCGGCCATGACGTCTGGTGTGGCAACCAGCCGGGCGGCGAACCGGAAAAGGCCGCCGACCAGACGAAGCTGCTTTATGCCGGTGCCAATCGCCTGTTGCGGACGCGGCAGACGCTGCTCGACCTGCCATTGGGGGCGTCCATGCGGGCGCCGGGCGAGGCGGTTGGGTTGCTGGCGCTCGAATGCGCGATGGACGAGCTGGCCGAAAAGCTTGGCATCGACCCCATTGAATTGCGCATTCGCAACGATACCCGGTACGACCCGGAAAAGGGGCCCGAACGCCCGTTTTCCACCCGTCAGCTGGTGGAATGCCTGCGCACCGGCGCAGAAAGGTTCGGCTGGTCGCGCCGCGACCCCGTGCCGGGCAAGGTCCGCGACGGGCGCTGGCTGATCGGCTATGGCGTCGCGGCGGCAATCCGCAACAACCTTACAGTGGCATCCGGCGCGCGCGTCCGTCTCGGCGGCGACGGCGTGCTCACCATCCAGACCCAGATGACCGATATCGGCACCGGCAGCTACACCATCCTCGCCCAGATCGGCGCGGAAATGCTGGGGCTGCCGATCGACAAGGTGCGGGTCGAGCTGGGCGACAGCAGCTTTCCGCAAGCTGCCGGATCGGGCGGATCATGGGGCGCCAACAGCAGCGGCGCGGGGCTGTTCTATGCCTGCCGGAACCTGCGCGACGCCATCGCTGCCAAGGCTGGTTACAATTCGACCGATGTGCAGTTTGCCGATGGCCGGATCAGCGCCAACGGCCATAGCCGCAGCCTGGCCGAAATCGCCGGTCACGACGGCATCGCCGCCGAGGGCAAGGTCGAATTCGGCGACCTGACCAAACAATATGCCCAGGCGGCGTTCGGCGCGCATTTTGCCGAAGTGGCGGTCGACAGCATCACCTGCGAAGTCCGCGTGCGGCGCATGCTCAGCGTCTGCGCCGCGGGACGCATCATCAACCCGCAGACGGCGCGCAGCCAATGTCTTGGCGGCATGGCCATGGGCATTGGTGCCGCCTTGATGGAGGACCAGATCGTCGACACGCGCTTTGGCTATTTCGTCAACCACGACCTCGCCGAATATCATGTGCCGGTCCACGCCGACATTCCGGACATGGAGGTGATTTTCCTCGATGAGCTTGACGATAAATCGTCGCCGATCAAGGCGAAGGGGGTCGGCGAGCTCGGGATCTGCGGCGTGGGCGCAGCCGTGGCCAACGCCGTCCATAATGCCACCGGCGCGCGCATCCGCGACTATCCGCTGACACTCGACAGGATCATGGCGAAAATCACCGTGCCGGCGGTGGCCTAGGCGCGGGCGGGACCGCCTTGCCCCGGCAGGATCGAAGCATCACGACAGTTGGGAGAACGACGATGACCGACGAAACCCGCCCGATGGCCAGTGACATCCGCGCCGAACAACTGCCCTATCCGGCAAGACAGTCCGACATGGCGCAACAGCCCGACAGCGACCTGTCGAATTATCGCGCTGCCGGCAAGCTGGCGGGCAAGGTCGCGCTGATTACCGGTGGCGATTCCGGTATCGGCCGCGCGGTTGCCATCGCCTTTGCGATGGAAGGCGCCAAGGTGGCGATCCTCTACAACGAAAACGACGGTGATGCCGCGGACACGGCGGCGATGGTGGCAGCAAAGGGCGGCGAATGCCTGGTGCTCCGCCACGATGTCCGGTCATCGGACGAATGCCGGGCCGCAGTTGCAGCCACGGTGGGGCGCTTCGGCAGGCTCAACATCCTTGTCAACAATGCTGCCTTCCAGCGCGCCGAGCAGCGGTTCGAGGACATCAGGGAAGCCGATTGGCGCCGCGCCTTCGAAACCAACATCTATGGATATTTCTTCATGGCGCAGGCCGCAGTGCCGCACCTGTCGCGCGGCGATGCCATCGTCAACACCGGCAGCATCGTCGGGATGACGGGGCTGGCGCTGCTGCTGCCCTACACGGTCACCAAGGGCGCCATCCACACTTTCACGAAAAGCCTGGCGCTGAGCCTTGGCGAGCGCGGGATCAGGGTCAACTGCGTGGTGCCCGGCCCGGTGTGGACGCCCAACATCCCCGGTACGATGCCGGCCGCCGAGGTCGAACATTTCGGTCATGAGGTGGCGCTCGGCCGCCCGGGACAACCCGAAGAACTGGCACCGGCCTATGTGCTGCTGGCGTCGAGCGATGGCAGCTTCATGACCGGCGCGTGTATCGAGGTGACCGGCGGCCGGCTTGCGGCAGCGTGATCCCTTGAAGCGCGATCAACACTATCCGCCCGGCACGGTGCGGGCGGCGGTCGATACCGACCTGGTAACGCCGGCCACGGCGCGCGCGCTGCGGGCCCGTCTGCTGCCGCCCGCAGGCCAGGGGGTGTTCGACGCAGCGGGGCGGACCGTCCTCGTGGCGGCGTGCGACCGGCTGTTGCCGCAAGCCGATCGCAGCGCGCCGATCGATCTTGCCGGCATTGTCGAAGACCGGCTGGCGAGCGGTGTCGGTGACGGCTGGCGCCATGACGTGCTGCCCTGCGACGCCGTGGCAATGCAACGCGGTGTCGCCGCGATCGACGCGACGGCTCACGCGCGTCATGGCCTCGGCTTTGCGCAACTGGACATGCTTTCGCGCGACGCGGTGCTGGCGGCGGTCCAACGCGGCGATGTCGAAGCCCAAGCTTGGGCCGGCCTCGATCCGCGGCGGTTTTTCGAGGAACTGCTGGCCGCCGTTACCGAGGCTTACTACGCCCACCCGATCGCGCAGGAGGAGATAGGCTATCTCGGGATGGCCGATGCCAAGGGCTGGACCGAGGTTGGTCTTGGGGCGCGCGCGCCGCATGAACCGGAGCCGCTTTGACAGCCCCCGGCAGCCGCGATGCTGTCGACGCGGTCGTTGTCGGCACCGGGGCCGGCGGCGCTCCGGTACTGGCGCGGCTGGCTGCCGCCGGGCTTTCGGTGGTGGCACTGGAGGCCGGGCGCGAATGGCGTGCGGGTGAAGACTTCGCCACCGATGAAGCGGCGCAGGAGGGGCTGTTCTGGACCGACGAACGGCTGAGTGCGGGCAGCGACCCCCTCGCCTTCGGCAGGAACAATTCCGGTACCGGTGTCGGCGGGTCGACGTTGCACTACACCGCCTATGTGCCGCGCGCGCAACCGGACGATTTCCATCTCAACCGTGATTTCGGCGTCGGTTTCGACTGGCCCATCGGCCATGCCGAGCTGGCGCCCTATTATGACGAGCTCGAGCGCTTCCTTGGCGTATCCGGCCCCTCGCCCTATCCATGGGGGCCGCCACGCCGCGCCTATGACCTGCCGCCGCTGCCACTCAATGGTGCTGCCCAGTTGATGCAGCGCGGCTGTGCCAGCCTTGGGATCAGAACCGCCCCCGCCGCCAACGCCGCGCTTTCGGCGCCGCGCCACCAGACCGGCTTTGGCCATCGCCCGGCGTGCAGCAACCGCGGCTTTTGCCAGGCGGGGTGTTCAACGGGTGCCAAGGCCAGCATGGACGTGACGTTCCTGCCGCTGGCGCGTCATCACGGTGCCGAAATCCGCGCCGGCTGCTTCGTCACCGGGTTCGAGCGCAACGCCGGCGGCGCCATCACCGGCGTCGTCTATGACCGCGATGGCCGTACCGAACGCCAGCGTTGCCGGGCTGTCTTCCTGTGCGCCGGCGCTGTCGAAACGCCGCGCCTGCTGCTGATCAACGGCCTCGCCAACGGCAGCGGGCAGGTGGGGCGCAACCTGATGGCGCACACCGGCCGGCAGTTGTGGGGCCGTTTTGACGAGATGGTGCGCCCCTACAAAGGCATCCCCGGCGGCTTGATTTCGGAGGACATGCACCGGCCCGCCGATGTCGATTTTGCCGGGGGTTACCTGTTGCAGAGCATCGGTGTCATGCCGTTGACCTATGCCGGCCAGGTGGCGCGCGGGCGCGGCCTGTGGGGCGAGGCGCTGCGCCGCCACATGCGCGGCTACAACCATGTCGCCGGCATCAACATCCTTGGGGAATGCCTGCCATCGCCCACCAATTACATCGAACTTTCGGACGAAATCGACCGTCGCGGCCTGCCGAAGCCGCGCAGCCACTTTTCCGCCGGCGAAAACGAAAAACGCCTGCACACCCACGCCGAGCGGGTGATGCGGGAGATATGGGCGGCGGCGGGCGCGAGCGACGTCTGGGCCTATGATCGTTTTGCCCATGTTATCGGCACCTGCCGCATGGGCGCATCGGCGCAAACCGCGGTCGTCGATGGCGATTGCCGCAGTTTCGAAATCCCCAACCTGCTGATTTGCGACAATTCGGTTTTTCCCAGCGCGCTGTCGGTCAACCCGGCACTTACCATCATGGCGGTCGCCTTGCGCGCCGCCGACCGTTTTCTCGGAAGGGATGTGCAATGACCGGCGGATTCCTCAAAATCATCGAATCGATGCACGGCGGCGGCAACTACGCCGGGGACCGGCACGGCGGCGCCGGTGGCACCGATGGCAGTGGGCTGCCCACGGGCAGCGCCGGCAATTTCATGTTCGCCACCGGCATCGAATGTTCCAACCCGACCATCGACCACGGCCGCACCCGGCGCGACCTGCTGGACGAATGCGGGCATTACGACCGCTGGCAGGACGATTTGCGGCTGACCCATGATTTGGGCCTCAAGGTGCTGCGCTATGGCCTGCCGATCCACCGCATCTTCCTTGGCCCCGGCAAATATGATTGGGAGTTCGCCGACCTGGCGATGGCCGAAATGAAGCGGCTCGGCATCACGCCCATCCTCGACCTGCTGCATTTCGGCGTGCCCGACTGGCTCGGCAATTTCCAGAACCCCGAGCTGCCGATGCATTTTGCCGCCTATTGCGGTGCGGTAGCCAGGCGCTACCCCTGGGTGCGTTACTACACCCCCATCAACGAGATATACGTCACGGCCCGCATGTCGGCGCTCGATGGCGTATGGAACGAACAGTGCAAATCCGAACGGGCGTTTGTCACCGCACTCAAGCATCTTGTCGCCGCCAGCATTCTTGGCAACCAGGCCATTGCGGCACGCCGGCCCGACTGCATCATCGTCCAGTCCGAAAGCGCCGAATATCTTCACGAGGCCAAGGCCACGCAGTCGGCCGAGGTGGTGCTGGCCAACAAGCAGCGCTTCATCGCGCTCGACCTGCTGTATGCGCGACCATTCGACAGCGATGTTGCCTATTGGCTGCGCGATCACGGGCTGACACGCGATGAATATGCCTGGTTCATGGCCGGCGAACCGCCGGGGTATCAAGTCATGGGCAATGATTATTATGGCCGCAACGAACGCATTCTGCTCCCCGATGGCAGCCAGTGCCCGGCCGAGGATGTGCTCGGCTGGTACCAGATCACCCATGAATATTACGCGCGCTATCGCAAACCGGTGATGCACACCGAAACCAATGTGGCGGATTCGGATGCAGCGCCGGGCTGGCTGTGGAAGCAGTGGATGAACGTGTTGCGCATGCGCCGCGATGGCGTGCCGGTGCTCGGCTTCACCTGGTACAGCCTCATCGACCAGGTCGATTGGGATATCGGCCTGCGGGAAAAGCGTGGCCATGTGAACCCTTGCGGGCTGTACGATCTCGATCGCAAGCCGCGCCCGGTGGCCGCTGCCTATCGCGCGCTGCTGGCCGAATTCGGGCAGATCACCGTGGTCCCGCATGGCGAAATGTTCGAAGTCACCAGCGCGCCGGCAAAGCTGAAGATCGAGATATGAGCAGCGACGGCGTGCTGTTCCTCCATCATTTCGGCGGCTCGGCACGGAGCTGGGACGCGGTCATCGCCCGAATGGACGGCATCGAGACCATAGCGATCGATCTGCCGGGATTCGGCGCTGCAGCCGCGTCCGCGGGGCCGTTCGACGTCGCCGCCTGCGCCGATATCGCGTCGGCCGCCCTGCGCTTGATGGCGAGTGATCGATTGTGGATCGTCGGACATTCGATGGGGGGCAAGATCGCCCTGGCGCTGGCGGCACGCCAGCCGTATCGTGTCGGCGGGCTGGTGCTGCTGGCGCCTTCGCCGCCGACGGCGGAGCCGATGGCGCCCGGGGATCGCGACGCCGCGCTGGCGGGCTGGGGCAGCCTCGCCCATGCGGAGGCGACGCTGGCCCGCATCACCGCGGTGCCGCTGGGCAGCCATGCCCGCGCGCTGGCACTTGATGACATGCTGCGAACCGGCCACGCCGCATGGCGAGCCTGGCTCGAGGCCGGCAGCCGCGAGGACATATCGGCGCTCATGCCGCACATCGCGATCCCGGCGGTCATCCTGTGCGGCGGCAACGACTGCGTCATCCCATGCAACGTCCAGCGGCGTGAGGTGGCATCGCGGCTGCGCAATGCCACGGTTGTCGAAATACCCGACGCCGGCCACCTGTTGCCGCTGGAAGCGCCGGATGCGGTCGCCGCCGCCATCCGTGCCGGGATCAGCCCGGCAGGGCGGATGGCCTGACCCGGGTTCGTGCCCTTGCCATCGCCAGCACGGCGGCCGGGTCGGCAGCACTGAATGTGTTGCCGCTGCCTGCGTCGGCCAGTTGGCGCCATGTCAGGGGGACGGCCACGCCGGCGCCGTCGCGGGCGCGAACGGAATAGGGCATCACGGCGGTTGCGCCGCGTTGGTTGCGCAGCCAGTCGATGAAGATCCGCCCCTTGCGCCTCGCCTTGCTCATCGTCGCCGTGAAAGCATCGGGCTGTGCCTCGGCTATCGCTTCGGCGAACTGCCGCGCCCAGGCCTTCGCCTCCGGCCATTCGGCAGCGGGGGTCAGCGGCGCAACAACGTGAATACCCTTGCCGCCGGTCAGCATGGGCAATGACGCGAGGCCGGCCGCCTTGAGCCGGTCGCGGACCAGCAGGGCGGCGGACTTGACGGTGGCAAAGCCCAGCCCCTCGTCGGGATCGAGGTCGAAGACCAGCCTGTCGGGGCGCTCCAGATCGACGACGCGCGAACCCCAGCCATGGAATTCGATCGTCCCCATCTGGACACAGGCGACGATGCCTGCCGTGTCCTCGACGTAAAGGTAATCCTCCTGCTTGCCGTCTGTCTCGGCAATCGGGACATGGTGGACGCTTTCGGGAAACATGCCGCTGTCGTGCTTCTGGAAAAAACACGCCTTGCCGCGCCCCTGTGGACAACGCACGAGGCTGATCGGACGACCCGCCATGTCGGCGAGCATCGCGTCGCCCAGCAACGCATAATATTCGGCCAGCGCCTGTTTGGTGAGGCCAAGTTCGGGAAAGACGATGCGGTCGGGGGAACTGATGGCGACACCGAGCTTTTCGAGCGTCTTGCCTCCGGACAGCGCGGGCTTTGCGGGCTTTGAAACAGGCGTTTCGGCGACAACGTCTGCCGCCGGCTTGTCCTCGCGCAGGCCGATAAAACTGGCGTGGCGCACGTTTCCATCCGGGGTGAACTCGGCAAAGGCGATTTCGGCGACAAGCTCGGGCCGGACCCAATGGGCGCGACGCCGCGCATCGGCGCTCAAGGTGCCGGCAAAGGGCGCGGTATCGGCAGCGAGGCCTGCCAGCCGTTCGGACAGTGCCGCCAGCATCCGGTCATCGAACCCCGTGCCGACCCGGCCGGCATAGCGCAGGCCCGCTTTTTCCTGGACGCCGAGCAGCAACGACGCAAATCCGCGGCCCTTGTCGGAGGTTGACCAGCCGCCGATGACGAACTCCTGCCGCCGGGTGCATTTCGATTTGCGCCAGTCCTTGGTGCGACCGCCGCGATACGGGGCGTTGGCGCGCTTGCTGACAACACCCTCATAGCCGGCATCGCACAGCGCCGCGAACATCCGTTCGCCGCCGCCGCGGACGTGCTCGGCATAGAACAGCGGTGGCGGCGCCGATGCCAGCAATTCGGCCAGTGCAGCCTTGCGCTCGGTCAAGGGCCGTTTCGCCAGGTCGATGCCATCGCGCTCGAGCAGGTCGAAAGCAAAGCCGACCAGCGGACCGCCATCTTTCAGCGCCGCCTGCAGCGCGCCGAAATGCGGGCGACCATCCGCATCGAGCGCGCAGATCTCCATGTCGATCAGCGCCGAAGTGCAGGGCAGAGCGGCGGCAGCGTCGGCAATGCCGGCAAATCGTTCGGTCCAGTCGAGGCCGCTGCGCGTATGGGCGACCGCCCTGCCGCCACCGACGGCGATCAAGGCGCGATAGCCGTCGTATTTGGTCTCGTGCAGCCAGTCGTTGCCGGTGGGCGGCGTCTCGACAAGCGTCGCCAACTGGGGCGGGCGAAATGCCGGTGGCGCGATCTCCCGGCGCGCCTGGTCCGAGCCTGCGGTCCTTGCACGCCCGGCCTTTGGGGCGGGCGCTTGCGGGCGTCTGGTTTTTGCCCAGACCCGCGTTTCGCCGCCCTGCACGCCACTGGCATTGTCGTCCATGCTGCGTCCGGTCGCGACGCTGGTCAGATGTGTCGCCACGAGGTCGTCGCCACCGGCATGTTCGTCGGCAATCTTGAACAGCAGCCAGTTTTCGCGCCCGGTCCTGGCGCTGCTGCCCGGCTTCTGCGCATCGGGCTTCAGGCCTATCAGCACCCATTCGCCCTTCATCCGTTCGCCATGCAGGATGAAATGGAACTTGCCGGCCTTTACGCCGGCGCGGGGGTCGTCGATCGGGTCCCAAGTGCCGCGATCCCATAGCATCACGGTGCCGCCGCCATATTGGCCCTTGGGAATAATACCTTCGAAATTGCCGTAATCGATCGGATGATCCTCGGTGCGGACGGCCAGCCGGCGAACCTTTGTGTCGGTGCTGGGGCCGCGCGTCACGGCCCATGACAACAACACGCCGTCAAGCTCCAGGCGGAAGTCCCAATGCAGGCGCGTGGCGCTGTGTTTCTGGACAACGAACGAAAGGCCTTTCGAGCGCGTCTTCGGCCCGCGTTTTCCGGCCGGCTCCGCCGTCTGCGCGAAATCGCGCCTGGCGTTGTAGGTGGCGAGCGGGTCGGCCGTCATGCACGTTTGCGCGCCGGCCGGGGCGCCTTGGCAACGGGCTTGGCAACGGCTTTGGCAACGGGCTTGGCAGCGGCCGATCCCGAGGCTTTGGCGGGCTCCTTGGCGCCTTTTTCGATCGACTGCTTCAGTGCGGCCATCAGGTCGATGACATTGGACGGCTTGACGCTCTGGGTTTCGGCACGGGCCGGCTTCTTGCCGCGCTTGGTGTCGATCAAGGCGCGCAGGGCTTCGTCATAGCGGTCATGGAATTTCTCGGGGTCGAACGCCGCCGTGCGCTTGTCGATCAGCGCGGTCGCCAGTTCGAGCAATTCCGCCGGCGGCTTGGCATCGGGGATGTCGCGGAAGAATTGCTGCGCCTTGTTGACCTCGTCGGCATAGCGCAGGGTTTCCATCACCATGCCGCGCCCGCAGGGCTTGAGGCTGCACAGATATTCATGGCCACGCATCGCCAACTGCCCCAGCCCGACCTTTTTGGCCGCCTTCAGCGCGTCCCGGATCACGCCAAAGGCTTCCTCGGCAAGGTCGTCCTTGGGCACCACATAATAGGGCTTTTCGAAATAGATCGCATCGATTTCGCTGGCGTCGACGAACTGGACCAGCTCGAAGGTCTGCCGGCTTTCCAGCTTGACCTCGTCGAGCTCGGCGTCGCTCAACAGCACATATTCACCCTTTTCGACCTCATACCCCTTGGAAATATCCTCGGCGGCCACTTCGCCGATACCGGGCACGGTCTTTTCCAGCTTGATGCGCTTGCCGCTTGGCTTGTGGATCTGGTTGAGCGCGATGCCGGCGTTGCTGCGGGTTGCCGCGTAAATCTCGACGGGGATCGAAACCAGCGCCAGGCGCAACTGTCCGGTCCAATAGGCGCGTGCGGGCATATGGCGTTCCCTTGATCAGCCTCGCGCATCCAATGCGCACCCGGCGTGTTCGTTCCGGCGAGGCGCGGCAATCGGGCAGCGGCGGGCCGGCGACACCGCGCAACCTTGCGGGTTCCACCTCGTTTCTGCGGGATGTGGCTCGCCCCGCCTGATCCCGCGCCGCCGTTCATCGGGGCGCCGACGCCGTTCCACGTCGCAATCGCCATTCCGGCCCGCGACGAGGCGGGCTCGATCGGCGGCTGCCTTGCGGCGATCGAAGTCGCGGCGGCGCGCGCAGCACCGTGGCTGGCCTCGCTCACCGTCGTCGTCTCGGCCAACAATTGCTCGGATGATACGGCTGCCGTTGCAGCGGCTTTCCCGGCCGCACGGATCACCCTGCAGGTCCACAGTGTCCAGCTCGATCCCGCCGAGGCCCATGCCGGGGGGGCGCGGCGTGCCGCCCTCGAATGCGCCGCCCGCTTGCTGCCAGGCGATGGCATATTGGCGACCACCGATGCCGACAGCACCGTTGCACACGACTGGCTGGAGGCGTTGCTGGGCGAGTTTGCACAAGGCGCCGATGCAGTCGCCGGGGCCATCACGCTCGATGATGGCGAACGGCGGCGGCTGCCGGCACTCGCGGGCCGTGACGCCGAATGGCGACTGGCCGGCTTGCTCGCCGCGCTGGAAGATCGTCTCGATCCGCGCCCGCACGATCCTGCACCGCGGCACATCTGGGCCTGGGGCGCAAACCTGGCGCTGACGCTGCCGGCCTATCGGCAGGTCGGCGGCCTGCCGGCGGTGCCGCTTGCCGAAGACCGGGCGCTGGCGGACCGGCTGTTGTGCCATGATCTGCGCTTGCGCCGCAGTACGGCGCCGCTGGTCTATACCTCGGCGCGGGTCAGCGGCCGCGCGCCCGGCGGTTTTGCGGACCTTATCCGCGGCTTTGCCGATGACAGCGAACTGCCGTGCGACGCCGCGCTGGAGCCGGTCGCCAGCTTCATCCTGCGCCTGCGCTGGCGGGCGCGGTTGCGTGCCATTTTCCGGACAGACGGCCGCGACGCTGCGATTGCGGCCGCGCAACCGCTGCTCCCGCACGCCTGCCCGCTTTGGGACAGCCCCTATTTCGGCGCGACATGGGCGGCGATCGAACAGGCCGCGCCGTTGCTGGAACGTCGGCGGGTCTATCCCGGTCAGCTCGAACGGGAATTGCGGTCCGCCACGCGTGCGCTCGCAACGCTGAGGCCGAGGCTCGGGCTCAGGCGCAGCACAGGCGATCGAGGCGATATTCCGCGTGGCGATGCTGCATCATGATATCGGCTCGCGGGCCGATTGCGGCGAGAAAGGCGGCGACGGCGGCATCGCCGGTCATCGGATAGTCCGGCGTTGGCCCAAGCCAGTGGACAAGGACGATGTCGGCGCCCGGTGCCGCCATGGCGATGACTGCATCGGCGACCGCCGCGATCGTCGGCGGGTTGAAATAATACAGCACTTCCGACAGCATGATCAGGTCGAACTGGCCGTCGGGCTTTTGCGAAGGCAACGGCAACAGCGCAAAATCGACATTGTCCAGGCGGGCGCAGCGCCGGCGCGCGCTGGCCAGGGCCGACGCTGCCACATCGACGCCGAGCAGATGGTCGCAGCGGGCCGCGAGCTGTTCGGTCAGCACGCCGATCGAACAGCCGATTTCGACGCCATGGGTGTAGCGCTGGCGCGGCAGCGCAGCGAGGGTGTCGGCATATTTGGCCTGTTCATAAGCGCTGGTCTCGAACTTCCACGGATCGGGATCCGCGGCATAGAGCCGGTCGAAATAGCCGGTATCGAGGGAGGGGGCGGTCATGTCACGGGCCTTTCCGGGCAAGAACGTGCCGCGCAAAGCTGTCGCGCGAGGCATCGAGAAAGGGTTGGCGGAGGTAGGTTTCGAGATCGCGCAGCACCCGGTCGATAGGGTTGGGCGCAAGGAAGCTCGACAGGCCGACATTGCGCCGCGTGGCGGCGATGACGGCAAGGGCCAGCCGTTCGAACGCCGTTCGCGCCATGTTGACATAGTTTTTGGCATCGGCCGCAGCGGCGGTACGGTCTTCGCCTTGCGTCGCTGCCGCCGCCACCAGCAACCGCGCCAGTTCGGCATCGGCGGCGGCGTCGGCGAAGCGGCTGCGCAGGACCGGTTCGCGCTCGCGCCCGGTGTCGCGCAGGAATGCGGCGTGGAGCGCGATGACCTGCTCGATCGCGCCCAGTTGGACCGCCAGCACCCGCCAGGCCCCGGCGGCAAAATCCGGTGCGGCATAGTAATCGCCGGGGTTGCCGATAACGGCCTCGTCGCCGACGAAAACCCCATCGAAGGTTGCGCGCCCGGTGACGCTGCCATGCATGCCCGCCGCTCGCCAGGCCGCCAGGTCCGTGCCGGCACCTGCAGCGGTCATGTCCGGCACCAGCATGAGCGGCGGCGCACCGGGCGCGGTTGCCGCGGTGACCACCGGCCTGCGTATCGCGCCCGCCCCGGAACAATAGATTTTTTCGCCATCGAGGCGCCAGCCCCCGTCGCCTCGCGTCATCCGCAACCCGGTCTCGCCCTCGGCATTCCACACGCCTGAAATGCGGCCGGCCCGTGCTTCGCCGGCAAGATCCGTCAGTACGATGTCGGCCCCGTGGCGGGTGGCCAGCACGATGGCATTGACATGGCCTTCGAAAAGCCGGCCGACCGCCTGGCTGGCTTTGCCCAGCATGGTCAGCACGGTTCGCAGCGTATCGATGGTAGCGGGGTGCGAACCAAGGCCGCCGCCGCCAAGCCCAGGTGGAAAGGGTGCAACAAGCAATCCCGCTTCGGCGAGCAGGGCGATGCTCCCGGCCGGAAAGCCGCCTTCCGCATCGACGCGCTCGTCCAGCGCAAAAATCGCCTCGGCGCAGCGTGCCATGCCGGCCACCGGATCGAACGGCGGAACAAAGGGTATCGGTTGCGTATTTGTCATCCACGATGAACCCGCGTCCGCTCCCGCCGTTCCGCAACGTCCAGCTCACACGCCGCATCTCCGTTCGATTGGCGGCGCACCGCTGCGTGGTGGTGCTGGCGCCGCACCCCGACGACGAGACGCTGGGTTGTGGCCTGCTCATCGCGCGGCTGGTGCGTGCCGGGGTGCGCGTCGCGATCGTGGCGATGACCAGCGGCGACGCGTCGCACCCCGGCTCGCGTCGCTGGCCACCCGCCGCGCTTGCCAGGCTGCGCCAGGGCGAGATGCGCCGCGCGATCCAGCGTCTGGGTGCAGGCGGCGCCATCGTGCGGTTCATGGGCTGGCACGACGGGCGGCTGCAGGACGAAGGCCGGGCGCTGCGGATCGGCGCGCTGTGTCACGCCATCGATGCGGGCCTGATATTGGCAAGCTCCGCCCGCGATCATCACCCCGATCATCAGGCCTGTGCCCGTATCGGGATGGAGGTGTCACGGCGCCTTGGCGTGCCCCTGGTGCACTATGCGGTCTGGTCGCGACTGGCCGGCGCGATTGGCCGCCGCGGCTATGATCGTCATCTGCCGGCAAAGGCAAGGGCTGCGGCGGCTCACCGCAGCCAGCTTGGCGATTATATCAGCGACGCGCCCCAAGGCTTTCGATTGTCGAGCCAAAACCTCGGGCAATTCATCAACGAGCCCGAACGCTACAGTGTCGCAACGAACAGCTTCGCCCAAAGTCGCGGTGGATGAGGGAACCCGAAGAACTCCACAGCATTATTGTCCAGGTCGTCTGGCGACTCTGGCCAGCCATCGTAGCTTCTGTTTGTGTGTTTGTAAGGGATTGATGATATGCGCCGCGCAATATCCCCGTTCGACCTTCCGGCGGGGGAAGCGTCTTCGCTTCGTCCGGTCCTGTTGGTATTATCCCATTTGCGTTGGGATTTTGTCTTTCAACGCCCGCAGCACCTGCTGACCCGTGCCGCAAAGTCCTGCGATGTCTTCTATATCGAGGAACCCGTGTTCGAGGGCGACACGCTCACGCATCGCGTTCTCAAGCGCGAGAACGGCGTCAATGTCATCCAGCCGCTGGTGCCGCATGGGACGGCAGAAGCCGACATCATCTTCCATCAGGGCGATATCGCCGAAGCCATTGCCGATTCGGCGCGCGGCCGGCCGTTGTACCTCTGGTATTACACGCCGATGGCGCACGCGTTCGGCCACCGGATCGAAGCCGATGTGGTGGTCTTCGACAAGATGGACGAACTATCGGCGTTCAAATTCGCGCCGCCGCAGCTTGCCGTGCTGGAATCGCTGCTGCTGGACCGTGCCGATGTGGTGTTTACCGGCGGGGCGTCGCTGCAGCGGGCCGCCGAACATCGCCATTCCAACATCCGCTGCTTCCCCTCCAGCATCGACGTCGGCCATTTCGGCACGGCACGCCGGGGGCGGCTGCGCGATCCCGAGGACCAGGCCGGTATCGCGCACCCCCGCATCGGCTATTTCGGCGTCATCGACGAGCGGCTGAACCTTGGCATGGTCGCCGACATGGCGGCGGCGCGGCCCGACTGGCATTTCGTCATGGTCGGCCCCATCGCCAAGATCGAAGCGTCGGACCTTCCGCAAGCGCCGAACCTGCATTGGCTGGGCGGCAAGAGCTATGCCGACCTGCCGCGCTATCTGGCGCATTGGGACATCGGCTTCATGCCGTTTGCGCTGAATGAAGCGACACGTTTCATCTCGCCGACAAAGACTCCCGAGTTCCTCGCCGCGGGGCTGCCGGTGCTTTCGACGCCGATCCATGATGTCGTCGAACCGTATGGCACGATGGGCCTTGTCGAGATTGCCGCGACCGCCGCCCAGATGGTCAGCGCCGGCGACAGTGTGCTCGCCCGCCGCGCCGACCCGGTGCAGGAGGCAGCACGCCTTGCCACGGCCGACAGCTTTCTCGCCGCCGGGTCATGGGACCAGACATGGGCCGAAATGTACGCGCACATCCGCGCAATGGGCGCGGCCAAGGCGAAGTCCGGCGCCGCCGTGCCGCAGCCTGTAGCCGCCTTTGCAACGGAGTATGAAGGTGTTTGACTGGCTGATCGTCGGCGCCGGGTTCGCCGGCTCCGTGCTGGCGGAGCGACTGGCTTCGCAGCGCGGTGAAAAAGTTCTGGTCATCGACCGCCGCCCCCATATCGGCGGCAACGCCTTTGACCGGTACAACGAGCATGGCCTGCTGGTGCACCAATACGGCCCCCACATCTTCCACACCAACTCACAGCGAATCTTCGACCATCTTTCGCAGTTCACCGCCTGGCGAGCCTATGAGCACAGGGTGCTGGCTTCCGTCGATGGCATGCTGGTGCCCATTCCCATCAACCTCGATACCGTCAACAGGCTGTACGGCCTTGATCTGACGAGCGAGGAATTGCCAGCCTGGTTCGCGGCGCGCGCCGAGCCTGTCGAGGTCGTCAAGACATCCGAAGATGTCGTGGTCTCGGTGGTCGGGCGGGAATTGTACGAGAAGTTTTTCCAGGGCTACACGCGCAAGCAATGGGGGCTGGATCCGTCGCAGCTCGACAAGTCTATTACCGCGCGGGTGCCGATCCGCACCAACCGCGACGATCGCTATTTCACCGACAGCCACCAGTTCATGCCGCGCGACGGTTACACCCGGATGTTCGAACGCATGCTCGATCACCCCGGCATCTCGGTGATGACCAACACCGAATATCGCGCCATCCGGGATTTCGTGCCGCATCGCCGTGTCATCTTCACCGGCCCGATCGACGAATATTTCGAATACCGCCACGGCAAGCTGCCTTACCGGTCGCTGCAATTCCAGCACGAAACCCTCGATACCGAACAGGCGCTGCCGACGGGCACGGTCAACTATCCGCAAAGCGAGGATTACACGCGGGTCAGTGAATACAAGCACATGACCGGGCAGGTGCACCCCAAGACGGCGATCACCTATGAATATCCCTCGGCCGAGGGCGACCCCTATTATCCCATCCTGCGGCCGGAAAATGCGGTGCTGTACAAGAAATACGAAGCTTTGGCGCAGGCCACCCCCGATGTGTGGTTCGTGGGTCGGCTTGCCACCTATCGCTATTACAACATGGACCAGGTGACCGGTCAGGCGCTGGCAACATTCGAGCGGATCGAAGCGCAACTGCCGCGCCGGGAGGATATGCGGCCGGCGGGCGATATCGACCGGTCGAGGCTGGAAGCCAGCGCCGCATGATAGACGGGCCGCGCCTGCTGGCGAGCGATCTGCTCGGCGGCTTCGAATGTGCGGCCCAGAAACGCCGCGATGGCATCCGCCTCGATATCCAGGCCTCGACCGGGCACGATCGCCGCACCGCAGGCGACTATGGCCTGTTGCAGGCGCATGGCATGATGGCGTGCCGGGACGGACTGCGCTGGCACCGCATCGAGGCACGGCCAAGGCGATACGACTGGTCCGAAGTCGTGCCGATGCTGGAGGCCGCCCGGGCCACCGGGATGGAGGTGATCTGGGACCTGCTGCACTATGGCATTCCGAACGGCCTCGACATCTGGTCGGCAGACTTCGTCACCCGCTTTGCCACCTTTGCAGGCGCTGCGGCGCAGCAGGTGAAAGACCACAGCGACCAGCCGGCATGGTTCACGCCGATCAACGAGATCAGCTTCTGGGCGTGGTGCGGAGGCGATACCGGCGGGCTCAATCCCTTTGCGCGCGATCGCGGCGGTGCGTTGAAACGGCAACTCGTGCGCGCGGCGCTGGCGGCGACTGCTGCCATCCGCGGCGTCGACCCGCGCGCCCGCATTGCCTGCGCCGAACCCTTGATCCGCATCCTGCCCAACGGCACCGACCATGCGGCCATCGAGCGCGCGCATCGGCACAACGAGGCGCAGTTCGAAACGCTCGACATGCTGCTTGGCCGCCAGGCACCCGAGCTTGGCGGTCATGCGGGCGCCATCGATCTGGTCGGCCTCAACTATTATTACAACAACCAGTGGATTGACGAAGGCCGGACGATTTTCCTCGGCGATTGGCTGCATCGGCCGCTGTCAGACCTGCTGGTCGATGTCGGCAGCCGCTATGACCAGCCGCTCTATCTTGCGGAAACCGGGACGGAGGGCGTCTTTCGGCCTGGCTGGTTGCGCTATGTCTGCGACGAGGTGCGCGAAACGCGCCGCCGCGGCGTCGGCATCGCGGGAATATGCCTGTATCCGATCCTCAGCCATCTCGGCTGGGATGATGATCGCAAGTGCGAAAATGGCCTGTTCGACGGCTATTCCGCCGATTGCCCCCGCCGTCCGCACCCCGGCCTTGCCGACGAAGCGCGTGTTCAGGCGATGCGTTTTGCCGGCGAGGCGCAATCGCCGCCGCGCCGCGCATCGATGTCGCGCGCGAGTGGGAGCCAAGTCGTGACGCACGCATTATGACGGCATGGCGCTATCCGGATTGCTATACGACGCCAAGCACGAGGACCGCCGGGTCGAGGTAACGCCCGATCTTGTCACCGGCTTGTCCAAGAGCCAACTGCTCTGGATCGACATCGAAGAGGCAGACGCGGGTTCAACCGCCGCGCTGACCGAAGCGCTGCAGATCACGCCATCGATGATACGCCGGGTCACCGACCTGTCGCGACCGCCCTATCTCGACAATTATGACACCTGCTTTGCCTTTGCCGTCGATGCGCCGGATTGCGATCATGGCGGTTCGGCCAGCGACCGGACGGCGGGCGTGCAACTGGGGTTCATCGTCAGCGCGCAGTGGCTGGTGACACTGCACAACGGGCCCGTCCGCTATCTTTCGGACTTCAGGGCCCAGGACAAGGGCGAGACGGCGATCGGCAGTCTCAGCCCGGCATCGCTGGCGGCGTCGCTGCTCGACTGGCATCTGACCGAATATTTTGCCGAGGTCGCGCAGATCGAGGCGTCGGTCGATACGCTCGATGAGATGATACTGGCCGATGGCGCACAGCGCCAGGTGCTCGACCGCATCGTCCAGATCCGCGCCCGTGTCTCCCGGCTGCGCGGCCAGCTCGCCACGCAACGGCCTATCTTCTATGGCTTTTCCCGCCCCGATTTCGCGCTGAATTTCGACCCGGACGACCATGCCGCGTTTGCACGCCTCGCCGATCGATTCAATCGCGCCATCGACGAGGTGGAACGGACGCGCGATGTCGTGGTCGGCAGCTTCGAGCTGTTCACATCGATGACGACCCAGCAGACCAACGACCTCGTCAAGATGCTGACCTTCATCACCGCCATCATCGGGTTCTGCGCGGCGGTGGCGGGCCTGTTGGGAATGAACTTCGACCTGCCCCTGTTCAAGACGGGGACACGCGGTTTCGAGATCGTCACGGCCTTCCTCGCCGGCTTTTCCGTGCTTTCGCTGGCGATTGCGAAGTGGCGGCGCTGGATCTGATCGACGCCCTATCCCGTTCGGGAAAATCGCCGCCCGGCCTCAAAAAACGGCGTTCCGGCAAAAAACCCGGGCTCCAATTCGAACGACAGGCGTTTTGCCTGTCAACACGAATGCAGGAGCAAGCCATGGCGCGCACAACCAAATCCGACAGCAATGCAACCGGAAAGCAAGCCGGCTCCGACCGCTCCGGCGGTTCGGGCAAGGCCGCGACGGGCGACCCGACGCAGGTCTTCGTCGGCACCGGCGGTGAGCGCCACCAGGTTGCCGCGCCGGGAGGTCCGGTCCTGACCACCAACGCCGGCACGCCGATTTCGGACGACCATAACAGCCTGCGCGCCGGTCCACGTGGCGGTCTGCTGCTCGAGGACTTCGTGCTGCGTGAAAAGATATTCCACTTCGACCATGAGCGTATTCCGGAACGCGTCGTCCATGCCCGTGGCCTTGCTGCCCATGGCTATTTCGAACTGACCGATTCACTGGCGGACCTGACGACCGCGCTTGTGCTTGGCGAGGTCGGCGAAAAAACCCCGGTGTTCGCGCGCTTTTCCACCGTCGCCGGCAACAAGGGTTCGGCCGATCTGGCGCGCGATGTGCGCGGCTTTGCCGTCAAATTCTACACAAAGCAGGGCAATTGGGACCTTGTCGGCAACAATATCCCGGTCTTCTTCATCCAGGACGCGATGAAGTTCCCCGATCTTGTCCACGCGGTAAAGGAGGAGCCCGACCGGGGCTTCCCCCAGGCCGCTTCGGCGCACGACACCTTTTGGGACTGGATCGCCATGACGCCGGAGGCGATGCACATGGTCATGTGGCAGATGTCGGATCGCACGATCCCGCGCTCCGTGCGCATGATGCAGGGTTTTGGCGTCCACAGCTTCAGGCTGGTCGATGCCGCCGGCAAATCGACGTTCGTCAAATTCCACTGGATGCCCAAGTTGGGCCTGCAGTCGGTGTGCTGGGATGAAGCGGTCAAGATCAACGGCGCCGATGCCGATTATCACCGCCGCGACCTTTATAATGCGATCGAGGCGGGTGATTTCCCCGAATGGGAGCTCGCGGTGCAGTTGTTCAGCGAGGAGGATGCCGCCGGCTTCGATTTCGATCACCTCGATGCCACCAAGCTGATCCCCGAGGAAGTCGTGCCGCTACGCGTCATCGGTCGCATGGTGCTCGATCGCAACCCGGCCAACGTCCATGCCGAGACCGAGCAGGTGGCGTTCTGCACGCAGAACCTCGTTCCCGGCATCGACTTTTCGGATGATCCGCTACTGCAGGGCCGCAATTTCTCGTATCTCGATACGCAGCTCAGCCGCCTTGGCTCGACCAACTTCAACCAGATCCCGATCAACGCGCCGAAATGCCCGTTCGCCAACATGCAGCGCGACGGGCATATGCAGACGCTCGTGCAACCGCAGCGCGTTACCTATACCCCCAGCCTGCTCGATCCGGCCGGGCCGCGTGAAAGCCATGACGCCGGGTTCCGCAGCTTCCGGACGCCGCTTGAAGGCACCAAGCAGCGTGACCGGTCGCCAACCTTTGCCGACCATTATAGCCAGGCGCGGCAATTCTTCCTCAGCCAGACCGAACCCGAGCAGGACCATATCGTTGCAGCGCTGATCTTCGAGCTTTCGAAGGTGGAGGCTGCGATCGTCCGCGAGACCATGCTCGGCCATCTCGTCGTCATCGACGAGGACCTTGGCGAGCGTGTCGCGGCGGGGCTTGGCCATGACGGCGCGATCGTCCCGGCGACCCCGGCTGTGCCGACGCGTGCCAACCTGCCGCTGGCGCCCAGCCTGTCGATGCTGGCGCGCGGGGTGCCGCCCTTCACCGGCCGCCAGGTTGGCGCCCTGGTGACCGACGGCGCCAGCGCAGCCGCGGTGGCATCGCTGAAAAAGGCCGTCGCCGGCGTGAGCGCCATGCTCAAGATCGTCTGCCCCACGGTCGGCGGCGTCACCCTTGACGACGGCAGCAAGCTGAAGGCCGATCACCAGCTCGCGGGCGGGCCTTCGGTGCTGTTCGACGCCGTCGCGGTCATCGCCTCGGACAATGGTGCCGGCGCCCTGCTCGCCGAATCCGCCGCCGTGGCCTGGGTTCACGATGCCTTCGCCCATTTGAAGGTCATCGGCGCGACGGCGCAAGCCGGTCCGCTGCTCGATGCGGCAGGCGTCGAGCCCGATGAGGGAGTCGTCGGCATCGGCAAGGATGCCGCCGCCTTTATCACCGCCGCCGCCGCGGGCCGCATCTGGGCCCGCGAGCCGGACGTGCGAACCGTCTATTGAGGGCGGGGGCCGTGGCCAACTACGATGTCGTCGTCGGCGGCGGCCCCGCCGGGCTGACGGCTGCGATTTACCTGTCGCGGTACCATTTGCGCACGCTGGTCATCGACAATCGCCGCAGCCGCGCCCTGATGATCCCGCTGTCGCACAACCACGCCGGCTATCCGCAGGGCATTTCCGGACGTTCGCTGGTGGACCGGATGCGGGAACAGGCGTTGCGCTATGGCACCCTGCTGTCAGATGACACCGTAACGGCGATTTCGGGCGGGCAGGATGCCTTTGTCGTCGACGCCGGCACCAGCATCGAGGCACGCGCCGTGGTGCTGGCCACCGGCGTTCGCAACCGCCGCCCCGCCATGGACGACACCTTGCACGACGAGGCCTTGACCACGGGCCGTTTGCGCTATTGCCCGGTCTGCGACGGCTACGAAGTCACCGACAAGCGCATTGCCGTCGTCGGCAGCGGCGAGCACGGCACGCGGGAGGCGCTGTTCCTGCGCAGCTATTCGCGCGATGTCACGCTTGTTGCGCCCGATGGTCCTCATGTCCTTGATGCCGACCAGCGGGCCAAGCTGGCCGCAGGCGGAATTGCCGCCGTCGATGGCCCCACGACCGGGTATCGACTTTCGAACGAGGGGCTGGAACTGACCGCCGGCGGCGCAACGCTGACCTTCGACAGCCTTTACCCGGCCCTCGGTTCGGATGTGCATTCAGCGCTTGCCACAGCGCTTGGTGCCCGCGTCGGTCAGGACGGCTCCATCCTGGTCGATGCGCACCAGCGCACCAGCGTGGCGGGGCTTTACGCCGCCGGCGATGTCGTGCTCGGGCTTGACCAGATCAGCCATGCGATGGGCGCGGGCGGCGTGGCCGCGACCACCATCCGCAACGATCTGGCGCAGATACGCCCGCTGCGCCGCTGACGTCGTTCAGCGCTGCGGCGGCCCAGGGCTTTCGGGCGCCCTGAGCAGCCGGGGCCACTGGTCTTCATCGAGGCGCGGCAGGGCTGCCAGCGCTCGGGGTGACAAGTGCGTACGCATCGATTTCACCCCCAGACGGACGTCGGCGAGCGGAATTGCCACAATCTGTTCGCCGACACCGCCGACACCGCCGAACCGTACGACGATGTGCCGAATGGTCCCGGTTCGGCAATCGATGATGGCTTCCACGGCTTCCCCTAATGTCGCACCGGCGTCATCGACGATATCGCGGCCGGCGATTGCCGTTGCGGCGAATACCGATGGCAACCGCGGCGAAACACCGGCGGCTTCTGCCGAGGCACCGACCGATTCATAGCGGGCTTGCCGGCCCAGCCACCGCCACACGCCGACGGCGTTGACAAGGGTCAGAAGGCCGTTGGTTATCATCAGGTTGTCCTGGTGCCCCTGCAGGCCGACGATGACCCAGCAAATCGAGCCCAGGGTGAACACCACAAAGCCCCAGCCGGTTACCCTGGCGCCAAGGTTGGCCGCGGTCATCAACGCCGCCGCCATCGTTGCAACAGGCGCAAGCCACTGGGCCGTTGCATCCACTGCGGGTTCTCCCTTGCTCGTTGCGAGCGTCACGACATATCGCCCAAGGGGTAAACGCACGCGCAGCCGTCTGGCGCCCGCAGGCGGTTGCCGGCCCTGTCACCGACGCAGCCGTGGTTGACTTCGCAGGACGCTGCGCCACTGTCCGCGACAACGGCCGGGAACGCGGCAGGCACGATAGTGGGGAGGCGGAATGGCAGCGCATGATGCGGGGGCGAGCACGCGGCGGCTGCTGGTGGCGCTGCTGTTCGTCGGTACGGCGCTCAACTATGTCGACCGGCAAGTGCTGGCGTTGCTGAAGCCGACATTGTCCGCACAGTTCCACTGGAGCAACGAGGATTTCGCCCATTTCGGTTCGGCGGTGAACCTGGCGACGATCTTTGCGCTGTTGTTCGTCGGCTGGTTCGTCGATCGCTTCGGCGTTCGCATCGCCTATGGCGTTGCCGTCGCGGTGTGGAGCCTGGCCGGCATGGGCCATGCGGCGGCAGGGTCGGTGGCGCAGTTCGTTGCGGCGCGTGCCACGCTGGCGGTGGCGGAATCGGTCAACACCCCGGCGGCGGTCAAGGCGGCGGCGGTGTACCTGCCGTTGAAGGAGCGGTCGTTCGGGCTCGGGCTTGTCAACACCGCGCCCAACATCGGCGCCATCCTGACGCCGTTGCTGATCCCGCCGCTGGCGCTGGCATTCGGCTGGAAATCGGCGTTCCTGCTTACCGGCGGGCTGGGCTTTGTCTGGCTGGTGTTCTGGTGGCTCGGCACGGCGCGGCTGCAGCCGGTCGATGCGCCGCCGCCGTCGAAGCTGGACAGCAACTGGGGCGAATTGCTGCGCGACCGGCGGAGCTGGGCGGTGATCGGCGCCAAGGCGCTGACCGATTGCGTCTGGTGGTTCCTGCTGTTCTGGACGCCGGACCTGTTCGTCCGCGTTTTCCACATGAACCAGGCCTCGCTCGGCTGGCCGATCGCCATCATCTTCACCATGGCGGCGCTGGGGGCGCTGTCATCCGGGGCGCTGTTCCCGCGGCTGCTGGACCGGGGCATGTCGGTCAACGGCGCGAGGAAGGCGTCGATGCTGTTCTATGCGCTGCTCATCGTGCCCATTCCGCTGGCGCTGAACGCCGGCACGCCCTTGGCGGCGGCACTGCTGATCGGGCTGGCGCTGTTTGCCCACCAGGGGTTTTCCACCAACATCTTCGGCATGGCGGCCGACAGCGTGCCGAGCGCCCGTGTCGCCAGCGTGATGGCGGCGGGCGCGGTGGCGGGCAACCTTACCGGGCTGGGCATGAACGAGCTGACCGGCTGGAGCCTTGACCACGGTGTCGGCTATTGGCCGATGTTCGCCATCGCCGCGACGGGCTATCTGGCGGCGCTGCTGCTGGTGCAACTGGTGCTGCCGGTGATCCGCCCGGCGCATGGTTGAGCGGGCGGAGATATCCGAATTGCCGACCTTCCACTGTCGTTGATTTCATTGGACTTTGCCTCGGAAGGTCAGCCCCGGGAGGCGTTTTCCTGACCTTCCAGATCCTGCCGGCCATTCGCCCCGGCGGGATGATCATGCGGCGATGAGAAAGAGCGAAACCGGCGCGAGGGTAGCGGTTTCGGCGGGTGTAGGACAGCAAGGTCCGGCAGCCGCGATACGGCGCGCCGCGCCCGCACCCTATCGCCCCAACACCTCGTCCACCCACAGCGGCACCAGCGTGCCTGCCGGGCCGTGGCGGGCTTCGTCGAACATTGCCGTGCCGGCCGATGGGTCGAGGTTGATTTCGAGCGTGCGCGCCCCGGCGTCGCGGGCCCAGGCGACGAACCCCGCCGCCGGATAGACCGCGCCCGAGGTGCCGATGGAAACGAACAGGTCGCAGGCGTCGATCGCCGCGGCGATGGCATCCATGTGATAGGGCATTTCGCCGAACCAGACGATGTCGGGCCGCAATTTCGCGGCGCCGCAGCATGGGCAGGGCGGGCCGCCCGACAGCGCGCCCTGCCACCCCGGCGCGGCGCCGCAGCCGGTGCACAGCGCGCGCTGCAATTCGCCGTGCATATGGAGCAGGCGGGTCGAGCCGGCGCGCTCGTGGAGGTTATCGACATTCTGGGTGATGAGCAGCAGGTCGCCGCGCGATGCCGCTGCCCATTCGGTATCGAGGCGCGCCAGCGCGCGGTGCGCGGCGTTCGGCTCCACCCGGGAAAGCGCGGCGCGGCGATCGTCGTAGAAACGCTGCACCAGCGCCGGGTTGCGCGCAAAGGCTTCGGGGGTGGCGACATCCTCGACACGGTGGCCCTCCCACAGGCCATCGGGACCGCGAAAGGTGGGGACGCCGGATTCGGCGGAAACGCCGGCGCCGGTGAGGATGACGATATTGCGGGGGGCGACGTTGCGGGCGGACATGGGGATGCAATAACAACATGGGCGGGCACGGGCAAAGCCTGTGCTGGCGCCTGTCGGTGCCCTGCGCCCTGCGCCCTGCGCCCTGCGTCCTGCGTCCTGCGCCCTGCGTCCTGCGTCCTGCGCACTCAGCCCTGCACACTGTCTTGCGCACTCGCGGCGCTGCGATATTGCCTCTTGCCCCCCAACAGGTTCACAACGCCCAGATGGCAAATTCAAAGGTCAAGATAGGCGTGCTGGGCGCGGGTGGGCGCATGGGGCAGGCGATCCTTGCCGCCATCTCCGACGATCCGCGCCTGGCGCTGGCGGGTGCCATCGAACGCGCCGGGCATGAAGCGGTTGGCCGGCGGCTCGGGCCGCCATGGCCGGCGTCGATGAGCATCTGTTCGAACCACGGCCCGCTCGCCATCGCCAGCGACGTGCTGGTCGATTTCACCGCGCCGGCGGCGCTGGAGGCGACCCTTGATGCGGCGTGCGACGGCAAGGCGGCGATCGTCATCGGCACGACGGGGCTGGAGCCGCGCCACCATGCCATGATCGACCGGGCGGCAAAGTCCATCGCGGTGTTGCAGGCCGCCAACACCAGCCTTGGTGTCACCCTGCTGGCGCGACTGGTGGAGGATGCGGCGCGCGCGCTCGGCCCCGAATGGGACATCGAGATTGCCGAACTTCACCACCGCCACAAGGTCGATGCGCCATCCGGCACCGCCCTGGCGCTGGGGGCCGCTGCCGCCCGCGGGCGCGGGGTCGACCTGGCGCGGGTCAGCGATCGTGGCCGCGACGGCATCACCGGGGAACGCGTGCCCGGCCATATCGGCTTTGGCTCGCTGCGCGGCGGCTCGGCGCCGGGGGACCACCTCGTCATGTTCGCCGGCGAGGGGGAGCGGATAGAACTGGGCCACCGGGTCGAAAGCCGCGATATCTTTGCGCGCGGGGCCCTGCAGGCGGCGGCATGGCTCGCCGGCCGGCCAGCCGGGCGTTATGTCATGGACGATGTGCTGGGGCTGCCGGCGCGATAGTTGGCCAGCGCCGAGGCGATGACCACGCCGATTTCGCGGCGTTCGGGGGCGGACAGGAAACTGCCGACGCGGACCCGCCGCCCGCGCGCCGCCAGCCAGACATGGGCATCGCCAAGCGGGGTTTCCTCGACCTGCACCCGCGTCCAATAGGCCTCGAACCCCCAGCGTCGCTCGACGCCATGGGCGCTGACCCGGCTCAGCGTCAGTGCGTCGCCGGCAAGCACCAGCCGTTCATGGCCGCGCCCCGCGGCGGTGTTGGCGCGGAAGGCCCACCACAACAGCACCAGGTCGGCGGCCATGAACGGCAGGATCGGCCAGGCCCCGAGCGCGAGGAAGCGCAAGCCACCAAGGAAGAATATCGCGCCGATGCCGCCGACCAGCCAGCGCGCCTGGTCGCGGCCAAGCGAGCGATTCGGCGTCAGGGTCAGGTCGAGCGTTGCCGTCATGGGAGGATGAATAGCCATCGGCGCTGGACTTTCCAGCCGCCACGACGCCACATCACCGCCATGACGCCCGACCAGATCGAACAATTCTATGCCCGGCTGAGCGAGGCGGTCGCCGCACCGGAAACCGAACTGGCCTATGTCAACCCGTACACCTTGCTGGTGGCGGTCGTGCTGTCGGCGCAATCGACCGACATCGGCGTCAACAAGGCGACACGGGCGCTGTTCGAACAGGTCACCACCCCGGCGCAGATGGTGGCGCTCGGCGAGGACGCGCTGCGCCGCCATATCCGCACCATCGGGCTGTTCAACACCAAGGCGAAAAACGTCATCGCGCTGTCCGAAATGCTGGTGGCCCGGCACGGCGGGGCGGTGCCGAACGACCGCGATGCACTGGAAGCGCTGCCCGGCGTCGGCCGCAAGACAGCCAATGTCGTCCTCAACGTGGCGTTCGGCGCCGAGACCTGCGCGGTCGACACCCATATCTTTCGCGTCGCCAATCGCACCGGGTTGGCGCCGGGGAAAACCGTGCTGGCGGTGGAAAACGGCATCTTGGCGCGCACCCCGCAACGCTATCGCCGCCATGCCCATAACTGGTTGATCCTGCACGGCCGCTACACCTGCATTGCGCGAAAACCACGTTGCTTTGCCTGTGTGGTAGCCGACCTTTGCGATTTTTCCCCCAAGACGCCGGCGATGTGACCTGATGCACCTCTGGGTTCAGCCCGCGTTCACCAAATCGCGTCTAGTTACGCATTCAGTATCAGTTGCGTAGCTTGCCGCGTTGTTGTTTGCGGCGCCGAGACGGCCCACCAAGGGGCAGCGCGAAAAAGCGGGCGGGCCCCGCATTTCGTTGGAGAGAGATAATGCGTGCCATATCGGGTCCTGCCACCGCCGCGCTGGTGATGGCGGGCGCCGTTCTGTCGGGCTGTACCGCAGGCGGGCCGCGTCCGGCCAGCAGCGCGATGGCGACACCTATCCCGGGGGCCGCGCCGGTGAATTGCGTCAACCTGCAGAACATCCGCGAATCGAAGGTCATCGACGATCGCACCATCGATTTCGTCATGCGCGACGGCCGTATCCTGCGCAATACGCTGCCCTATTCCTGCCCCAGCCTCGGTTTCGAGCGCGCCTTTAGCTACAAGACCTCGATAAGCCAGCTTTGCTCGGTCGATATCATCACCGTCATCAACAACGGCGCCGGCATCCGCACCGGGGCGAGCTGCGGCCTCGGCACGTTCGTTCCCGTGGCACCGGCGGCAAAGTAGCATCCGTTCAGGCAAAGCTGGTACTGGCGCTGGACCGCCTGCGCTGCTAACAGCCGCATCATGCACTCGTAGCTCAGCTGGATAGAGCACTGCCCTCCGAAGGCAGGGGTCGGGGGTTCGAATCTCTCCGAGTGCACCATTTTCAACAAGTTGGCTTCGAGCACCCGCTCGCACCCGGTTGAGACGCGAGCTACTGTGCAGGTCGCCGAAAGAAGATCCCGTAGTTGGCGATGGCTGCGTAGCAAGCTGCGGGCACCATAAGTGCGAGCGCCAGGCTGCCGCTCGAATCGGCAAGCTGACCGGTCAGCGGTGGAATCACCGCCCCGCCGACGATGGCAACGCAAATCAGTCCGGAGCCCTCCGCCGCTCGCCGCCCCAGGCCTTCGCAAGCGAGACTGAATATTGTCGGGAACATGATCGCGTTCATCAGCCCGATACCCAGCAAGCTGTATCCCGCGAGCTGGCCCGTGGCGTTGGCAGACACGAGAATCAATGTGATCGCCCCGATGGCTGCGGCAGCCAGAACCTTGCCCGGGCTGGCAAGCCGCAACACTGCCGAGCCGATGAACCGCCCGACCAATGCGCCGCCCCAATAAATCGGTATCAGCTTGCCGGCGGCCTGCTGGGTCAGCCCCAGGACGGCGGGCTGCATCAGGTAGCTGACGATCAACGAGCCGATGGCCACTTCGGCCCCGACATACAGGAATATGCATGCCGCACCGAAACCGAAGCGCGGCCGTTTGAGCAGATCGAAGCTCTTGAGGACCGAGCCTTCGTCATGCACTTCGCCTGACAGGCGGTTGCGCCGCAGCCACACCGCCCCCGCAACCAGTGCCAACGCCGCTGCAAGCACGAGATAAGTGTGCACCACGACTTGGGTTTCGGCGACGCGATAGGCGTCACGCGCGGCCCCGGACAAGTCGGCTGTGTTGACGGTTGCGAGGCCGCCAAGGATCAGCACCGATCCGACATAGGGAAACAAGGTGGTGCCGAGCGAGTTGAACGCCTGGGCAAAGGTCAATCGGCTGTGGGTGGTGCGCGCCGGGCCCAGAAGCGAGATCAGCGGATTGGACACGACCTGGACGATGGTGATGCCGCTGGCGAGCACGAACAGCGCCAGCAGGAACATTCCGAAGGTGGCGCTCGAAGATGCGGGAATGAACAGCAGGCAGCCGGCCATCATCGTCAGCAGCCCGACCACAGCGCCGCGCATATAGCCCACCTTGCGGACCAGCGCCGAACCGGGAATGGAGACGACCAGATAGGCACCGAAAAACGCAGACTGAACCAACATGGCTTGCGCGTAGTTGAGCGTGAACAGCTCCTTCAACTTCGGAATGATCACGTCGTTGAGACTGGTGATGCCGCCGAAAATGAAGAACAGCGCCATGACGAACAACCGCAGGTCGGGCGCATCGATATGCGCTCCGTCGCCGGTGTCGGGATATGGGTCGGTGCTGCTTGTCGCGCCGGGTTGCAATGCCATCGGTTGGTCTCCCCACAGATCAGATGTGTGCCCCGTCAGATGCGTGAGCTTATTTTGGTGCCGGTACCAGTGCCGGTGGCGGACAGGGCGGATTGTCGCCCACGGGTTCGACCTTCGCCGAAAGCAGGATCAAGGCAAGACCGGCATCGGCCGACATCCGCATCGCATTGCCGATCCGGGCAATGTCGGCGCCGGCGTCGACAAAGCAGCGCAAGGGTATGCGCACGCTGGTCAAGGTGCCGACGGGCATGCCGGCGATCATCGTCGTAATGTCGAGCGGCCGGTCACCGAACGCGAGGGTCGTCCGTCCCGTTCCCCTTGCGTCGATCCGCCAGTCGAGGCGCAGCGCGAAGGCCCCTGTCAATTGACGTCCCAGATCTGCCGGCGGGCCATCGATGCTGACGCGGCCAGGGCCGGTCCAAACCAGCGCCTTGGCGTCTTCCTGCGCTGCGATGTCCACGCCGCGAGCGGCAACATGGCCGAGCGGACTGGTCACAGCGGCCGATTCGACCGTGCGCGAACCGCCGTCATCGATGACCGTCATCGTCCATGGTGACCGGGCGCGCCCGGCCGCGAAGTAGGTTTCGACATTGAGTGCCGCGGCAAGATCCACCCTGAGCGTTTCGTCCAGCACCGGAACGCGCCTCGAATCGCCATAATGCAGGCCGTAGCCCGCCGGAAACAGCGCGCCTGCAAGCGGCGAGCGCGCGTCGGCGGGCCATGGGAAGCTCAGGCGGCCGCTGAAGGTACGCTTCGGCAAGCCGTCGCGCCCGGCGATCAGCACATCCGCAAGGCCGTCGCCCTGGCTACCCGGCAGCCATGCTGCAACAAACGCATCGGACGCATTGATTTCGGGGCTGGTAAAGAGTGGCCGGCCCGACAGGAACACGGATACGACCGGGATACCTGCGGCCTTCAGCCGCTTGATCAGCGCGAGGTTGGTGGCCAACACCGGCTGATAGTCGAGTGTGGGAATATCGCCCTGGAATTCGGCATAGGGCAGTTCGCCGTACACGACGATCGCGATATCGGGCTTGCTGGTAAACGTGCCGTCGGGTGACAGCCTGGCTGTGCCGCCGGCTTGCAGGACGGCCGCGTTGATTCCGTCCCAGATCGAGCGGCCATTGGGAAAATCGGCGCGGGTCAGATTGGTGCCCTGCCAGGTGATGGTCCAGCCGCCCGACTGCATACCGAGATTGTCCGCCCCGTCTCCGGCGACGAGCACCTTCGCACCCGGACGGATCGGCAGGTGCGTGCCGTTGTTCTTGAGCAGGACAAGCGATTTGGCGGCGGCTTCCCGCGCCAATGCGAGATGCGCCGGTGCGCCCAGCGCGTCATAATTGTGCAGCGTGGGCCGGGCAGCATCGAGCATCCCGAGCTTGGCCTTGACCCGCAGAACCCGGCGCACCGCATCATCGAGCCGCGCCATCGGCACTTCGCCCGTGCGGACTTCGCGGAGCAGATTGTTGAACAACCCCTTCCAGCTATCGGGAGCCATATACATGTCGAGGCCGGCATTGAGCGCGGCGGGGCAATCGGTGACCGAACATCCGGCGATCTGCGCATGGCCATTCCAGTCGCCGACCAGCAGGCCCTCGAAACCCATCGCACCCTTCAGCACGTCGGTGAGCAGCGAGCGGTTGCCATGGTTCTTGGCCCCGTTCCAGCTCGAGAAACTGGCCATGACGGTCAGCACCCCGGCATCGATCGCTGCCGGATAGCCCGGCGCATGGGTATGGATCAGCGCCGCCTCGGATACCTGTGCATCGCCCTGGTCCTTGCCGCCCAGCGTGCCGCCATCGGCAATGAAATGCTTGGCGGTGCCCGCCACCCGGTCGGTGGCGAGCGGCTCACCCGCCACCAACGCGCCCTGCAGACCCAGCGTCATCGCCCGGGCATAGTCCGCCACCTGCGCCGGATCGGCCGAATAGCCTTCATAGCTACGCCCCCACCGCAAATCCTGCGGCACCGCCAGGGTCGGCGCAAAGGTCCATTCGATGCCACTCGCCGACACTTCCGACGCTGTCGCCTGGCCGATGCGCCGGACCAGATCGGCATCGTGCGCCGCGCCCAAGCCGATGTTGTGCGGAAACAACGTGGCACCGGGGATGTTGTTGTGGCCGTGCACGGCATCCACCCCGAAAATGATCGGAATCGCCACGCCATTGGCCTGCGGGACGAGCGACGCCGCGCGGTATTCCCCGACCATCCGATCCCAATCGGCGACGCTGGCGCGTTCATTGCCGTACGGTCCGCTGTTGCCACCGGCGAGGACCGAGCCAAGTGGATAGGCGGCGAGATCGTGCGGCTTGAACGTGCTGATATCGGCCTGAATCGTCTGGCCGACCTTTTGTTCAATCGTCATCCGGGCCATCAAGGCGCTGATCCGCGCTTCGGTGGCGGGGTCGGTCAACGCTGCCGGGCTGTGTGCGCGTGGCCAATTGGCGCTATTTGCCACGGCGCCAAGCGTCGGCTGAGGGGTGATAGCGGTTCGCGCCAGCGCCGAACCAGCAAGCAATGCCGCCGTGCCCAGCACGATGCCCCGAAAAACCGGCCCCATGCCCCAACCCTTTTTGAGAACGTTATCAGCGGCCGGTCGTCGCACCTTAGCGGTACGATGGCAAGAGGCTATGTCCGCCGCACCAGGCTGCCCAGCAACACGCACGCCACCAGCGCCAATCCGGCCAGCCCCCAAATCAGCGGCGCATAACCCATCGTCGGCACGATCATCAGCGCAAACGATGGCACCACCAGCGATGGCAGGGTGTTGGTCAGGTTGAAAACCCCAAGATCGCGACCCGCCCTGTCGCGGCGCGGCAGTACCCGCATCGTCTGGCTGGCATGCAGGCCGAGGAACACCGTCGAGCTGAGCCCGAATACCACGTAACCGGCCAGGGCCGGGGCAATCCCATCGGCGCTCGCCATCACCGCCAGTCCCGCAGTGGCTAGTCCGGCGCAGGCGATCAACGGTGCCACCGGACGGGCATGACGGTCCGCCCAACGCCCGGTCAGCAGCGCCAGCGGGGCCGCAACCAGCAGCACCAGACTGAAGACCCGCGCAACATCGGCATCGCGGAACCCCGGATCGACGGCGCGAAAATAGAATAGCAGGTAAGCAAACAGCGCCGCCTCTGCGGTCTGGATCGCCAGACGCGCGACCCACATCGTCACCAACACGCGCCGCTGCCGATCGCCTGGGGTCAACACCTCCCGACGCTCGGCCACCGGCGGCGCGATGGCAACGGGACGTCCGATCAGCAGCACGGGTAGCACCGCCACAGCAACCATCACGGCGACCATGGCAATGCGGTCCCCGGCCGCCGCCAGCCCGGGGATCGTCACCAGCGCCCCAGCCAGCGCACCGGTAGCCGGGGCAAAGGCGAGCAGCCCGCCGAGCACGCCCTTTTGCGCATCGGGCACGCTGTCAGCCGCCCACCCCGCGAGTGGCGCGAGCATCATGTTGAGCGCCGCCTGCCACATCACCAGCGCCACGATCAGCCCGACCGGATCGGCAATCCGCGCAATCGGCAGCAACGCCGCCAGCGTCAGCACCAGGCCGGCGGCAATCCAGCCGCGGCGGTTCCGCGTCAGATCGCTGAGCCAGCCAAAGCCGATATTGGCAAGGCTGGCCGTCACCGCCCCGGCAAAGGTCGCATAAGCCAGCCAGCGAATATCCTGGTTGCCGGTCAGCAGCGTCAGCCGCAGCGGCAGTAGCAGGGTCAGCAACGGCACATAGGCAATCGCGCCTCCGGCCCATGCCAGCGCAAACAACAACAGGAACCGCCAGTGTTGCCGGGACGGCACGGTGCCCCCCGGTGCCGCGTCGGTCACTCGGGTGAACCGGGCCGGGGCGGTGCGGTCGACCCGCGCTCGATCAACCCGGCCGGGACGACCGTGGCGGTGTCGAGAACCGCCAGCCCGGACTGTGCATCGATGATCTGCGCCACTGCGCGCGATGTAACTTCGGCGATTGGCTGGTCAACGGCGGTCAGTGGCGGATGGGTGAAGCGCACGATTGGCGTGTTATCGAAACTGATCAGTGACAGATCGTCGGGAATATTCAGCCCCTGGTGACGCGCGTACTCGAGCGTCGCCAGCGCCATCTGGTCGTTGCTGGCAATGATCGCTGTCGGGATAATCGGCGCGCGCAGCAACATCTCGGCGGCGCTGCGGCCAGAGGCATAGCTGAAATCACCTTCGGCCAGCAGGCCATCGGTGGGCAGCCCGGCGGTCGCCATCGCCTGACGCCACCCGGCGACGCGCAAGCCGCTGATCGCATATTCGGGCGAACCAGCGATCAGCCCGATCCGCCGATGCCCCAATTCGATCAGCCGCGTCGTCGCCAATCGCGCTGCACCTTCATCATCCATCGACAGCGCCATGCCGGGGCCGGGTTGCAGCGAGCCGATCCGGGCAAACGGAATCTCCTGTTCCGCCAATAATCTGGTGATGATGCCATTGTCCGAATGCGGTGGCGTCAGGATCACGCCATCGGGTTGCAGTGCCGCCAACGCTGCCATGATTTCGCGCTCGACATGGTCGCTGTGCGTGTCGACGAGCTCGAAAATCAGGCGATAGCCGCGCTCGGCGCATTTCAGCATCCCGCCCAGCAGCATCTGATCGACCCAATCGGTGCCCTGACGCTGCCGCCAATCCTCGATGGTGCGGTCACGGTCGTTCAGCGCAAGGATCAGATAGGATCGCGAGCCGCCCATGCGCTGCGCTGCAATCGACGGCACATACCCCAGCCGATCGATCGCCGCCTTGACCCGCCCCGCCACTGCTTCCCGCACATTTGGGCCATTGTGGATGACGCGGCTGACCGTCTGCAGCGACACCCCCGCTTCTGCCGCGACATGCTTGATGGTTACTGCCTGACGGCGTCGTGCCATCGTCTACTCCTCCATGTCACGCGCGGGTCTTAGCGGTGGCAGCATTCGCGCTCAACCGATCATCTGACGGGGGGTGCCGCGCAGCCCAGGCCGGTTTCGGGATCCGCCGTGCAGCGGTAAACTCGCGCCCAGTCGATCAGCAGCCGCTTGGGAAAGCCGCTGGTGGCCACGCCGCCCGAATTGCGCCCCTCGGGCAGGCCGCCGCCGATGGCGAGATTGAGCACCAGATAGAATGGCCGGTCGAACGGCGCGCCACTGCCGGGTGCGGCAAGCGCGGAAAGCGTCTTCCAGTCCGTGCTGGTCTGCGTCTGATAGACCTGCCCATCGACCGACCAGCTGATCTGACCGGCGCGCCATTCGATGCCGAACACGTGAAAACCGTCAACGCTGGGTGGCAAGTTGGTTTCGGCTCCCCGATGCGTGTTGTGCGGCGCTTCCCCGCCGAAATGCAGCGTCCCGAGGATGTGATCTTCACGGCAATCGCCGCAGGTCGCCACCGGCACCCCCAGATTGACCGCCTCCATGATGTCGATTTCGCCCGATGCCGCCCAGCGGCCGTAATGGTCGTCGCGCGGCAACATCCAGATCGCTGGCCAGGTGCCTTGCCCCTCGGGCAGTTTCGCCCGGACCTCGATGCGACCGTAACGCCAATCGGCCTTGCCGCGCGTGCTCAACCGCGCCGAACTATAGGGCTTGCTGGCCATGGCGGCGGAACCTGCCTTACCCTCCCGCAGCGACTCTGGCAGCGCCGGACCGCGTACCGTCTGGTGCAGGGCGGTGATCGTCAGCATCCCGTCGCTGACGGCGGCATTGGCACCGCTCGCGGTATAGCATTGGCGTTCGTTGTTGCCGCCGCCCCAGCAATCGACGGCAAGGCTCCACTTTGCGGCATCGATCCGGTTGCCATCGAATTCGTCCGACCAGACCAGCGCCCAGCCGTTGTCGGCGACCGCCACCGCCGCGCTCGCCGGTGCAAGCGCCAGCGCCAATCCAAGCAGGCGCGCAATCAGCGCTCGGCACCGCAGTAACGGGCAACATAGGCATGATGATCGGGCAGTCCGGCAACGGTCTTGGCGACATTCGTGCGGAGGCTGCCCAGCAGATGGTCAAGCTCAGCGCCGGAAAGTTTGGTTGCAACCGGGTGATAGCTGCGCGGGATGATGCCCTGGCCCATCATCACCTGCACCCAGCTGTTCTCGACGAACAATTCCTCATTCTTGCGGAACACGCGACCCGTTTCGCGGAACAGTTCGATCTTTTGGGTCAGGCTTTCGGGGATTTCCATAGCGGCGCACTGGCGCCAGAACGGACTGTCGCGCCGCTCGGTGGCTTTGTAGTGGAGGATCAGGAAATCGCGGATCTGCTCCATGTCGGTCATTTGCTGATCGTTGAACTCTGCCACGTCGCGTTCGCTTACCTCGCCCATCGGCAGCATGCGGATCAGCCGCAAGATGGCGCGCTGGATCAGGTGGATACTGGTTGATTCGAGCGGCTCCATGAACCCGCCCGACAGGCCGACCGCGATGCAGTTGCGGTGCCATTGCTTGCGCCGCGCGCCGGTGGTGAAGCGGATGACGTTCGGCTCGGTCAGTCGTTCGCCTTCGATGCTGGAAAAAAGCCGGTCGAGCGCGCGGTCGCGATCGAGATAGCGGCTGCAATAGACGATGCCGTTGCCCTGCCGGTGCTGGAGCGGGATGCGCCACTGCCAGCCTGCGTCGTGCGCGATGGCGCGGGTATAGGGCACGGGCGGGCGGACACTGGCGGTCTGCACCGCAATCGCTGAATCGCAGGGGAGGTAGTGCGTCCAGTCATCGTAACCGACATGGAGCGCGCCTTCCATGAGCAGCGCACGGAAGCCGGTGCAATCGAGGAACAGGTCCCCTGCGATGCGTTGGCCGGACTCCAGCAGCAGGCTGGCGATATGGCCGGTCTCGGCATGGAGCTGCACTTCTGCAATCTTGCCTTCGACCCGGCGCGCGCCATCGGCCTCGGCGAGTCTGCGCAAATAGGCGCCATACAGGCTTGAATCGAGCTGGTAAGCATAGTTGATGCGGTCATCGGGCAGGTGCGCGAACTTGCTCTGGCGCGCGGCCTGCAATTCGATGCAATAGTCGTCAAAGCTATGCCCATGTCCATTGTCGAGGCCGTGCAGCCAGAAATGCTGGAAGCCCGCCGACCAATGGTCGCGGCCGGTGGTGCCGAACGAGTGGAAATACCGCTCGCCCTCAGCTTTCCAGTTCTCGAATTCGATGCCCAGCTTGAAGGTCGCCTGCGTCGCTCGCATGAATTCGGCCTCACCGATGCCGAGCAGGCGGTTGTAGGTGACTAGCGGCGGAATCGTGCTTTCGCCCACGCCAATCGTGCCGATGGCATCGGATTCGACCAGGGTCAGTTCGATGGAGCCGCCCATGGTGCGCGCCAAGGCCGCGGCGGCCATCCAGCCCGCGGTGCCGCCGCCGGCGATCACGACACGGCGCTTTTTATATTCGTTCGTCATCGGCTCAATGTCCTGAGGAGAAAGGACCGCAGCCGACCCGCGGCCTCGGCGTCAAGCGGCGCCAGCACGCCGCGGCCGCTTTCCGGGATGTGCTCGATCATCGCGGGGCTGTTCGCAAACACATAATGGTCGAACAGCGCGCGCCAGATCGCCCTGTCCGCTGCGGGCAGATCGCGGATCGAAAGGATCGCGTGGTTCAGCGCGTCCTGGGGCTGGCCGAGGAAGCGCGGGGTATCGCGCCACCAATAGTTGAGCAGGATGTTGAAAGGCGCGAGACCTTCGACATGGTGCCACCACATCGAGGGTATGAACAGCGCGTCGCCCGGTTCCAGCTCCGCCACCTCGGCATGGGCCAGCGCATCGGCAAAGCGCGGGTGCGCGGCAAAATCAGGCGCGCGGAAATCGACCATGCTCACCGCGCGGCCTGCGGGCGTGTTGTCGATCGGGCCGAGGTAGAGGTTGGCAAACTGATCGGGCGGGAACAGCGTGAAGCGGCGGCGCCCGGCCACGCAGCAGGCAAGATTGTCCGGAAAATCATTGTGCGCGGCAATGCGCGTCTGCGTGCCGATCCACAGGCTGACAATGGGACTGCGTGCGCCGAGATCGAGGTGGTTTTCCGCATCGACTCCCTCGAAATGGGTCGGCACGTCGATCGAGCCGAGGTAGATGGTTGGCGGATCGGCGCGGGTTTCATTGGCATCGATGCCGCCGAGGATATCGGCAAGCTTGCCGCGCGCCTCATGGAAATTCATGTCCATAGCCGCGTCATAAAACAGGCGGCCGTCCTGCCCCGGCCGCCCGATCGAGACGGCAAACGGTACGTTGCGCGCATGCTGGACGAGATAGTCACGCGCGGCGCGTGGGGAGATGAGTCCGGCTTGCACCAGCGGCCAGTTTGCCGCGATCCCGCGGATCACGAACGGCGCACGCGCGCCTTGCAGCAGCGCATCGAGCGCGGCCGCATCCGCAGCCTCGCGCTCGATCACCGCAGGCATGGCGGCAAAAATCGAGGTATCGGCCTCAGCCACCGGCTTCCCTGGCATTCTTGCGGGCAACCAGCGAACCAAACTGAGAGAGCGAGGCCAGCACCATGGTGATGCGCAGCAAGTGTCCTTCGGCCATCAACGTGTGCAAAGCATCGCCGTCAAGCGCGGCAAACCGGCCTTCGTGGATCGTCTGGAAGCCGACCAGCGATTGGATCGAGCCGCTATCGAGCGTGACTTCAAGGCTGAACGGCTCGACCAGCTCATAGGCTTCGAGCGCCGCAAAAAACGCCGTGCTTTCGCGCCAGGCATGGTCGAGATCGCCAAGTCTGGTGGCGATGGCTTCGAGCCACGGCGTTGGCACGCCAGCTTCATCGAACACGCGCATGCCTTCGCCGGTGGCGGAAATCCGGGGATGGTCCATATCGACATGGACCTGCGGCGCAGCATCGTCTGCAGATGGGCGGCCGATCAGGAAGGGCTGCACCGCCAGCGCCATCGGGCGGTAGCGCGCATCCCACGTGCCGCCGTTCAGAAACAGGTTTTCGCCCGCTTCAAAACCGAACAGCGCCAACGCTGCGAACTTGCCGGTTTCGGCATCGCGGCGAAACACGATGGGAAAATGCGCCTGCACTTCGCGGAATTCGGCCGGCATCGTCAGGCAGGCCATGACGTTGTCGCCGTAAGCTGCGCCTGCGCCGGTATGGACGCGCAGCCCGCCGTGATCGGCCGGATTGAGGATCTGGTGGTTGCTCAACTGGCCTTATGCTCCTTGCGCCGCGCGGGGCGCATCCTGCGCGGCCAGAGCGGTGAAATAATCGCGGTTCGCGGGCAGTGCTGCCGCGAGCGCGCGCGCCTTTGCGCTGATATCGCCCAGCCGCGCGGTGCCGGATGGCGATGCGGCAGTGGCGGGCGAGGCCCCCGCCAGCGGCACGGGAAAACCCATGCCATACAGCACATATTGCTGGCTGGCAGCGGGAAACATCTCGTCCACCCGGGGCAAATCCCATGCGGACGGGGCCTGATCCTGCCACAGCGCGAGGCATTCGGTAAGGCGCGGCGGAATGCTTGCGGGCGCGCGCTGCGCCAACCAGTAGGGCTCGGTGCGCGTGCTCAGTACATAGTGCAGTTTGAGGAATTCGACGATCCGGTCCCACCGGTAGCGGAACACCTCGTTGAAGCGCGCGGCATGAATGGCCATGCTCTCGCGCGTTTGCGGGAAGTTTTCCGCAAGCGCTTTCAGCGACAATTCGATCAGCACGATGGCCGAGGCTTCGAGCGGTTCGATGAACCCGGCCGAGAGCCCGACGGCGAGGCAGTTGCCAACCCAGAAGCGGTCACGGTGTCCGGTGGCGAAGGCCAGCTTGCGCGGCTTCAGGCTGGCAGGATCAGTGCCGGGCACTTTGGCGGCCACGTAAGCGCGCAGGATTTCGGCGGCGCGCTCGTCGCTGAGGAAGCGCGCGCTATAGACGCAGCCGATGCCGCGCCGGGTGGGCAGGCCAATGTCCCAAAGCCAGCCCGCTTCGTGCGCGGTGCCGATGGTTTGCGAGGCAAGCGGGCTGCCGGGCGCGACGGGCACTTGCACCGCGAGCGCGCGGTCATTGAACGAGACGTCTGAGCGGTCGACCCAGCCAGCGCCGCAATGCCCGCCGATCAGGATCGCGGACTGGCCCGAGCAATCGAGGAACAGATCGCCCGCAACCGGGGGGCGATCGCGCAATTCCAGCGCCGCAATATCGCCGTTTTGTGCTGCGACAACGCCGGTGACTTCCGCGGCAATCCGGGTGACGCCAAGGCGGCCCGTGGCATGGCGCATGAGCAGTGCTGCAAACTTCCCGGCATCGAGGTGATAGCCATAGTTCAGCGCCCCCGCATAGTCGGGCATGGCGCGTTGGCGGGGCGCAAGATTTTGCACGCATATGGCATGTTGCGGTGTGATGGCCGCAGCAAACGGCATGGCGCGCCCGCCAGCCTGCCACGCTGCGGCAAGCTCGCGCATTTCGGCCGGGAGCGGCGCAGTAAAGGGATGGAGGTAGCTGTCGGTGGCAGCGCCATCGGCCCAGCCATCGAAGCGCGAGCCCTGTTTGAACGCGGCACTGGCTTCGCGCAGGAATTCCGCTTCGGGAATGCCGATGGTGGCGAGCGTTTCGCGCATCGTCGGCCAGGTGCCTTCGCCGACGCCGATGGTCGGGATATCGGGCGCTTCCACCAGCGTGACGGAATGGCCCGGAAGTTTTGCCGCCAGCAGGCACGCGGCCAGCCACCCGGCCGTGCCGCCGCCGACGATGACAATCTGCTGGACCGATTTGCTCATGACCGCGCGACCATACCGAACATTTGTCCGTCTGAGCAAAAAAGAGAGCCGCATTGCGGGGCAGTGCGGCTCTCGATCATGCGACCCTCAAGGGTGTTGTAAAGGCGTCAGAAGGTGAAGCGAGCCCCCGCGGCCCAGCGGGCATAGCCGGGTTGCGAGAAGGTCACGGTCTGGCTGTTGCGCTGGTGTCCGCGGCGATCGGCGCTGGTTATGTTGATACCTTCGCCGAAGATCGTGATGCCCTTCCTGATCTCGTAGCTCGCGCTCACGTCGTACTGGCCGTACGAATCGACGTAGGCGGGATCGACACCGTAGCCGGCGAGGAACCCGGCGCGCCAGTTGTAGGCCACGCGGGCCTGCAGACCATGCTTGTCATAGTAAATCACGGCGTTGGCGCTGTTGCTGGCACCGGGCACGGCGAACTGCGTGATCGTGTGGTTGAGCGTATTGTTGTAGTTATGATCGCTCTTGACCACGGTGTAGTTCAGGATCGTGCCGAAGCCGGTTTCCCAGAAACTGTGCTGCACCGCGAATTCCCAGCCGTGGATGGTGTCCTTCTGCTCGGAATTGATCGGGAAGTTGGTCACGAAGTTGACCAGCGGATCATCGGGCTGGCCGACGATACCGACCACGTTGCCGCTCCCGTCCTTCACCGCTGTGGCCGGATACTTGGCCGCGATGAAATCGATCAACTGCTGCGCGGTTGCATCCTGGCCGAGCGCGGTGCGAGCTTCGGCAGCGCGGGCACCGGCAGCGGCGTTGGTCAGCCCGAACGCGGACTGGTTGACCTGCGTCTGCGCGATGAAGTTCTTCACGACCTTGTGGAAGTAACCGACCGAAATGTAGCTGGTCGGCGCGTAGTACCATTCGGCCGAGAGATCGACGTTGTCCGATTTGAAGGGCAGGAGTCCCGCGTTGCCGTTGGAGGCGGTGCTGCCGCCGATGCGGATCGGCGACGCAAGCGTCAGCCCGCCTTGCAGGCTGTTGTAGTCAGGCCGGGTGATCGTCACGCTGTAGGACGCGCGCAGCTTGACGTTCTTGATCGGTGCCATGTCGAAGTCGATGGCAGGCAGCCAGTTGTGATACTTTCCGCTCAAGGATGTTGCCGAAATAACCTGCGGATCGCCATAATCGATCGAGGTCTCGTTGCCGCCCGACCAGATCGTGCGCTGCGGGATCGGAACCTGCGAAGGCGAGAAGATCTTGGTTGTCTCATAGCGCAGGCCAAGACGCAGATGCGCCGGGTTCTCACCCAGGTCGAACGCGTGCGACGTCTGGAGGTACGGTGCCCAGGTCTTCTCGTTGATCGTGCGATCGGCCGAGAAGGTGGCGAGGCAGCTGCCAGCAGTCGGCGACTTGGCGCAGATCCCGAGCCGGCTGTCGAGCAGCTTGATCAGCGCGGTGGTGTCGACCTTGAAGTAGTTCGGAATGATCCCGCTGGCATTATAGCCTTCGGCGCCCTTGAGATCGTTCGGCAGGCTGGTGAGCGTGTAGAGGCTGTCAGGCGTATCGGCCGCCGAGAGCGTGCCGCCCCAGGTGTCGTTCTGGATCACGCCGAAGGCCGAGCGGACCTTGTTCTGGGTATAGGTGACGCCGAAATCGAGGCTGTCGATGAATGAGCTGTCGAAATCATAGCCGCCCTTGAACGCCACTTCGTTGATCTCGTCGCGAAAATAGGCATTGCGGAAGGCGTTGCCGGCGGGGCGGATGTTCGCGGCCGTCAGGTCGATGCCGGGCGCAAGCGTCGCCGAAATCACCGGAATCTGGTGCGTGTAGTCGACCTTCTGGCTGACCACGCCGTAGATTGCGCTGCCGACGGCGATATTGCTGCCGTAGGGCGAGGTGGGCTTGCTTTCCGCCGTCGAGTGGTGGCCGTCGAGCTCGAGGCGCAGACCGCCGGGGCCATCCCATTTGAGGTTGCCGCCGATCGAGCGGTTGATGGTGCGGTTCGCCGCGACCGCGCCGGTGATGGCGAGGTCCTTGCCCGAAGCGGCGGTGAAGTCCTCGGCATAGAAGTTGGGGCCGGCGGCGGGGCCGTTGGTCCAGCTGCTCGAGGTGTCGCCGTGGTTGAACCAGACGCCGATGCTGTTGGTGCGCGATTCCACGGTGTTCTGCGAGAACGTGTAGTCGACCGTCGCGACGAGCGTGTCGGTCGGCTTGACCTGCAGCACGGCCTGGCCGTTGATGCGCTTGCGCTCGAAGCTGGTGAAATCGTAACCAGCGTTCTGGGTCACCTGGTAGACATCGCCCGGGCCGGGGCGGTTGGTGATCTTGGCCGCGCCGGGGGTGCCGGCGGGCGCGAGCGAGCCCCAGTTGTTTTCGTTGCCCTGATAGCCTTCGCGCCAACCGGCGTTGAAGCCCGCCTGGCTGCCCTTGCGGTCCTGGTACGAGCCGCTGACGAGGATGCCGATGCGGTTGTCGGCAAAGGTGTCGCTGATGATGCCCGAGACTTCGGGGGTGACGCCCTTGCCCTCGAAGCGCGAGGTGTCATAGACGCCCTTGGCGCCGATGCTGCCGTGGAGGCCGGGCCGATCCAACGGCTTGGCGGTCTTGATGTTGATCAGCGAGCCGATGCCGCCGGTGGCGAGCGTGGCGCGGCCCGACTTGTAGACCTCGACGCCGGCAATGCCTTCGGATGCGAGGTTGCCGAAATCGAAGCTGCGCGAAGCCGGTGGGCTCGCGCCGTCGCCCAGGGTCGAGGTCGGCATTTGGCGGCCGTTGAGCAGCACCAGGTTGAATTCGGGGCCGAAGCCGCGGACGGTGACGCTCGAACCTTCACCGTTGCTGCGGTCGATCGAGACGCCCGTGATGCGCTGCAGCGATTCGGCGAGGTTGGTATCGGGGAACTTGCCGATATCGAGCGCCGAGATGGCATCAACGACACCGATAGCGCTACGCTTGACATCCATCGATGCCAGCAGACTGGCGCGAATGCCTGTGATGACGATTTCTTCGCTGTCCGCGCCGACGGGCGCGGCCATCGGCTTTTCCTGCGCCAAGGCGCCGCTAGACACCCCGGCCAGCGCAATCATCGATGCACTTACCAAAAGAGTCGCCGAACGACGGTCGTTTTGACGGTACATATATCCTCCCCCAAGCCACCTGCGAGCGCCCGTTTATACAGGCTTGCTATTTAATGTGAACGTTCACAGTATGCAGTTGAGTTTGATTGTCAAGTAGACTGGAACCAACCAGGAGAATGCCGGGAACTGTGCTAATTTTGTTACACTGGCGTTCGACACCCCGAAGCTGCGCGACGTGCAAGCGCCGCGACCGGTGGGTTGATCGCGTGGGTGTGAATGCAGGCGCTTCATCGCCGTGAGCCTCACGCGGTCTGCGGAACGCAAACCTTCCTCGCCATGCTTGTGGCGCATTTTCTATCGATGACCGCGTCGTCGACATGACGGAGCCCGTGCATCAGCTGTCCGGGAACGATCGGGCCGAATTTCCCGCCTCGGGGAACGTGGGAACAAGGGGAAGGGACTCATGACCAGGGTGATTGACTTGCGCGGCAGGGCAAGTCTGGCCGCGTTTGCGGCAGGCTGCGTCGCCGTCACGATCGGCGTCTTGCTGCATTTGCCAATGCTCTGGGTTGCGCGCGACATGGATTTTCATCTCGCCGGGATGGCGATGGACAACAGCATGATGTTCGGCATGCTGCTGATTGTCGCCGGAATTGCGCTGGCGGGTTACGGGCTGGTCCCCAAATCGGTTGGCGCGCACCTTGCCGGCGTGCCCCGACTCGCGGTCGCCGCCCCCGAAGATGCGCCCTTGTCGCCGGCGCACTGGGGGTTGATGGCGGTGCTGGTGGTGGCGCTCAGCATCGACGTGATGAAACCGGCATCACTCGGCTTTGTCATGCCGGGCATGGTTGCCGAATATGCCGTCAGCAAAGCGCACGCCGCGCTGGTGCCCTTCTTTGCGTTGATGGGAACGGTGGTCGGTTCGGTGGTGTGGGGCATGGTCGCCGACGTCTATGGGCGCAAGGCGTCGATCATGCTGTCGGCGATCATGTTCGTCGGCACGTCGATCTGCGGGGCGATGCCGTCGCTGAACTGGAACATCGCGATGTGCTTCCTGATGGGCGCGGCGGCAGGCGGAATGCTGCCCGTCACCTATGCGTTGCTGGCGGAAACGATGCCGTCGCGCGACCGCGGCTGGGCGCTGGTGCTGGTCGGGGGGCTGGGCGCCGTCGGCGGCTATTTTGCCGCAAGCGGCTGTTCGGCAGTATTGCAGCCGCTGTTCGGCTGGCGGATCCTGTGGCTGCTCAACCTGCCGACCGGGCTGGCGCTGGTCCTGATGGGCGGCCTGATCCCCGAATCGGCCAAGTTCCTGCTGGCGCATGGCCGAACGGCCGAAGCCCAGGCGGTGATGGCAAGGTTCGGCACGACCAGCCACATCATGGTCGATGACGAGGAGGATCTCGATTTCATCCCGCATCACAGCGCCCAAAAGCCCCGCGGCAATTTGGTCAGCGCGCGTTTCGCCGGCAAGACCATCGCGCTGAGCGTCGTCGCCGTCTCCTGGGGGCTGATCAACTTCGGGCTGTTGCTTTGGCTGCCAACCAGCCTGATTGCCCGGGGCTATTCGATGGCGGTGTCGTCGAAACTTCTGGCGCAATCGGCGCTGATCGCCTTCCCCACGGTGTTCGTCGTCGCGCTGCTATTCAGTCGCTGGAGCACGAAATGGTCGCTGGCGAGCATGATCATGGTGACGCTGGGCGGGCTGGTCGGCGTGCTGCTGCTCGATCAAGATCCAGGTAGCAACCCGGTTCTGCCGATTGCGCTGCTGATCATTGGCAGCAACGGCGTTCTGGCGATCCTGCTGCCCTATGCGGCCGAAACCTATCCGCTCAATATCCGCGGGCGCGGCACCGGCTGGGTCGCGGCGTGCAGCAAGCTTGGCGGCCTGTTCGCCCAATTGCTGAGCATATTGGCGCTGGTACCACTGCTCGGGGCGGCGGCGCTGATGATCATATTGCCGTTGATGCTCGCGCTAATACTGGTGATACGGTTCTGCAATGAAACGCGCGGTCTCGATCTAAGGACATTGGATGGGTCGGCATAGGCCGGACCAGGGCTTTTGCTGAATTGCGCATGCAGATCGCGCCAGGCAACGCCCGTCCGCGCAATCCAGCAAATCCCATCAATAACAATCCGGCGGTACATTGGGCGGCGACGGCTCCGCGCTCGATCACAAAAGGCTCAAGGCGACAGAACCATTTCGATCTGCGAGTCTGATCACGCTGTAACAAATCGGGAAATATGCAAGAATTCGCGCCAAGTCGATACAAGTTGTGCACCCGAAAACTGGCCCCAGGGAGGCAGGGCTCGGGGGTTCGACTTTTTCCGGGTGCACCATTCCGCGATCGCTGCCGCATTGCGCTGAAAAGCCAGCCCTGGCGTCGTTGTTGACCATGTACGGCACAGCCGCCAATGCTGCGGCGGTGAATTCGCGCAGTCCAGCCGGCCGGCGATGGCCATGATGTTGCCGCTCGGGCTGGTGGAAACGCCGGCCGGCGGTGCTCCACGGCTGCTTGCTGCCGTCTATGTGGCGCTGGCGACATATGTCATCCTGCTGTTCGGGGCGAATGTCCTGTATTATGGCCAGCCGCTGACATCGCCCGATCATGTCGTGCAGGATTTCGACGCGATCTATACCGCCGGGACGCTGGCGTTGTCGGGCAATGTCGACCGTGCCTATGCCATCGCGCCCTTCATGGCGGCGCAACGGGCGATTTTTGGCCAGGGCAGCAACCTGCCATGGAGTTACCCGCCGCAGTTCGACCTGGTGGCGGCCGCGCTGGCGCTGATGCCGCGCGGCATCGCCTATGCGGTGTTTGTCGGCGGGGGGCTCGCCGCGTTTTTCGCGCTGCTGTGGCGCATCGCCGGGCAGCACGCCTTGGGCATCGCAGTGCTGGTCTATATGCCGGTGCTGGTCGTCCTGCTCGGCGGGCAGAACGGCTTTCTCACCGCGTCGCTGGTGGGGATCGCCTGTGTCGGGCTGCTTGGCGGCAGGCGCTGGGCCGGTGTGCCGCTGGGCTTGCTGGTGATCAAGCCGCACCTGGCGATCGGCCTTGCGGTCTATGTGCTCGCCAGTCGCCGCTGGGGCACGGCGGTCGTGGCGGCCGGCACCGTCGCGTTGACGGCGCTGGCGGCGACGCTGCTGCTCGGTCCCGGCGTCTGGGTAGCGTTTCTCGGCGGCATCAAGACGTCGTCGGCCGAACTTGCCGAAAGCCATTTCCTGCTGTTCCGCATGGTCTCGCCCTATGCAGCGGTGCGCAGCTTCGGCGCTTCTGCGGCGGTGTCGCTGGCTGTGCAGGTCGGTTCGGCCTTGCTGGCGACCGTGGCGATCGTCTGGGCGGCACTTTGCCTGCCGCCGCGCGCCGCGTTGGGGGTGGCGATCCTCGCGACGCTGTTGTTCAGCCCCTACCTCTATGATTACGACATGGTGCTGGCGGCGTTCGGGCTGGCGCTGCTGTTGCCCGACCTCGTCCGCCTCGGCCGGCCGTTCGAGCGATCGTCGGTGTACCTGCTGGTATTCGCAGCGAGCGGCTTCGGTTATGTCCAGTTCGTGCTGCGGTCGCCGTTGCAATCACTGTCGGCCGGCGTTGCCGATACCCGCGTCACGCTCGCCGGCGTGTGCCTGCTGGCCGCGCTGTTGCTGATAGTCCGTATCGTTGCGCGCATGACGCCGCGGTAACATGCTGTTGCGGCTTCTGGAAACGCCGGCGGCAGCGGCGCGGCGCCCGCTGGCGCTGTTTCACATCTGTCTTGTCCTGTTCGCGCTGGTCTTGTTCGGGGTCGATATCACCGATTTCGGCTCGGCGGTGGCGTCGGGCCAGCACGTCGTTGTCGATTTCGATGCATTCTACCTCGCCGGCAAGCTGGCATGGGCGGGGGAGGCCGGCCGCGCTTACGATTACGCCAGCTTCGTCTCGGCGATGCAACACACCTTCGGCACGACCAATTTCTTGCCGTGGACCTATCCGCCGCCCTTTGCGCTGCTGGCGGCAGGGCTGGCGATACCGGCGCGGGGATGGTCGTATGCGGCATTCACCGGCGTCTCGCTGGCCGGCTTCCTTATCGTCTTGCGCGCCCTGGCGGCGGGGCGGGCGACCCTCGTCATGCTGCTGCTCTATGCCCCGATCCTCGTCACCATAAAATGTGGACAAAATGGTTTTCTGACCGGGCTCCTGGTCGGGCTGGGCTGCCTCGGGCTGGTTCGCCGGCGGGCGGGGCCGGCATGGGTGGGGCCAGCATGGGCGGGGGTGCCGCTCGGGCTGATGATCATCAAGCCGCATCTGGTGCTGGGTATCGGCATTTATCTCGTGGTGCGTCGCCGCTGGGATGTGGCGCTGATGGCGCTGGCTGTTGCGGCTGCACTTTGCGGCGTCGCGACGCTGGCCTTTGGCGGCGGCATCTGGGCGGCGTTTCGCCTGGCGCTGGAGCAATCGCAAGGCTTCCTCGCCCAAGGGCGTTATCCGCTGTATCGCATGGTCTCGCTCTATGCGGCGCTGCGCAGCGCCGGCCTTGCCGCCTCCGTGGCGATGGCGGTGCAGGGCGTGTCGGCGCTGGTCATCGTCGGGGCGGTGGTCGCGGCCGGCTTGCGGCTGAGCGCGCGCAACTGCCTTGGCCTCGCCGTTATCGCATCGCTGCTGACCAGCCCCTATGGCTATGACTACGACCTGCCGGTCATCGGCATCGGGCTGGCACTGGTGCTGCCGGACGTGCTGCGCCTCGCCAGCCGGTACGAACGTGGGGCCCTGTATGGCGCCATTTTCGTGGCAGGGGCTTTCGGCCTGGTCCAATCGACGATCTGGTTGAGGCTGGGATTGGTGCCGTCATCCGACGGTGTGCGTGACCTGCGCTTGACGCTGGCCGGACCGCTCCTGGCTGCGGCGTTTGCACTGCTGTTCCACATCCTGCGCCGCGACGCGGTCGCGCCCGATGCGACGCGTTCGATGCCGACCTAGCGTGAGCGGCCGCGCGCGGCGACCGGCCACAGTGCCTGCAAGGTGTTGCCTTCGACGACGTGATAGGTGTCGTAAAGATTGACGGTGGGGTCACAATGCGGCGCCGCCAGGGTGATGATGCCCGACAGGCCGGGCAGGTCGCCGCCGCCCGACAGGACGGCGCCATGCTCGTCGCCCATGAAGAAATACTTGCTGCCCGCCGGCGCGCCGGAAAGGATCAACGGCGGGTCGGCA
>JANXVZ010000001.1 GCA_025351405.1 Sphingomonadales bacterium | reverse complement strand
GACCGAAATAAGTTGTGGAAAAAGATTAATATCGGTCCCGCCGCCCATCGTATGTGCAAAGAAATGTCCTCGGTCACGTCCGGCGTAGGCGCCGGACCAAACGCCTTTCAAAAATCCGCTCATTCGGCCTGATTCGCGTGTACCCGCGGGCTCGCTCTTTGATAGCCCCCAAACCGCAACGACACGATCGTCGGAACTGGAATTCCGCGGTTGAAGGTCAAACATAGTGTTGACCGCTCCATTATCGCCTAGTTTTCCTCCCTGTGTGACGACTACGAGATCTCCGCCCAAGGCCGGGTACTGCGACGACCATAATTTGGGTAAAACGCTGTTCAAGTGTGCGATCGCAGGAGCGCGCGCTACAGGAACAGGAACGCTCGCGGCCACCTTTCGGTATATTTCCATCGCCTAGCTTCCAAAAGCAGCAGACACCTCTGACAACACGATCATACATAGCAGAACAATCTACAATATAGGCAGGGGAAATCGCGACGAGCCATCTTAGCCATCGATCGAATGGCCAAAGCGCTACCCCCCCGGCGTCGCAAACCGATGCGTCACGGGTGCATCGTCCTCCACTGGCGGTGCGTCCTCGCCGAACCATTCCGCCACTTTTGCCCGGCCGGCATTGCCGATGTGCAAGCCCAGTTTGGTGCGGCGCCACAACACGTCGTCGCTGCACGTCGCCCATTCGTTGTTCACATAATGGTCGAGTTCGGCCTCGAAGACGCCGCCTAGGTTGTCTCCCAATCCGGTTTGCAGCAACCGTTCGGCCGCTGTGCCAAGTGTGATGGCGAGCCTGCGGACCAGCAGCGGATCATAATTGTTCTGCGCCGCCGTCAAATTGGCGAGCCAGCGCTTGAAGGCTTCCTGGCCGTTCTCGCCCGGCAGTCGCTCCATATCTCCGCCGGGAAGCGGTGCGGTTGCCGTCCAGGTTCTGGACCTGGGGGCGATGCGCTTCATCACGTCTTCGGCGAGCACGCGATAGGTGGTGATCTTGCCGCCGACCACGGTCAGTGCCGGCACCCCGGCATGATTGACGAGTTTGTAGTCGCGGGTGGTTTCGCGGTCGCCTTTGCCCGGTTCGAGCACCAGCGGGCGAACACCGGCAAAGCGGTGGACGACATCGGCACGAGTCAACGGCCGCGCCAGGTAGCGGTTGGCTGCGGCGAGCAGATACTCGGTTTCGCCCTCGGTAATGTGCGCGTCTTCAGGGGCGCCGATGTCTCGTTCCGTCGTGCCGATCAGCGAGAAGTCGCGTTCATAGGGGATGACGAAGACGATGCGGCCGTCGGGCTGCTGCAGCATGAAGGCGTCACCCCCAAGATGCACCCGCCGGGTGACGATATGCGAACCCTGCACCAGCCGCAGCGCCGGTGCATCGTTGCGGCCCAGCACCGTGCGCGCAACATCGCCGGCCCAGGGTCCGGCGGTGTTTACGATGCGGCGTGCCACGATCTCGCTGCCGTCGGACAAGCGCGCCGTCCAGAGCTCACCGTCGAAGGCGGCAGAAACGACCTTGGTGCGGGTGCGGATCAACGCCCCTTTGGCGGCAGCGTCCTGGATATTGGCGATGACCAGCCGTGCGTCGTCTACCCATCCGTCCCAGTAGCGATAGCCATGGTCATATCTCGCATCGAGCGCCCGCCCGGCACGATCCTGCCGAAGGTCGACGCGGGCCGAACCCGGCACGATCTTGCGGCGCGCAAGGTGATCGTAAAGGAAAAGCCCGGCGCGCAGCATCCATTCGGGGCGGCCGCCCTTGGTGACCGGCAGGATGAAGCTTTGCGGCCAGGTGATGTGCGGTGCGATATCGAGCAGTACCTCGCGCTCGGCCAATGCCTTGCGGACCAGTCCGAATGCATAGAATTCGAGGTACCGGAGACCGCCATGGATCAGCTTGGTCGACGCACTGGAAGTGGCGCCGCCAAGATCGCCCGCCTCGACAAGGGCGACTTTCAGTCCGCGACCCGCTGCATCGCGCGCGATTCCGGCGCCATTGATGCCACCGCCGATGACCAGCAGATCGTGGAGGAATGGGGTTGGACTGTCCATGATGAGGGGACTTAACTAGTCGCTGCGGCAGGGTTAGGGAAGGCGACATGAGTGCACAAAAAGCTGATGACCTTATTCTGGTTCTCGATGCCGGGACGACTTCGACGCGGGCAATAGCCTTCTCGCTGTCGGGCGAGATCGTCGCCAGCGCCGGCAGGGCCATCACCCAGCACTACCCGCAACCCGGCTGGGTCGAGCATGACGCCGGCGAAATATGGCGCGCCAGCCGCGATTGCCTGATCGAAGTGACCGACCGCATCGGGGCGCCGCGCATTGCCGCCATCGGCATCACCAACCAGCGCGAGACCGTGGTGTTGTGGGACCGGACGACTGGCGAGCCGCTGGCACCGGCTATCGTGTGGCAGGACCGGCGGACGGCGGATGCCTGCGCCGCCCTGAAGACCGCGGGGTATGAAGCGATGGTGCAGGCGCGGACGGGCTTGCTGCTCGATCCGTATTTTTCGGGCACCAAGTTGCGCTGGGCATTGGACAACTGGCCCGATGTTGCTGAAGCTGAACGCGACGGGCGCTTGTTGGCGGGAACGGTCGAAAGCTGGCTGATCTGGAAGCTCAGCGCCGGGGCGCGGCATATCACCGACGCAACAAATGCCTCGCGGACATTGCTGGCCGGGCTGGATACGACAGCGTGGGACGATGATTTGCTTGCACTCTTCGGCGTGCCGATTGGTATCTTGCCGGAAATTGTCGACTGCGCCGGGGCGCTGGCGACGACGGCGCTGCTGGGGGGCCAGACGCCGATTACCGGCAGTGCCGGCGACCAGCAGGCCGCTGCCATCGGGCAGGCGTGCCTTTCTCCCGGGCAGTTGAAGGCGACCTATGGCACGGGTTGCTTCCTGCTCGCCCATGCCGGCGCGGTGCCGCCGCAATCGACACACCGGCTGCTTTCGACTGTGGCATGGCGTCTCGACGGGGTGGCGGCCTATGCGCTGGAGGGCGCGATCTTTACGGCGGGGGCGGCGGTGCAATGGCTTCGCGATGGCCTGGGGATCATTGCGAACAGCGCCGAGACCGAGGCATTGGCGCGGTCTGTTCCCGATAGTGGCGGTGTGGTGTTCGTGCCGGCGTTGGCAGGGATGGGCGCGCCGCACTGGCAACCACAAGCACGCGGGCTGCTGACCGGGCTGACGGCGGGCGTATCCAAGGCGCATATCGCCCGCGCCACGCTTGAAGCGATGGGCCAGCAGACGGCCGATCTGGTTGAAGCATTGGCGGCGGATGGCGTTCCGGCGGCGAAGTTGCGCGTCGATGGCGGCATGGTGGCCAATGACTGGCTGTGCCAGGATCTCGCCGACAGCCTGGGGCTCGAAGTGGCTCGACCGCGGGTCATCGAAACGACGGCGCTGGGCGCAGCGATGCTCGCGGGGGTCGGCGCCGGGTTGTTTGCCGATCTTGCCGAAGCCGCTTCAGCGATGGCGGCACCCGACCGCAGTTTTGTCCCGATGATCGATGATGCGGAGCGGGCCGGGCGGCGTGCGCGATGGGCACGGGCAGTGCGGCAGGTGTTGACGCAATGACCGACGGGACGTCGCTGATCTCCGGCTTGTCGGCTGTCGCCGGCTTCACCCTCATCGCCACCGGTTTCTGGCTCTTGCGTCAGCCGGGCGGCAATCGCACCAAGGCCGGCCTGATGATCGTTGCCGGTCTTGTCATCCTGTTCAATGTCTGGATCATGACGTTGCCGGTCACGGGCGGGGTGTGATCGACACCGTCTCGGCGGGGGCCAGAATGTGTTCCCAGCAGACCATCTCGCCATCTTCGGCATCGTCGCGCCGGCCGGTGCGGACAAAGCCATTGCGTTCCAGAACGCGCTGCGATGCCAGATTGTCGATGGCGGTTTCCGCGCAGACGCAGTCGATCCGGGGGTCATTGCGTGCCCATGCCAGCACCGCCGACACGCCGGCGCTGGCAAAGCCGCGTCGGCGCCGCGTTTCGGCGATTCCATAACCGATAAAGATGGTGCCTCCCGCTGGCGGCTTGACCAACGAGCAGAGGCCGACGATTTCGCCTTCGCTGACGATCAGCCAGCCGGCGGGGACAAAGTCGGGCCGGATGGAATTGGCCAGATCGCGAAGCATCGCGAGGATTTCGGGCCGTTCGATGTTTCCGTCCGGCAGTTTGAGATTTCGTGGCCCCTGTCCGGCAATCAGCGCGGCAAAGTCACGGTCGCTGGCCTCGAGATCCATTGCGGATCGATAACCAAACACCGACAGCGCCACAATAGCTGAGACATCCGCGCACTTGCCCCGCCGCCGATGCCTGATAGCATGGAAGAAAGAGCAAGACGCTGGGGAGTGGATGATGCGGGCAAAATACACGGGTGCGAGCCTGTTGGCGCTGGTGACGGTGGCATGGCTGTTGCCGGCAGGGCAGGGCGACGCTGCCCGCCCGGCTCGCGCTGCGAGCGTTGATGCCAGCCGGCTGATGAACGCCGCCAGCGAGCCCGGCAACTGGATGACGCATGGCGGCACCTATGCCGAGCAACGCTTCGCCAACCTGACGCAGATCAACAGCTCCAACGCTGGCAAGCTCGGTCTGGTCTGGAGCTATGACCTCGATACCAATCGCGGCCAGGAAGCGACGCCGCTGGTCATCGACGGTGTCATGTACACTACCACGGCATGGTCAAAGGTCGTTGCGCTCGATGCGGCCACCGGCAAGGTCAAGTGGCGCTATGATCCTGAAGTCGTCAAGGATCGCGGCCACGCCGCCTGCTGCGACGTAGTCAATCGCGGCGTCGCGGCATGGGGCGGCATGATCTTCCTTGGCGCTCTCGATGGCCGCCTCATCGCGCTCGATGCCGCCACCGGCAAGGTCAAATGGTCGGTCGTTACCGTCGATCAAAAGCAACCCTATACCATCACCGGCGCGCCGCGAGTGGTGAAGGGCAAGGTGTTCATCGGCAATGGCGGCGCAGAACTGGGCGTGCGCGGCTATGTCAGTGCCTATGACGCGATGACCGGCAAGAAGCTGTGGCGCTTCTATACCATCCCCGGCAACCCGGCGAACGGCCCCGATCATGAAGTCTCGGACAGTGTGTTGAAGGCCAAGGCCGGTGACACATGGTTTGGCAAATATTGGGAGGCCGGCGGCGGCGGCACCGTGTGGGATGCCATCGTCTATGACCAGGAAATGGACCGGCTTTATATCGGCGTCGGCAATGGTTCGCCGTGGAATCACCAGATCCGCAGCCAGGGCAAGGGCGACAACCTGTTCCTGTCATCGGTGGTGGCGCTCGACCCCAATACCGGCAAATACCTGTGGCATTATCAGGGAACGCCGGGGGAAAGCTGGGATTTCACCCAGACCCAGCCGATTATCCTCGCCACCATCAAGATCGACGGCAAGCCCCGCAAGGTGCTGATGCAGGCGCCAAAAAACGGATTTTTCTATGTCATCGACCGCGAGACCGGGAAACTGATCTCGGCGAAGGGCTTCGTGCCGCAAAGCTGGGCGAACGGTGTCGACATGGCAACGGGCCGGCCGAATGAGGTGCCGGAGGCGCGTTATCGCAAGGCGGCGGCATTGGTAACCCCATCGGCGCTGGGCGCCCATAATTGGCACCCGATGGCGTTCAGCCCCAAAACCAGCCTGGTGTACCTGCCGGCCCAGGAGGTGCCATTCGCCTATCAGACGGATGCCAGCTACAGCCACAAGCCCGGCGCCTGGAACATCGCGGTCGTTGCCGCGATCAATGCTCCGCCAAATGACCGCGCTGCAACCAAGGCGGTGCGGTCGATCCTGAAGGGCGAATTGCTTGCCTGGGATCCAGCAACGCAAAAGGAAGTCTGGCGGGTCAATCACGATGGCCCATGGAACGGCGGTGTCATGGCAACCGCCGGAAACCTTGTTTTCCAAGGCAGCGCACGCGGGCATTTCAGCGCCTACGATGCCGCCAATGGCAAGACGCTGTGGGACTTTGATGCGCAAACCGGCGTCATGGCCGGTCCGGTGAGCTACACAGTCGGTGGCGTCCAATATGTTGCGGTGATGGCGGGTTATGGCGGGGCCTACCCGCTCTCGACCGGCTATGGCGACGGCCCTGAGCGTGTTGCACCGAACGGCCGGGTGCTGGTCTTCAAACTCGGCGGCACGGCCAAGCTTCCGCCGCGTGACGATGCGCCGATGCCGCCGGCCAATCCGCCAAAGGATGTCTTCACGCCGCAGCAGATCGCCCAGGGCAGCCTGTTGTTCGAAGGCAATTGTGGGGTCTGCCACGGGGCAGGCGCGCGATCGACCGGGATCCTGCCCGATCTGCGCCGCTCAGCCATGCTGTCGGACAAGGAAGGCTGGTCGGCGGTCGTCCATGGTGGCCTGCTGCAGCCCCAGGGCATGATCAGCTTCGCCAAATGGTTCTCGAAGGACGAAATTGAAGCCATTCGTGCCTATGTCGGCGTGCAAGCCAAATATCTGGCGAGCGAGGATGCCGCGGGTGCCGGAAAGGCCGGCGGGCACTGATCGGCGCCGCGATCCGGTCGCGCTTGCCATGACAGCAGGCGCGACCGGGTTATCCAGGCGCTACAAGGCCAGGTCGAACCGATCGAGGTTCATCACCTTGGTCCATGCCGCGACGAAGTCTCCAACAAACTTCGCTTCGGCATCATCGGAAGCATAAACCTCGGCGATGGCGCGCAACTGCGAGTTGGAGCCAAAGACCAGGTCGACACGGGTGCCGGTCCACCTGCGTTCACCCGTCGTGCGATCCCGCCCCTCGAACTCGCCTTCCACGTCGGCCGCCGGCGACCACTTTGTCCGGGAATCCAGCAGATTGACAAAGAAGTCGGCGCTCAACGTCCCGGGCCGGTCGGTGAAGACGCCGTTTGCCGAGTGCCCGAAATTGGCGTCGAGTGCGCGCAGGCCACCGACGAGAACCGTCATTTCAGGCGCACTCAGGGTCAGCAGCTGCGCCCGATCGACCAACAGATCCTCTGCGCTGAGGCGCTGACCGGGGCGCAGATAGTTGCGGAAGCCATCGGCAGTCGGCTCCAGCGGCGCGAAGGTGTGGATGTCCGTCTTTTCCTTCGAAGCGTCGGTACGCCCAGGCGTGAAGGGCACGGTTATGGCATGGCCCGCCCTTTGCGCGGCGGACTCGATACCCGCACCACCGCCCAGCACGATCAGATCGGCGATTGAAACACGCTTCCCGCTAGCTTGCGATGTGTTGAAATCCTGCTGGATCGATTCGAGGACTCGCAGCACCTTTGCAAGCTCCGCAGGCTGGTTGGCTTCCCAATTTTTCTGCGGCGCGAGGCGAATGCGGGCGCCATTGGCGCCGCCGCGCTTGTCACTGCCCCGAAAGGTCGATGCAGACGCCCATGCAGTCGTGACCAGTTGCGACACCGACAAGCCGGACGCGAGGATTTTGGCTTTCAGCGCGGCGATGTCGTCGGGCCCGACCAGCTGATGGTCGACGTCGGGAACCGGATCCTGCCACAGCAACTCCTCGGCGGGAACGAGGGCGCCAAGATAGCGCGTGCGCGGCCCCATGTCGCGGTGGGTAAGCTTGTACCAGGCGCGAGCAAAGGCATCGGCAAACACATCCGGGTTTTCATGGAAGCGCTTTGCAATCACTGCATAGTTGGGATCCATCTTGAGCGCCATGTCGGCCGTCGACATCATTGGCGCATGCCGTTTCGCAGGGTCGTGCGCGTCCGGCACCAGGGTCGCGGCCGCGGGGTCGTTCGGCGTCCATTGAAACGCGCCCGCCGGGCTTTTCGTCAGCACCCAGTCATGTCCGAACAGCAGGTTGAAATAATCATTGTCCCACTTGATCGGGTTGGTCGTCCAGGCGCCCTCCAGCCCGCTGGTGATGGTATCGACACCATGACCGCTGCCATAGCTGCTCAGCCAGCCGAGGCCCTGGGTTTCGAGGTCGGCGCCTTCCGGTTCGGGGCCAACATAATGTTCGGGGTTGGCCGCGCCATGGGTCTTGCCAAAGGTGTGGCCGCCGGCAACCAGCGCCACGGTCTCCTCGTCGTTCATCGCCATCCGCGCGAAGGTTTCCCGGATATCGCGCGCCGAACCCAACGGATCGGGCTTGCCGTTCGGGCCTTCCGGATTGACGTAAATGAGCCCCATCTGGACAGCAGCCAGCGGGTTGGCGAGATCGCGTTCGCCGCTGTAGCGCTGGTCATCGAGCCACTTGCCTTCGGGGCCCCAGTAAATGTCTTCTTCGGGTTCCCATATGTCGGCACGGCCGCCGGCAAAACCAAAGGTCTTGAAGCCCATTGAATCGAGCGCGACGTTGCCCGCCAACACCATCAGGTCGGCCCAAGACAATTTGCGTCCGTACTTTTGCTTGATCGGCCACAGCAGCCGGCGCGCCTTGTCGAGGTTGGCGTTGTCCGGCCAGCTGTTGAGCGGCGCAAAGCGCTGGGTGCCCGCTCCGGCGCCGCCGCGGCCGTCACCGATGCGGTAGGTGCCGGCGCTGTGCCAGGCCATGCGAATGAAGAAGGGCCCGTAATGACCATAGTCGGCCGGCCACCATTCTTGCGAGTCCGTCATCAGGGCATGCAGGTCCTGCACGACGGCATGGAGGTCGAGGCTCTTGAAGGCCTCGGCATAGTTGAAATGCTCGCCCATCGGGTCGGCGTGCGGCGGGTTCTGGTGGAGCATCTTCAGGTTGAGATGCTTGGGCCACCAGTCGCGATTTGACATGGTGAGGACGACTGCTTCGTGTCCGCTGCCCTGCATCACCGGGCATTTGGTTTCGGCATCCATGTTCGCTCTCCAATCCTGTCGGGGGCGTTCTGTTTAGACCCTCCCAAGGTGAGCGCGAAACGATGTCTTCCCATATCAGCAATCGATTTTATCAATCGAATGCCGTCATTGACGGCGGTTTCAATGTGATCGGGTCAATTCCCGCATCGCCCGGTCCAGCCCTTCGAGTGACAGCGGGAACATCCGGCCCTCCATGATCGTCCGGATCATCTGTATCGACTGGCTGTGACCCCAGCTTTTTTCAGGGATCGGGTTAAGCCACGCCGCCGAATGATAGACGTCGAGCATCCTCGTCATCCAGACGTCGCCGGCGTCCTCGTTCCAATGTTCAACCGAGCCGCCGGGATAATTGATCTCATAGGGCGACATCGAAGCATCGCCAACGAACACCAGCTTGTAATCATGCGGAAATTTGTGGAGCAGGTCCATGACTGGCGTGCGTTCGGACCAGCGGCGCTTGTTGTCCTTCCACAGCGCTTCATACGGGCAGTTGTGGAAATAAAAGAATTCGAGATGCTTGAATTCGGACTTGGCGGCCGAAAACAGTTCCTCGCACAGCTTGATATGCGGATCCATCGAGCCGCCGACATCGAGCATCAGCAACAGCTTGACGGCGTTGTGTCGTTCAGGTCGCATGACGATATCGAGATAAGCCTTTTTGGCGGTCCCCGAGATGGTCGCGTCTAGATCGAGTTCGTCCATGGCACCATCGCGTGCGAACCGACGCAAACGGCGCAGTGCCACCTTGATGTTGCGGGTGCCAAGCTCGACGCTATTATCGAGGTTCTTGAACTCGCGCTTGTCCCAAACCTTGACCGCCTTGCCGTTGCGGCCCTTGTCCTGGCCGATGCGGACGCCCTCGGGATGCGAGCCATGCGCGCCGAAGGGCGATTTGCCCGCGGTCCCGATCCATTTGTTGCCGCCCTGATGCCGGCCCTTCTGCTCTTCGAGGCGCTTCTTCAACGTCTCCATCAACTTGTCCCAGCCGAGCTTTTCCAGCTTGGCCATCTCGTCTTCGGACAAGTTCAATTCCGCCAGCTTCTTCAGCCACTCTTCGGGAATTTCAGCCGTGCCGGTCTCGATCGTTGATTCCAGCCCCTTGAAAACCTTGCCGAACACCATGTCGAAGCGGTCCAGAAGGCCTTCATCCTTTACATAGGTTGCGCGCGCCAGATAATAGAAATCCTCGATCGACCAGTCGATGACATCCTGTTTCAGTGCTTCGAGCAGCGTCAGATGTTCATGCAGCGACGCAGGGATCTTGGCGCTGCGGAGCTCGTCGAGAAAGGTCAGGAACATGGGTGGCAGACTAGCAGCATTATGCGCCCTGCAAAGCCCGCTTGGCGCGCGCCTCGCCATGGAGCTGCGACACCAGCACGAACGATATGATCATCAGCAGATACCATGCAACAAGCTTGCCGATCGGCACCATTGCCCAGCCGCCGGATTGGCTCGGGTAGCGCCAGGCATTGGCAAAGGTACCGATATTTTCGGCAACCCAGATGAACAGCGACACCAGCAGGAAACCGATCAGAAGTGGCATCCGGCGGCGCGTCCGGAAAACGGTGAATTCGACCCAGCAACCGCGGAATATCCAGGCCGTCGCGGCGAGAAGTGCCCAGCGCAGGTCGACAATGAAATGATGACTGAAAAAATTGGCATAGACAGCAGTGGCCAGCAGCACCGGTTGCCAGCGCGGCGGGTAGCCGACGAAACCAAAGCTGAAAATTCGCCACGTCCGCGCGATATAGCTGCCGACAGCGGCGTACATGAAGCCGGAGAACAGCGGCACTCCCCCCAGCCTCAGCAGGCTCGGTTCGGGATAGGCCCAACTGCCCATCGCGGTCTTGAACACCTCCATCACTGTGCCGACGACGTGAAATGCCAGGATAACCCGCGCCTCCTCGAATGTTTCGAGACGGAAAGCCAGCATGGCGACCTGGATGCCGAGCGCCGCCACGGTAAGAAAGTCATATCGGGCAATCGGCGCGTTGGCCGGATACCAGAAATGCGTCACCAGCAGCAGCCCGAGCATCAGCGCACCGAAAAGGCAGGCCCAGCCCTGCTTGAAACCGAACAATGCGAACTCGAACAGCGCCGCCTTGCCCGGCGAAGTGACCTGCAGGTGTTCGAGGCGCTTGCGAATTCCGGCAAAGCGGGTTTCACCGGTCATTCGACAATGCCCGCAAGCGCCTTAAGCGTGCGGTTCGGCGGGAACACCGCCGCGATTCGGCCGCCCGGGTAAAAGGCCTGGATCGCTGACTGCGGCGACGTGTCGGCAAAAGCCGCGGCGAGCGCTTCTGCCGTCCAGCCGCCATCGCGCGTCACCAGCGTCTCGGCGCTCCAGGGTTGATACAGCGCAACATCGGGGCCTTCGGTGCCGAACACCCGCCCGGTGAAGCGGCACAATGAAGATGCGAGATAGACCACCAGCGCCGAGACATGCTCCGGCGCGTGGCGATCGAACCCGGCATTGCGCGGCATGAGGGCATCCACCGAGGGAGATGCCATCACCATCCGCGTACGCGCGCAGGGTGCGATGGCGTTGACGCGGACGCCCAGTGCCGCCAACTCCTGTGCATGGACCTGCGTGAGCGCCGCGATGCCGGCCTTGGCGGCGCCATAGGCTCCGCCATCGGGCATCGGGTGGACGCCGACCGGCGAAGTGGTGTTGACGATGGCGCGTCCGGCTTCGGCGCCACGATCGGCCCAGTGCAGCGCGGCGAAGTGGCTGACCGCGGCGGTACCCTTCAGATGGACGGCGATCTCGAGGTCGAAATCGGCCTCGTTCATGCTGAATACCGAGGCCGGGCGATTGATACCGGCGTTGTTGACGACGATGTCGAGACCACCGAAGGTTTGCACCGCCTGCTGGACGATGGTCGCAGCGCCATCCCAATCGGCGACACTGGCACGGTTGGCAACAGCCTGTCCGCCGAGATCGCGGATTTCATCGGCGACTTCATCGGCGGCGTCTCCGACTCCACCACCATCGAGGCTTCCGCCAAGATCATTGACCACCAGGCGCGCACCGGCGGCAGCCAGTGCCAGCGCGTGACAACGGCCGAGGCCACGGCCGCCGCCGGTGACGATTGCGACCTTGCCAGATAGCAGCCCCATGGTGTCTTCTCCTCAACAAGACAATCAACAGCCATGCGCAGCACAGGCTGACAAGACGCAATCGGGAGAGGCACGCTGCGACAGTTCGATTTTGCCGGCAAGACTGTGCTCGTTACCGGCGGCTCGACCGGCATAGGCAACGCGGCGGCACAGATATTCCGCAGCATCGGGGCAAAGGTAGCCGTCACCGGAACCCGCGCGACCGCAGCGGAATATGCCGGCAGCGATGGCGATCTGACCGGGCTGGCCTATCATCAGCTGGATCAGGGCGATGCAACCGCGGTGTCAACGTTCGACCCCGGTCTGGCCACCCTCGACGTTCTCGTTGTCGCCGGCGCCAAGGTCGCCTATCGCCGCCGCGAATTCGAGATCGAGACCTTTGCCGATGTGCTCGCGACCAACCTGACCGGTCCGATGCAACTGGCGATGCGCTTCCGCGGCGCGCTGGCGGCGACAAAGGGCGCGATCATCTTCATCGGATCGGTCGCCAGCTTTCGCGGCACCATCGGCCAGCCGGCCTACTCCGCGTCCAAGGGTGGCCTGCTGACGCTGACCATGACGCTGGCGCAGGCACTGGCGCGCGAGGGCATCCGCGTCAATCTCGTGGCGCCGGGGTTGGTCCGCAGCAAGCTGACGGCGGTGACCTGGCAAGATCCGGAGCGTCTGGCTGCAACGGAAAGCCGCGTACCGTTGGGCCGCATCGGCGAACCCGACGATATCGCCGGCGCCATCGTGTTTCTTGCTTCACCGCTGGCGGCTTACATCACCGGCACATCGTTGATCGTCGATGGAGGGCTTTCCGCATGACCTGGGCTACGGACAAGAAGGTACTGATCACCGGCGGCAGCCAGGGCATTGGCCATGCCTGTGCGATGCTGTTCAAGGGGTTGGGCGCGGCGGTAACCGTCACCGGCACCCGCGCCAGCTTTGCCGATTACGATACACCGCTGGAGGGTGTCGGCTATATCCAGGCGAACCTTGCCGACCCCGATGCGCGTGCGGCGGTGGCAGCAGGTTTCCCGGCGCTCGATGTACTGGTTAACAATGCCGGCGGCGGCAGCGCCAACGAATATGAGCAGCAACAATTCGAGGCTGTCATCGATCTCAACCTCAACGCCGCCATGGACTTGTCGGTGCGACTGCAACCGCTGTTGAAGGCCGTGCGCGGCAGCATCGTCAATGTCGGGTCGCTGGCGTCGTTCCTGTCGCTGAAGGAAACACCAGCCTATACCGCTTCGAAAGCCGGACTTCTCGGGCTCACGAGAGCGCTGGGGGATAAATGGGCACCCGATGGTGTGCGGGTCAACCTGGTGGCGCCCGGCTTCATCGCGACGCGGATGACGGCGCCGATGCGACGCGATCCGGCCTATGAGGCCCGGCTGCTGAAATCGGTGCCGATGCGGCGCTGGGGCGGCCCGGAAGAAGTTGCCGAAGCGATCGTCTTCCTCGCGTCACCGGCAGCAAGCTATATCACCGGGCAGAGCATCGCCATCGACGGCGGGCTGATGCTGCGCTGACGGCGGTTATTTCGCGGAACCGTAGGTGAGGGTAATCTGTGAACCGTTGCCGTCATCGGCCTTGCCGATCATCAGCATCGCGCCTTTTTCGCCGCCATCTTTGGGGGACTGGATCATGCGGAGCACAGAATCGGGTTGGTCGGTTGCCATTGCCGGCTTGATTCCGGCGGCGGCCAGCCGCGCGTCATAAAATGCCGCGACCTTGGCGACCGGGTCGTTGCTTTTGATCGAAACGATCTTGCCTGTGCCGCCGCCATTGGTCCCGGATCCGGACATCGCGGCGACAACCTTTGCACCGGGGTAGAGCGGCGCCCACGCCGGCAGGTCGGCTGGCGGCGCCATGCCGGCGGCGTTGCTGGCGCTGGTTACCGTGGTTGCACCGTTGGCGCCGTTGTTGCTGGTGAACGTCGCCGTCTCGGTCCCGCCGTCGGATTTCGAAGTGATCCTGGCAACGCCGTCGCCCGTGACGATCGTGGTCGACTTCTCATCCCTGGAACCACAGGCCGCCAAAGCGAGCAGGGCAGACAGCAAGGCAAGACGCTTCGTCATCGTGGTGCCCTTCACCGTTTGATTCAGTTGGATGCCCCTTGGCGGCGACTCATGAACGCCAGTCGCTCGAACAGCATGACATCCGCCTCGTTTTTCAGCAATGCGCCGTGCAGCGGCGGGATCAGGCTCTTGGTATCGCGATTGCGCAGCACTTCGACCGGAAGGTCTTCGTGCATCAACAGCTTCAGCCAGTCGAGCAGCTCCGATGTCGAGGGCTTCTTCTTCATGCCCGGCACTTCGCGGATATCGAAGAAGATGTTGAGGGCTTCCGCGACCAGCGATTTCTGGATGTCGGGGTAATGCACCTTGACGATCGCCTCCATCGTGTCGCGATCCGGAAACTTGATATAGTGGAAGAAGCAGCGACGCAGGAAGGCGTCGGGCAATTCCTTTTCATTGTTCGAGGTGATGATGACGATCGGACGGACGGCGGCCTTGATCCGCTCGCCGGTCTCGTAAACGTCGAACTCCATGCGATCGAGCTCGGTCAGCAGGTCGTTGGGGAACTCGATATCGGCCTTGTCGATCTCGTCGATCAGCAGCACGGGCAGCTTGGGCGCGGTAAACGCCTCCCACATCTTGCCGCGGCGGATGTAATTGGAAATATCATGGACGCGGGCATCGCCAAGCTGGCTGTCGCGCAGCCGGCTTACCGCATCATATTCATAAAGACCCTGCTGCGCCTTGGTCGTCGATTTGACGTTCCATTCGATCAGCGGGGCATCGAAGGCATCGGCGATCTGTTGCGCCAGCACGGTCTTGCCTGTGCCGGGTTCGCCCTTGACGAGCAGTGGCCGGCGCAATGTGACGGCCGCGTTGACCGCCACCTTCAGATCATCGGTGGCGACATAGCCTGACGTGCCCTGGAAGCGCATGAACGATCGTGCCCCTGTACGGTTGCTGTAGGGTTGATGTGCGGTTGACGTGCCCGTCACCTTCCCGACACGCTAGACGGCGCCGCCGGCCTCTGCAACCTCAACGGTAGGCGTATGTGATCTGCCGGCTTTCGCCGCCGGTCTGGCCGAACATCGACCCGACGCTGTCCGCCATTTCGGCGGCAATGCGCGGGGTGCCGTTGCTGTCGAGCTTGTAGTCACTCACCTGCTCGAAGGTGGTCACGGTGATCAGCGCGCCCATCTTGAAGCGTTCGCGTGCGGAAACCTTGAAGCGCTGGACCCACGGCTGACCGTTGCGGTCGCCGATCGTCGCATCGGCCATCATGTGTTCGGAAAGGTCGTCCTTGCCGTTGGTGATGGTGCCGGCGGGGAGGCGCGGAATATGGAGCACGGTGCGCCCTTGTGCATCAATACTGGTATCGGTGGCGGTCGCGAGCATCGCTGCCAGGCGATGATAGCCGGGCATGGGTGCAGCGGCCGCCAGTTTTTGCGCGTCGCGCGCTTCACCGAGGCTCGGCTTGCGACCATCGACGCTTTCCAGTGTCCATACCCGGCCGTCCCAACGCTCGACGCGCGTTACCGTGGACTTTGAAATCGGGCTGGCGCGGCGCATGACCGTGGTGCGCTCGAAGACCAGTGAAGACGGCGGCGTTGCGCGTGCATCGGCAATAAGGCGGTCGCGCAGCATCTCTGCCGGTGCCATCGCCACTGTCGAAAATGCCGCTACTGGCACGAACACACCGATAATCAACGTTTTGACGAGATCTCGAACCATGACCGTGCGGCGTATAGCAGCACATTGCGCGCTGCAAGTGACGTCTATATTGCAGTTGCGTAATGGCCGCCACCGTTGCGTGGCGGGCACACCTGCCAGCGGCTATTTCAGCGGGGTGAAGGTCGAATCCGTGCGGGTGGTGCCCGCCTTGCCCATTTGTGATCCCGCCATGTTCTGCACGGTATGGACGAGCGCCGGGCGGCCGCCTGGCCCCGGCCTGTATTCGTAGACGACGTCGAGCGCATCGAGCTTTGCGACCATGAAGAACGACACCGGCTTGGGCAGGAACAGGTGCAGGCGGCTGACATAGGGCTGGTCGCCGGCCGTCTCCACGAACACCTCACCCGCCATGTCGCTCGATACGTCGCGGCCGACGGTGATGCTGTCCTTGGGCAGGCTGTCGATGCGATAGACGGTGCGGCCCTGCGGGTCGGCAATGCGGCGCGCGCCGTTCCCAAGATACGCTGCGATGCGATGATAACCCGGCACCGGGCGACTGGCGAAGACCTTGCGCGCCTTGGCGACTTCGTCGGCTGTCGCCGGTTTGCCATCGATGCTGATCGGCGTCAGCACATGACCATCCCAGCGCTCGACGCGCGTGCTGGTTTGTGCCGCGGCACCGGCATCCTGGCTGGTGGTACGGGCAGTTCGCTCGAAGCCGATGCTATCGGGCGACGCCGCCCGCGCGCCGGCGATGATCCGCGTGAGCAGCGGATCGGGCGCAGCAGCCACGGGGGTTGCAAGGACAAGCGAGACGGCAGCAAAGATGGAGCGCATTGGCCTTGCTACCGTAATTTGCGCGTATTGCAAACCTAACACGCCTAGACGTCGAGAAAGCTGCGCATCTTGCGGCTTCGGCTAGGGTGCTTCAGCTTGCGAAGCGCCTTCGCCTCGATCTGGCGGATGCGCTCGCGGGTGACGCTGAACTGCTGGCCGACTTCCTCCAGCGTGTGATCGGTGTTCATGCCGATGCCGAAGCGCATGCGCAGCACACGTTCCTCGCGCGGCGTCAGCGATGCCAGCACCCGTGTCACCGTCTCCTTGAGATTGGCGTGGATCGCTGCATCAACCGGGATGACCGCGTTCTTGTCCTCGATGAAATCGCCGAGGTGGCTGTCTTCCTCGTCGCCGATCGGCGTTTCGAGGCTGATCGGCTCCTTGGCGATTTTCATCACCTTGCGGACCTTTTCGAGTGGCATCGACAGCCGTTCGGCAAGCTCCTCGGGCGTCGGCTCGCGGCCGATCTCGTGGAGGATCTGGCGGCTGGTGCGGACCAGCTTGTTGATCGTCTCGATCATATGGACCGGGATGCGGATAGTCCGCGCCTGGTCGGCAATGCTGCGGGTAATCGCCTGGCGGATCCACCACGTCGCATAGGTGCTGAACTTGTAGCCGCGGCGATATTCGAACTTGTCGACCGCCTTCATCAGGCCGATGTTGCCCTCCTGGATAAGATCAAGGAATTGCAACCCGCGGTTGGTGTATTTCTTGGCAATCGAGATGACCAGGCGCAGGTTCGCCTCCACCATTTCCTTCTTGGCGATCCGCGCCTCGCGCTCACCCTTCTGGACCATGTTGGTGATGCGGCGGAATTCGCCCAGTTCGACGCCGGTGGCTTCGGCGATGGTGGCGACTTCCTGGCGCACGGTCTCGACGACATTGGCTTCGACGTTGGCGAAGGCCGCCCATTTCTTGTCGAGCGCCGACACCCGCGGCAGCCAACCCTCATCGAGCTCATGGCCCATATATTCGTCAAGGAACGCCTTGCGGTTGATCTTGTGCTTGTCGGCGAGCTTCATCATCGACGAACCCAGCACCAGAAGGCGGCGATTCTGCGTGTAAAGCTGGTCGACCAAAAGCTCGATCTTGCCGTTGGTGAAGTGGATCGACTGGACCTCGCGGGTCAGCTCCTCGCGCAGCTTCTGGTACTTGCGCTCATCCGTTGCCGGATAGGCGGCATTGTTGTGAAGGGCGACGAGGCGCGCCTCCTGCAACTTGAAGAACTTCTTGTATGTCGCCGTAATCTCGGCAAACTTCTCCAGCGCTCCGGGCTTGAGCATCTCTTCCATCGCCGCCAGCGACAGGGTGTTGTCTTCCTCGTCGTCATCGGGAATCGCCGGCTTGCCGTCGGGTCGCATCCGCCGTTCGGTCATGCCGTCCTCCTCGTCGGGGGCGGCCTCGCTTTCGGTCTCGGTGTCGGCATCGTCCTTGAACGATACCGCCGGCATGTCGGAACCCTCGCCGGTTTCGGCTTCGGCTTCGGTCGGCGGCTTCACCAGCATCGCTTCGAGATCGAGGATCTCGCGAAGTTGCATGCGGCCTTCGTTGAGCGCGTTCGACCATTCGATCATCGCGGTGAAGGTCATGGGGCTTTCGCACAGCCCGGCGATCATGGTGTTGCGGCCGGCCTCGATGCGCTTGGCGATGGCGATTTCGCCTTCGCGGCTGAGCAACTCCACGGCGCCCATTTCGCGCAGGTACATCCGCACCGGGTCGTCGGTACGATCGAGCGGTGCCTTGACGACCGGAGCAGCCGGTGCCGTGCCCAGATCACCTTCCACGGCCTCGGGCTCGTCCTCGTCGTCGTCTGCGGCGCGCACCGTTTCGGCGCCGTCGTCGGCCGGCTCGTCATTCTCGATGATGTTGATGCCCATTTCCGACAGGGACGCCATGACGTCCTCGATTTGCTCGGAGGACATCTGATCCTGTGGCAGTGCCTCGTTGAGCTCGTCATAGGTGATATAGCCGCGCTTCTTGGCACGGGTCAGCAGCTTTTTGACCGAGGCTTCGTTGAGGTCGAGCAACGGCGCATCCTTGAGGTCGGTTGCATCCGTATCGGAACCGCTTCCATTGCCCGTTCCAGCGCCGGTCCCGTTCGCTTTTGCCATTCTGGTCTTTCCTCATATGCCTGCCGCGCGGACCGCTGCCGATCGCGCGAACTATATCCCGAGCGCTGCCAGCGGGTGAAAACCAGCCGGCACATACCCATATTATAACAGACCGAATCGCTGCGCTTTAATCGTCGCGCAGCGATTCCGCCAGCCGCATGATTGCGGCGTTGATATCCATGCGCTCGGCGATCAACGCCTGGTGCCGGACAAAGTCGCCTTCATCGTCGCTATGGCCAAGCCTGTGCGTCGAAATCATCACCGCTTCCTCGATGCGGTTGCGAGCGACAATCGTGTCCACGACCATCCCGAAATCCCGCATCGCAATGTCGATCGGCGTTGCTGCCCGGGTGAAGGAGAAATTGAGGCTGTTGGCCTTTCGCACCATCGCCGCAATCGCACCCAACCCACGAGTTTCCAGATCGTGCACCAGGCCGTCTTTTTCAAGGTGCGGCGCCATCGCCAGCGCGGTCAGCGTCGCGTCACGCAGCCGGGCAAGCCCTGCATCCGACAGCGGCAGTGCCGCCAGTGTCTCGCCATAACGGTCGGCGAGGGCAGGGTGCGTCAGCAGTCCCGTCAACACAGCGGTCACCTCGGCGCTGGTGGGTGGTGCGGTGCCGCGCTGGCGCAACGCTGCCGAGGCGCGGGACGGCGGTGCCGCGCGCTTGTCGCCGCGTTTCCAGGGCTTGAAAGGGGGCGTGGCGAATGCCGGCCTCGCAAGGTACAGCGCATCGAAGCGGGTGTTGAACTCGGCCGCATAAAGCGCCCGCACCGAAGGGTCCGCAATCGCAGCGGCGTGCTCTCGCAATCGCAGGCGTACCGCGGCGCGACGTTCAGGCGTCGTCGCATCGACACCCTCGTGCTCGGCGCGCCAGATCCGATCGATCAATGGTTCTGCCGCTGCAAGAATGGCTTCGAAGGCTGCAGCACCGCCGCGCTTGACAAGGTCGTCGGGGTCCTCGCCCGCCGGCAGCGTGGCGATACGCAGCGATTTTCCCGGCACCAGCAACGGCAGCGCCCGCAAACAGGCACGCAGCGCGGCGCGTTGCCCGGCGCCATCGCCATCGAAGCAGAGGACAGGCTCGTCGACACGGGCCCAGGCCAGCGCCAGTTGTGCCTCGGTCATTGCGGTGCCCAGCGGCGCCACCGCCTCGGCAAAGCCGGCCTGGGCGACGCCGATGACGTCCATATAGCCCTCGACGACGACGAGACGCCCTGATTTTCGCGCTGCGGGCCCGGCAATATCAAGGTTGTAGAGCAATCGTCCCTTGTCGAACAAAGGTCCGTCGGCGGAGTTGAGATATTTGGGCTGTACGTCACCCAAGGCACGCCCGCCAAAGCCCACCACCCTGCCGCGTCGGTCACGGATCGGGAACATCAGCCGGCCGCGAAAGCGATCATAGCATTCGCCACTGTCAGACCGCCCCAGCAACCCGGCCTCGACGAGCTTTTCCACCCCGGCGTCGGCGAGGGCGGATTTCAACGCCGTCCGGCTGTCCGGGGCAAACCCAAGCCCAAACGCCTTGATCGCCGCGGCAGTGGTGCCGCGTTGCCTGAGATAATCGCGCGCCCCACTGCCTGCCGGGCCGGCCAGTTGCGCCTGGAACCATGTCGCGGCGCGTTCGGCGAGCGATTGCAGGCTGTCGTTGACTTCGGCCCGTGCCTTGGCTTCCGGGCTGGCAGCCGGAACTTCCATCCCGGCTTCAGCGGCGAGCTGCTTGATGGCGTCGATGAAGCCCAGCCCTTCCTGCTCGGTAAGGAAGCGGATTACGTCGCCATGGGCACCGCAACCAAAGCAATGGTAAAAGCCCTTGTCGTCGTTGACGTAAAAGCTCGGTGTCTTTTCATTGTGAAATGGGCAGCAGCCCTTCCACTCGCGCCCGGCACGAACAAGCTTCACCCGCCGTCCGACAACAGGGGCCAGGGGCACCCGGGCACGCAATTCGTCGAGGAAGGCGGGGGGCAAGCTCATCGAAAATCAGGGGCTGGCATCATCCCGCCAATGCCACTTTGACCATCGCACCGGCTGTCCCCATGTCGATCTGGCCGGCATAGCGTTCCTTGATAGCCGCCATGACCTTGCCCATGTCCTTCAGCGACGTTGCGCCAAGTTCCTCGACCAGTTCGCGGATTTTTGCCTGCGCCTCGCCCGATGCCATCTGCGCCGGCATGAAGCTTTCGATTACCGCCAGTTCCGCGCGTTCGGCATCGGCGAGTTCAGGCCGATTTCCCGCCACGAACATCTCGATCGATTCGCGGCGCTGCTTGGCCATCTTGGACAGCACCTCGGCCACCATCACATCGTCATCGGCCGGCGCGGTCCCTGTGCGCAGCTCGATATCGCGGTTCTTGATTGCCGACGACATCAGCCGCAACACCCCGGTCCTGGCGCTGTCGCCAGCCTTCATCGATGCAATGGTTGCGGTTTTGATGTCGTCGCGAAGCATGTCTGGTGTCCCGTTTTTCAATCCCGAACTCTAGCCTTTGCGCACGAGAAAGAATAGATTGACGTGGTGGGGTCTCGCCCCTAACTCGCCAGCCGTTTGCTTACCCCCCGACCCAAGAAGGATGATGCATGGCCGAAGCGCCCGCGCCCGCCCAACCGAAAGGCGCGACCGGCGTTCTTGTCCTTGCCGATGGCTCCGTCATCTGGGGCAAGGGCTTTGGCGCCGAGGGAGTCGCCGTCGGCGAGGTTTGTTTCAATACGGCGATGACCGGTTACCAGGAGGTGATCTCGGATCCCTCCTACGCCGGCCAGATCATCACCTTCACCTTTCCACACATCGGCAACGTTGGCTCCAACTTCGAAGATGTCGAATCGGCCAATCCGCACGCATTGGGTTGCGTGGTGCGAGAGGCGATCACGCCGGCCGCCAGCTTCCGCTCCAATCGCAACTTCGATGACTGGATGCGCGCCTGGGGCCGGATCGGGCTTTCAGGTGTCGACACCCGCGCCCTGACCAAGCGCATTCGCATGGGCGGAGCCCCCAACGCCGTCATCGCCCACGCCCGTGACGGCAAGTTCGATATGCGGCGGTTGTTGGCGGAGGCCAGGGGCTGGCCGGGCCTCGAAGGCATGGACCTCGCCAGCGTCATCAGCACGACCCAAAATTACGGCTGGGATGACGGCCTGTGGACACTGCAGGAGGGCTACGCCGTCCACAGCGGCAACCCCAATGGTCCGCATGTCGTCGCGGTCGATTACGGCATGAAGCGCAACATCCTGCGCAATCTGGTGGCGGCTGGCGCGCGGGTAACGGTGGTTCCGGCAACCGCGAGCTACGACGAGATCATGGCGCTGAAACCCGCCGGCATTTTCTTGTCGAACGGCCCCGGCGATCCGGCGGCAACCGGCGTTTATGCCGTCCCGGTCATCCAGGCGCTGCTCAACGGCGGTATCCCGCTGTTCGGCATCTGCCTTGGCCATCAGCTACTCGGGCTGGCGGTGGGTGCCACCACCGTCAAGATGAAGCAGGGCCACCGCGGCGCCAACCACCCGGTCAAGCGATTGAGCGACGGCCGCGTCGAGATTACCTCGATGAACCATGGTTTTGCTGTCGATACCGATACGCTGCCGGCGACGGCGCGGCCCACACACATCTCGCTGTTCGACGGGTCGCTGGCGGGGCTGGAACTGACCGACAAGGCGGCGTTCTCGGTGCAATATCACCCCGAGGCGAGCCCGGGGCCGCAGGACAGTATTTACCTGTTCGAGAAGTTCGTGGGCGGGCTTCGGTAGTGACACAGCCCGCCGACTTCCTCTTGCGCCGCCAAATGCGGGTTTTCCCATGACCAGACCTGCCATCGACGCCAACCGTCTCGCCGAAGAGCTTGCCGCCGACGAGGAGGTCCTTCTCGATCTCGCCCGCAACGGTGACGTCGCGAGCCTGCTGCGTCCCATCGACGTGCATTTCAAGGGGCCGCAGGATTCGATCGAGGCGCTGGCCGAGGACGCCGAATCGCTCGGCTTCCGCTTCATCGATTTCGGCGAATTCGAGGATGGCGACTGGGCCGCCGACCTCGCCTTCGATGGCGCCACCACGCGCGACGCCATCAAGGCCCTCATCACCCGCGCGCTCGAAATCGAACTGACCCACAACGTCGAGTTCGACGGTTGGGGCTGCAATGCAGAAACTGGAAAACCCGACTGATGCCCAAACGCTCCGACCTGTCCTCGATCCTCATCATCGGCGCCGGCCCCATCATCATCGGGCAGGCGTGCGAGTTCGATTATTCGGGGACCCAGGCGGTCAAGGCGCTGAAGGCGGAAGGCTATCGCATCATCCTGGTAAATTCGAACCCGGCGACGATCATGACCGACCCCGATCTCGCCGATGCCACTTATATCGAGCCGATCACTCCCGAAATCGTCGCCAAGATCATCGCCAAGGAACGCCCCGATGCGGTGCTGCCGACAATGGGCGGGCAGACCGCGCTCAACACCGCCCTGGCGCTGCACCGCGACGGCACGCTGGAGAAATACAATGTCGAACTCATCGGCGCCGATGCCGAGGCCATCGACAAGGCCGAGGACCGGCTGAAATTCCGCGAGGCGATGAGCAAGATAGGGCTGGAATCACCGCGCAGCGAGATTGCGCATTCCGTCAGCGAAGCGCTGCAAGCCTTGGAGATCGTTGGTCTCCCCACGATCATCCGGCCCAGTTTCACCATGGGCGGCACCGGGGGTGGCATTGCCTACAACAAGGAGGAGTTCGTTGCCATCGTCACCGGCGGCCTCGATGCCAGCCCGACAACGGAAGTCCTGATCGAGGAGTCGGTCCTCGGCTGGAAGGAGTATGAGATGGAGGTGGTGCGCGATCGCGCCGACAACGCCATCATCATCTGCTCGATCGAGAATGTCGATCCGATGGGCGTCCATACCGGCGACAGCATCACCGTCGCGCCGGCGTTGACGCTGACCGACAAGGAATACCAGATCATGCGCAACGCGAGCATCGCTTGCTTGCGCGAAATCGGTGTCGAAACAGGCGGTTCCAACGTCCAGTTCGCAGTCAACCCGAAAGACGGTCGCCTCGTTGTCATCGAGATGAACCCGCGTGTGTCGCGGTCTTCGGCGCTGGCATCGAAGGCAACGGGTTTTCCCATCGCCAAGGTCGCGGCGCTGCTGGCGGTTGGCTACACCCTCGATGAAGTGATGAACGACATCACCGGGGCGACCCCTGCTTCGTTCGAGCCGACGATCGACTATGTCGTCACCAAGATTCCGCGCTTTGCCTTCGAAAAGTTCAAGGGCGCCGAACCGCTGCTCTCGACCGCGATGAAGTCGGTCGGCGAAGTGATGGCAATCGGCCGCAATTTCCAGGAAAGCGTGCAAAAGGCACTGCGCGGGCTCGAGACCGGGCTGACCGGGTTCGATGAGATCGAGGCGTTGGTCGGCGCCAGCCATGAGGAGATCGAGGCAGAGCTGAGCCGCGCCACCCCTGACCGGCTGCGCGTCGCAGCGCAGGCCTTGCGCGAGGGTGTCAGCGTCGAGCGCATCCATGCCGTCGCCAAGTTCGAGCCGTGGTTCCTGCGCCAGATCGAGGAGCTGATGCAGGTCGAAGCCCAGGTTCGGGCGGATGGATTGCCGGCCGGCCCGAATGGCTTTCGCCGTTTGAAGGCCATGGGTTTTTCCGATGCGCGGCTGGCGACATTGACAGGCCACAGCGAAGCCGAAGTCTCCGCCGCCCGCCGCGCGCTCAACGTTCGCCCTGTATTCAAGCGGATCGATACCTGCGCCGGCGAGTTCACCGCGAAGACGCCGTATATGTATTCATCGTACGAAAGCCCGATTTTCGGGGCCCCGGATTGCGAAAGCCTGCCGACCGCGGCACGCAAGGTCGTTATCCTCGGCGGCGGACCCAACCGCATCGGCCAGGGCATCGAATTCGACTATTGCTGTTGCCACGCCTGTTTCGCGCTCGGTGCCGATGGCGCCGGCTTCGAGACGATCATGATCAACTGCAACCCCGAAACAGTTTCGACCGACTATGACACCTCCGATCGGCTGTATTTCGAGCCACTGACTGCCGAGGATGTCCTCGAAGTCCTCCATGTCGAGATGCAGAACGGCACCCTCGCCGGCGTCATCGTCCAGTTCGGCGGCCAGACGCCCTTGAAGCTCGCCCGGGCGCTGGAAGCCGCCGGCATCCCGATCCTCGGCACCGCGCCCGACAACATCGACCTTGCCGAAGACCGCGAACGCTTTGCTGAGTTGATCGAACAGCTCGGCCTCAAGCAGCCCGAAAACGGCATTGCCCGCTCGCGGGACGAGGCTGTGGCCGTCGCCAATCGCATCGGTTATCCGGTGCTGATGCGGCCGTCCTATGTGCTCGGTGGACGCGCGATGGAGATCGTCGAGACCCAGGCGCAGCTCGACACCTATATCCGGGAGGCCGTCGTCGTGTCCGGGTCCTCGCCAGTGCTCATCGACCGCTATCTGCGTGATGCGATCGAAGTCGATGTCGATGCCGTTGCCGATGGCGAAACTGTGTTCGTCGCCGGCGTTCTTCAGCACATCGAGGAGGCAGGGGTCCACAGCGGCGACAGCGCATGCTCATTGCCGCCCTACAGCCTCGACGCCGCCACTGTTGCCGAGATCGAACGCCAGACCGGCGTACTGGCGCGGGCGCTGGATGTCAGGGGATTGATGAACATCCAGTTTGCGGTGAAGGATTCCGAGGTATACCTCATCGAAGTCAATCCGCGCGCCTCGCGCACGGTGCCGTTCACCGCAAAGGCCACCGGCATCCCCGTCGCCAAGATTGCAGCGCGCGTGATGGCCGGCGAAATGCTGTCGCGCTTTGATCTCAGCCCGCGCAATGTTGCGGGCCATATCGCCGTCAAGGAAGCGGTATTCCCGTTCGCGCGTTTCCCCGGTGTCGATCCGGTGTTGGGTCCGGAAATGAAGTCGACCGGCGAAGTCATGGGAATCGATAGTGATTTCGCGACAGCTTTTGCCAAGGCACAGCTAGGCGCCGGCACGGTGCTGCCGCAATCGGGAACGGTCTTCATATCGCTCAAGGATGGCGACAAGGAGATGATCATCCCGGCGGCGCGCGATCTTGTCGGCCTGGGGTTCAGCCTGATTGCCACCGAAGGCACTGCCCGGGTGCTTGCTGCGGCGGGCATCGCAGTTGCGCAGGTCAACAAGGTTGCAGAGGGTCGACCGCACATCGTCGATCGTATCAAGGATGGCGATATCGCCTTGATTTTCAACACGACTGAAGGTGTTCAGTCGCTCAGAGATTCAGCCTCCATCCGCGGTTCTGCGCTGTATGGCCGGGTGCCCTATTTTACCACGGCCGCTGCATCGATCGCGGCGGTGGCCGCGATTGCGGCGCTGCGCCGTCGCCCGCTTGAAGTGCGACCCCTGCAAGCCTATCATCGTAGCGTTCAGGCGTAAGCCTTCCCGGTCAGAAGAAGCCCTTGCGGTGGATCACCCACCGGGGGGTAAGTTGTCTGTGAATCGATAGAAGGTCGAGAGACGAAGATGGCGACTGTTGAGAAGCTGCCGATGCTGGCCGAGGGCCATGCCGTGATGGTCAAGACGCTGCGCCGCCTCAAGGAGGAGGAGCGGCCGGAGGTCGTGGAGGCCATCGAAGTCGCGCGTGCGCACGGCGATCTTTCGGAAAACGCCGAATATCACGCTGCCAAGGAGCGGCAGGGACAGATCGAAGCGCAGGTCATCGATCTCGAAGACCGGCTGGCGCGCGCGGTGATCATCGATCCGCGGGAGTTTTCGGGCGACCGGGTGGTATTCGGCGCAACCGTTCATCTGCTCGATGAGGATGACAAGAAGATCGTCTACCAGATCGTCGGCCAGACCGAAGCGGATGCCCGTATCGGCCGCATCAGTTATTCGTCCCCGCTCGGACGGGCCCTGATCGCCCGCCGGGTCGGCGAAGAGGTCGAGGTGACCACGCCTTCGGGTGATCGTTATTATACGATCGAAAGCCTCGAGTTCATCTGACGTGGAACGCTGGTCCGGCCAGCGCCGGATGGCGAATACGAACGCGCGCCGGATGGCGAATACGAACGCGCGCCGGATGGCGAATACGAGCGCGCGCCGGATGGCGGTCTTGACGATGTGCCAACCGGCATGAAGCCGTTCAAACCGCCGAGGGCGCTCGCCACCAACGCCTTGATCGGTGTTTGCGTCCTTGTGCAGGCGGTGGTCACAGTCGGCGGGACCCGTCTCGGTGAACGGCTGGCGTTTTCCTGGGGATTGATCCCGGCGCGGATCATCGCGGCGATAGCCGGACGGACGGACGCGCTGCCGGCCATATTGACCCTCATCACCCACCAGTTCCTGCATGGCGGCTGGTTGCATCTCGGGCTCAACATCCTGTTTCTTGCTTGGGTCGGGCGCTACGTCGAATGGGTGGTCGCCCATAAAGGCCTTGTCGCGCTTTTCCTTACCGGCGGCATCGTCGGCGGGGTCGCGCAGATTCTCAGCAGCCCCCATTCGGGAATGCCGGTCGTTGGTGCCAGCGGCGCAATCGCGGCGGTGTTCGGTGCCTATGCCATGATGTTCGCGGGCAGCAGGGTGGGCGATCGGCGCGTCCTCGGCATCGCAGTTTCCGGTGATACGTTGACATCGCTCTGGTATCTCGCCGCATGGATCGGCTTGCAGTTGCTGACGGGGCTGGTGTTCAACAGCGGCGGCGGCAGCATCGCAATCTGGGCGCACATCGGCGGTTTTTTCACAGGCTTGGTCGCGGCGCGGATATGGGGCAGGGCACCCGCGGCATTGCATGGCGAAGATCGCCGCTAGCCAATGCGTGCCGTTGTTTGCCACAGCCTTGCACAGGACCGATCGGGGCTTGTGTTCGAATCTGGCTGGCCCGAGCCATTCGTTCCCCAACCTGGGGAAGTCACCGTCGAAATCGCCAGTGCCGCGCTGAATTTCCCCGATCTGCTGATGCTGTCCGGCGGCTATCAGTTTCGACCCGAATTGCCGTTCATACCCGGCACCGAAGCGTGCGGCACTGTCATTGCCGCCGGGAGCGGAGCGGAAGATTGGCTGGGTCGGCGCGTCATTGTCGGCGGTCGAGGGGGCTGTTTTGCCGAACGCCTGACGCTGCCGGTCAGTGCGGTGCGTCTGGTCCCCGATGGCCTCGATGACGACGAAGCTGCCGCGTTCACCGTCGGGGCGCTGACCGCCTGGGTGGGGTTGATGGTCCGCGGCCGGCTGCAACGCGGCGAACGCGTACTGGTCACCGGCGCGGGCGGCGGCATGGGGTTGGCCGCGGTGGCGCTCGCCCGCCATGAAGGCGCCCAAGTCGTAGCCGTAGCTTCATCGGAGGAGCGACTGGGCGCCGCACGGGCAGCAGGGGCCCACGAAACAATGCTCATCGACCGCAATACGCCCGAAATCGACCGACGCGACATCGATGTTGTCTTTGATCCCGTTGGCGGCTTGTTGGCCTTGCCGGCGATTCGCAGCCTGGCGCGCAACGGCCGCTACCTCATCATTGGCTTCACCGGCGGCCGGTCGCCACCTTTCCCGCTCAATCGGGCCCTCATCAAGCAAATCGAGGTGCTGGGCGTTCGTGCCGGGGAATTCGCCCGCCAGGACCCGGACGCCGGGCGCCGAAACATCGTCGAAATTGACGCTCGTGCGGTGGCGTTGCGGCCGCAGATCGGGTGTTCGCTGCCGCTGGAGCGGTCGGGCGAGGCATTTGCCGCCATGGCGGAGGGTCGGCTGAACGGCAAGGCGGTCATTTCAGTCAGACAGGGCTAGCCTGTCAGACCGGGTCAGCCTGCTGCTTCAATCGCTCGATGAACCAGCGGCCGGCCGGCCCCGGTGGACTGTCGGCTCTAAACACCGCAGACATCGGCATGGTGATTGCGCCGCTGATTGCGTCCTCAACGGCGATCGGGAACAACACGCCCTGCGCCAGGTCGGTGGCGACGGCATGGCGCGGCATCCCGCCCCAGCCGAGCCCTGCGCGCAGAAAGTCATGCTTTGCGCCGAGATCGGCCAAGCGCCATGTCCGCGGTGAATAGACACTGAAATCGCGGCCCGCCGAAAGTGTCGACCGGTCCGTGAGCACGAGTTGCACATGTTCTGCGAGCAACGCCGCCGGGACCGGGCCGATGTGGCGGGCCAGCGGGTGGGAGGGCGCCGCGACAAAGACCATTTCGATGCTGCACAGCCGCTCGGAAACCATTTGCGGCAGCACATCGGGCAACGAACCCATGATGCCGAGCGCGCAGCGGCCATCGAGCACCGGCTGCAGCACGGCACCCAGCGCTTCGACGTAAAGTCGCAGTGGCACCCCCGGAAATTCGGCCTGGAAGCCGGCGACGGCGCAGGTCAACAAATCGGTCGGGAACAGCACATCGACGACTGCGCTGAGCTCGGCCTCGAGGCCACCTGCGAGCGCCTTGGCACGGGCCTTGAACAAATCCATGCCCGCGGCGATCGTTCGGGCCTCGGCAAGCAGCACCCGCCCGGCATCGGTCAATCGCGGGAAACGCCCACCGCGATGGAAAAGCGTCACGCCGCACTGGCTTTCAAGGTTGGCAAGGGCCTGGCTGACAGCGGATTGGGCGCGATTCAGCTTGCGTCCCGCAGCCGAAAAGCTGCCTTCATCGACGGCAGCGATAAAAATGCGCACCTGATCCAGCGAAAGGCCATCGAGCATCCATCGTCCTGTCTTATAGGTCGTATCGAGACATATAGGCTAACACGGTGCAACGTCACGGCATAAAAGCCGCTTCATCAAGCTGGCGCGGCGGTCGACATGATCGCTCGTGCAAACGAGGAGCGCATGATGAGCAAGGTTCTGGTTCTTTATTATTCAAGCTATGGCCATATCGAAGCGATGGCGTCGGCAGTGGCCGAAGGTGCGCGCACTGCCGGCGCAACGGTCGACATCAAGCGGGTTCCCGAAACGGTGCCCGACGATATCGCCAAGTCGGCATGGTTCAAGCTGGACCAGCAAGCCCCCGTCGCCGCTATCGCCGACCTGGCAAACTATGACGCCATCATCATCGGCGCGCCAACGCGATTCGGACGGATGCCGTCGCAAATGGCGGCCTTTCTCGACCAGGCCGGTGGGCTATGGGCCAGCGGCGCGCTCAACGGCAAGGTCGGCGGCGCCTTCACATCGAGCGCCAGCCAGCACGGCGGCAACGAGATGACCCTGTTCTCGATCATCACCAACCTGCTGCACTTCGGCATGGTCATCGTCGGCTTGCCCTATAGCCATCAGGGCCAGATGACCATCGACGAGATCACCGGCGGTGCGCCCTATGGCGCAACCACCATCGCCGGCGGCAAGGGTGAGCGCCAACCAAGCGAGATCGAACTCGCCGGAGCACGCCATCAGGGCATGTTGATAGCCCAGACGGCTGGGAAGCTGTTCGGATAAACCTTCTCCTTCCCCCATCGCGGGTGGGGGAAGGCCCCTTTCAGGGCAGCATGCGCTGCAGTTCCGGATGCTTGTCGCGATACTGGTGCTTCAATGCGGCGCCGACATGAAGCACGAACAGCACATACAGCGCATAGCCGAACCATGCGTGCAACAGCCCGAACAGGGTGTGCATCTGTTCCTTTGCCGCCGGCTCCATCGCCATGACAAAGCCGATACGTGGCCAGGGCACCACCCCGAACAACGCCATCGGATGCGCAGCGGCATCCTTCCATGCCGAATCATGCAGCCATCCCGACAACGGCAGCGCCAGCATGATGACATACAGCGCGGCATGGGCCACGGGGGCGACACGCTTTTCCAGCAGGGGATATGTGGCGGGAAGCGGCGGTGGCGCATGGCCGATGCGCCACAACAGCCGCAGCAGGACGAGGCCCAGCACCGTGATGCCGATAGACTTGTGCGTGTCGATGACCGGACGCACCAGCGCCTCCGGCCAGTAATCGACGAACCATACCAGCATCAGATTTGCCGCGATCAGTATGGCGACCAGCCAATGCAGGGCGATCGCGACGCGGGTGTAGCGGAGCGGGTTCATGTCCTGCGTCATTTCGCGCCTGCACAAAGGTTCAGTCAACAGTCAGCCAAGACCGTATAGCAGGCGCTGGAACGCGAATGGAACCTCATGAAGACGCTTGACCGCGGTAATGATGCCGCAGCCACCCGATATCTCGCTGACGACCTTGGCGTCGTGCTGGCGGCGCATTCCCCACGGCGTACCCCGGTGCCGACACCGCTGGCCAGCATCGCCATCCACGGCGGCGTCCTCGCACTGTGGATCGCGCTCTTTGCGGCGCCGTTCGCGCTGCCCGGGGCCTGGAGTTGGTCGGCGGGGATTGTCTATGTGTGTTACGATACGCTGTTGCTGGGCTTTACCTTCTGGCAGACACGCGCCCTGCTTGCACCGGCGGTGCCCGCGGTTGCCACGCTGCCAGTACCCCGCGTGTCGGTCGGGGTCATCGTCGCTGCGCACAACGAGGCGAGGGTGTTGCCGATAACCCTGGCGGCGCTGCTGGCACAGTCCGATCCGCCCGATGCGATCCTTATCGCCGACGACGGCTCGACAGACGACACCGGGCCGGTGCTCGCCGAACTCTATGGCATCGGCACGCCGCGTGTTGGCGAGGTTTCCGGCGACCACCCCATGATCCACTGGTTGCGCATGCCGCACGGCGGCAAGGCGCGGACCATGAACGCCGCCATCCAGCGCATCGATACCGAAATCGTGCTGACCGTCGATGCCGATACACTGCTCGATCGCGAAGCCATTGCCGCGGTGCGCGCGGCCTTTGCCTGCGAGCCCGGCCTTGTCGCCACCACCGGCGTGTTGACCCCGGTTTGCGCGCCGACGGCGACCGGCCGGTTGTTCCAGTGGTTCCAGACCTACGAGTACATCCGGAATTTCCTCTCGCGCTATGCGTGGATGCGGCTTGATTCCCTGCTGCTGATTTCCGGGGCGTTTGCCGGTTTTCGGCGCGCGGCCATTATCGAGGTCGGCGGCTTCGACCCCGACTGCCTCGTCGAGGACTATGAACTCATCCACCGTCTCAAGCGGCATAGTGCGCTGCACCGGCTCGGCTGGACGACGCGGGTGCTCGGCGGCGCCCGGGCACGCACCGAAGCGCCCAGCTCGACCATGGCGTTTCTACGCCAGCGCCGGCGTTGGTTCGGCGGATTCCTGCAGACCCAATATTGGTATCGCGACATGGTTGGCGATCGGCGCTTCGGTGCGCTCGGGCTGGCCATGTTGCCGGTCAAGGCCATCGACACCTTGCAGCCGCTCTATGGCCTGACGGCATTCGGCCTGCTGGTTTACTATATCGTCGAGGGCAAGCTGGGGAACCTTGCTCCGGTCGCCGTCATCATCGGCGTCAAAATCGCCATCGATCTCGCTTTCCACCTGTGGTCGGTGCATCTTTATCGCCGCTGGCTTGGTGACCGCACGGTCGCCGACCCCGGCTATGCCTTTCTCGCGGCGCTGGCGGAGCCATTCACCTTCCAGCTGCTGCGCCACGCCGGCGCTGCATGGGGCTGGGTCATGTTCCTCACCGGCCGCCAGACCTGGGGCAGCCAGCAGCGCACATCGGCTCTGGGATAGGCGAATGCGCCAGGGCGGCGGCTGCTAGTGCGCTGCCGCCGCAGCCGATACGGGCCTCGGGCGCGGCGCCAGCCAGACAAAGCACGCGGTGACGAGAAAGATGAACGCCGTCACAAAGAACACCCGGTCGGTGGCCAGCATGACGCTTTGCGTTTGAACGAGGTTGTCGATCTGGCGTAGCGCCTGCTGGGACGTCAGGCCCATCGCCATCAGCGCGTCGATGCGGTCCTGAACGCCATTCAGGACGCCGGCGAGGTTATCGCGGGCAGTGCTCGCCGAATTTTCCCAGAATGTCGTCGTGATCGACGCTGCGAACGCTGCGGCGGTTGTCCGCATGAAGTTCGACAGGCCGGCCGCCGACGCCGTTTCCTGCGGTAGCACGGCGCCGAGTGCGATGCGTGTCGTCGGCACGAAGAAGAACGGCACGCCCACTCCCAGCACGATTGCGGGCAGCACGACGTGCCAGAAATCGATGCTGGTGGTGAAGCCGGAACGCCAGAAGGTGACGGCGGCAAAGCACAGGATCCCGCCCGACGTCAGCGTGCGTGGGTCGACGCGGCTGACAAGCTGTGCGGCGACCGGGGAAAAGATGATGGCAAGGAACCCCCCGGCAGTCGCATAGCCGGCCCATGTTGCGGTGTAGCCCATGCCGGTCTGCAGCCACAGCGGGATAAGGATGATGCTGGCGAAGAAGGCACCGAAGGTGACCGACAATGTCACCGCGCCAACGGTAAAGCCGCGATGGCGAAAGATGCGCAAATCAACAATCGGGTCTTCGGCGGTCAGTTCCCAGATGAGGAAGGCGCAAAAGCCGATGATGGCGGTCAAGGCCAGCCCGACGATCCACACCGAACCGAACCAATCGAGCTCCTTGCCCTTGTCAAGCATGATCTGCAGCGCTCCGACCCAGACGATGAGCAGCCCGAGACCGACAAAGTCGATGGGTCGCCGAGTGATGGGCGTCTCGCGTGAGCGAAAAACGCGCCACGACAGAAAGGCGCAGGCCGCCGCAACCGGAACATTGATGAAGAAGATCCACGACCAGTGAAAATTGTCGGAGATGAGCCCGCCCAGAATGGGCCCGGCGACAGGCGCCACAACAGTGGTCATCGCCCATATCCCGATTGCCATGCCGGCCTTTTCGGGCGGGAACACCCGCATCAGCAGCGCCTGCGACAAGGGGATCATCGGACCGCCGCAAAGCCCCTGTGCGACGCGGAACGCCACCAGCACCCCCAGCGAGGGCGCGATTCCGCACAATGCCGAAAACAGGGCGAAGCCGGCCATGGCAATGCAAAAGACCCTGACCGTGCCGAAGCGCAGTGCAAGCCAACCGGTCAACGGCACCGTGATGGCCTCGGCAACCGAATAGGAAGTGATGACCCAGGTGCCCTGCGTCGGCGATACCGCCAGCGCGCCGGCGATCGAGGGCACCGATACATTGGCGATCGTGGTATCGAGTACCACCATGAAATTGGCCAGCGCCAGCAGTGCGCCTCCCACCACCAGCGCCGAGCCGTGCAAGGGCGCGTCGGTGGTCCCGGTTCTGGCTGGCGGGTTTGTCATGCCGTCAATTTGCGTTGGAGATGTCGATCTCGGCGCTCATTGAAAGACCGATGCGCAACGGATGGGCGCGCAGTTCATCGGCCTTCAGCGAAATGCGCACCGGCAGGCGCTGGACCACCTTGATCCAGTTGCCGGTGGCGTTCTGTGCCGGAATCAGGGCAAAGGCCGCCCCGGTCCCGCCCGAGAGCCCGGTAACGGTGCCATGATAGACGACGTCGCTGCCATAAAGGTCCGAGGTCAACGTCACCGGCTGCCCGATGCGAACCTTGCGCAACTGCCCCTCCTTGAAATTGGCATCGACATAGGCCGTTTCGACCGGGACGATGCTCATCAAAGGCGTGCCGAGCGCCACGCGCTGGCCGATCTGCACGGTCTTTTTGGCGACAACGCCTGACAACGGGGCGCGAATGATGGTGCGATCGAGGTCGAGCTGGGCCTTTTCGACCATGGCGCGCGCGGCGCGAATCTCGGGGTTTTCCTGTCCGGATGTGTCGCTGATCAGCGCCATATTGACCGCCTGGCTGCCCTTTGCCGCAGTGACCTGTGCCGTCGCCTGCAACCGCGCCGCGCGCGCCTGTTCCACGCCCGCCAGCGCTGCCGCAAAGCGGTTCTGTGCCGTGGAAAGCTCGTCGCCCGAGACCGCGCCCGATGCCACCAGCGCCTGTCGGCGTGACAGGTCGATGCGCGCGCGCTTCAAGTCTGATTCGGCGCTGGCGATGCGCGCGTCCGCCGCCGCGATATCTGCCGCTCGCGACGTTACCTGTGCCGCCAGCGCCCGGTCCTGGGCGTAATAGCCCGCAACCTTGCGGGTCGCGGTTGCAAGCTGGGCCTGGGCCTGGGCCAGCGCCACGCGGGCATCGGATGGATCGAGTTCGACCAGCACGTCGCCGGCCCGGACCCTCTGGGTCTCCATGACGTTGACCTTGACGATGGCGGCGGCGGTCAACGGCGTCACCAACGCGCTGTCGGCGCCGACATAGGCGTTGTCGGTCGACACATTGTTGCGTCCGACAATGAACCAATAAATCGCATAACCGATGGCGGCCACCGCGATGACCCCAGCGAGGATGGCAAACAACCGCCGGCGCGTCGCCGCCTTGGCCGCGGATTTTTCCGCCCTGGCCTGGTCTTCGGCAAGCTTTTTCGCAGCCTCGTCGACATTGGGCAGCTTGGGATCGGCCTCGGCCATGATGGTTCGTCCTTACTTGGCAGCGAGAGCAGCAACGGGGGCGGAGAAGCCGCCGCCCAGCGCCCGCACAAGTGCAACATCGAGCGCAAATGCGCGCGCCTGCAGATCGGCGTAAGCCCGGCGCCGCAGGAGAACGTTATCCTCGACCAGCAGCACCGACTGGTAGTTGGCAAGGCCACCGGTGTACCGGAGCCGCGCTACGCGATAGGCGTCCTCCTGCGCGGTGAGTGCCGCCCTTGCTTCTGCAAGCCGGCTGCCCAACGCCCTTGCGCTGGCGGCGGCATCGGCAACATCCTGGAGGGCACGGTTTACCGCGCTGTCATATTGCGCCACCGCCAGCGCATAATCCGCCTCGGCGCCGCGAAGATTGGCGCGCAGCCGGCCCCCGTCGAAGATCGGCAGGCTTATTGCCGGCCCAACCTGGCCAATGTCCGAACCCGCACTGGCGAGATTGGCCAGCCCCAGCGACTGCACGCCGATGAACGCCGCCAAATTGACGTTGGGATAGAATTGCGCCCGGGCAACACCGATGCGCTTGGCAGCGGCTTCGGCGCGCCAGCGTGCGGCAACGATTTCGGGTTTGCGACCGACGAGATCGGCTGTCAGCGTCGTCGGCAGCCCGAAGACGGGCAGGGCTGTCGCTGTCGGCGCCTTGATCGAAAGCCCGCGGTCCGGGCCGGCGCCGGTCAACGCTGCCAGCGCGTTGCGGGCAATGGCGATCTGCTCATCGATGGCGGCGAGGTCGCCGCGCGCCGCCGGGACGCCGGCTTCGGCGGCTTTCGATTCGGCACGCGTATCGAGGCCACCGAGCACGCGCTGCTGGACGAGCCGGAACGTGTCCTGGCGCAACGCGATCGACGCGGCGGCAACCTGGCGATCGGCGAACAGTTGAACGAGCTGCGCATAGGTCGATGCAACCGACGTCGAAAGCATGAGCACCGCGGCGGCCCTGTCGGCTTCGCTGGCACGCACATCGGACGTGGCGGCGGCGATTGCGGCCCGGTTCTTGCCCCAGAAGTCGAGCTCCCAATCAAAATTGAGCGTGGCGCGCCCGACGTCGTTATAGCCGCGCGGCACAAATGCCGCGGGTATGCCGTTGTTGTAGCTTTGCTTGGTCAGATCGGTCGCACCATTCGCACGCAGCGACGGCAACCGCGCCGCTTCTGCTTGGCGAGCGAGGGCGCTTGCGCGGTGCAGTCGCGCATCGGCGGCGGCGACGTCGGGGTTGCCCGCCAGCGCTTCCGCAATGAGTGCGTCGAGCTTGGGGTCACCATAGGCGCGCCACCAGTCTGTCGTGGGCCAGGGCGCTGCCGGCGCCGACAGACTGGCGAGACCATAGGACGAGACGGGTTTGACCCTGATCGCCGCGTCGGGAGACGCAGACATGCAAGCGCCGAGCGGCAGCGCGCACAGCACCATTGCTAGTCGGGATGGGAACGCTCGACGCATGGGGCACCGCAAACTATTGACCGTACCGTACGGTTGATTGTAGCTACTGTCGCTTGTCGCGACGGTCAATGGTGCAACGTCCCCCCGGTAACATTATGACGCAGGTCCAATCTCCCCCAGAAGCTGCTTCGGACGCCCCGCCGCGTCGGGGCGTGGTCGAGCGTCGGCAGGCCATCCTTGCCGTGGCGCATGACGTGTTCCTGGAGTTTGGGTACGATGGGGCATCCATGTCGCAGGTTGCGGCGCGGCTGGGTGGTTCCAAGGGGACGCTCTACAGCTATTTCGACAGCAAGCAGGCGCTGTTCGAGGCGCTTGTTTCCGAAAGTTGCAGCCGCTTCAGCCGCAGTGTCTTTGAAGTGCCGGGCAACCCCGATCTGGCCGGCCTGCTGCACAGCATCGCCCAGACCTATGTGACGTTGATATGTTCGGACTGGGCGACGCGGATGTTCCAGGTGGTGGCGGCAGAGGCGCAGCGCCGGCCGGAAATCGGCAAGTTGTTCTTTGATTCAGGCCCCAGCATCTCGATCGATCGCCTGAGCCGTCATATCGAAACATTCGTTGCCGCCGGCGAACTCGCTGTCGATGACAGCCGCGAAGCCGCCGAAGTTTTCATGACGCTGTGCCGCGGCTCCCTGCACATGCGACGCATGCTGGGGCAGGCCCCCGATCCCGATGCCGCGACGATTGCACACCAGGCCCAGAAGGCCGTTTCGCAATTCATCAAGCTTTACGGCTGCCCGCCCGCTTGACCCGGGCCGACGCCGTTGGCCTTGAAGTGCGCCAGCAGGAGTGACCAGCCGTCAGCAGCATCGACCGCATTGTAACTCGGGCGGTAGTCGGCGTGGAAACCATGTTCGGCATCGGGGTATAGTTTCAACCGGCTGCCCGTCTTGCCGGCAGCCGCCAATGCCGCGTTCATCGCGGCAACGTCACTGGCGGGGATGCCCTTGTCCAGGCCGCCATAAAGGCCGAGGACCGGCGCCTTCAGGTCACCGACGATCTCCAGAGGATATTTGCGGACTTCGGTGACGGGTTCGCCCGGTTTGGGGGGCGCCAGTCGTCCGTACCAGGCAACGCCGGCCTTCAGTTGCGGGAAGCGGGCCGCCGCCATCCAGACGACCCCGCCGCCCCAGCAGAAGCCGGTGATGGCGAGCCGCCTGGCGTCGACGAACGGCTGCGCGGCGAGCCAGTCCAGCGTCGTGCCGACATCGCCCATGACCTGGTCATTTCCGGCCGCACCGACAATGCGCTTGATGACGGCAAAGTCGGTGGTGCTGGCCAGGCTATTGCCGGGGTCGTTGCGAAAAAAGAACTCCGGCGCGATGGCGACATAGCCCAGCCGGGCGAAGCGGCGACAGATGTCGCGGATATATTCGTGAAGTCCGAACACCTCGTTGACGACAATAACGACGGGGTGACGGCCGTTGCCGGCGGGGCGGGCGACATAGCCCGGCAATCCGCCAGGCATCGTCACCATGGCGAGGGCCAATCCATCGGATGGGGTGGCGATGGGCGCAGCATCGGCACCGACCGCGGCAGCGGCGTAACCCGCGGCGACAAGCGCTGCAAAGCCGCGACGGGTCACGTGGAGATCGGAAGACTCTGGCCCTTCCGGACGTGTAAGCATCGTCATCGCAATCGAAGTCCTTGGCTGGAAGTCGCGGCCAGACTAGCGTTGAACCATGGCAAGGCAAACCCGCCAATCGCACCGCGGATCGGGTGCCCCGGCCGCCGTCGTTCTTGCCGGGGTCGCAATGGTCGGTTGGCTGCTTTTCGCCGAACGCCATTGGCCACGGCGCGCGCGGACCCAGCCCGAGCCGGAACGGACCCTGCGCAATGCCACGCTGGGGGTGATCAGCCTTGTGGTCGTGGCTTTGGTGCAGCGCCCGTTGGCGCAACCCCTGGCCCGGCATATGGCAGTGCGCGGGAAGGGGCTGGCCCAGAATATTCCGGCGCCGCCATGGCTGCGCGATGTCGCGGCATTTCTGGCGCTAGATTACACCATGTATCTCTGGCACATCGCCACGCACCGGGTCGCCTGGCTGTGGCGGCTGCACCTTGTCCACCACGTCGACCTCGACATGGATGCATCGACGGCGCTGCGATTTCACGCGGTCGACATGGCGATATCGGTGCCACTGCGGTTGCTGCAAATCCGTGTTCTGGGCGTAGGCCCGCGGGCGCTGGCAGTCTGGGAGGGATGGTTTTTCGCATCGGTGTTGTTCCACCACAGCAATCTGCGGTTGTCGTTCGACGATGCCCTCGCGCACGTACTGACAACGCCGGGGATGCACGATATCCATCACCGCGCGAACTTTGCAGCGCAGGATCGCAACTTTTCGAGCGGATTCAGTGTGTGGGACTGGCTGCACGGCACCATCGCGTTGCGGGCTGCGGATGCGTCGATAGGGGTGCCCGGCAGGGGCGATGCGGCGTCACAGGGGCTTTGGCGGGCATTGGCGTTGCCGTTCGAGGTTGGGATTGTGGAGGCCGGCATTGTGGAGGCCGGGCCGAATTCGCCGTAATATCGCTGCCAATCGGGGGAGTTTGACCATCGCCATTTCCAGTTCGCCTGCGGCCCCGCGGCCGCCCCAGCGCTTTTACCGGCAGCTCTATGTTCAGGTGCTGGCCGCAATCGTTGTTGGCGGTTTCATCGGGCATTTCGCGCCGGCGACCGGCGTCGCCTTGAAGCCACTCGGCGATGGCTTCATCAAGCTCGTCAAGATGATCATTGCACCGGTGATCTTCCTGACCATCGTCACCGGTATTGCCGGGATGAAGGATATCGGCAGCTTCGGGCGCGTTGCCGCCAAGGCGTTCGCCTATTTCTTCGCGCTGTCGACCGTGGCGCTCATCGTCGGGCTGGTCGTCGCCAATGTCGTCCAGCCGGGGTCCGGCCTCAATATCGACCCGGCAACGCTGACCACCGCCGAAGTCGGCAAATATCTGGCGAAGTCGCATGAGACAACCGTCGTCGGTTTTCTGCTGGCGATCATTCCCGATACGGTTGCCGGCGCATTTGCAGAGGGCAACCTGCTGCAAATCCTGTTCTTCTCGGTGTTTTTCGGTCTCGCGCTGGCATCGGTTGGCGACAGGGCAAAACCGGTCATCGACCTTCTCGGGTCGCTGTCTGCCGGGTTTTTCCGCCTGGTCGCCATGTTCATGCGGGCGGCGCCAATCGGCGCGTTCGGGGCGTTTGCGTTCACGATCGGCAAATACGGCGTCGGCAGCATCGCCAACCTGGCGGCGCTGGTTGCGTGCTTCTATGTCACCTCGGCACTGTTCGTCGTCGTCGTGCTCGGCATCGTGGCCCGGCTGGCGGGGTTTTCGATCTTCACGCTGCTGCGGTATCTGAAAGAGGAGCTGCTGCTGGTCCTGGGTACCAGTTCTTCCGAATCGGCGCTGCCCAACCTTATCGACAAGATGGAGCGCGCCGGATGCCCGCGGCCGATCGTCGGTCTTGTGGTGCCCACCGGTTATTCGTTCAATCTCGATGGCACCAACATCTACATGACGCTGGCGGCGCTGTTCATCGCGCAGGCGACGAACACCCATCTCAGCTTTGGCGAGCAGGCGCTGCTGCTGGGCGTGGCGATGCTGAGCTCCAAGGGGGCCGCTGGCGTGACCGGGGCGGGGTTCATCACCCTCGCAGCGACGCTGTCGATCGTGCCGAGTGTGCCGCTGGCCGGCATGGCACTGATTCTCGGCGTCGACCGATTCATGTCCGAATGCCGGGCGTTGACCAATTTCATCGGCAATGCCGTGGCGACGATTGTCGTGTCACGCTGGGAAGGCGGCATCGACGAGGCCCGGTTCGACGCGGTGTTCAAGCATCACCGGTTCGAAGGCACAACGAAAGCCGCGTAAAAACCCAGCGATTTAGAGCGTCACGAACAGTGTTGCGCTGGCGAGTGCCATCAGCGCCACCGCGAGCCAGCCGAACACCCGATAGACCAGGGGGAGTGTGAACACACCCATCACGCTGCGTCGACGCGAAAGCAACATGATGACGACCATCACCGGAACCGCGACAACGCCATTGACGACCGCGCTCCAGAACAGCGCCTTGATGGGACTGATGTCCGAAAAATCCAGCGCAACCGCTGCGACGATGGCGAGGCCGATGACACCGTAAAATCCCGTCGCCTCCCGCGGCTTCAGTTCCAGCCCCGATCGCCAGCCCATCGCTTCCGACATTGCATAGGCTGCCGACCCCGCCAGCACCGGCACCGCCAGCAGCCCGGTGGCGACGATCCCGAGTGCAAACAGCCCGAACGCCAAATTGCCGGCAATGGGCCGCAGCGCCTCGGCCGCCTGCGCCGAAGTGGCGATCTCGGTAATGCCGGTGGCGTGAAGGGTCGCGGCGGTGCTGAGCATGATCGCCAGCGCGATGAGGTTCGAATAGCCCATGCCGCCCCAGGTATCGATGCCGAGCCGGCGGAATTCTGCCGGCGCCGAAAGCCGGTCGCGGCGCAGCGCCTTGCCATTGGTGCGCCCCATTTCCTCGATTTCCTGCGAAGCCTGCCAGAAAAACAGATAGGGGCTGATGGTCGTCCCGAATATGGCGACGACCATCGTCGCCGTGGCGCGATTGAACTCTATCCGGGGCCAGACGGTGGCGTGCAGCGCGCGCAACCAGGGTGTGTGGACCATCAGCACCACGCCGACATAGGCAAACAGCGATAGCGTCAACCATTTCAGGTACGAAACATAGCGGCTGTAGGGCACGAACAATTGCAGGCCCAGCGAAAGCACCGCGAGGCCGATGGTGAAGCCATGGCTGGACCAGCCGGTGACAAGCTCCGCAGCGTCGCCCATTGCGGCAAAATCGGCGGCAATATTGAGGACGTTGGCGACCAGCAGCAGCGCCACGACGCCGCGCACCACCGTTATCGGGAAGCTCAACTTCATGTTGGCGGCAAGGCCATGGCCACTGACGCGGGCAATGCGCGCGCAGATGAGCTGGAACACCGCCATGAACGGATAGGTGAGGACCACCGTCCACAGCATCTGCAGGCCGAAGGCGGCGCCGGCCTGTGAATAGGTTGCGATGCCGGACGGATCGTCGTCGGCGGCCCCGGTGATCAGGCCGGGGCCAAGCGCGCTGAAGATGTTGCGATGGCGGACGCCCTTGGGGACGGCGTCGGCTTCGAGCATATCGCGGTCGGCCATCGGTTCAGGCCGGCCGGTGGCGCATGAGGCCTTCCTGCATCACCGCCGCGACAGGTTGCCCGTGGCGCGTATGCACCAGTGCCCGGTTGAGACCGCGCGCGCCGCCTGCAAAGGGCGAATCCTGGTCGAACAACAGCCAGTCGTTCATGTCGGGGGTGGCATTGAACCAGATCGCATGATCGAGACTGGCGACCTGCAACCGCGGGTCGTGCCATGAAACGGCGTGCGGCAGCAGTGCCGTGTCGAGCATGGTCATGTCGCTGGCATAGGCAAACAGCGCCCGCGCCATCGGCGGCGCGGCGTCCACCGGCGACGCCATGCGGCACCAGTGCTGGCTGTGGGGCGGCTGGACCGTCGGATTAAACGGATCATCGTGCTGAACGTGGCGGAATTCGATCGGGCGGTCGCGATTTTGCCAAAGCGTCCGCCATGGCTCGGGTGTCTGGTCGATGGTCTGCGCCATGCGCTCGGCTTCGGTGGGCAGGGCTTCGGGCGGGATCACGTCGCGTGCGGGAAAATGATGGGCAAGGCCGGCTTCCTGGATCTGGAACGAGGCTGCCAGGTTGAAGATCGGCCGGCCATGCTGGATGGCAACGACGCGCCGCGTGGTGAAACTGGCGCCGTCGCGGTCGCGCTCGACCCGATAGACGATCGGGTGGGCCGGGTCGCCCGGCCGGATGAAATAACTGTGCAGCGAATGGCACAGGCGTTCGTCCGCCACGGTCTTGGATGCCGCCATCAGGGCCTGGGCAACCACTTGGCCACCATAGACCCGCATCCACCCGGCGTGGGAAGACTGGCCGCGGAACAGATCGTTCTCCAGCCGCTCCACGTCCAGCAAGGCCACCAGATTGGCGACGCTGGTGACCGGATCGAGAGGCTTGGACGAAGCGGGGGGCACATCACTCATGCCGCCCCCCTAGCCGCCGAGATACCGTCTGTCATCCGGCATCATCGTGATGAAAGCCTGCATGGCTGAACGAATAGCGGCGGGTGGCGCTTGACAGCAGGTGGGGGGGTGCCTATCCCGCCGCTTCCGCGTTGCTGCGGGTGTAGCTCAGTTGGTTAGAGCGCCGGCCTGTCACGCCGGAGGTCGCGGGTTCGAGCCCCGTCACTCGCGCCACGCGGGCATTTCCGGTCCGCAATGCGGGCCCGCAATGCCGCTCAACCCCTGTGCCGATCCCATTCCGCCAATTCATGCGCGATGGACGCTTCGACAAGGGTTTCCCAAAGCTGCGTTGCCAGCCCCGCGGGCAACCCGGCGATCCCCGCAGCGGTCTCGGCATTGGCTATCACCTGCGTCTTGCGGGCTTCGTCGCGCACGGCGTTGCGCAGCGGCTTGATGCGGGCGGCGGCGTCCATATAGTCGAAACGTTCCGCCAGCAGCGCCACCAATTCAGCATCCAGCGCATCGACGCCGTACCGCACCTCCGCCATCGTCGTGCAATCGGCGGCGCGCTTGGGCGATCCACGCTGTGCGCTGCTCCGCGATTCCGGCTGCGCGCTCATCCGCGCCTCCAGCGCCCGGTATTCATCCACAGGAACAGCGGCCGCAGCGGTGCCACCCACGCAATTCCCAGCAGCATGTAGCCAAGCGCCATCAACACTGTCGGCAGGCTGCCCAGCACGTCCGCCAGCCGGGTCGCCAGGCCGGCATAGACGACGAGATAAAGCAGCAGGGCGAGAATACCCGCCGGCTTGCGCCAGGTTGGATCTGGCACCTTCGGATCGGGGGATGTCGGCTGGGGGATCGTCTGCATGGATGGCTTCTTAGCCATGCGCCCGGCAATCCACCAGACGCGCCGGCGTCGCAACATAGTCGAGCCGGGCATCCCATTCGGCTTCGGGGAGATGGTCGACAACCTGCACCTCCCAGGCGAGGCCGACCGCGATGATGCGACCGCTGGCGCGCATGGCGGCGAGGGCGCGATCGTAAAAGCCGCCACCCTGGCCCAGCCGCACCCCCTTCAGGGTGCAGGCGAGCAGCGGCACCAGCACCAGGTCGGGGTTTGCGATGGGTGCCGCGCAATCCGGCTCCGGGATATCATAATAGCCGGGTGCCAGGAGCTCCAGGGTCGCGCGGTGAAAGATGATCCGCTTGCCCGCGACGCGGGGGAAGGCCAGGGCGCCGCGGTCCGCGGACAGCCAGTCCGCCTCGATCCATCGCGGATCGATCTCGCCGCCGCGTGCGACGTAGCTGGCGGGGCTGTCGGCGCCGGCGAGCAGTGGCACAAGATGTGCGGCGAGGCTGGTCTCGAGCGCATTGCGCACGACGCCGTCCGGAGCGCCATCGTCCAGGCCGCCGACGAAGGTCCGGCGCCTGGCCCGAAATTCACGGCGCAAGGCATCGCGATCGACCGCCTCGTTCAACATCGGCGGAACCACCATGGGCCGTGTGCGGGAGTATCCTCTGACGCCGGTGACGCCAGGTGGGAGCCAGATAAAACAGACCAGGATCTGTTCAGGGCCAGCCCCCTTAGGATGTTAATCGCCTCAGGGATGCTCGGATGCTCGTACCGGGCAGTCCCGCCTGGTCATCAATATAGGCGCTCCGGCGGCGCGGCTCAACCGTGCTCCACAGGCTTTTTGCAGGCAGGGTGAAACGTTTCGTCAGACGCCGAGTCTTTCGACAAGTCGCTCGGCGCGATCGACCAGCTCGGCAAGGCGAAGACCGGACTTGTCGAACACGGGGCCCGGCGCCGGAACCGGGTCGAATGTGGCAGCCGGCGTGCGGCCGGCGCGAAGCTCGTGCAACTCGTCGGCAACAAGGAGCGCCGTCATCACCAGCAGCCGGGTTTCTCCCATGGCGCCAAGCGCCGCAGTCAGACCGGCAGCCTTGTTGGTAAGGTCGGCGGCGAGTTCGGCAAGTCGCGGTTCGTCACCGTCGCGGCAGGCGAGGACGTGATTGCGCCCGGCTATGGCGATATTGACCTGTGCCATGGCAGGCTCCTACCCGTTGCTGGAGATAAAGGCGTCAAGATCGGCCAGTGTGGTGTTGGCAACCGATTCGATCCGGCGCAGCCGGGCGCTTTCGGCATTGTGTCGTGCAATCGCCGCTTCCAACCGGTCAATAACGATTTCAAGCCGATCGACGATCGCGCTGGCATCATCGGCGGTGGCCGCAGGCTTGGTCTCGATGTTGATAAATACACCCTTGAATGTCAGCGACTTCACCGCGAATTGTAAGACTTGACGTTAGGTTGCGTCAATCTGCGTTTTTCCGGATGCCCGTCGTTCTGGCGCAAATATCGGGCTTTTTGGCTGCATTCCGCTGTTTCGATGGGGCGTCGAAAGTCCAAGGGCCTTTGCGGCGTGAAATCTCGGGTGACGTAATCCGGCTGCGTTGCTGCAACACTGCTGCCTTGATGTTGACGCACCGGCCCGTGTCTGGCCTACGTCCACGCCGATTCGGCCTTGTGCCGTCAGCCCTGCTGCCCAGGCGTTTTTGAACGATGACCGACCACCGCTCCATGGCGAATGCCATACGCGCTCTAGCAATGGATGCCGTCGAAGCTGCCAATTCCGGGCACCCGGGGATGCCGATGGGCATGGCGGACGCGGCAACGGCCTTGTTCGCCAGGCACCTGAAGTTCGATCCCAAGCAACCGCGATGGGCCGATCGTGACCGCTTTGTCCTGTCGGCGGGCCATGGCTCGATGCTGATATATGCCCTGCTTCACCTCACCGGCTACGCCCGGCCGACGATCGGCGATATTCGCAACTTCCGCCAGCTCGGCAGCCCGTGCGCCGGCCATCCGGAAAATTTCGAGCTCGAGGGAGTCGAGACGACGACCGGCCCGCTGGGGCAGGGCCTTGCCACTGCCGTCGGCATGGCGATGGCAGAGCGCCATCTCAACGCCACGTTCGGTGATGCCCTTGTCGATCATCGCACCTGGGTGATCGCTGGCGACGGCTGCCTGATGGAGGGCATCAGCCATGAAGCCATCGGGCTTGCCGGTCATCTCCGCCTCGGCCGGCTGAATGTGCTGTGGGACGACAACCGGATCTCGATAGACGGCCCGACATCGCTTTCAACATCGGAAGATACCGCCAAGCGCTTCGATGCGGCGGGTTGGCACGTCATCGCGTGCGATGGCCACGACTTTGCGGCGGTGGACGCCGCCCTCGCCGTTGCAACCGCCGATCCGAGGCCATCGCTCATCGCCTGCCGCACGACCATCGGCATGGGCGCGCCGACCAAGGCCGGCAGCAGCAGTGCCCACGGTTCGCCGCTGGGCGCCAAGGAGATCGAAGGCGCCCGTGCCGCGCTGGGCTGGACCGCGCCGCCGTTCGTCATCCCCGATGATATCGCCGCGGCCTGGACCGAAGTCGGTGCGCGCGGAGCAGTCGAACGCCTGGCCTGGGAGGCGCGCCATGCCTCCGCCGATCCCGCACTTGCTGCCGATTTCGACGCGCGCATGGCGGGCACCATCCCCGCCGCCGTCAGCGAAGCGCTTGCCGCGCATATCGCCGGGCTGATCGCCACGCCCCAGAATGTCGCGAGCCGCAAGGCTTCCGAAAACGCCTTGGCGGTCATCAACCCGGTGTTGCCGGCGATGTTCGGCGGCAGTGCCGACCTGACCGGCTCGAACAACACCAAGACCAGGGATCAACAGCCTTTCAGCGCCGATAGTTACGCCGGCCGGTATGTGTATTACGGGATTCGTGAATTCGGCATGGCTGCCGCCATGAATGGCATCGCGCTGCATGGCGGCGCCATTCCCTATGGCGGCACGTTCCTTGTGTTCTCGGATTACATGCGCAACGCCATCCGGATGTCGGCGCTGCAACGCATCGGGGTTGTCTATGTATTGACCCACGACAGCATCGGCCTTGGCGAGGATGGCCCGACCCACCAGCCTATCGAACACCTGGTGTCGCTGCGGACGATTCCCAATCTTGCCGTCTATCGCCCGGCAGATGCCGTTGAAACGGCAGAGGCCTGGGCGTTGGCGATCGCCGATAAAAACCGTCCGTCCGTCCTCGCACTCAGCCGGCAAAACCTGCCGCAACTTCGTGACAAGGCCACAGAAAACCTGACGGCAAAGGGTGCTTATCGGCTACGCAGCGCACAGGCTGCGCGCCGGGTGGTGTTCGTTGCGACCGGCTCCGAAGTTGCCGTGGCACATGCCGCTGCGACTTTGCTCGAGGCCGACGGTATCGGCTGCGACCTTGTCTCGATGCCATGCTGGGAAATATTCGACGCGCAGCCGGCGGCCTATCGCGCCGATGTGTTGCCGGCCGATGCGCTCATCGTTTCGGTCGAAGCGGGGGTGACGCTCGGCTGGGAACGCTATACGCGCAGCGACGGTCTGCAGTGCGGTGTCGACAGTTTCGGGGCTTCGGCGCCCATCGAGGCGCTCTACGAGCATTTCGGCCTGACCGCGCCCCGGATTGCAGCGCGTGTGCGCGAACGGTTGGGCGCCAGATAGTTCGGCGGGATTTCGGTCTGCCATAACGAGGGAATCACGATACCATGGCCATCAAGGTCGCCATCAACGGCTTCGGACGTATCGGTCGCAATGTCCTGCGCGCCATCCATGAATCGGGGCGGACCGATATCGAGGTCGTCGCCATCAATGACCTCGGCGATGCCGCCGCCAACGCCCGGTTGCTGCGGCGCGATTCGGTGCACGGCGCCTACCCGGGCAGCGTCGAGGTCGATGGCGCCAGCATCCTTGTCGATGGTCACCGCATCCGCGTGACAGCCGAGCGCGACCCGGCAAACCTGCCCCATGCCGAACTGGGGGTCGATATCGCACTGGAGTGCACCGGCTTCTTCACCGACGCTGCCAAGGCCGGCGCACATCTGGCCGCGGGCGCAAAGCGTGTGCTGATTTCCGCTCCGGGCAAGGGCGTGGATCTGACCGTCGTTTATGGCGTCAACCATGACAAGTTGACCGCCGAACACAAGATCGTCTCCAACGCCTCGTGCACGACCAATTGCCTCGCCCCGGCCGCCATGGTTCTCGATCGCGAATTCGGCATCCTCAAGGGCCTGATGACGACGATCCACAGCTACACCAATGACCAGCGCATCCTTGACCAGATCCACGACGATCCGCGCCGCGCCCGGGCCGCCGCCTTGTCGATGATCCCGACGAGCACCGGCGCCGCCCGTGCCCTTGGCGAGGTTCTGCCGCAATTGAAGGGAAAGCTGGATGGCTCGTCGGTGCGGGTGCCGACACCGAATGTCAGCCTCGTCGACCTGACCTTCGTGGCCGGTCGCGATACGACCCGGGAGGAGATCAACGCCGCGCTCAAGGCTGCAGCGACCTCTGGCCCGCTGAAGGGCGTGCTGGAATGGACCGATGAACCCCTCGTCTCCATCGATTTCAACCACAACCCGGCTTCATCGACGATCGATTCGCTCGAAACCACGGTGATCGGCGGCAACCTCGTCCGCATCGTCGCTTGGTATGATAATGAATGGGGCTTTTCCAATCGCATGGCCGATACCGCCGTGGCGATGGGGGCTTTGCTGTAGTTTCGCCATGACCTTCAAGACCATCGACGACATGCCCGATCTTGCCGGCAAGACCGTTCTGGTCCGGGCCGACCTGAACGTGCCAATGGTCCACGGTGCTGTCGGCGACGCGACGCGCCTCGCCATGGCGGTGCCGACAATCGCCGCGCTCGCGGACCGCGGCGCGAAAGTGCTGGTCCTGTCGCATTTCGGCCGGCCGGCCGGTTTCGATCTCGATGAAACGCTGGCGCCATCGGCGGCGGCGCTGGCCAATGTGCTGGGGCGGCCGGTGCGCTTTATCGCCGATTGCATCGGGCCCATCGCACAGGCGGGTGTTGCCGCGATGGCCGCCGGTGACGTTGCCGTCCTCGAAAATACCCGCTTCCATGCCGGCGAGGAGGCCAATGACCCGGCATTCGTCGCCGCGCTCGCCGAACTGGGCGACTTTTACGTCAACGACGCCTTTTCTGCCGCTCACCGCGCCCATGCGTCGACCGAAGGCCTTGCCCATGTCCTGCCGGCTTTTGCCGGGCGCGCCATGCAGGCCGAACTGAAGGCGCTCGACGCGGCGCTCGGCAATCCGGAGCATCCGGTGGCAGCGGTGGTCGGTGGCGCCAAGGTTTCGTCCAAGCTCGACGTGCTGACGCATCTGGTCGACAAGGTCGATCACCTGATGATCGGCGGCGGCATGGCCAATACCTTTCTCGCGGCGCGCGGCATCGATGTCGGCAAGTCGCTTTGCGAGCACGACCTTGCGCCTACGGTGCTCGCTATACTGGCGCGCGCAGACGCGGCGGGCTGCACCGTGCACCTGCCATATGATGTCGTGGTGGCCAGAGAGTTTGCCGCCCACGCTCCCCATCGCACCTGCAATGTCCACGAGGTCGCCGCCGACGAAATGATCCTCGATCTTGGCGAGGCGGCTGTCGAAGCGCTTGCCGATGCGCTGAAAACCTGTCGAACGCTGGTGTGGAACGGTCCGCTGGGCGCCTTTGAATTGCCGCCGTTCGATGCCGGCACGGTGTCGCTGGCGCGGATTGCCGCAGCGTTGACGACGAGTGGCGGGCTGGTGTCGGTGGCCGGCGGCGGCGATACCGTGGCGGCGCTCAACCATGCCGGTGTTGCCGATGATTTCAGCTATGTTTCTGCCGCCGGCGGCGCCTTTCTGGAATGGATGGAGGGCAAGCCGCTGCCGGGTGTGGTTGCACTTGAAAGGGGCACGGCATGACGATCGATGTGGACCATCTGTGGGAGCGGCTGTACCCGGCAGCGTGGAAGCTGGCACGATCGGCCGATCCGATCCACGACCGTATCGGCGAGGCATTCCGCGCCATCCGCGACCTGAAGGGCGAACAATTCGCGCCCGAGGAGCGGATTATCTATAACGAGATAACCGACCGCATGACCCGCAGCGGAGCCGTTGTCGAAGGCGGCACCATCAAGCTGGGCGCAGTCGCCAACACGTTGAAGATGATGACCGAAGTTGAAGCCTCGCAGATCGCCGAAAGCATCTTTGAACTTTTCGTCCAGGTCGCCGAACTGCATTTCCGCGCCTGATAGACCCAAGGATCGCCCCGATGAACAAGATGACGCCAACCGTCCGCGCCATTCTCGGCAATTACGAAAGCGACAACCCCGGCACCAAGGCCAACCTGGCGCGCATCCTGATGCAGGGGCGCCTGGGTGGCACCGGCAAGCTGGTCATCCTGCCCGTGGACCAAGGCTTCGAGCACGGACCGGCACGCAGCTTCGCGCCCAATCCCGACGCCTATGATCCCCATTATCATTTCCAGCTCGCCATCGATGCCGGGCTCAGCGCCTATGCCGCGCCGCTGGGCATGATCGAGGCGGGGGCAGACACGTTTGCCGGGCAGATTCCGACGATCCTCAAGGTGAACAGTTCGAACAGCTGGGCGACCAGCATCAATCAGGCGGTCACCGGCACGGTCGATGACGCGCTTCGCCTCGGTTGTTCGGCGATCGGCTTCACCATCTATCCGGGGTCCGACGATATCTTTGAACTGATGGAGGAAATCCGCGAGCTTTCGCAGGAGGCCAAGGCTGTCGGTATCGCCACGGTCATCTGGTCATACCCGCGCGGCGGCGAAATCTCCAAGGCCGGGGAGCTGGCGCTGGATGTGGGCGCCTATGCTGCGCACATGGCAGCGCTGGCCGGGGCGCATATCATCAAGGTCAAGCTGCCCAGCGACCATATCGAGCAGAAAGACGCCAAAAAGGCCTATGAAGGCAACGACTGGTCGGCCCAATCGACCCGCGTGGCGCATGTGGTGAAATCATGTTTCAACGGTCGCCGCATCGTGGTGTTCTCGGGCGGTGCCGCCAAGGGCGCCGATGCTGTCTACCAGGATGCGCGTGACATCCGCGACGGCGGCGGCAACGGTTCGATCATCGGGCGCAACACCTTCCAGCGGCCGCGGGCCGATGCCATGGCGATGCTCGACAAGATCATCGGGATTTACAAGGGCGGCGACTAGGCGTGGCGACGTTCCTCCCGCACGACAGGCTCGACTGGTGAGTATGCACGAATCCGACGACACCGTTCCGCTCGACCCCGGCTTCGGCGACCGCTTCGAACGGCAGAAGCGCCCGCCATGCCAGCTTTACATCGTCTCGCCTCCGGCGATTGAAATCCCGATCTTTGTCGAACGCCTCAAGGCGGCGCTCGATGGCGGCCCGGTCGCAGCCTTCCAGTTGCGCCTGAAGGACGTCCCCGACGCCGATGTGCTGCGGGCTTGCGAGGCGTTGCTGCCGATCTGCAGTGCCGCCGATGTGGCCTTCATTCTCAATGATCGCGCCGACCTTGCCCACAGGGCGGGGGCAGATGGCGTCCATCTCGGCCAGTCCGATGGCAGCATCGCCGACGCGCGAAAACTGCTCGGTCCCGATGCCCAGATCGGCCGGACGTGCCATGACAGCCGGCACCTGGCGATGGAGGCCGGCGAACAGGGTGCCGATTATGTCGCGTTCGGCGCGTTTTATGAAACGACTACCAAGCCGAGCCAATATCGCCCGCAACCCGAAATCCTGCGCTGGTGGACTGTCCTCAGCCAACTGCCGTGCGTTGCCATCGGTGGCATCACGCCCGCTAACGCGCCGCCGTTGATCGATGCGGGGGCCGACTTCATCGCCGTCGTCAATGCCGTATGGCTCCACCCGGACGGCGCAGGGGCAGGGGTTGCAGCATTCGCCGGGATTCTGGACGGCTGACCGCGTTTGACATTCGCAATCGCAACCGTATTGTCGATGCAATACAGGGGGCGAGGGCATGATGTCGAATGTTTTGGTGGCACTGGCGCTGGCCGTGAGCAGTGCGGCGGCGGTTGGTGCGCCTCGACAAGGGCCGATCGAAGTCATGGTCCTTGGTGCCTATCACTTCGGCAATCCGGGTCTCGACAGGAACAATATCAAGGTTGATTCCGTCCTTACCCCGGCCCGGCAGCGGCAGCTGGAGACCGTTGCCCATGCCATAGCTGCGTTCAGGCCAACGCGTGTCATGGTCGAGATGCAGAGCGACGCGCCAGACCTCGGCATCGCCGAATATACCCGGTTCGACGACGCCATGCTCGCAAGGGACGCAAACGAGATCGTCCAGATCGGCTATCGCACCGCGCGCGTTGCGGGCCTGAAGCGCGTGGAGGGCATCGACGAACAGCCCAAGGACGGAGAGCCTGACTATTTCCCCTTCGACAAGGTCGAGGAGGCCGCAAACAAATTCGGGCAGAAGGCCGAGCTGGACGCCACCAATGTCGCGGTTGCGGCCTGGCTCAAGGTTTTCGGCGCCGCCCAGAAAAGCCGCACCGTCGCCCAGTCGCTGGTCGCCCTCAATATTCCGGGGACGGCGGTGACCGGCATGGACAGCTATTACGGACTGCTGACCATCGGCGATCACGACAACCAGGCCGGTGCCGACCTCAACGCCATGTGGTACCTGCGCAATGCCAAGATTTTCGGCAAGCTGATGTCGGTGGCAAAGCCCGGGGACCGCGTGCTTGTCGTTTATGGCAGCGGCCACAGCTATTGGTTGCGTCACTTCGCCGGCACCGTTCCAGGCTATGTCAGTGTCGATCCGCTGCCGTATCTGAAACGCGCCGCGGCAGCGAAATAGGCGTCGTGGTTGGCAGAACGCGGCTGACCGGCTAAGGGCTGCCGCTTCCCGTTCCGGCAAGAGACCAACCCGTGAAGATCAACGCTGTCGAAATCCGCCCCGGCAACATCGTCGAGTACCAGAACGGCCTGTGGCGCGCGGTAAAGATCCAGCACACCCAGCCGGGCAAGGGCGGCGCCTACATGCAGGTCGAATTGAAGAACCTCATGGACGGTCGCAAGACCAACGAGCGCTTCCGTTCCGCCGAGACGCTCGAGAAAGTCCGGCTCGATACCCGCGATTTCCAGTTCCTGTTTGCCGAAGGCGAGCTGCTGACCTTCATGGACAAGGAAAACTATGACCAGATGACCATGAGCCGCGACCTGCTCGGCGATGCGGCGGACTTCCTCACCGATGGCATGGACGTTGTCATGGAAACCTATGAGGACAAGCCGGTTTCGGTGCAGTTGCCCGACCAGATCGAGGCGCTGATCGCCGACACCGAGGCCGTGGTGAAGGGGCAGACGGCGTCTTCCAGCTACAAGCCGGCAACGCTGGAAAATGGCGTCCGGGTCATGGTTCCGCCGTTCATCGGCGTGGGCACCAAGATCGTCGTCGATACCTATGCGCGCGAATATGTGCGGCGGGCGGACTAAAGTCTCACCGCCCTTTCAAGGGCGGGGTTGCGGATGGGCGGGTCACGAACCTCGCCGCCGCCCCGTCTTCCTTACCGCTCGGCACGCTCGCACCCACCCCTAGCCCCTCCCTTGAAAGGGTGGGGAGGAGTTTTTCATGGTCGCCCATTCCGCCCTCATCACCATCATGGAAAAGGCCGCGCGCAAGGCGGCGCCGCGGTTGCGCCGCGACTTCAACGAAGTGGATGCACTCCAGGTCAGCCGCAAGGGCCCTGCCGATTTCGTCTCCAACGCCGACCGCGCCGCGGAACAGGCGATCGGCGAGGTGCTGACCCATGCCCGTCCCGACTGGGGGCTCCTGATGGAGGAAAGCGGCGAGACCATCGGCGCCGAAACCCAGGCGCGCTGGATCGTCGATCCCTTGGATGGCACCACCAATTTCCTCCACGGGATGCCGCACTTCGCCATCTCGATCGCCGCCGAGGTACAGGGCGAAGTCGTCGCCGGGTTGATCCATCAGCCGCTGACCGGGGAAAGCTTCTGGGCCGAAAAGGGCCGGGGCGCCTGGTTGTCGGACCGCCGCCTGCGCGTCTCGGCGCGGCGTGAACTGCCGGATTGCGTGGTCGCGACCGGAATCCCCTACCAGGGCCATGGCAATTTCCAGCAGTTTTCCGGCATCATGTCGGCTGTCATGCCCGAAGTTGCCGGGGTCAGGCGCTTCGGCGCGGCGTCGCTCGATCTCGCCTGGGTTGCGGCCGGCCGCTTCGACGGCTTCTGGGAATCGGGCCTGCAATATTGGGACGTCGCGGCGGGAATCCTGCTGGTGCGCGAGGCGGGCGGCTTCGTCACCGATTATCGCGGCCAGGACAACATGGTGGCGCGGCAGGAGATTGTCGCGGCAAACGGCAATATCCAGTCGAAGCTGCATCGCCTGGTGGCGGGGGCGCTGCGCTAGCCACTTCAAGCGCCAAACCTCCATGCCGCAGCGCAGCGCCCTTGCCCGCAACGCGGCCCCGGCCTAGAAGGCCCGCAACACGGCCGTCGCAGCGAAAGCCCGTAATTCACCATGTCCGCAATCGCCACCCAGTACCTGCCGATCCTGCTGTTTCTGGCGGTCGCCATTGCGTTTGCGCTGATTTTCGTTGGCGCGCCGATCCTGGTTTCCGGCCTCACCGGAACGTCGAAGCCCGATACCGTCAAGCTGAGCGAATATGAGAGCGGCTTTCCGGCTTTCTCCGACAGCCGCGCCCAGTTCGACGTGCGTTTCTACCTCGTCGCCATCCTGTTCATCGTCTTCGACCTGGAGGCGGCGTTCCTGTTTCCCTGGGCGGTATCGCTGCACTGGAGCGGCGTGCCGGGCTGGTGGGCGATGATGGAATTTCTCGGCGAGCTGGCCATCGGGCTGGTCTATGCGTGGAAGGTGGGAGCGCTGGAATGGGAGTGATCGAAACTCCGGTGGCGCTGACCGAAGACCAGCAGGCGCGCGGGCTGACCTTGCCGGGTGACAACCGCGACGGCTTCCTGTCCGACATCAACAAGGAAGTTTCCGACAAGGGCTTCCTCGTCGCCTCGACCGAGGACCTGTTCCACTGGGCGCGCACCGGCTCGCTGTGGTGGATGACCTTCGGGCTGGCGTGCTGTGCCGTCGAGATGATGCACACCAACATGCCGCGCTATGACCTTGAAAGGTTTGGCGTTGCCCCCCGCGCATCGCCGCGCCAGTCCGACGTGATGATCGTCGCCGGCACGCTGTGCAACAAGATGGCGCCGGCGCTGCGCCGCGTCTACGACCAGATGGCAGAGCCGCGCTACGTCATCTCGATGGGCAGCTGCGCCAATGGCGGCGGCTATTATCACTACAGCTATTCGGTGGTGCGCGGTTGTGACCGCATCGTGCCGGTCGATATCTATGTGCCCGGCTGCCCGCCGACCGCCGAGGCACTGTTGTACGGCATCCTGGCTTTGCAGCGGAAGATCCGCCGCGTCGGCAGCTTCGAACGATGAGCGTCACCGCCCCCGACCTCGGCCGCGACAGCTGGCCGGTAATGGCATCGGTCGATGGCCTCGCCGACCATCTGCGCGCGCTGCTTGGCGACGCAGTGATCGAGATCGCCTACGCCGCGCATGAAACCGCGGTTACCGTTCGGCGCGAGGCGTTGGTCACAGCGATCACCAGCCTGCGTGACGATCCGGCGTTGCGGCTCAACCAGCTGATCGACATCTGCGGAGTCGACTACCCCGACCGGCCCGAGCGCTTCGACGTCGTCTATCACCTGCTGTCGATGGCGCTCAACCTGCGCCTGCGCGTCAAGGTGACGACCGACACCCGCACCCCCGTGCCGTCGCTGACCGGCGTCTATCA
>JANXVZ010000047.1 GCA_025351405.1 Sphingomonadales bacterium | reverse complement strand
TGCGCACCGCGCGCGCGGTGGGCAACAACGGCGTGCCGGGGGCAAAGGTGAACACCAGGCTGTGCCTGGCCCGCTGCGCCAGCCGCGCCGTCGCCGCGGCAATCTCGTCGGCTTCATAATGGATCAGCACGTCCATCGAGACGATATGATCGAAATCCCCCAGCGACGCATCGAGCATGTCGCCGGCCAGCAGCGTGATGCGGCCGCGCACGTCATCGGGCAGCCGCTCGATACCGGTGGCGATCAATTGCGGCGATACATCGACGCCAACTACATCGGCGCCGCGCCGCGCCGCTTCGATGGCGAGCATCCCGGTACCGCAACCGGCATCGAGAATGCGGCGGCCGGTCAGATCCTGCGGTAGCCATGACAGCAGCGTGTCGCGCATCTCCGCGCGGCCGGCGCGCACTGTGGCGCGGATTTTCGACACCGGTGCATCGCTGGTCATCGCCGCCCAGGCGTCAAACGCCGTGCGGTCAAAATAATGCGTCAGCCGCGTGCGGGTCGCGTGCCAGCCCGGTGGGTGCGTTTCAATGGTCAAGGCGTTGTTGCCGCTCATTCGAATCCGAGGAATTCGAAAATGTCGCGATCCTTCATCGGATTGGCTTCGAGCGGCCGGGTGCCGGCCCAGAGCGTCGCCGCCAACCTTTTGTATTCATTGCAGACGGCTTCGATTTCGGGCGTCGAATCCATTTCGTAAATCGTGCATTTCTTCAGCCGCGAGCGGCGAATGGCATCGAGATCGGGGAAATGCGCCAGGGTTTCGAGGCCGGTGGCGGCACAGAAACGATCGATTTCATCGGTCTGCGCCGAACGATTGGCGATGACACCGGCCATGCGAACTTCATAGTTTTTCGACTTGGCCTTGATCGCCGCGACGATGCGATTCATCGCGAAAATGCTGTCGAAATCATTCGCCGCCACCACCAGCGCACGATCGGCGTGCTGCAAGGGCGCTGCAAAGCCGCCGCACACCACATCGCCGAGAACATCGAAAATCACGACATCGGTTTCTTCAAGAAGATGGTGCTGTTTCAACAGCTTGACCGTCTGGCCGACGACATAGCCGCCGCAGCCGGTGCCGGCCGGTGGCCCGCCGGCTTCGACGCACATGACGCCGTTGAAGCCTTCGAACATATAATCTTCGGGGCGCAACTCCTCGTGGTGGAAATCCACCGTCTCAAGGATGTCGATCACCGTCGGCATCAGCTTTTTGGTCAGCGTGAAGGTGCTGTCATGCTTGGGATCGCAGCCGATCTGCAGCACGCGCTTGCCGAGCAGCGAAAACGCCGCCGACAGGTTGGACGATGTCGTCGATTTGCCGATGCCGCCCTTGCCATAAACCGCGAACACCTTGGCGTTGCCGATCTTCAGGTTCGGATCGAGGCCGACTTGCAGGCTGCCTTCGCCATCGGGTGGCGACGCTGGTCGTTCAAGATCGAGAAGGCCCATAATCTGTTCCTCAAGCCGCCTGTTGTGCCCCGCCCGATACCCCTTCGAGGACATCTTCGGCGGCGTCGGACGCTGCCCGGAGCGCTGCCAGCGTGGCAGCATCCGGCGTCCAGTAATTGCGTTCCGATGCCTCGATCAGCCGGTTGGCGACCTTGGCGGCGGCGCGCGGATTCATCTCGGCAATGCGGTTGCGCATCGCTTCATCAAGAACATAGGCTTCGGTAATCCGCTGGTACACCCAGGGGTCGACTTCGCCGGTAGTGGCGGACCAGCCCATCGTCGTCGTCACGCTGGCTTCGATCTGGCGAACACCCTCATAGCCGTGCCGCAGCTGGCCCTCGGTCCATGCCGGGTTGAGGATCCGGGTGCGGGTTTCCAGCGCCACCTGCTCCTGAAGGCTGCGAACCTTGCCAGTGCTGCCCTGTGTCTGGTCACCGATATAGACCGGTGCCGCGACGCCCTTGGCGCGGGTGACGGCCCGGCTGATGCCGCCCAGTGCATCGACATATTGGTCGATGCTGGTGATGCCGAGTTCGACCGATTCGAGGTTCTGGTAGGCGCAATCGACCGTTTTCAGCGCCGACGACAGGATGGCGGCCTGCCGCACCGGCTCGCCCTTGACGCCATAGGCATAGCCTTTCTGGCGCTCGAAACAGTCCGCGAGCTCGTTGGGGTCGGTCCAGCCGCTGCTGTCGATGAGCAAATTGACGTTGGCGCCATAGGCCCCCTGTGCGTTCGAAAACACGCGGAGCGCTGCGGTTTCGAGGTCGCAGCCATGCTCGCCCTGGTGCTGCAGGCTGTGCTTCCGCACGAAATTGAGCGTCGTCGGCTCATCGGCCTGGGCGGCGAGCAACGAGGCTTCGGCAAGCATCCGGGTCTGCAGCGGCAGCAGGTCGCGAAATACTCCCGAAAGCGTGACGATGACGTCGATGCGCGGCCGGCCGAGTTCTTCCAGCGACATCAGCTCGGCGCCGGCGAGGCGGTTGTAACTGTCGAAGCGCGGCCGCGCGCCGATCAGCGCCAGCGCCTGCGCCAGTTGCGCACCTTCGGATTTCAGATTGTCGGTGCCCCACAGCACCATCGCGACGGTTTCGGGGAGGTGCCCGCTGTCGTCGCGGCTGCGGTCGAGCAGCTTCTGCGCTTGGGCAAAGCCATCCTTGACGGCAAAGGCGGAGGGCAGCCGGAACGGGTCGAAGCCGTGGATGTTGCGTCCCGTCGGCAGGATTTCGGGGGTGCGCAGCAGGTCGCCGCCGCTGACCGGGCGGATATAGCCGCCGCCCAGCGCATGGACGAGGCCGTCCAATTCGCCATTGGTCGCCAGCGCGAGGTCGAGCGCAGCGAGATGCTTGAGAATGGGCGTGTCGGCCTTGGCAGTGCCGGCGACGATCTGCTCGATCGTGGCGAGCGGCACGAATTCGCCGCGTGCGCCGGCGGTCGCCGACAACATATCGATGCGCTCTTCCACTGTCGCGGCGCGGCCGGCGACATGGAGCCCCTGCGGAATGAGTTCGCGCTCGATCTCGTAGAGCTTGGCGGCGAGTGCCGGAATGTCATGGCCGTCGAGATCGAGGGCTGCCGCCTGTTCGCCGATGATTTCGGCAAGCGGCGCGATTTCGGCACTTGCCGGATCGGCGCTCCGCCAGCGATCGACCGAGGCCTTCAGGTCGGCGAGGCCTTTATACACGCCCGAGTTGGTCAGCGCAGGGGTCAGATAGCTGACCAGCGTCGCCGCCGACCGCCGCTTGGCGAGGACGCCTTCGGACGGGTTGTTGGCGGCATAGAGATAGATGTTGGGAAGGTCCCCGATCAGCCGCTCGGGCCAGCAGCGCGCGGTCAGTCCGGTCTGTTTGCCCGGCATGAATTCGAGGCTGCCATGGGTGCCGAAATGGAGGACGGCATGGGCGCCGAAATCGTCACGCAGCCAGCGGTAGAAGGCCATGAAGGCATGGGTCGGGGCGAAGCGGCCGTCGAACAACAGCCGCATAGGGTCGCCCTCATAGCCGAGCGCCGGCTGGATGCCGACGAAGACATTGCCGAACTGCGCGCCGAGGATGAACACCGATTGGCCATCGGACTGGAACTTGCCGGGGGCCGGGCCCCATTCCGCCTCGATTTCGGCGAGGAAGGGTTCGTGGGCGACAATGGTATCGGCGCTGACATGGGCGTGGACGTTGGCCTCGACGCCGTAGCGCCGGGCGTTGCCTTCGAGGATGCGGCTGCGCACGTCGTCGGGCGTTGCCGGGACTTCGACATCATACCCTTCGGATTTCAGGCGCTTCAGCGTCTCGTGGAGCGATTCGAACACCGCGAGGAACTGGGCGGTGCCGGCCGAGCCGCCGTTGGGCGGGAAGTTGAACAGCACGATGCCGATGCGGCGCTGGGCTTCTTCGGTGCGGCGCAGTTGCGCCAGCTTGACCAGGCGGGCGGCGAGCGCTTCGGCGCGTTCGGGGCAGCTTTGCATGGCGCGGACCTGGCCGCCGACCGGCCAGGTGCAGGCGCGGTCGCAGCCGGTGCAGGCGGCGTCGGTGCCATCGGAGCGGCCGCCGAAGACCATCGGGGTGGTGCCGCCATCAAGCTCGGGAATGGCGATCATGATCGTCGATTCGAGCGGCAGCAGCCCCTGGCGGTTGGCGCCCCACGCCTGCAGCGTCTGGAATTCGACCGGATGCGCGGCGAGATATGGGCGATCGAGCCGCGCGAGGATGGCTTCGGCGGCGGCTGCATCATTGTAGGCAGGGCCGCCGACGAGGCTGAACCCGGTCAGGTTGACGACGGCATCGACCGTTACCTGGCCGTCCTTGAAGAACATCGCCTCGATCGCCGGGCGCGAATCGAGTCCGCCGGCGAAAGCGGGGATGACGTTGAGGCCACGCGCTTCGAGCGCCGCGATGACGCCGTCATAATGGCGCGCGTCCTTGCCGAGGATGTAGGAGCGCAACATCAGCAGGCCGACCGTGCCGACAGCGTCGGCGCGGTGCGGCAGTTGCGCAGCGCTGGTGCCGATGCGGCCGGGCAGAGACGGGTGATAGACGCCGACATCGGGATATTCGCGGGGAAGCTCGGCCTTGCAGGTGCCGCGCAGCGAGGCCCGCGGGCCTGCGGCGTAGCGATCGACCAGCGCGCGTACCATCGCAAAGGCGTTGTCGTCCGAGCCCGCCAGCCAATATTGCATGGTGAGGAAATAGGCACGCACGTCCTGGGCGGTGCCGGGCACGAACTTGAGCAGCTTGGGCAGCCGGCGTAGCACCGCCATCTGGGCGGCACCGCTGCTCGGGGCGCCCGATTTCGACGAGCCGCGCAGTTTCTTGAGCCACCCCAGGGGGCCCTTGGGCGGCGCATCCATGCGATAGTCGCCCATGCGGGTCAGCTTGACCATCTCGCCCGCCGACATCAAGCAGACCATCGCATCACAGGCTTCGCGCCGGGCTTCGAGCGCCGGGCGGATGGCGCGGATGTGATCCTCGAGGAAAAGCATCGACGCGATAATGATGTCGCCGCGGGCGATATCGGCGCGGGCGGCATCGAGCTTGGCGGGGTTTTCCCAGTCGGCGGCGGCGTGGAAGCCGATGGTGACCCCAGGCTGTTCGGCGGTGAAGCGGGCGCGGGCGCGCTCGACCGCGCCCGACAGATGGTTGTCGAGGGTGATGACGACGACGCGCACCGCAGGCGGGCTGCCGTTGCCGGTGGAGGGAGGGGTATCAGCGCGCATAATGCGCCTTGGCTTCGTAAAGGGTTTCGACGCTGATGCTGCGGACGCCCTTTTCGCTGGCATAGCGTTCGGTGTTGCGGCGCGCCTTGTTGCGGACAAAAAACGGGATCTTCATCAGTTCACGCTCGGCATCGGGGAGCCAGCCTTCCGGGTCGGCGGGGGCGGGAGATACCGCGGCCGCCACGTCCGGACGCATTGCGGCCTCCGGCAATTCTTGGGTCGTCGTTGCCGGCGCTGCACCGTGGCCGAGGTGCGACGGGCCGGCGGCGTCGGAAAATTCGAAATCGTCGCGGAACATGGTGAGGAGATGCTCCTCCAGCCCCATCACCAGCGGGTGTACCCAGGTGTCGAAAATGACGTTGGCGCCCTCGAAACCCATCTGCGGCGAATGGCGCGCCGGAAAATCCTGGACGTGGACGGGCGCCGAGATGACCGCGCAGGGCAGCCGCAGCCGCTTGGCGATGTGGCGTTCCATCTGGGTGCCGAGCACCAGCTCGCAATTGGCGGCGGCAATGGCCTCTTCGACAGCGAGGTAATCGTCGGTGATCAGCGGCTCGACGCCGTAAAGCGCCGCCGCAGCACGGATGTCACGCGCGAATTCGCGGTTGTAGCAGCCGAGCCCGACGACTTCGAAGCCGAGTTCGTCACGCGCCACCCGGGCAGCGGCGATGGCATGGGTGGCATCGCCGAAGACGAACACCCGCTTGCCGGTGAGGTAGTTCGAATCGACCGAACGCGACCACCAGGGCATCCGGCCCGAATCGGGGTCGGCGGGGACGTCGACGCCGGCGAGGCGCGCTGCTTCGGCGATGAATTCGCGGGTGGCGCCGACGCCGATCGGAACAGTGCGGGTGAATTTCTGGCCAAAGGTCTTTTCGAGCCAGCGCGCCGCCTGATCTCCGGTTTCGGGGTACATCAGCACGTTGAAATCTGCCTCGCCGATGCCGGTGATGTCGGCCGGGGCGGCACCCAGCGGCGCCGTCATGCGGACATCGATGCCGAGACCGGCGAGCAATTTGGTCACTTCGACGATATCGTCGCGGTGACGAAAGCCGAGCGCGGTCGGCCCGAGCAGATTGGCGGTCGGGCGGCGCCCGTCTCGCGGCGCGGCGACCCGGGTGCGATCGGCCAGCTGCCGCACGATCTGGTAAAAGGTCTCCGCCGCGCCCCAGTTTTCCTTGTGGCTGTAGCTCGGCAGGTCGAGGGCGATGACCGGGCACGGCAGCCCCATGGTCTGCGCCAGCCCGGCGGGATCATCCTGGATCAGTTCGGCGGTGCACGACGCGCCGACGATCATCGCCTGCGGCTGGAAGCGCGCATAGGCATCGCGGGCGGCCGACTGGAACAGCTCGGCGGTATCCTTGCCGAGGTCGCGGGCCTGGAAGGTGGTGTACGTGACCGGCGGCCGGGCGCCGCGGCGCTCGATCATGGTGAACAGCAGGTCGGCATAGGTATCGCCCTGCGGCGCGTGGAGCACGTAATGCAGCCCGGTCATCCCGGTGGCGACGCGCATCGCACCGACATGCGGCGGGCCTTCGTAGGTCCAGACAGTGAGTTGCATCGCTATACCGCCAGCCGGTCGCGGCGGACCAGCGGCCGCGCGAACAATTCGGCGAGGTCGCCCGCCTGTTCGAAACCATGCACCGGCGAGAACACCAGCTCGATCGACCATTTCGTCGACAGGCCTTCGCGTTCGAGCGGGTTGGCGAGGCCGAGGCCACACACCGTCAAGTCGGGGCGGGCAGCGCGGACGCGATCGAGCTGGCGCTCGACGTCCTGGCCTTCGCTGAGCTGCGTGCCGGCCGGCAGTGCGGCGAGGTCGGCGGCAAGGTGGCTGCGATGCAGATAGGGCGTGCCGACTTCGACGAGTTCCATCCCGAGCTCGTTGCTGAGGAAGCGTGCAAGCGGCACTTCGAGCTGCGAATCGGGCATGAAGAAGATCGACTTGCCGGCGAGCCGCTCAGCGTGACGGGCGATGGCGCGCTTGGCGCGTTCGCGGCCGGGAGCGACGACACTGCGAAAGTGCATCTCGTCGATGCCGAAGGCCTCCGCTGCGGCATGAAGCCAAGCGGTGGTGCCTTCCGCGCCGAACGGGAACATTGCGGGCAAGTGCACGGCACCGCGCTCTTCAAGCGCATGAGCGGTGTCCCCGAGGAACGGCTGGGCGAGCAGGAAGCGCGTGCCGGGGCCGACCGACGCCAGATCCTTGGCGCGGCGTGGCGGCAGCGAAGCGACGCGGGCGATGCCGAGTTCAGCGAACAGCCGGCGAAACTGGTCCTCGACGATGTCGGGGAGCGCACCAACGATGAGGAGTTGTGACACGTCACTGGCGGGCATGACCGGCACCAGCGCCGCAAGGCAGGCATCTTCACCCTGGGTGAATGTCGTCTCGATGCCGCTGCCCGAATAATTGAGAACCCGGACATCGCCGCCGAGCCCGGCATTGAGGCGGACGGCTGCCCGCGAAAGATCGAGCTTGATGACCTCCGAAGGGCACGAGCCGACCAGGAACAGCAGCTTGATCTCCGGCCGCCGTGCGAGCAGGCGACGCACGACGCGGTCGAGCTCTTCATTGGCATCAGCGAGGCCGGCGAGATCGCGCTCCTCGATGATGGCAGTGGCAAAACGCGGCTCGGCGAACACCATCACGCCTGCGGCGGATTGCAGCAGATGGGCGCAAGTGCGCGAGCCGACGACCAGAAAGAATGCGTCCTGTACCTTGCGATGCAGCCAGACGATGCCGGTCAGCCCACAGAAAACCTCGCGTTGTCCCCGTTCGCGCAGCACCGGCAGCATGTCGGCCGACAGGTTTGAAGACAGGGCTGCGGACGGGACCACAGACGGGGCTGGGGCGGTGGCGACACTCATGCGGCCAACGCCTGCGACGGCAGCGCCGCATCCGCATTCCCGGCCGGAGCCTGGAGACGCGCCATACGCAACTTCCATATGAACTGCCCGGCGTTGACCACGTAGGAGGCATAGGCTGCCAGCGCGAGAAGCAATAACGACCGCTCTGAAAGCAAGCCCCAGGCCAATGACGCCAAATACGCTGTGTGAAGCGCCAGAACCAACATTGAAAACACATCTTCCCAGTAAAATCCGGGTGCGAAAAGATACTGTCCGAAGACCCGTTTCTCCCAGATCGCACCGGTGATCATTATCGTATAAAGCGCGATTGTCTTGACAACGACCGACCAAAGCGCCGCGTCGGCTCCGGTACCGGTGAACAGGCAACGCAGCACCAGCACCAGGCTGACAGCGAAAATGAGGAACTGCACCGGTGCGAGAATGCCCTGAACCAGGGTCCATGGCGACTGGTCACGCCGCCGGCGCTGTTCGGGCGTATAGAGCGGTTTGGCCGCCCGTCTTTCATTCGATCCCGCCACGTTCAGGTTCACCCAGTCTCTCCCCGAGCCGAAACCTAACACCCGACCGCAGAGTGTCAACTAAACTTTACGTCAAAAGAGTTTGACATTCGATGCCGCAGCGCACACTCAGAGGCTTGCAGCCAAGGGAGTGGCTGTTAAGCTTCGTCACGAACGCGGGAGCGGACGACCGGCCAACAGCCGTAATGTTCGAACCGAAACAACTCGTGGCGGGGGGCGGGATGGCAAAGATGCTCGAGATTGTGACAGAGGCACGGATCGCCGCGACGCGCGGATGGGATCTTGCTCGTCGCGCCGCATCCCGCCCGCGTGAGGCAGCCAGCCCCGACGCACTGGCGCGTGTCATCGAGGCAGATATAATTCCGCGATTGTTGCTGGCGCACGCCGACCATTCTGTTTTGCCTGTCGACGATGCCGGTTTGAGCAGCGCGCTTTCGGTGCCGCCATCGGCCACCATTCCGCCCGGGTTTGCCGATCAATTTGCCGCAGCGTCGATAACCGAGGAGGCAGCGCCGCTGCTCGGTCGCGTTGAAGCGCTGATTGCCACCGGCGTGACGGTCGAGACCATTTATCTGCATCTTCTGGCGCCGGCGGCGCGCCGCCTGGGTTTGTGGTGGGATGAAGATGCCTGCGATTTTGTCGACGTCACGATGGGGCTGTGGCGCCTGCAGGAGATTGTTCACGCGCTGTCCGCGCTGATACCGGGCGCTGCCGCCATCGAGGGCGCCGAACGACGCGGACTTTTCGCGCCGGCGCCTGGCGAGCAGCATGGCCTTGGCGCGTTGATGGTCGAGGAGTTTTTCCGCCGCGCCGGATGGCAGACATGGAGCGCCCCGGCGCTTGACGAGGCGGAATTGATTGCGCTGGCTGCCGGGCGCGCGTTCGATCTCATCGGGCTGACGGTAAGCGTCGAGCGCCATGTGGCACCGCTGGCCAAGGCGATCGCCACCTTGCGCCGTTCGTCACGCAATCCGGGTGTCATCGTCATGGTCGGTGGTCGCGTCTTTACGGAGCGGCCCGAGCTGGCGGTGGAGGTTGGCGCCGATGGAACGGCGTCCGATGGATTGCTGGCGGTAAATGTAGCCGAGACGTTGCTGGCAAAACGCCTTATGGCAGGCGCGCCAGTCGGATTTGGTTGAGGGCAAAACGGTCGGCCTGACGGCCGGTCGATGAAGGGAGTTGACGTTTTTAAGGTCATGGACGCTCGAGTCGCCCCTGCTGACGATCGTTCCTTGCCGGCGCTGCTGCGCCCGCTGAAGGACCTGTCGTCGGCTGCCGCAGCGCAGGCGCTGGTCGCATCTTGCGATATCGCCGTCGTGGTCGATCCGGATGGTATCGTCAGCGATGTTACTGTCGGCACCAGCGAGCTTGCCAACCAGGGCATCGAGGCCTGGGTGGGGCACCCCTGGGCAGATAGTGTTCACGATGAAAATCGCGTCAAGATTGCTGAACTTCTGGCTGGCGCCCGCGAGTCCGGGCGCTGGCGCCAGGTCAACCACCCGCTTCGGTCGGGTGAATTGCCGGTACGCTATCTTGCCATCGACGCTGGCAATGGCGGCGGTATCGTTGCTGTCGGGCGTGACATGCGCGCGGCAGCGGCGCTGCAGCAGCGACTGTTGCGGGCGCAACAATCGATGGAGCGCGACTCGCTGCGGCTACGTCAGCTCGAAGCGCGCTTCCGCCTGCTGTTCGACAGTGCGGCTGAACCGATCATCATTATCGACGCCACCACCCGGCGCATTACCGAGGCCAACCCTGCTGCACGTGCGCTGACAGGATTGAATGGCGGCAGCCTTGACGGCCAGAACTTTGCCAACCTCGTCGCAGATGAAAACCGCGATACCGTAGTGGCACTGCTCGGCGCGGTTGCTGCTGCGGACCAGCGCAGTCCGGCGCGTGTACATCTCGCCGCCGGGCCGCATTGCCAGCTTTCGGCGACGCTGTTCCGGCAGGACCGCGGCAATTTTCTGCTCATCCGTCTGCGACCGCTTGAGACAGATGCGGCGAGCGGCGCCGAGCGCTCGTTGGGCGAAGTTCTCGAACGCCTGCCCGATGCCTTTGTTCTGACCGACGACAGCCTTTCGATCCTGGCGACCAACGCGGCATTTCTCGATCTGGCGCAACAGCCGCGGCGGGAAGCCCTGCGCGGCACGTCGCTGTCGCGGTTCCTCGGGCGTCCGGGTATCGATCTTGGTCTGCTCGTCACGCAGTTGCGCGAGCATGGCATCGTGCGCAACTTCGGGACCATCGTCCGCGCCAGTGATGGTCATGAGGAGGAGGTCGAGGTATCGGCCGTCACCTCGATTGAAGGTGGGGAGCATCGCCATGGCTTCAGCCTTCGCGTTGTCAGCCGGCGCGTGGCCACGCCGATCGAAGACCGCCAGATGCCGCGATCTGTCGAACAGCTGACCGAGCTCGTCGGACGGGTGTCCCTCAAGGAAATCGTGCGCGAATCGACCGATCTCATCGAGCGGCTGTGTATCGAGGCGGCGCTGACCTACACATCCGACAACCGCGCGTCCGCAGCGGAGATCCTCGGGCTGTCGCGCCAGAGCCTCTATTCCAAGCTGCATCGCCACGGCCTTGGCAATCTCGTGCCCGATAGCGACTGAGCCGCCGGACCGCGAAAAACTGCCGGCTGCGGCGTCTAATCAAGTTGACGGTTGTTACTGTCAAGCATAGCTTACACTCATGCCTGTTGTGACGCTGCCTGCCGCCACGCGGCGTTTTCCGCATCCCCGCGACGTGCTTGCTCTTTTGAAGCCGGTGACATGGTTTCCGCCGATGTGGGCGTTCATGTGCGGGGTCGTTTCGTCGGGTGTGCCGTTGGCAGAGCGCTGGGGATTCCTGGTTGCCGGCATGGTGCTGGCCGGACCGCTGGTGTGTGGCACCAGCCAGGCGGTGAACGATTGGTTCGACCGCGATGTCGACGCCATCAACGAACCCGATCGGCCGATTCCATCGGGGCGAATTCCCGGGCATTGGGGCCTTTGGATCGCCTGCATCGGCTCGCTGCTGTCGCTGGTTATCGCGGCGCTCCTCGGGCCGTGGGTCCTGGCAGCGACAGTGCTCGGCCTCATCCTCGCCTGGATTTATTCGATGCCGCCCATCCGTGCCAAGGCGCACGGCTGGTGGGGGCCGGGCGTCTGCGCACTCGCATATGAAGGGTTGACGTGGTTCACCGGCGCCGCGGTGATGGCCGGCGGACTGCCCAATGGCCACATCCTTGCCGTTCTGGCACTTTATGCAGCCGGCGCGCACGGCATCATGGTGCTGAATGATTTCAAGGCAATCGAGGGAGATCGCCAAACCGGCGTAACCTCCTTGCCAGTGAGACTGGGCGTGCGCAAAGCAGCACTGGTGGCGTGCGTGACCATGGCAGTTCCGCAGGCTGTCGTCGCCGGCTTGCTGTGGCACTGGGGTCCTTGGTGGGCTGCGGCTGCCGTCGCGGCCTCGCTCGCCACCCAGGCGGTGCTGATGCGCCGGCTGCTGTCGGACCCTGCCAAGCAGGCGCCATGGTACAATGCCACCGGCACGTCGCTGTATGTCACCGGCATGCTCATTGCGGCTTTTGGCTTGCGGGCGGTAACGGGGTGACCCGCGCTCCGCTCAATTGGCTGGGCATCGCGCGCCTGGGGCTGGTGCAAAGCGCCATCGGCGCAGTGGTCATGCTGGCGACCTCGCTTCTCAATCGCGTCATGGTCGTCGAATATGCGCAAGCTGCGGCCTTGCCTGCGGGCCTCGTTGCCTTTCACTATGCGGTGCAGCTCAGCCGGCCGAAATGGGGGCATGGCTCCGACATCGGACGTCGCCGGACACCGTGGATTATCGGCGGCATGGCGACGCTGGCGCTGGGCGGTGTGCTGGCAACCGAGGCGACGCTGATGTTGCACGGCTCCTTGGCCATCGCATTGTCGGTGTCCGTACTGGCTTACGCGATGATCGGGGTCGGCGTCGGCGCCGCCGGCACGTCGCTCCTGGCTTTGCTCGCCACGCGCACCGCCCCCGAACGCCGGCCGGCCGCTGCCTCGCTGACCTGGATCATGATGATCCTTGGCATCGTCGTCACCGCCGGGGTTGCAGGCCGGATGCTGGAGCCATTTTCGCCGGAACGGCTGTTGCACGTCGCGTGCGGGGTCGCCTTGGGGGCGTTCCTGCTTGCATGTGTCGGGGTGATTGGCGTGGAAGGCGATGCCGAAGCGCCGGTCGGGACCGGTCCGGCCCCGGCGTTCGGGGTCGCCCTGCGCGCCATCTGGGGTGACCCGATCGCGCGCTTGTTCACCATCTTCGTTTTTGTCTCGATGCTGGCCTATTCCATGCAGGACCTGATCCTTGAACCCTTCGCCGGGTTGCGCTTTGGGTTTTCGCCGGGCCAATCGACCCAGCTTTCGGGTGTCCAGCATGCCGGGGTCTTGCTCGGGATGGTACTCGTCGGCATCGGCGGTCACGGCTTTGGCAGGAATCGCTCGCATGGTGCCGCCCGCAGGCTGAAACGCTGGATCGTCGGCGGCTGCATCGGCTCGGCGCTTGCCCTTGCAGCGCTGGCAATGGCCGCAGAAACCGGCCCGGGATGGCCGTTGCAACCCACGGTGTTCGGGCTCGGCTTTGCCAATGGCGTCTTCGCCGTTGCGGCGATCGGCGCAATGATGGAGCTCGCGGGCAAGGATGGCCCAGGGCATGAAGGCATTCGCATGGGATTATGGGGTGCGGCACAAGCCATTGCGTTCGGCCTTGGCGGCTTCATCGGTGCCAGCGCCGTGGATGTTGGCCGCCGCGCCTTTGCCACCGATGCCCCGGCCTTCGAGTTCGTGTTCATCGCTGAAGCCGGGCTGTTCCTTGTTGCAGCGGTCATCGCCGCACGTTTGAATGATGCGCCAATCCGCGCCACCACCCGCAGGGAGGCTCTTGCATGACAGACACCTATGACGCCATCGTCGTTGGCGGTGGACCATCCGGGGCGACGGCCGCCGACGATCTGGCACGCGCCGGCCACAAGGTCCTGCTGCTCGATCGCGCCGGACGGATCAAGCCATGCGGCGGCGCGGTACCGCCACGGCTCCTCAAGGACTTCGACGTGCCGCTCGATATGTTGTGCGCTCGTGCCAGCTCGGCACGCATGATTGCGCCTTCGCACAAGGCTGTCGATATGCCGGTCGGGGATGGCTTTGTCGGCATGGTCGATCGTGACGTTTTCGATGAATGGTTGCGCGTCCGCGCCGCCGGGCATGGTGCCACCCGCATCGATGGTACGTTCGAGGCGCTCGAGCGCGATCCGGACGGCACCGCCGTCATAGCCTACCGCGCCAAGGGCGAAGCGCGCGGCAGCGAGCGCACCCGGGTTCGTGCAAAGGTGGTTATCGGCTGCGACGGTGGCAATTCCGCCGTCGCCCGCGCGGCATTGCCGGCCAACGAAAAAGTGCCATTCGTTTCGGCCTATCATGAGGTTATCGAATCGCCCGCCGATGGCGTCAACGGGTTTGAGGCCGGGCGCTGCGACGTCTATTATCAGGGCAATCTGTCACCGGATTTCTATGCGTGGATTTTTCCGCATGGCGACAAGACCAGTGTTGGCGTCGGCAGTGCCGTCAAGGGTTTTCCCCTTCGCGACGCGGTCGCCCGGCTGCGCGAGCAGGTCGGCATGACCGATTGCCCGACGGTCCGGGTCGAAGGCGCGCCGATACCGTTGAAACCCCGCAAGCGCTGGGACAATGGCCGCGATGTCGTTGTCGCGGGCGATGCCGCCGGCGTCGTCGCGCCCGCTTCTGGCGAAGGCATCTATTACGCCATGACAGCGGGACGGCTGGCGGCCGAGGCTGCCGGGGAATTTCTCACCACGGGCAATCCCGTGGCCCTCAAATCCGCGCGCAAACGCTTCATGAAGACCCATGGCAGGGTGTTCATGGTCCTCGGCATCATGCAATGGTTCTGGTATCGCAGCGACAACATGCGGGAGCGATTTGTCAAACTATGCCGAGATCCGGACATCCAGCAGTTGACCTGGGAATCCTATATGAACAAGGAACTCGTGCGGAAACGCCCGATGGCGCATGTGCGGGTGTTCGTAAAGGACATGGGGCAGCTGCTTGGTGCCATCACCGGGCAGGCGCCCCGCACCCAATAGCGCTTGCGACGGGGCCCATGGGGAGGATGTGATCGCATGAGCCACGGCGAGCGCCGCATGACCGCCGGACGCTGGCTGATCCCCGGAAGTATCGCCGGCGTATCGGCCTTGGTCATCGCCGCGCTGGGTGCGACGATTACCCGGCTGGGGCCATGGTATCATGGCCTGCAACAGCCCGATTGGGCACCACCCGACATTGCCTTCGGCCCGGCCTGGACGCTTATCTTCGCGCTTTGCGCCATAGCCGGTGTGACAGCGTGGCGCGCGGCCGCTGACCGCACGACCGCGACCAGCATCATCGGCCTGTTCGCCCTCAACGGCTTTCTCAACCTGCTGTGGAGCTTTTTGTTCTTCCGCGCCCAGCGCCCGGACTGGGCAGCGATCGAAGTCTGGTTGCTCTGGGCTTCGATCGCCGCGCTCATCATCGCCTGCTGGCGGGTATCGCGCACGGCGGCCCTGTTGTTGCTTCCCTATTTGCTGTGGGTAAGCTTTGCCGCGATCCTCAATGAAGCCGTTTCACAATTGAACGGACCCTTTGGTTGAGCACCATCGCCGCGCTGGTTGCCAGTGGCCACGCTGTCGACATGGTGCTGGTGTTCATGCTGGTCGAAGGGCTTTGGCTGGGGCGCCGGCGGGCGCCCGCCGATGTGCTGTTCATGCTGTTGCCCGGCGCGCTGATGATGCTCGCTTTGCGGGCCGCGCTCACCGGTGCCGGCTGCCTGTGGGTGGCGTCGTGGTTGTTGCTCTCGCTGCCGGCGCATCTCGAGGATGTGCGGCGGAGACGCTAGCGGGTCCCCGAAGCCGATCTCCTTATCCCGCAACAAAAAGGGCGCCCGCCAAAGCGGACGCCCTTTCCATGCCACCCGGAGTCGGTCGTCTTATGCCTTGGTCTTCAGATAGGCGATCACGTCGGCGCGATCCTGCGGCGACTTGAGGCCGGCGAAGGACATGTAGGTGCCGGGGATCGTCTTCTGCGGATGCTCGAGATAGGTGAACAGCTCCTCCTCGGTCCAGACGATGCCGCTGTTCTTGTTGGCTGGTGAATATTTGAAGCCCTCGATGCTGCCCGAATGGCGGCCAACGACAGCCCAAAGCGACGGGCCGACGCGGTTCACGCCCTTTTCGGCGACATGGCAGGTCTTGCACTGGACGAAAACGTTGGCACCCTTGGTGGCATCGCCTTTGAACGATGCGTAGGTGACGCCGCCGGCGGCGGGAGCAGCGGCAGCTGTTGCGGCTGGCGCAGCAGCGGCGTCGGTAGCAGCCGGAGCAGCGGCAGGCGCGGCGGGTGCAGCAGCAGTCGCATCGGCAGCAGGTGCTGCGGCCGGAGCCGTCGCATCGGCCGTCGTCGTCGTGGTTGTCGTCGTGTCGGCAGCCTTCTGGCCGCAGGCAGCTACGGTGCACATGACAGCGAAGCTGGCGAACAAACGCAGTGCAGTCTTGGAAGCGATCATTTTATCTCCCTTTTTCCCCGGAAATGATGGCGCAGATATACACGCTTCAAATTCGCTCGCAATCCGGGTGCGGCGAGATGGCGATTCAGGGCCATAGGTTTTTTTTATACGCCTTCGCAGGGGTTCAGTCCTGGCGCAGGGCGGCCGCCGCAGCAAATGGGCCGATTGCAACCGCGACCAGGCTCGCCGCGGCAAGCAGCCTCAGCGCACCGGGAGCATCGCTTCCCACCCCGAAAATCAAGACCGGCAACGCCAGCGGCAGGATGATGAGACCGGCAAGCGCACCGCCGCCGCGCAACCCTGCCGTCAACGCCGCCGCCACCACCGCCAGCGCCGCCAATGCCGGCGTGCCGAGCAGCAGCGCCAGTGCCAGCCGCCAGCCTTGCGCCACATCCATGCCGACGAGCACCGCCGCGATGGGCAACGCCGCCAGCAACGGCAGCGCGAAGCCAAGCCAATGCGCAACGATTCGTGCCGCAGCGACCAACTCCATGGCAATGCCGCGGCTGGCGAGCTGGTCGATTGTGCCATCCTCGACGTCGGGGGCGATGAGGGTTTCGACCGGCAACAGTGCCGCCAGCAAGGCGGCAACCCAGACGACGCCGGGCGCAATTCGTGTCAACAGTCGCGCATCGGGACCGACGGCGAAGGGGAACAATGCCGCCACCAGCACGAAAAACACCACCGGCATCCATAGCGCCGGCGATCGCATGACGAGCGCCAGGTCGCGTCGGACAAGAATGAGGAACATCAACCCAGCTTCAACACGGCCGGAGCGGCAAGCCCGATGTCGCCGTGCACAGCCGCGACCACCATGCCGCCAACCGCGCGGTGCGCCGCCATCGCCGCGGCCAGCATCGCCGATGATGCGAGATCGAGGCCGGCCGTCGGTTCGTCGAGAAGCCACAACGGTGCACCGCTGGCGAGCACCCGCGCCAGCCCGGCCCGGCGGCGCTGGCCGCTCGACAGGTGGCGACACGGCACCTCCGCCAGCCCTGTCAGGTTCATCGCCGCCATCGCTGCTGCCAACCGCGTCTCCCCACCATCGAGCCGGGCCCAGTGCCGCAACTCGTCGCCGAGTGCGATGCGCGCCTTGAGCGCCGTCTCATGCCCCAGGAAGCCGCGCTCGCCACCGCCGCTGACCGCTCCATCTGACGGGGAGAGCAGCCCGGCGAGGATACGCAACAGGCTGGATTTTCCACTGCCGTTGGGGCCCTCTAGCTGCAACGCACCACCGGGCGCGAGCGTGAAACCGATGCCGTCGAACAGCAACCGGCCGCCCCGCCTGCATCCAAGACCAGCAACAACCAACGGTTCCGTGAGATTTTCCAGCGACACAGGCGGCACGCTAGCGCCCGAGCGGCTCGGCGCAAGGATAGAATGGCGTATCATGCCGGCGCAGGCAGGCATGATACCCGATGCCGGACGAACGGTTTCGCCCGGTCGCAAAAGCGGTTAGGGCCTTGGCGATGCGCAAACCCACCGTCACACCGACCGCCCGACCGGCACTCTCGACGCCGCTGAAGCTCGCCGTCGATTTCGGCCCGTTGCTGGTGTTCTTTGCCGCCAACAAGTTCGGAGGGCTTTTTGCCGCCACTGCAGCCTTCATGGTTGCAACGCTGGTCGCCATGGCGTTTTCCTGGGTTCGCACCCGCCGCATCCCGCCGATGCTCATCCTCACCGGGGTCATTGTCCTGGTTCTCGGCGGGCTTACCCTGTGGTTGCAGGACGAAACGTTCATCAAGGTCAAACCCACGTTGATCTATGTGATGTTTGCCAGCATCCTTGGCTTCGGACTTGCCACGCGCCGCCCGTATCTCAAACTGGTCCTGCACGACGCGATGCCCAGGCTTGACGATCGTGGATGGGTAAAGCTGACCCGCAACTGGGCCGGGTTCTTCCTCGTCCTTGCTCTGTCGAACGAAGTTGCGCGGCGGATGCTGACCACCGACCAATGGGTCAACTTCAAGGTCTGGGGGGTGACGTTGGCGACGGTGGTGTTTGCACTGGTGCAGGCGCCGATCATTTCCAAGCATACACTCGAGACCGACCCCGACGCCTGAAGGCATCCCCCCTTGTGACAATAAATCTTATGCCGATTTTACGGCAGTGGCGGGATTTCACCGCAGCGCCGTGATGGCGGTCAGTGGTCAAAGCGCGGTGGTAACACCCGCAACAGGACCACTCGATATGGGTTTCGATACCGCGCTGGGCGCCGTCGTTTCGGTCGTCGTGCTCATCTATCTGCTCGCCGTGCTGGCGCGTCCCGAACGATTTTGAAGGGGTCGGCACCATGACGATCGCCGGTTGGGGCCTGATCCTCCTGTTCATAGTGCTGCTGGTTGCGCTGGCGCGGCCGATGGGTGCATTTCTGTATCGACTTTATCTCGGCGAGCGCATGCCGATGGCGGTGGCGATCGGCCCGGTGGAACGCGGGTTCTATCGTCTCGCCGGCGTTGATCCGCGCCGCGAACAGGGCTGGGTGGCCTATGCGGTGGCCGTGATGGCGCTGAATACCGGCGGCATCATCCTGCTGTTCGCCATATTGAAGCTGCAGGGCGTGCTTCCGTTTAACCCGCAGGGTTTTCCGGGAGTCGAGACGCTGTTGGCGTTCAACACGGCAATCAGCTTTGTTACCAACACCAACTGGCAGAACTATGGCGGCGAGACCACGCTGTCGCATTTTTCTCAGATGGCCGGGCTGACGGTGCAGAACTTCCTGTCGGCGGCGACCGGCATTGCCGTGGCGTTCGCCTTTATCCGCGGCTTTGCCCGCCGCCAGTCGGCCGGCATCGGCAACTTCTGGGCCGATGTGACGCGGATCACGCTTTATCTGTTGCTGCCGCTGAGCATTGTCCTGGCGCTGTTCTATGTAACGCAAGGGGTACCGCAGACCCTTGTCGCCAGCGTCACGGCCACGACGTTGGAGGGCAAGCGACAGGTCATCGCGCTCGGTCCGGTGGCGTCGCAACTGGCGATCAAGCAGCTTGGCACCAACGGCGGCGGCTTCTTCAATGCCAATTCGGCCCACCCGTTCGAAAACCCCACGGCGCTGGCCAATCTTGTGCAACTGCTCTCCATCATCGCCATCGGTGCCGGGCTGACCTGGCTGTTCGGCAAGGCAGTCGGGTCGACGCGCCAGGGCTGGGCGCTGCTGGCGGCCATGGTCATCATGCTCACGGTCGGTACGGTCGCGGCCTATTGGGCGGAGGCGGCCGGCAACCCCATACATCAGGCGCTCGGCGCTGTCGGGGCCAATATGGAGGGCAAGGAGGTGCGCTTCGGCATCGCTGCCAGCGCGCTTTATGCCACCGTCACCACCGCTACATCCACGGGCGCCGTGATCGCCATGCACGACAGCCTGATGCCCTTGGCCGGGCTGGTGGCGCTGTTCAACATGCAACTGGGTGAGCTGATCATCGGGGGTGTCGGCTCGGGCCTGTACGCGATCCTCGTCTACGCCATCCTCGCGGTGTTCGTCGCGGGGTTGATGGTCGGCCGCACGCCTGAATATGTCGGCAAGAAGATCGAGGCGCGCGAGATGAAACTGTCGGTGATCGCCATCGTCATCCCGCCATTGGCGATCCTTGGCCTCGCCGCAGTCGCGAGTGTGGTGCCGGCGGGGCTGGCCGGGCCGTTGGCAAAAGGCCCGCATGGATTTTCGGAAATCCTTTATGCCTTCAGCAGCGCCGCCGCCAACAATGGCAGCGCCTTTGGTGGGCTGTCGGGCAACACGCCGTTTTACAACAGCCTGCTGGCGCTTGCGATGTTCGTTGGCCGCTTCGGCGTGCTGCTGCCGGTGCTGGCGATCGCCGGCGGGCTGGCTGCCAAGCGTCATGTGCCGGCGGGGCCGGGCTCGTTCCCGACCACGGGGCCACTTTGGATCGGCCTCCTCATTGCCGTCATCGTTATTGTCGGCGGGCTGACGTTCCTGCCCAGCCTGGCGCTGGGGCCGATCGCCGACCAGCTTCAGGTCGCTGCCGGCAAGACGCTTTAAGGTCATCAGAACATGCCAAACGCTCCCGCATCACTTTTTACCGGGCCGCTGATGTCGGCCGCCATCAGGGACAGCTTCGTCAAGCTTGATCCTCGGCTGCTGGCCAAAAACCCGGTGATGTTCGTCGTTGCCATCGTGGCGTTGCTTTCGACGGTCTTGTGGATCAAGGGCCTTGCTGCCGGCACCGGGCATCCCGGCTTCGAAGGCCAGCTGGTGTTCTGGTTGTGGTTGACAGTGCTGTTCGGCAACTTTGCCGAGGCGCTCGCCGAAGGACGCGGCAAGGCACAGGCGGCCTCGCTGCGCGCCACCAAGGCCGAACTGTCGGCCAAGCGCCTGGCCGGGGCCGATGGCGCCCTTGCCAAGGCGTGGCGCATTGTTCCTGCCGGCCAGTTGCAAGTCGACGATCTGGTGATTGTCGAGACCGGCGAGCTGATCCCGGCCGATGGCGAAGTCGTCGCCGGGGTCGCCAGCGTCAACGAAGCCGCAATCACCGGCGAAAGCGCCCCTGTCATCCGCGAGGCCGGCGGCGACCGGTCGGCCGTGACGGCGGGAACGCGGGTGATTTCGGACAGCATCACCGTGCGCGTCACGGCGGCAGCGGGCGAAGGCTTTCTGGACAGGATGATCGCACTCGTCGAGGGCGCGTCGCGGCAGAAGACACCCAACGAGATTGCCCTGACGATCCTGCTCGCCGGGTTGACGTTGATCTTCCTGATCGCGGTGGCGACGCTGCCCAGTTTTGCTGCGTATGCCGGCGGCATTATCGCCGTACCCGTGCTCGTGGCGCTGTTCGTGACGCTTATCCCGACAACCATTTCGGCGCTGCTGTCGGCCATCGGGATTGCCGGCATGGACCGGCTGGTACGGTTCAACGTGCTGGCAAAATCCGGCCGCGCGGTGGAGGCGGCGGGTGATATCGACACCCTCCTGCTCGACAAGACCGGCACCATCACGCTCGGCGACCGCCAGGCCACGGCCTTCCTGCCGGTCCCGGGCGTTTCCGAAGCGGAATTGATCGCTGCGGCGCGGCTGGCGAGCCTTGCCGATGAAACGCCGGAAGGGCGCTCGATCGTCGCGCTTGCCGGCGCAGGCGATGCCTTGCCGTCCGATGCCGTGCCGATTGCGTTCACCGCCCAGACTCGCGTCTCGGGCGTTACCATCGGTGCCGGGGACGAGGCGCGCGAACTGGTCAAGGGGGCGGTCGACGCGGTGTTGAAGCGGCTGGGATCACGCGTCGATCCGGCTTCGGCGGCGGCACTGGTGCGGATTTCCGATGATATTGCCCGCGCCGGCGGCACGCCGCTGGCGGTTGCCGATGGCGCGCGGTTGCTGGGGGTGGTGCCGCTGAAGGACATCATCAAGGCCGGAATCCGCGAGCGTTTCGGTGAATTGCGCCGCATGGGCATTCGCACCGTGATGATTACGGGTGACAACCCGCTGACCGCCGCCAGCATCGCCGCCGAAAGCGGGGTCGATGACTTCCTTGCCGAGGCAACGCCCGAGGACAAGCTGGCGTTGATCCGCAAGGAGCAGGCTGGCGGCAAGCTCGTCGCGATGTGCGGCGATGGCACCAACGACGCGCCGGCGCTGGCGCAATCCGATGTTGGTGTCGCCATGAATACTGGCACGCAAGCCGCTCGCGAGGCTGGAAACATGGTCGATCTCGACAGCGACCCGACAAAGCTGATCGAAATTGTCGGGCTGGGAAAGCAGCTTTTGATGACCCGCGGGGCGTTGACGACCTTTTCGATTTCCAATGACGTGGCAAAGTATTTTGCGATCTTGCCGGCAATTTTCGTGGTGCTTTATCCAGGGCTCGGCGTGCTCAATGTCATGCGACTGGGCAGCCCCGAAAGCGCCATTCTTTCGGCGATCATCTTCAATGCGCTGATTATTCCGGCGCTGGTGCCACTGGCATTGCGGGGCGTTGCGTACCGCCCGGCGCCCGCCGGCGACCTTCTGGCCCGCAACTTGGCCATCTATGGCGTCGGGGGGCTGGTCGCGCCGTTCATCGGTATCAAGGCCATCGACCTGGCAGTCACCGGGCTTGGCTTGGCGTGATGCTGCAAATGCTCAACCAAACTGCCCGAGGGATATCGTGATGTTTACCGAACTGCGCTTGGCCCTGCGTCCCGCGCTTGTACTGTTGATCGGCTTTACCTTGCTGGTCGGCATTGCCTATCCACTCGCCATCACCGGTGTTGCCGGGCTGTTATTGCCAGCCGAGGCCCGCGGCAGCCTCATCGTCGTAGATGGCAAGACGATCGGTTCGGCGTTGATCGGGCAGGATTTCGCCGCGGCAGCCAATTTCCATCCGCGTCCATCGGCGGCGGGCAAGGGTTATGATGCCAGTTCGTCATCGGGCTCGAATCTTGCGCCGGGATCGAAGGATCTGGCGGACCGCATTGCCGCTTCGGTGCAGGCGCTGCGTCATGAGGGAGTCCTTGGCGCAGTGCCGGTCGACCTGGTTACCGCCTCCGGTTCGGGGCTCGACCCCGATATCAGCCCGGCGGCCGCGCGCGTGCAGGCGGTGCGTGTTGCACGGGCGCGCGGGATTTCTCCCATGGAGGTGGAAGCCCTGATCGTGCGGCAGGCAAAGGGGCCGTTGCTGGGCATCCTTGGCGAACCGCGCGTCAACGTGCTGGCGCTCAACCGCGAACTCGATCGGATTTCGGCGCCGAAAACTGCTAAATCGGGCGGGTGACCAGCCACCGGCCCTCTCCCGAAGCCCTGCTGCGCGCCGCGCGCCGCGAAGGCCGTGGGCGATTGAAGATACTGCTCGGCGCCGCGCCCGGCGTCGGCAAGACCTACGAAATGCTGCGCGAGGGTGCAGAACTGGCCAAGGCAGGCCGTGACGTCGTCATCGGCCTCGTCGAGACCCACGGACGCGCCGATACCGAGGCGCTGGTGACATCGCTCGAAGTGCTGCCGCGGCGCACCGTTGCCCATGGCCCGCACACCCTTGACGAACTCGATATCGACGCACTGCTCGACCGGGCCCCCGAGGTCGCATTGGTCGATGAACTGGCGCATTCGAATGGGCCTGGCAGTCGCCATCCCAAACGCTGGCAGGATATCGAGGAACTGCGCGACGCCGGCATCGACGTGCTGACGACGGTCAACATCCAGCACGTCGAAAGCCTCAACGACGTCGTCGCCGGTTTCACCCAAGTGCGGGTCCGCGAAACGGTGCCGGACGCGGTTTTGGACGATGCCGACATCGAGCTTGTCGACCTGCCCCCGGATGAACTGATCGAACGGTTGAAGGCCGGCAAGATATACATTCCCGAGGAGGCCAGCCGCGCACTCGGCCATTTCTTCTCCAAATCCAACCTGTCGGCGCTGCGTGAGCTGGCGCTGCGCCGCGCTGCACAAGCTGTCGATCGCCAGATGCTCGACCATGTCCGGAGCATCGGTGTCGGCGGGCAGTGGGCGGCGAGCGAGCGAATCGTCGTTGCCATTGGCGATCAGCCGGGCGCGGAAACCCTGGTCCGCACGGCAAAGCGCCTTGCCGATGCGCTCGACGCACCATGGACCGCGCTCGTCGTCGAAACGCCGCGCAGCGCAGCCCTGCCGGGCGCGGCACGTGACCGCGTTGCCGCCGCACTGAAGCTGGCGGCAACACTGGGTGCCAGCATCGCCACCGTCCCTGCCACCGATGTCACCTCCGGGCTCAGCGGCTATCTGCGCGAGGCGCGGGCGACAATGCTCGTCATCGGTAAGACCAGCCGCTCGTGGTGGTTCGAACTGCGCCACCGCTCGGTTGTCGGCGATCTGGTGCGCGATCTTGACGGCATTACCGTCCATGTCGTGCCGGCGATGGCCGAAGGGCCGGCGGATTTGTCCGGCGTTGCATCGGCATGGCCATGGAGGGCGACCGGCATCGCCGTCGCCATGGTGGCGGTTACCACGGCGCTGGCGGTGCTGATGGTGCCTCTGGTCGGCGTCAATAGCGTCGACCTCCTTTATCTCGTGCCGGTGATCACTGCGGCGACCCTGCTTGGTTTGCGCCCCTCGCTTGTCGCCAGCGCGGTTGCGGCGCTGGCCTATAACTTCTTCTTTTTGCCACCGCTTTACACGTTCACGATCGCAGATCCGCAAAACCTGGTAACGCTATTGGTGCTGACCGGGGTGGCGATCTTTGCGTCACAACTTGCCGGCCGGCTCAAGCGCGAAGCCAATATCGGCGCCCGCGCTGCCCAGGAGAATGCAGCGATTGCCGCTTTCGGCCAGCGCCTTGCGGCCACGTCGGACGAAGCCGGCACGGCGCAGGCTGTTTGCGACGAGATCGGCCGATTGCTGACCGTGCAGACCGTATTGCTGGCCAGTCATAACGGCCAATTGCTGGCGATCGCTGCAAGCCCTCCCGATCCGGCGCTCGGTCCGATCGATCTTGCCGCGGCGCAATGGGCTTTCGACCGGGGCGAGCCAGCCGGGACCGACACCTCGACGCTGACGTCGAGCGAGTGGCAATTCCACCCGCTGGCAACCGCCCTGGGTGTGCTCGCCATCCTGGGAGTGGCGCGCGATCATCGAGAGCCGATTCCGGGCGATCGGCGGTTGTTGTTCTCCACCCTTGTTGGCCAGGCGGCGCTGGCGCAGGAACGTATCCGGCTGGAGGCCGACGCCCGGGAACTCGACAACCTGAGACAGCGCGACGAGTTGCGTGTGACACTGCTCGCTTCGATAGGCCATGACTTGAAGACACCGCTGACGTCGGTGGTTGCGGCCGCCGAGGCGCTTGCGGCCGACAGTCCTTCGCCGATTGCCGCGACGTTGAAGGCGCAAGCACGCCGCCTGCGCCGGGTGTTCGACGATCTGGTCGAAATGACGCGGCTCGACAGTGGCTCGGTCTCGGTCAAGGCCGAGGCGACCGATCTGGTCGACGCCATCGGCGGCGCGGTTCACGACCTCAAGGCGGAGCTTCTCCACCACAGGCTCGTGCTCGACGTGCCGCCGTCGCTGCCGCTGGTGGAGGCCGATCCGCGCCTGCTTCACCACATTCTCATCAACCTGATCGGCAACGCCGCGAAGTTCGCGCCCGAAGGCAGTGCCATCACCATCGAGGGTCGTCGCACGTCCAATGGATTGACTTTGTCGGTCCTCGATGCCGGGCCGGGGTTGCCCGCGGGGCAGGAGGCGATGCTGTTCGATCGATTTGCCCGCGTCGAAGGCGATGATCGCAGCGGCGGCACGGGTCTGGGTCTCGCCATCGTCAAGGGATTTGCCAGCGCGATGGGCTTATCCGCCACGGCCGCGAACCGCAACGATGCTGCGGGTGCGCGCTTTACGATCACCTGGCCGGAAGCGGCGATCCGACGCGGCTTTGCGCCTGCATGACCGCGCCAATCCTGATCATCGACGACGAGCCCGCAATCCGTCGGCTGGTCCGCGGCGCGCTGGAACGCGCCGGCCATGGCGTCGACGATGCCGCCAATGCGGCCGATGGGCTGGCCCTCGCCCGTCGCACCGGCTGCGAACTCGTCTTGCTCGACCTCGGCCTGCCCGATCGGGACGGACTGGAACTCGTGCCACTGCTAACGGCGCTCGACCGAGCTGTCATCGTCCTCACGGCACGGGACGCGACGTCGGAAAAGGTCGCGGCACTCGATCTTGGCGCCGATGACTATATCGTCAAACCATTCGATACCGACGAATTGCTTGCCCGTGTCCGGACCGCCCTGCGCCATCGCGGCGGCGCAAAGACCGGCCCGCTGGTCGTTGGCGGTATCAGCATCGACATGCCGCGACGGGAAGTGCGGTTGAACGGTGCCGAGGTGCCTCTAACCCGCAAGGAACTGGCCTTGCTTGCCGAACTTGCGCGCCACCCCGGCAGGGTCATCACCCATCGCCAGCTTCTGATATCGGTCTGGGGCGAAGCCCATGCGGCGGATGTCGAATATCTGCGCGTCACCGTGCGCAGCCTGCGCCGCAAGCTGGAGGTGGACCCGTCATCGCCATCACTCATCCGCAACGAACCGGGAGTCGGTTACCGACTGATGCACTGAGTTTGCAGCTGCGCATTGGCGCGGGCGCCGAAAGCGTGACTTGCTTGTCGGCATCGAGGCAGGAAGGATGGCCCTTCGCGCCCGGTGGCGGATGGGAGAAGGGCTATGAAGATCGCGGTATCGCAGCCGGTACTTTCGACGATAAGCAGCCAACCACCCGGAACGCCGCTGGCAGTGGGATCGACGGGCTCGGGCATGGTGGGACACGGCCTCCGTCTTCCGGACCACCTTCTCGACCACCGCTTCATCGACACGATACCGCTCGGCCGGCCTGGGGTTCCCGGTGATGGTGCCGGCCAGATGTCGGACGAGGTGCAAAAGATCGTATTCGCGATTGCCGACCTCTGTGGTGCCGCCACTCCACCCGATGCAGGCGGCCAGGCGCTCAGGCTGATCGATGCGCTGGGGAAGGGCCGCCTGACCATCGACCTGATCGACGTCGGTATCGACGCGGGCGAACTGGTCCTGATGATGCTCCCCGATGTGAAGCCGCTTTCGGTCACGCTGAACCTCATCAAGATCGGCTCCGGCCTGTTCGGGATCTGGCGCAAAGGCGCAGATGATCGTCCCTGAGTTATGTGCCTCACGTCGCCATCTGCTGGCACGCTCGCTCTGGCGGCGGTGACGCACGGTGCCTCATGGCGCCGAGGCGGAGGCAATCGGCGGCTGCAGCTCGATTTGGGCGGGCTGGCCGGCTTCCGCGGATGGCGCGATCCAGATATCGAAACGTCCCGGCTCGACGGTGGCGCGACCGTCGATACCGGTGAAGCCAAGGTCCTTGCGGTCTAGGACAAAGTGGACCGTCTCGGACGTGCCCGGCGCAATTCGACACCGCCGAAAGGCAATGAGCCGGCGCACCGGCTGTGTCACCGACGCGCTGCGGGCGTGCACATACACTTGCACGACTTCGGATGCATCGGTCTTGCCGGTGTTGGTCACCAGCACCGAAACATCGATAGTGTGGTTCCAGCCAAGCTCGCCGCCCCCGACGTCCGGATCGCCGTAGACCATCTGGCCGTAGGTCAGGCCATGACCGAAAGCGAAGCGCGCCAGGTTCGGAACGGTTCGATAGCGCGCCTTGTATGGCTGCAGCGCGCCAGGTGGCTGTGGACGACCCGTAGGTTTGTGATCGTAGTGATATGGTTCCTGGCCGCTTTCAATCGGGAAACTGACGGGAAGGCGACCGGAGGGGGCGCTGTGGCCTACCAGCGTTTCGGCAATGGCAGTGCCCGCCGCGGATCCGAGAAACCAGCTGACCAGAATCGCCGGCGCCGCCAGCACGGCATCGTCCAGCGCCAGGGCGCGACCCGTCGTCAGGACGATCACGACCGGCTTGCCGGTGGCGACAACAGCGCGCACCAGATCGCGCTGTGGAGCCGGCACTGTCACGTCGGTCCGTGACTGGGCTTCGCCCGACATGTTCGCTGCCTCTCCGATCGCGAGAACAACGACATCGGCGGCACGTGCCGCGGCAACGGCAGCGCCAATTCCGCCAGGCAATGCAGCCTCCACCCCGGAGCCTGCCGCAACCGTCAGCAGGGCAGGATCGCGCAGCGCCGCGCGAAGGCCCGTCGCCAGATCGACAGCCTCGCCATCATCGCCATAGACATTCCACGGCCCGATCAGATCGTGGGCCCCCGCAGCGAACGGCCCGATCAGCGCGACCCGCTGGCCTTGTGCCAACGGCAGTAGGTTGCCATCATTCTTCAGCAACACGATGGCGCGCCTTGCCGCCTCGAGCGCCAGGGCAAGGTGCGCTGGTCGCCGTACAAGTCGCCGTTCACGCCCTGCGCCAAGCCGGCGAAACGGATCGTCGAGCAGGCCCACGGCAGCCTTCAGGGTCAACACCCGGCGCACGGCTTCGTCAAGCCGCGCCACGGGTACGGCCCCGCTGGCAACGAGTTCGGGCAAATGCGCCAGGTACAACCCGCTTTGCATGCTCATGTCGACGCCGGCCAGAAACGCCAGTCGTGCGGCGTCCCGTCCATCACGGGCAAAGCCGTGCGCGATAAGTTCTTCGTCGGCGGTATAATCCGATACGACGAGCCCGCGAAATCCCCACTCGCCGCGCAGCACATCGCTGAGCAGCCAATGGTTTGCCGTCGCCGGGATGCCCGAGATCTCGTTGAACGCCGCCATCACCGACGCGGCGCCCGCGCCCAATGCCGATTCGAACGGTGGAAAATAGATCTCGCGCAACGTGCGTTCGGACATGTCGACACTGTTGTAGTCGAGTCCGGCCTCGCCGGCGCCATAGGCGGCGAAGTGCTTGGCGCAGGCAGCGACGGCGTCAGGGTCGGTGAGCGACCTGCCCTGGAAGCCGGCAACGCGGGCGGCGGCGAACAGGCGGCCCAGCAGCACATCCTCTCCGGCACCTTCAACCCCGCGCCCCCAGCGGGAATCGCGCGCGATGTCGACCATCGGCGCAAAGGTCCAGTCGATACCCGCCGCAGCGGCTTCGATAGCCGCGACGCGCGCGGTCCGCTGCGCAAGTCCGGGGTCAAAACTCGCCGCCTCGGCGAGCGGAACCGGAAAGATGGTGCGAAAGCCGTGGATGACATCGGCAGCGAAGATCATCGGGATGCCGAGGCGGCTGTTGACGGCGGCGTCCTGCAACCGGCGGTGCCAGCCGCTGCCTTCGCCGTTGAAGACTCCGGTCAATTCGCCGGCCCGCGCCGCGGCGATCTGGGCGGCAGCGCCGGCGGCGGTGCCGGGCGGGTTGAGCGCTGTCGCAGCACGACCGCCGATTGCCGACGCCATCAATGTCAGCTGCCCCGCCTTTTCGCGCGGGGTCATCGCGGCAATCAACGCCTCGACCCGCGGATCGCGCCCCCCCGCCGCAGCCAATGCCATCCCAAACACCGGACGGGCATTCACCAGGGCAGACGTGACCATTGCGGTCCCGAGCAATTCGCGGCGGCTGATGCCGGTCATCACCCGAGCCAGCCGCCGGTAAAACCCGCGCGTGTGAGCCCGCGGCGGATGTTGGGATTGCGCGCCATGATCCGCCAGACAAGACCGGTACGGTAATTCTCGATCATGGCGAGTATCGGACCCTGGTCGATTCCGATCCAGTCGGTGTCGTACCAGCCCTTGCCGGCCGTGACCTTGCCATGGGTAACGCGCTGATCGAAATCGAAAGTGGGGTTGTACGCATCGTAGAAGCCGTAGGCCCCGTATAGCGCGTCGCCATGGCGCGCTCGCATCGTCATCAGCGCCGGTATGCAGATTTCCGGGGCAAAGGGCATCGATCCGCCCGCAGCGGTCGGGGCGATGGTGCCGTCGTCAAATGCACCGACCCCGCGTGCCGAATACGACCGGAAGCTGCGTGGTTCGCCGAGCACATCGATGTTGAAACCGCCGGGGCCGTCGCATGCGGTAAGGCCCCACTCGTCGGGGCCATAGCCGCGCCAGCCGTAAGGGTTGGCCATCGCATAGCTGCGTTGCGCGATGGTGGCGCGCCGGCTGTTCTCGAAATAATCGATGCCCTTGGACCGCATGAACTCGTCCTGGATACCGCGGAAGTCAATCCAGACATGGCTGTACTGGTGGCCGAACATCGGTGGGAAGCGCAGCATCGAAAGGCTGCCGGAATCGGTCCAGTACGTCGCCAGCCGCACGCTCCAGGCATCCCAACTGGCCCGATCGAGCGCGCGCTCGGGCTCGGGAGAACCCAGCCCGAGCAGATAGACCAGCATCGCTTCGTTATAGGCGACCCAGTCATAGGCGATGAAGCCGGCTTCAGGTGTCCAGCCCATGGACACGACCGGCGCGCGCGTCATCGCCCAGCGCCAGTCGACACGGCGATACAGCCGGTCCGCGATCGTGCGAATCTCGCCTTCCCCCTTCGCGTCGAAATAGCTTTGCGCGAGCAGGACGCCGGCCATCAGCAAGGCCGTATCGACGGTCGACAATTCGGTTTTCTCGAAACGCAGCCCGCTGGTGTTGTCGAGAAAATGGTAAAAGAATCCCCGGTATCCCACCGTGGCCGCGGGATCGTCGCCCTGCCGTGCGCTGACCAGCCAGCGCAACATGGCGAGCGTACGTTTTGCGGCATCGGCACGACTGACGAATCCACGTTCGACGCCGATGACAAAGGCCGTGAGGGCAAAGCCCATCGCCGCGATGCTGGAAAACGTAACGTTCGGGAAGCGGTCCGGTGCAAGGCCGCGACGTTCCTCGGTGGTGTTCCAGAAATAGTTGAACGTCCGCAACTGAACATCGTCGAGAAATCGCTCGACAGCGGCACCCCGCGGCACCGGCGGCAAGCCCTGCTCGCCGGGCAGGGGGCCCAGCGCAACCTTGAGGCGTGTGCAGCTGGCGGCGCCCAACGTTGCCGCCCCGGCGAGAAAGGTGCGGCGGCCGAGACGGAATGGGTTCGAGTCGGCGCCATCCATCAAAATGTAAACCGGCCCCCGATCTGGAACGATCGCGGAGGCCCGTTGAGACTGTTGGGCGTGCCGAAATTGGCGTTGACCTCCGGCAGTTTGGGTACAAAGCCGTCATAGCCGCCGAAGTTGGCGCGGTTGAACACGTTGAACACTTCCGCGATGACCTGAAGGCGGGGGCCCTTGCCGTCGTTGCCCCTGAAGTAGAAGTTCTTGGCGAGCCGCAGGTCCACCTGCCGGAAGCCATCGGCCTTGCCATAATTGCCAAGCACCAGTCCGCCGCCGAACCCCTGGCTCGCATCGGTGACAAAATAGGGCTGTCCCGACGCGAACGTCATCAGCGTGGAAGCCTGCAGGCCCCACGGCAGGTCGACCAGGCCGGAAATGACGACCCGGTGGCGTTCATTGCCGGCGTTGGGCCGGAACGGCTGGCCGGCGATATCGGGGAAATCGAAGTTGAAGCTGTAGCCGCGCTCCTTGGAGAAGGCGAGCGTGTAGGCGATGTTGAGCGCCCAGGGTGAAGCAGCCGTGTAAGGCTTGTCGATGGTCAGAAAGACGCCATCATAGCGGCTGGCGCGGTCCTCGCTCAAGGCGACGACGTTGCCGAAACCGGTCACGGGGATGAAGTCATAGAACCCGTCGGCGTTGCGCGCCACCGACCGATTGGCGGGGAAATAGCCAACCTGGTTGCGGCCTTCGATGTGCGTGTAGCTCAGAGAGGTCTGGATATGGCCGATCTTCTGCCGGACCCCGATGCTGTACTGGTCGGTGCGTGGCGGACGGGTATCGTTGCGGATGACCCGCAATTCACCGTTGGGCGCGACATTGGTGGCGATCAGCCCGTCGAGCCCGGCCCGAGTGAGGTAGGAAGGATCCCATGCGATCGTCGCTTGGCCATCGCGCGGTGCGCCGTCCCGCGAAAAGGCAAAGGTGCGCAGGGTGAACTGGCGGAACAGGCTTTCCTCGGCTGCGTTGCGGAACAGCGTACGGTCGAAATAGCGACCGAAACCTGCAAAGAACACCGTCCGCTGGTCGTCGAAGACGTCGTAGGAAACGCCTATCCGGGGCTGGAACGCCTTGGTGTAGGGCTTTCGGTTCGATCCTGTCGATATATAGTCGTCGGCGCGAAAGCTGCTGCCCTGCGGAGCGAGCACCGCCTCCAGTCCACGCAGCGCCGCGACTGCATCCGCAGGCGTTACATAGCTGTTGTTCTTGGCGTTCGATTCATAGTCCCAGCGCAGGCCGAGGTTGAAGGTCAGCTTGTCGGTCGCTTCCCAATCGTCCTGGATGAACACGCCGATCTGTGTGTCCTTGGCGCTGACATCGGGGTTGCCGAGCCCATAAAGCGCCTGGAACGGAAAGGAGAAATCCAGACCCTGCGAAGCGTCAATCCTGTATTGGTACAACGGGTTGCCATTGAGATTGTTGTTGACCTGATAGTTCTGGAACGAGATCTTGCCGCCGAACTTGATGACATGGTTGCCGCCCAGTGCATCGATGTTGGACAGCGTGACATTGTCTCGCAGTGTCAGGCCCTTTTGCACGACCCGCTGGGTGGTGTCGCGGCCACCGATACGAATGACACCCTGGAAATCCTGGCCGACCAGATCGGGATTCAGCGACGTCGGCTCGAACTTGTACCAGACATAGTCGAGCGATGCCTCATTCTGGAAATCGCCCTTGTTGTGCTGCCAGCGCAGATTGCCGGTATAGACGTTGTTCTTGTTGAGGGAGGCGGTCTCCTGTGATGTGGCACCGCCAAAGCCGGAGGTTTCCTTTTCGATCCGCACACTTCCAGAAAGCTCGACCTTGTCGTCGTCGCCGGGCTGGAATGTCAGCTTGGCAAATCCAAGGTCCTCGCGGAACGGGCTGGCAAAGGTCCCCTCGTAGCTGCCGAAGCGCGCGATATTTGCGGGCGTGCGTTGGCCAAGCCTGACATTGAGCAGCCGATCCTCATCGTTGCCTTCATACGATACGAAAAAATTGAGCTTGTCCTTGATGATCGGACCGCCGAGCGAACCGCCGTATTGCTTGCGCTTGAAATCGCCCTTGGGCCGGTTCTCCAGCTTTTCGAAATAATCCTTCTCGCGCATGTCCTTGTTCTGGAAAAACCCGAATGCCTCGCCGTGGAATTCATTGCCGCCCGATTTGGTGACGGCGGTGATGACCGAAACGCCGGCGTCTTCATATTCCGCCTTGTAGTTGGCGCTGAGGACGCGGAACTCCTGCACCGCACCTTGCGGGAACGGGTTGCCGCGGCTGGAGTCGCCGCCGACCAGACCACCCTGCTGGATGTTGGATTTGAGGCTGACACCGTCGACGAAGACGTTGACCTGCGGGCTGGCGAGGCTCTCGCCATTGGGATCTTCGCCAATACCGCCCGCAGAGAAGGTCTTGCGGTTCTCGTTCTTGCTGGCCCTGACGCCGGGCGCCAGATCGGCGAAATTCAGGAAGTTGCGGCTGGCCTGGGGCAGATCCTCGATCTGCCGCGTGGTGACGTTGGTGCCGATCTCCGATGTCCGGGTCTCGATAAGGCGCGACCCGGTCACCACAATCATCGCATCGGCGGTCGTTGCGGGCGCAAGATCGACATCGAGTGTGGAAGACTGGCCAACGCCGACCGTGACGCGCCGCGTCGTGTTCTTGCCATCGGCGCTGAACGTGATGTCATAGGTGCCTGGCCGAAGACCGGGCAACACATACGCCCCGCCGGGCCCCGCCACGGCGCGCGAAGTGAAACCGCTGTCGATATTGCGTGCCGAGATCGTCGCGCCGGCATTGGCCGTGTCAGCCGTGGAAACGCTTCCCCGGACCGTTGCCGTGGTCAATTGCGACATTGCCGGGATCGCGCTGCCGGCCAATATCGTGCCGAGCACGGTGCGGACAACCAGGCCGCGACGCTGCGAGCTTTCAAATATCATCGCTCCCCTCCCCAGGGTTGATGCGCGGCTTCAGGCGTACGCGCTATCTTCAATGATGCATTGGGAGGCGTTTGGTTCCCTAGGCGAACCAATTGTGACAATTATGATCTCGGTTGTGGCCCAGCAGCAAAGGGCGCGTCAGACTGCAGCCTGCCGCGCTGCCGGGCCTTGCATCGTGCAGGAGCAGTAGCCCGAGGCGTTTATCGCTTTTTGAAAATGTATACCATCGCAGCATACCCACAGTTCGTTACCAGGAGGCGCCGCATGATCGACCCCCGTTACTATGGCCTTATCGAGATGGCGATGAGCTTTGGCATCGTCGGCATCTTCGTGGCCTGGCAATTGTGGTCGCTGCGCACGAAGCCCGGCAAGGGCGGCGACAGCGACAAGAACTGACGTCCTATAACCGTCGCGGCATGCGCCAGGGCAGCATCCATTGGACAACGGGTGATCGCAGACGGTGCAACGACAGGCTTTCATGCACCGCCGTCACATCTTCGCCGAACATCCGTGTCGACAGCGTGGAGCGCGAATAGAACGGCGTGTCCTCCCATGTGGCGCGCAGACGGGCCTCATGGCCGGCATCGGCCCTGGTCAGCCGGTCCATTCGCCACAGCGTCGATCCGAGTTGCACAGGGGCCGGCATCTCGACCACCTCGGCGTTGCCGTCACGGCCGATCCGCAATGCCATGCCGAAACCACCGCCATCGGCGAGTCGCCCTTCGTAAATGACCGCCGTCTCGCCGTTGGCGAGATGCGCGCGCGACCATTGCCAATCGGCAAATCCGTCTTCGAGCGGTTCGCTGCCGTGGTTGGCGTCGAGATAGCCCTGGCCGGCCCATGAAATATCGGGCTGGGCAAAGCTCACCTCGACACGGGCACGGGGGGCGAGCGGCTCCCAGACATGGCGGCCTTGCGGATCGAGGCGGAAACGACGTTGCCCAAGCACCTCCGGTATCAGCCGGATGCGTCCGCGCACCGGCAGCGGCAGCACGGCGCCGACTTCATCGACGTCGATGACCAACGCGTTGCCGTCCCACCGGATCTGGCTGGGGCCGATTTTCAGGTTGGTGCGGTCGCGCCACAGCGCGGCTTTGCCTCGCTCGGTCATGGTCCAGCGTTTGCCACGTGCGCCATACAGCGCCACGTTGAGCGAGACGTGATTTTCGGGCGCGTCACGGCCGCTCGATTTATAATAGGGCGAGAATACCGAGCCGATAAAGGCGATGACCGTCAGGCCGAAGCGGCCGTCGTCGCTTTCCGCGTCGAGATACCACCAGCGATAGCCATTGGCCGGGACGGCGCCGTCGAAGCGCGGGCCGAAAGGATCGCAGCGCTCGCCAAGCGGCCGGACAAGGCCGCCATCGGCACGCCCGCCCCCGGGTGTGCCGACCCCCCCGCGAGCCACAGGCCGGCGAGGCCAGTGCGGCTCCCCGGCCGGCGGAAGCTGGCCCGCCACCCGTGCGAGACCCGACCATAAAGGGCCCCACCCGTCGAAGGGAAAAGCCCCTCGAACATCGCCGGCCCGACGCGCACCGTCGTTTGCGGAGTCAACTCCAGCCCGCAGCGCCTCATCAGCGCGAACGTCGCCGCCTCGCATGTCTCGATCTCCCCTGGTGTTGGTGCGCGCCCGTCTCCCGTGGCGGGCGCATTGACGATAAGCTGGAAACGCTCCGGCCCTGAAGGCGGCGTGGCCCAGCCACGATCCTGGGCACAGACGTATACACTGGGCGCCGACGGCAGCCGCGCCTGCCCGAACAGTTCCGCGAATTCGCGCGCATAGTCATTCGAGAAGAACACGTTGTGCCGGTCAAGCTCAAAGCCCGACGCATCGCCCTTCATCATCCAGGTGAGCGCCGACAGCGAGCGTGCGGCCGGCGGCGTGCCCGGGACGGCCCTCGCGGCAGCGGCTCCAAAGCGGCCAGCGGCAAGCGCACTGGCGTCGCAGTTGGCAAGGACGTCGCTGGCCGGGATATAGTCTCCGTCGCCCAGGAGCACCCCGGCGGCGCGGCCATCGGTGACACGAATCTCGCGGACATCGGCGTTGTAGCGAAAGACCGCGCCCCGGCTCGCGGCGAGGTCGGCAATCGCCAGTGCCAGTCGATGCATGCCGCCTTCGACTAGCCAGACGCCGCGCGCCTCCAGATGCGCGATCAGCATCAACGTTGCTGTCGCCTGATAGGGCGATGCGCCGCAATAGGTGGCGTAACGCCCGTAAAGCTGGCGCAGGCGAGGGTCGCGAAAATGCCTGGCGAGGGCGCCGGACAGCGTCTGGAACGGGTTGATCGCCAACATCTCCGGCAGACCGCGCAGGCCGAACCGCGCCGCCAGCCCGATGGGGGTGGTGACCGGTGCCTCCATGTAGCGATGCTCGAGGGCATTCCAGATTTGGGCGGCTTCGGCGCGCATCGAATCATACCCGCGCGCTTCTCCGGCGCCGGCAAAGTTACCGATGGCGTCGCGGCTGTGGGCCGGATCGGCCCAGAGGTCGAGGCTGGAACCGTCCTGCCAAGCATGGCGGGCGAGACGGTCGGCCGGGACCAGCGTCAGGTGGTCGTCGAGCCGCTCGCCAAGGCTTTCGAACAGTGCTTCGAACACCCAGCGCGCGGTGAACACCGTTGGCCCGGCATCCACGGCGGCGCCATCGCAGTCGACCGTGCGCAGCTTGCCGCCCGGTGAAGCCTGCCGTTCGACGACGGTTACGGGAACGCCGGCGCCGGCCAGCGCTGCGGCAGCGCATAGCCCGCCGATGCCAGCGCCGATGATCACCACGGGATTGCCTGTCGCCACACTTGTCTCCACACCGGTCATAATTGACCCGCTCGGTGCGACTGTCCAGAGTCCCTTACACCATGACCGAAAATGAGACTGACACAGTGTCGCACGCCGCACCGGCAAAGCCGGCTTCCTGGCACGAACGCTGGACGATCTGGCGCAACCGCTGGCTCGCCGACGCCAAATTTCAACGCCTGGCGATGCGGACGCCGCTGCTGCGCCGCACCGCGCGGGGCCATGCCGGCGCGCTGTTCGGGCTGGTTACGGGGTTTGTCTACACCCAGACGCTAACGGCGTGTGTAGACCTTGGCATAATTGCATCCCTGTCCGATGCCCCGCTGGGCGTCGATTTCCTGGCGTTGAAAACCGGCCTGGGCGATGACGCGCTGCGGCGCCTGCTCGCAGCGGCCGCAGCCCTCGACCTCGTGGAAATGCTGCCCGGCGATCGGGTGGCGCTTGGGGTGCGCGGCGCGGCGCTGGCGGCGAACCCCGGTGCGCTGGCCATGATCGAGCACCACAAATTGCTTTATGCCGATCTTGCCGATCCGGTGGCACTGTTGCGGCGTGGTCGGGGCGGCGGCAGGCTGGCCGGGTTCTGGCCCTATGCCGAACATTCCGGCGCTGGCACTCCCGACGACAGTGCACAAAGCACCGGCAGTGACGCCTATTCGCGGTTGATGGCGGCGTCCCAGCCAATGGTGGCGGAACAGTTGCTGGATGCCCATGATTTTCGCAAATACAGGAAGTTGCTGGATATCGGCGGCGGACATGGCGCATTCCTCGCCGATGTGGCTGCCCGTCATCCGCAACTGGGCCTGGCGCTGTTCGACCTGCCCGCAGTCGCCACGGGCGCGCGCCAGGCGCTGGCAAAGCGCGGGCTGGACAATGTGGAGATTATCGCCGGCAGCTTTCGCGACGACGCCTTGCCCGGCGGGGCCGATGTCATCAGCCTTGTGCGCATTCTCCATGACCATGATGACGCGGTCGTCACGGCGCTGCTTGCCAAGGTCCACGCCGCCCTGCCGCCCGGCGGCACCCTGTTGATTGCCGAGCCGATGGCCGGAACACGTGGTGCCGAGGCTATGGGTGATGCCTATTTCGGGCTTTATTTGTGGGCAATGGGCTCGGGCCGCCCCCGCAGCGTCGACATCTATCGCACCATGCTGGCAGCGGCGGGATTCCGCCATATTCACGAGGCGCGTACCGCCTTGCCGATGGTCACGCGCCTGATCGTGGCGCGGCGTTGAACAAGTGTCAGAAAAATCTGACGCTAAAAAGCGTCAAGCCAGCTTTACATCTATCTTGTTTGAGATAACATGGCGGTCATGAGGAAGTGGCGGCGCGAGATCGCCGCTCCTCAGGGGAGCCGAAATGGATACGCTGGCAGTTGTTGTGGAAGGCCCGGGGCGCGTTGCGCTTCGACGCCTTGGCATGACGCCGCCGGAGGGTGACGAGCTCGTTGTCGCCGTCGAATACAGCGGCATTTCGATGGGCACCGAAAAGCTGATGTTCAACGGCTCGATGCCGCCGTTCCCCGGCATGGGCTATCCGCTGGTACCTGGCTACGAAGCCGTCGGTCGCGTCGTCGATGCCGGTCCGCTCGGCAAGGCCCGCATCGGCGAACAGGTGTTCGTTCCCGGTTCATCGAAATTCATTGGCGCGCGCGGGCTGTTCGGCGGCTCTGCCAGCACGCTCGTCACCGGTTCGGCGCGGGTGCTCGGCATTCCGGAAGGCATGGGGTCATCGGCAGTGCTGATGTCCTTGGCCGCGACCGCGCGTCATGCCCTGGCGGGCGGCAATCTGCCGGATCTGATCATCGGCCATGGCGTGCTGGGGCGCTTGCTGGCCCGCATGGCGGTCGCCGGAGGCCGCTATCCGACGGTGTGGGAGGTCAACCCGGCGCGTTTCGACGGCGCCGAAGGTTATGCCGTTACCAAGCCCGACAACGACGATCGCCGCGATTATCGCAGCATCTACGATGCCAGCGGTGATTCGGCGATCCTCGACAAGGCGATTTGGCACATGAGCCATGGCGGGGAAATCGTTCTCGCGGGCTTCTATCCGGAACCGCTGAGCTTCAATTTCGCCCCGGCTTTTCGCCGCGAGGCCCGCATCCGCATCGCCACTGAATTCCTGCCCGACGATCTTGCCGCCGTGATTGCGATGGCGGGCAGCGGCCGCCTGTCGTTCGACGGCCTTGTCACCAACGTCGAGCCGGCGGCCCGCGCCGCGACGGCCTATCCTGAAGCTTTTTCGAACCCGGCCTGCCTGAAGATGGTCCTCGACTGGAGACATGTCGCGTGAGTGTAAGCAGCCTTCTCGACGAAGTCCTCGCTCTGCGCGAAGAGGCGGCGATCGAGCCCGATCCGGTCCACACCGGCGAAGTGACCAAGGAAACCCAGGTCATCGCCATTTATGGCAAGGGGGGTAGCGGCAAATCCTTTGCGCTGTCGAACCTGTCGTACATGATGGCGCAGCAGGGCAAGCGCGTGCTGCTCATCGGTTGCGACCCCAAATCCGATACCACGTCGCTGCTGTTCGGTGGCAAATCATGCCCAACCATCATCGAGACCAGCGCCAGGAAAAAGCTCGCCGGCGAGGAAGTCCGCATCGAGGACGTGTGTTTCCAGCGCGACGGCGTCTTCGCGATGGAGCTGGGCGGGCCCGAGGTTGGCCGCGGCTGCGGTGGTCGCGGCATCATCCATGGTTTCGAGCTGCTCGAAAAGCTCGGATTTCATGAATGGGGCTTCGATTACGTCCTGCTCGATTTCCTCGGCGACGTCGTCTGCGGCGGCTTCGGCCTGCCGATCGCCCGCGACATGTGCCAGAAGGTCATCGTCGTCGGCAGCAACGACCTCCAGTCGCTTTATGTCGCCAACAATGTCTGCAAGGCGGTCGAATATTTCCGCAAGATGGGCGGCAATGTCGGCGTCGCCGGCATCCTCATCAACAAGGACGATGGTTCGGGCGAAGCCCAGGCGTTTGCCGAGGCGGTCGGCATCCCGGTGCTGATCTCGATCCCGGCCAACGAGGATATCCGTAAGAAATCCGCCAATTACCAGATCATCGGCACCCCCGATGGCCAATGGGGCTCGCTGTTCGAGGAGCTCGCCGAAAACGTCGCGGTGGCGCCGCCGGTGCGGCCGACCCCGCTAACGTCGGAAGGCCTGCTCGGGCTGTTCTCGCCCGAGGAAACCGGCGGCGCGGTGACGTTGAAACCCGCCAGCCAGGCCGACATGCGCGGCGGCGTCTTTGAAACAAAGCCGTCGCTGGAGGTGGTCTACGACCATGTCTGACTTGGCTGATCTCGGTGGCTTCGAGCCAGCGGCGACGCCCGAGGAATTGGGTTGCCATGCCGGTGGTGACACGATGCGCGACGCGGCGGCCAAGGCCGGCAAGTCCGCAATCCTCGATCGCTATGCGGCCGATTACCCCAAGGGTCCGCACGACCAGCCGCAATCGATGTGCCCGGCCTTTGGCTCGCTGCGCGTCGGTTTGCGGATGCGCCGCACCGCCACCGTGCTGTCGGGCTCGGCATGCTGTGTCTATGGCTTGACCTTCACGTCGCACTTCTACGGCGCACGTCGCACTGTCGGTTATGTGCCTTTCAATTCGGAGTCGCTGGTCACCGGCAAGCTGTTCGAAGATATCCGCGATGCGGTCCAGGAGCTCGCTGACCCGGCGCTGTATGACACCATCATCGTGACCAATCTGTGCGTGCCGACGGCATCCGGCGTGCCGCTGCAACTGTTGCCCGACGTCATCAACGGCGTCCGCGTCATCGGCATCGATGTCCCCGGCTTCGGCATCCCCACCCATGCCGAGGCCAAGGATGTCCTTGCCGGCGCCATGCTCGCCTATGCCCGCAAGGAAGTCATGGCCGGGCCGGTCGCGGCCCCCGCCGAACGCCCCGGCCTGCCGACGATAACTCTTCTAGGCGAGATGTTCCCGGCCGATCCCGTCGGTATCTCGATGCTGCTCGAACCGATGGGTCTCGCTGCTGGTCCGGTGGTCCCGACGCGCGAATGGCGGGAACTTTATTCGGCGCTCGATTGCGCTGCCGTCGCCGCCATTCATCCATTCTACACCGCATCGGTTCGCGAATTCGAAGCCGCTGGCCGCAAGGTCGTCGGCAGTGCGCCGGTCGGCCATGATGGCACCGCCGCCTGGCTCGCCGCCATTGGCGATGCCTGCGGAATTGCCGCCGAAAAAGTCGCCGCCGCGCAGAACAAATGGCTGCCCGCCATCGCCGGCGCGCTTGCTGCCAAGCCGATCAAGGGCCGCATCACCGTCTCGGGCTATGAAGGCTCCGAACTGCTGGTGGCGCGGTTGCTGGTCGAAAGCGGCGCCGATGTCCGTTATGTCGGCACGGCCTGCCCGCGCACCAAATGGTCCGATCCCGACCGCGAATGGCTGATGGCCAAGGGCGTCCACGTCCAGTATCGCGCCAGCCTTGAAAACGATCTCGCCGCGGTCGACGAGTTCCAGCCCGATCTCGCCATCGGCACGACGCCTGTCGTCCAGCACGCCAAGCAGAAGGCCATCCCGGCGCTGTATTTTACCAACCTCATCTCGGCACGCCCGCTGATGGGGCCGGCAGGTGCCGGCAGCCTTGCCCAGGTCATCAACGGCGCCCTCGCCAACAAGGCGCGTTTCGACACGATGCGCGATTTCTTCGAAGGCGTCGGCACCGGCTATTCAGCCGGGATCTGGGAGGAAACCCCCAGCGACCGCCCGCAGTTCAAGGCCAAATACGCCGCCAAGATGGTCGCCGCCGCCAAGGCCGAGGAGTCGGTCGGGTCATGACGTTGATTTTAGACCATGATCGGGCCGGCGGCTATTGGGGCGCGGTCTATGCCTTTACCGCCATCAAGGGCCTGCAGGTCATCATCGATGGCCCGGTCGGCTGCGAGAACCTGCCGGTCACTTCGGTGCTACACTACACCGACGGCCTGCCGCCGCACGAGCTGCCGATCGTCGTCACCGGCCTCGGCGAACAGGAACTCGGCCGCGACGGCACCGAAGGCGCCATGAAGCGCGCCTGGAAGACCCTCGACCCCCACCTTCCCGCCGTCGTCGTCACCGGCTCGATCGCCGAAATGATCGGCGGCGGGGTCACCCCCGAAGGCACCAATATCCAGCGCTTCCTGCCGCGCACAATCGACGAAGACCAGTGGCAGGCCGGCGATCGCGCCCTGACCTGGCTGTGGACGCAGTTCGGGCCGAAAAAAGTCCCGGCCCTGCGCCCGCGGCCCGAGGGCAGCAAGCCGCGCGTCAACATCATCGGGCCGATGTATGGCGCCTTCAACATGGCGAGCGATCTCCACGAGATCCGCCGGCTGATCGAGGGTATCGGCGCCGAAGTCGGCATGGTTTTTCCGCTTGGATCACACCTTGCCGATATCCGCCGGCTGGCCGATGCCGAGGTCAACGTCTGCATGTACCGCGAATGGGGTCGGGGCCTCTGCGAAACGCTCGAACGTCCCTATCTGCAGGCGCCGATCGGCCTCAATTCGACGACCTTGTTCCTGCGCAAGCTCGCGGAACTCACCGGACTCGATGCCGAGCCCTTCATCGAACGCGAGAAGCACACCACCATCAAACCGCTGTGGGACCTGTGGCGCTCGGTCACCCAGGATTTCTTCGGCACCGCGAGCTTTGCCGTCGTCGCCACCGAAACCTATGCGCGCGGGCTAAGGGCGTTCCTCGAGGACGATATGGGGCTGCCCTGCAATTTCAGCTTTCACCGGTCGGCCGGGGTCAAGCCCGACAACGTCAAGGTCCGGGAAGCCATCCGCACCAACGCACCGCTGATCATGTTCGGCAGCTACAATGAGCGCATGTACATGGCAGAGGCGGGCAGCCGCTCGATCTATGTCCCCGCCAGCTTCCCGGGGGCAGCCATTCGCCGGCATGTCGGCACGCCGTACATGGGCTATTCGGGCTGCACCTACCTTGTCCAGGAAGTCTGCAACGCGCTGTTCGACGCCCTGTTCAACATCATCCCGCTCTCGACCCAGATGGACCGGGCAGAAGCCACGCCGTCGCGGTTGCTGGAGCAGGTCGGCTGGGAAGACGACGCCCGCTCCGAGCTCGACGCACTCGTTGACAAGCAACCGGTGCTGGTGCGCATTTCCGCCGCCAAGCGGCTGCGCGACGCCGCCGAACGTGCCGCGCGCGATGCCGGCGAAAAACAGGTTACCCGGGCACGGCTCGCCGCCGCCGCCCAGCTATTCGAAGCGCAGGCCGCATGATGCGCCCGCTTCACCCCCATTGCGCTCCGAGTTTCGGGTGCAGTCATTGGTCCGCGATCTCCGCGGACTTCAACACCTTTGCGGTGGTTTCCAACGCCGCAAAGCGCCGGTCGGGCGAGGCCATCCTGGCCCCGTGCGGCGACTTACTGGAGGATAACGCATGAGTGATCATAAAATGGGGCCAGGCACCTACCTGACCGAGGCGGAAGCGAAGGAATTCCACAAGCTGTTCGTGATGAGCATGGGCTTCTTTACGCTTGTGGCGATCATCGCCCACTTCCTCGTCTGGGAATGGCGTCCGTGGCTCGGGCCATCGAAGGCATTTGCCGCCGTCGAAGTGACCCAGCAGCACGCCGATGCCGGCGCGCCGCGTACTGCCGCGTAAGGAGACGATACAATGTGGAGAATGTGGCAAACCTTCGATCCGCGTCGCGTCCTTACGGCGCTCGCGGTCTTCCTGTTCGCGCTGGCAATCCTGATTCACTTCATCTTGCTCAGCACCGATCGCTACAACTGGCTGGACGGCGCTTCGGGCGCACCGGCTGCGACTGCCGCTGTGGCAGCGCCGGCAAGCCCGGCCTGACACGCACGGCAGTTCCGCGTTGCTTACGAGGTAAGGCGAGACGGGCGGGGATCGAAGTTTCGAGCCTCGCCCGCCCGCACCACCCGCTAAAGGCCCGCGCCGCTTGAACGGCCCGGGAGGAGGTGCGCCATGGCGCTGTTGAGTTTTGAACGAAAATATCGGGTTCGCGGGGGCACCTTCATCGGAGGCGACCTCTTCGATTTCTGGGTCGGCCCGTTTTACGTCGGCTTTTTCGGCGTCACGACGATCTTCTTTGCTGCGCTTGGCACGGCACTGATTTTCTACGGCGCCGCGATCGGACCGACGTGGAACCCGTGGCTGATCTCGATCGCGCCACCGGACATCAAATATGGCCTGGCGTTTGCGCCGCTACGCGAGGGTGGGCTGTGGCAGATCATCACGATCTGTGCGGTTGGTGCCTTTGTCAGCTGGGCGCTGCGCGAGGCGGAAATCTGCCGGAAGCTCGGCATGGGCTATCATGTCCCGGTGGCATTCGGCTTCGCCATCTTCGCCTATGTCTCGCTGGTCGTCATCCGGCCGATGCTGCTGGGCGCTTGGGGCTTCGGCTTTCCATACGGCATCTTCAGCCATCTCGATTGGGTATCCAACACCGGCTACCAATATCTGCATTTCCATTACAATCCGGCCCATATGCTGGCAGTCAGCTTCTTCTTCACCACGGCGCTGGCGCTCGGCCTGCATGGTTCGCTGGTGCTTTCGGCGGTCAACCCGGCCAAGGGCACCGATGTCAAGTCACCGGAATATGAGGACACCTTCTTTCGTGACCTCATCGGCTATTCGGTCGGCACGCTGGGCATCCACCGCGTCGGGCTTCTGCTGGCCTTGAACGCCACGTTCTGGAGCGCCGTCTGCATCATCATCAGCGGACCATTCTGGTCACGCGGGTGGCCGGAATGGTGGACCTGGTGGCTCAACCTGCCGATCTGGCGCTGAGGGGGACAGGATCATGGCTTACCAGAATATCTTCACCCAGGTTCAGCTTCGCGGCGTTCTCGAACCCGGCGTACCATTGTCGCCGTTGAATGAACCGCGCACGCCCGCCGGCGGCTACAGCTACCTTATGGGCAAGCTGGGCGCGGCGCAGATTGGCCCGCTCTATCTTGGCCGGCTGGGGCTTGCCTCGATAATCTGTGGCGTCCTCGCCTTCGAAATCATCGGCCTCAACATGTTCGCCTCGGTCAACTGGAGTCCCATCCAGTTCATCCGCCAACTGTTCTGGCTGGCGCTCGAGCCACCGCCTGCCAAATATGGCCTCAAGATACTGCCGCCGCTGGCGGAAGGGGGCTGGTGGCTGATCGCCGGCGCCTTCCTCACGGCCTCGATCCTGTTGTGGTGGCTGCGTACCTACCGGCGCGCCAAGGAACTCAACATGGGCACCCATGTTGCCTGGGCCTTTGCCAGCGCCATCTGGCTGTACCTCGTGCTCGGCTTCATTCGTCCGTTGGCGATGGGATCTTGGTCGGAGGCGGTGCCGTTCGGCATCTTCCCGCACCTTGACTGGACTGCGGCGTTCTCGATCCGGTACGGCAACCTGTTCTACAACCCGTTCCACGCGCTTTCGATCGCCTTCCTTTATGGATCGACGCTGTTGTTCGCCATGCACGGCGCCACGATCCTCGCGGTTGGACGTTATGGCGGCGAGCGCGAAATCGAACAGATCACCGACCGCGGCACTGCGTCAGAACGCGCTGCGCTGTTCTGGCGCTGGACAATGGGCTTCAACGCCACAATGGAATCAATCCATCGCTGGGCCTGGTGGTTTGCCGTGCTGACCACATTGACCGGGGGTATCGGCATCCTGTTGACAGGAACTGTCGTGGACAATTGGTATCTATGGGCGGTCAAGCACCACTATGCCGAAGCCTATCCTTCGACCGGTGTCGTCGATCCCGCCGTTTTGCCGGGAGCACCAAAATGAAGGGTAACTTCGTCAAGATCCTCGCCATCGTGGCACCGCTTCTCGCCCTTACCGGCTGCGAATTCGGCACCAAGGTGGTCGAGCAGGTCGGCCCGCGCGGGACCGGCCAGCAACTGGTTACCGACAAGAGCGGCATGAAAAAGGCCGGCGTGGTGCCGCCGCCGCCCTATCCATTGACGCCGGACATGCTGCAAGGCCCACGCGCCGGGGTGACGTACCAGAACGTCAAGGTGCTGGGGGACATCAGCACCGACCAGTTCAACTATACCATGGCGGCGATCACCACCTGGATCGCACCGCCCGAACAGGGCTGCAACTATTGCCATAACCCGGCCAACATGGCGTCCGACGAGAAATACACCAAGGTTGTCGCCCGCCGCATGTTCCAGATGACGCAGAACATCAATGCCAACTGGAAGCCGCATTTCGCCCAAGTGGCAACCGGCCCCGGCGGCACGGCCGTCGCTTCGGTTGCCCCGGCCGGGGCAGGCGTCACCTGCTGGACGTGTCACCGCGGCAACGCCGTGCCGGTCAACCACTGGTCCAACGCCGTGGCCGACCCGCGCGGCATCAAGGGCAACAAGCACGGGCAGGATACGCCATTGCAAAGCGTTGCCTATGCGTCGCTGCCGTATGACTCGTTCAGCTCCTACCTCTCGGGCCAGGAACAGATTCGGGTGCAGGACACCAGGCAGCTGCGAAACCCCGGCCATGTCGTGCCGATCTCGCAGACTGAAAAGACCTATGGCCTGATGATGCACATGTCGCAAAGCCTTGGGGTCAACTGCAGCTTCTGCCACAATTCCCAGGCGTTCGGGAATTGGGCGATCTCGCGGCCGACCCGGGTCAATGCGTGGTACGGCATCCGCATGGTTCGCGAGATCAACAACAGCTATATCAACTCGCTCGACAGCGTCTGGCCGGCAAACCGCCGTGGGCCGGCGGGTGACCCGCTAAAGGTCAACTGCGCCACCTGCCACCAGGGCATTCAGAAGCCACTCGGCGGCTATCATATGTTGAAGGATTATCCGGCACTTTCCGGGCCGACCAGCCCGGCCGCGGCACCGGTCACAGCCACGGCGCCCGCCGCTGCGATACCGGCGACGACGGCGATGGCGGCACCGCCAGCCGTGGTACCCGCCAAGCCCGCGGCCTGACCGCGACCACAGCAAATGAAAAGGCCCGGAGCAGACTGCTCCGGGCCTTTTTTTGGTTGGCCGGGTCCTGAAAGCCTCTGGCGGTTGACGACTGCCGGAGAATCCTGACGACTGCCTCTCAGATCGTGCGGGCGATCACTTCGCGCATGATCTCGCTCGTGCCGCCATAGATGCGTTGCACGCGCGCATCACGCCACATCCGCGCGATCGGGTATTCGTTCATGTATCCGGCGCCGCCGTGAAGCTGCAGCGCCGCATCGACGACTTCGCCCTGCATTTCGGTGTGCCAGAGCTTTGCCGCGGATGCTTCGGCGGCGGTAAGCTTGCCTTCGAGCAGGCGCTTCAAGCCCCAGTCGATGTGCGCCCAACCGACCTGCAACTGGGTCTTCAGCGACGCGAGGGTGAAGCGGGTGTTCTGGAAATCGAACACGGTCTTGCCGAACGCTTTCCTGTCCTTGGTGAACTTGACCGCTTCATCGAAGGCGCGCTGCGCGCCGGCCTGTGCCGAAATGGCGATGCCGAGGCGTTCCTGTGGCAGCTGACTCATCAGGTAGATGAAGCCCTTGTTCTCCTCGCCGAGGCAGGCGGTCATCGGCACCCGGACCTCGTTGAAGAACAGTTCCGAAGTGTCGGCGCTGTTCTGGCCGATCTTGTCGAGGTTGCGCCCGCGGGCGAAGCCTTCGGCGCTGGCTTCGACGAGGATCAGCGAGGTCCCCTTGGCGCCCTTTTCGGGATCGGTCTTGGCGACGACGATGATCAACCCGGCATTCTGTCCATTGGTGATGTAGGTCTTGGACCCCGAGATGACGTAGTGGTTGCCGTCGCGCTTGGCTGTGGTGCGGATGCCCTGCAGGTCCGATCCGGCGCCCGGCTCGGTCATGGCGATCGCGGTGATCAGCTCGCCAGAGATCATCTGCGGCAGGTATTTCGCCTTTTGCTCCTCCGAGCCATAAGCGACGATGTAGTCGGCGACGATGTCGGACTGGAGGGTAATGCCCGCCGACGACCCGGCATAGGCAAGCTCCTCGTTGACGACGGCGTTATAGCCGAAATCGAGCCCGAGGCCGCCATATTGCTCGGGCACCGTCGGGCACAGCAGGCCATTCTCGCCGCATGCGCGCCAGAACTGCTTGGAAACGATGCCTTCCTCCTCGAACTTGTCGAGGTTGGGGTAAAGCTCCTTGTCGAACAGCTTGCGCACGGTGTCGCGAAAGGCGGCATGGTCGGCGCTATAGGCGCCGCGTTCGGCCGTATCGAGCATGGCATGATCCCCTGGTTTCCGGTTGACGTGAACGTTAGCCCGAATTCGCCGGGTTTTGCCACCCGTCTTGCAAGCCAGGGTGTGAAGGTGCGACAAGTTTGCCATGCACATGCTTCTCACCGCCCTTGTTGCCATCGCAGCGCCGGGGCTTGCCGCGCCGCCCGCCGCCGATGTCGCCCATGCCAACGCCATACTTGCGAGGACGCCGGTCATCGATGGCCACAATGACTGGGCCGAGCAGCTTCGCGAGGATTATGGCGAGGCTTGGTGGCGTGTCGACCTGGCGGCAGATTCGCGTACGTTCAAGCACCCGCTGCACACCGATATCCCGCGCCTGAAGCAGGGCCATGTCGGCGGGCAATTTTGGTCGGTGTACGTGCCGGCCACTGTCACCGGGCCAGCGGCGGTGCAGGCGACGCTTGAACAGATCGACATCATCCGTGGCATCGCGGCGCGCCATCCGGAAACTTTCGAACTCGCCGCCACCGCCGCCGATGTCCGCCGCATCGAAAAGGCCGGCAAGATCGCCTCGTTGATGGGGGTCGAAGGCGGCAGCCAGATCAACAACTCGCTGCCGGCGTTGCGGCAGTTCTACGCCCTCGGCGCGCGCTATATGACGCTGACCCATGTTCTGGACAATGACTGGGCCGACAGCGCCACCGACACGCCGAAATATGGCGGGCTGACGCCGTTCGGCAAGGTCGTCATCGCCGAAATGAACCGCATCGGCATGCTGGTCGACCTTAGCCATGTCTCGCCCGACACGATGCGCGCCGCGCTCGCGGTGTCGAAGGCGCCAGTGATTTTTTCCCATTCGTCGGCGCGAGCACTGGTCGATCACCCGCGCAACGTGCCCGATGATGTGCTGAAGTTGCTCGCAGCCAACGGCGGCGTTGTCATGGTCAACTATGCGCCCGGCTATGTCTCGGCCGCGCGTGCACGCTGGGATGCGGACCATGCGGCCGAACGCGCCCGCTACAATGCGCCGCCCTACGCCGGCCTGTTAATCGGCCAGCCCGATCGGGCTGCGGCGGCGTTGGCCGATTGGGAAAGGTCTCATCCAAAGCCACGCGCCACCCTCGCCGAAGTGGCCGATCACGTCGATCACATCGCCAAGGTTGCCGGGCATGACCATGTCGGCATCGGCGGCGACCTTGATGGCATCGGCGATACGCCGGTCGGGCTGGAGGGCGTCCAGACCTATCCGATGTTGATCGCCGAACTTCTGCGTCGTGGCTGGAGCGATGCCGATTGCGCCAAGCTGGCGGGCGGCAACGTGCTGCGCGTTCTGGCTGCGGCGGAAGCTGTGGCGGCGCGGCTGAAGGATGATACGCCCAGCGCCGCCGCGG